>JAEXNT010000074.1 GCA_023439545.1 Bacillota bacterium
GGCAACGTATCCGTGAAAGATTCCGGCAAGGAAGTCGGCATTACCGGCCTGGGAGGGTCTTTGGTCATAAACAGGGTAATCGGTGAAAAGCAGTACCGGATAGACGTTCCGGAAGGTTACGAATTGACGGGCGTCGAGGTTTATAAATGCATAGACGGAGATCCGGACAATAAACAACTAGTCCCCGGCGATACGGCAGATGTGACGCTTGAGGATTTCAAATGGGAGATCGAATACAGGATAGCCTTCAAAGCCAATGTGGACGTAAGCTATTACAGGCTTAGAAATGGTGAAGCGGCGCCGCTTGAAATCAGGCTGGATGATAATACGTATCAGGTTCCCAGCCAGAAAAATGCCCCTGCGAAATATGCGGCTGTAGTATCCATAGGCGCAATAGGCACGTCGAACACGACCGGCAGCTCGCTAAACGTGACCGGAGTAGCGTTTACTATTGAGACATGGGATAAAAACGGAAATACAGTTTCGGCATCGTCGCAGCTTTATGCGTCGGTAAGCAGTGACGGCACTGTATTGACGGGCCCGGACATCCTTACAGGAGCGGCTCAATTGCTGTTCGGCTTGAATACGACGCCTCCGGCTTCAGGAACATACGCGGATGGAAGGTATTATGTAATTATAGGCGTAGATAAGGCTGACGGTCAGACAGTACAGATAAAAGAGATCACTTTATACATGAGCAACGGGGCTGAAAATCACGTAAGCTTCGACGGCAAGGTCAGGTTCGTCATTCCGTCAACCCCGCTGATGAGATAAGTGAAACAGTGAGACGATTGAAACAAAAGAACTAACCGTCCCTCTGTTTCAATTGTCCCCTGTTTCAATCGCTATCTTATCCTTCTGCACTCGAGATAATAGCGCTTCTCTTCTGCTTCGCCCATGGAGAAGGTTTTTCTGGGCAGCACGCCGTCCAGTATTACGGTCCTGAACAGGTCGCGCTTGCTCATTGCAGGCAGGTAAAAGCCCATGCAGCCGGCTTGCGACCCGATTTCCGTGACGACCTGCTCACCATGGATATAGTCTATTTCGATTCCGGCGTCGGTACCATTCGTACCTGCGCCATTTTTAACGAGTTCATCGAGAATAGCCTGCAATGTCCCCACTTCAAGGTTGCTTGAAGGTTCGCGCACGGTGAGGAGGCCGTATGTGCCTTCGAGGATGAAGGGTATGACGTGGGGCAGCTTTGACTTGCCGGTCAGACTGGAGCCGCTGTTTGCAGGTTCCGCGGCTGATCCGTTCTTCAGCTCATTCAGCCTGTTTTCCATAGCTGCCTGCGTATCGAACAGTTTGAATTCGACTCCCTGCAAGTTCCCGGAGGCACTTTTGATCTGTTCCGCTATTGCCGACCTGTTTATACCGAAAAGCACCCGGTGTATCGGTTCGAATGCGAGCCCGTCGTCATGAACGTTGACCAGCTCGACAAGAGCATATCTTGCCGGATGCTCGGGAATACAGGGGCTATTGCCGGCGCCGGTCTGTTCCGGGCAGGCATTTGTACTCTTCATAAGCGCGGCTTTTACATTTTCCCAATGCGCTTTTGCGGTGGCAAGCGAATGGTTACCGTCACCGGCGGCGAACAGGAGGACGTCGCCGTCGCGGGAAGCCCCATGACTATTGGCAGAACCGCCTTTTATCATATGAGTCGAAGAATCGTCCTCCGACTCATCAAGTCCGTACTTTTGCCTGAAGGCGTTGGGCTCGGCCAGCTTCTCAAGCGCTCCGGCTACCTCCGCCAAGCTCTCGTCATCCTCTACCTTCCATGCCTTGATATGTCCGCTGCCCTGCATCAGTTCGAAATCGTACAGCTTTTTGTATTTTTCCTTTCCGGCGTACAGCTTCTCTATAACTGTCTTTTCAGGGTCGTCTATCAGCAGCATTATGTGCGGCAGCTCTATATCGGCATTTTCACGTATTTTAACCCTCGGCGGTATCCTGTCCAGCACGGTTCCTTCTGTCGCGCGTATCAATGTACGCGAACCGGGCGTGTAATCATAGCATTCCAGGTCGACTGCGATTATCAGTCCCTTCCGGGACGGGGTGAGGGGCGTGCTTCTGTCTACCAGTATGAAACCGGGCTTCTGCGGCTCGAGGACTCCTTCGTCAAGATACTGCCGCATAGTCCTGTTGATATTTTCTATCCTGCTTTCCTTATCATTGTCCTTGAGATAGATTTCAGGAAAGATCAATTTCAGTGTCGACGGCTCCTGCCCGACTACTCTTCTGACGTTTTCCCAGTAGTCCGGCTGCGAAGTATACTGGTCGCATGCTATCACGGCCCATTTCGCAAGGTCGGCGTCTTCGGCAGGCAAAAGTATCTCAGGTATGTTTACACCAAAAGCTTTGAATCTGTTTTCCATTTTATCCCCCAGCTTGAAAATATAAAATCATTTTATACAAGAAGCTAATAAATGTCTATATCACATGTGCTGAAAAATGGCGCATTTCCAATGTTTTCATATGAATTATTTATGTGCATCGAAGCAATAATAATGAGGAGGGAAACATGTTTCCTTCCTCATTGAAACGCCGCTGATGTAAGAAAATTTTTCTACAGTCAAAAAATTTTCTTTGAATCAAGCCGTTATAATGAGGCGGGGAAAATTTTCTCTGAATTAAGGCGTTATTGAGTGAGAACACGCGGTTGACTTTATTTACGGAGGCTGATCATGCTGCATAGGTACAGTGAAGTACTGAATCTCCCGGTTATTTGCGCAGACAGCGGAAAAAAGGCGGGAGCTGTAAAGGATATCCTGTTCAGCCGCAACAACAGGGAAGTCAAAGCGCTGCTGCTCGAACACAAGGGATTGACACTGAACAAGCGGGTAGTATTCATTTCCGAACTACTGGGCCTGGGAGGCGGAGCGGCTGTAGTGAACGGCGCCGGCTGCGTTGCCGAATTGGACCGCGAAGCCTTTGCAAAAGCCTTCAGCGATGCAGGAAGTTTACTCGGCCTCAGGGTGTTTTCCAAAACCGGAGGAGAAATAGGGGTTATCAGGGACATCATGTTCGATATCCGTACCGGCAGGATCGAAGGCTTCGAAATTTCGGACGGCCTGTTTCAGGATATCATGCAGGGCTGGAAGCTGCTGCCCCTGTTTGGCAAGGTAGAGCTGGGAGAAGAGTTTGCAATAGTCGACAGCGAAGCAGTCAATGAAATGCAAGAAACCGGCGGCGGTATAAAAAGTAAGCTGCTAAAATGATCGTGCTGTATTCAGCGGAAAGGAGAGTTGTTTCAATGCAGAGAGGTTTTGTAAAAGGTATGGTGATAGGCAGTCTTGTAGCTGCATCCGTCGGCATGATGATGAATTCCGATATGATGTCGTCCAAATCCAGGAGAAGGATGATGAGGGGCGGCAAATCATTCATAAGAAAATCCGGCAATCTCATCAGCGATGTGGCGGATATGTTCAGATGATTCCTGCAAGCTGTTTTTAAAGTTCAATAATTCAGCCGTAAGGCTTTCAGACCCCGGACGCCTCGTTAACAGGCTTAAGAGCGGGTCGTACACACATTCTCTCAAATCCTCATAAAAACCGGGTAGAAGCACATACCCGGTTTTTAATAATGGAGTGGAGCTGTTGAGATTAAAAAAGATATTATTCTATATCGCTGCAGCACTCATAATAATCGCAGCGGTCATTTTTTATATCAGATACAGGGTAAGGATATCAAGGATCCTTTCTCCGTTCCTGATGACCATACCGCTCGTCTATATAGTAAAACCCCTGGCGGACAGGCTTGCAGCCAAAAAAATAAACAGGTGCCTGTCTATAATGCTTGTTTATTTCTTTTTCATTTCGGCGGTCGCAGCCGCATGCGTATTCTTCATTCCCGAGCTGGCGACGAACATGCGCGAGCTGATGGAGACTCTGCCGCAGCTTATAAAGGATTATGAAAGGATATTCAACAGCCTGCTTTCATCCATAAAGTCGAGCAATTGGTCGGAACAGGTCAAATCGGCCATATTCAATGAGATCGAAGCCGGGATGGGCGCCTTACAGAAATTCATTTTAAAGTCGCTTGAGAATGGTATAAATATGATCGTCGAGACCATCAGGTTTATTGTCGACTTTACAATAGCTCTGGTTATAGCGTATTACATCATAAAGGACGGGAATAAATTCAGAGACTATTTCCTGCTTATGCTGCCACGGCGGTGGAGGAACGGCCTAACAGGCATTTTCAAGGAAACGGGAAATATCCTGGCCGGCTTCATTCAGGGGCAGCTTACGACCGCGCTTATCGTCGGGATACTGGAAACCATGGGGCTTATGCTGATCAAAATGAAGTACTCTCTGGTATTGGGAATGATCGGAGGGCTTGCAAATGTAATACCCTATTTCGGGCCTTATATCGGGCTTCTCCCTGCGTTGGCCATTGCGCTGACGGTATCGCCGGTGAAGGCGCTGTGGACGATAGTAATTTTTCTGGGGGTCCAGCAGATAGACAACAATTTCATATCGCCCAAGATGATCGAGGGGAAACTCGGCCTGCATCCGGTCGCGACCATTTTTGCAGTCCTTGTGGGAGGCGAATTCTTCGGCATTATCGGTATGCTACT
The DNA here is from genome assembly GCA_023439545.1 of Bacillota bacterium. Lineage (GTDB taxonomy): Bacteria > Bacillota > Clostridia > Acetivibrionales > DTU013 > JAEYOM01. The sequence continues at coordinate 4,580 of JAEXNT010000074.1, forward strand.
GGCAGTGCCTGCAATGGCGATCCTCAGGGTTCTGGTCAACAAAACTGTCGAAGCTATCGCACAGCATTAAGAGGAACAACGGTTCGACAAATATATATTTATTTTTCCTTATTTTAAACGGTATATAAATAGATGGACGATTTCTTTAAAGGCAGTATTTTAAATATTGGAGGATGATGCTTTGAAACTCAATTTCAAAAATGTCTCTGCAATCATAATTCCCAAGGCGTGCAAAGGCGTCGCTCCAGCGCGTCAACGCAAGGCTGACAGGCGCCGTACTGACAAAGATAACCGGTTCCTCGGGCGGCAGTTATTATCATTACTATAATTAAACAAATATTCATAAGCCGCATCTTTATGCATAATGTAGCATAAAAAGCCATGAAATCAGTATAAAAGCCTTGAAGCTTATTGACTTTCCGCCTTTTTTGCAATAAAATGGATATTAATCTCATATTCTCTGAATGGTGGTTATTTCTTATGCCCTTTGATTTGAATGCGGATGAGTGGCATAGTATCTTCGTTGTTACGGGTGAAGAGGATAAGGTTAAAGACAGAATCAGATACCGTCTTCAAGACGGTTTTACAGTAGTGGTGCCAAAGAGAAAATTGAAACTGAGAAAGGGCGGTATCTGGACAACGGAGACCAAGGTTTTGTTTCCGGGGTATGTTTTGATCAACGGCGGTATCAATTCAGATATTTATTATCTTCTGAAAGATATTCCAAGCGTTCTCAGGCTTCTCAGAACAGGGAACTCGGTGGCATCGATCGACAACCGTGAGATGGCGGTTCTTTCCAAATTAATCTGTAACAACGAAGAAATTGGTTTTTCCAGCGTGCTTTTGGAGAATGGAAGAGTCAGGGTGATAGACGGACCCCTTTTTTCTCTCGAAGGTATTATATTGAGTGTTGACCGCAGGAAGGAACGTGCGAAGGTAAAACTGAGCTTCCTTGGAGAAGAAAGAACTGTGGATCTTGGGATATCCGTTCTTGCGCCTGTACAATGAATAAAAGCTATCCGGAATCCTTTGGCGGTGTTTCGGCCCGGCAAATGACATGGAGATCATCAGGCATAATCTGCTATGGCATATTTTCAATTTATATGCCGATTGGCGCAGCTTACTTTAAACATAATTTCTGTTTGATCCGTTTTGAAAAAAGGGGGGGAGAAGAGTTGTCGATACGTATAAAAAAAGCGTTACTTCTGGTCACTGATATACTGTTCATAAATCTCTCTTTCTACCTTGCATTACTCATAAGATTCGAATTTGCAATACCGAAACAATACTACGATCTTTTTTTCAAAAGCACTCTATTTATAACAGTCATACAAATAGTAGTATTTTATGTATTCGGGCTTTATCGGAGCCTTTGGGAATATGCAAGCATAGAAGAACTGTTGCAGATATTCCTTGGCATTTTATCCGTCAGCGGACTCATCCTTGTAACAGGGATAGTGATCGGCGAAAGGATGCCGTATTCCGTATGTATCATATCCTGCGTGCTGATGTTCATGTTCACCGGCTTCAACAGGATAAGCTACAGGTATTTCCGCAGGCTTAAAATGATGAGACTCAAGTACGGCGCAGGCGCAAGCAGGGTAATGATAATAGGCGCCGGCAGCGCGGGTTCGATGCTGATAAAGGAACTGAAGAACAATTCCGGAATAAACGCTCTGCCTGTTATTGTCATAGACGATGACAAAAGGAAGCAGGGGACAAGGATAAACGGAGTCCGTGTGGTTACGGGCAGAGACAGGATAGGGGAGCTTGCAAGAAAGTATGAGATCGATGAAATTGTAATTGCGATCCCTTCGGCTCCTAAAAAAGACCTGGCCGAAATATTGCGCATCTGCAAGTCGACCAAATGCAAACTGAAAACCCTTCCCGTCGTAATGGGAATGGCCGGCGGGGAAGCAAGCGTAAAAAAGCTCAGGGATGTAAACATAGAAGATCTTCTCGGCAGGGACGAGATCGTGCTCGATATGGACGAAATATCCGACTATCTGAAGGATGAAACGGTCATGGTGACCGGCGGGGGAGGCTCGATCGGATCGGAGCTCTGCCGGCAGATAGCGAAGTTCAAGCCCAGGAAGCTGATAGTTTTCGATATTTACGAAAATAATGCCTACGACCTGCAGAACGAATTATTATTCACTTACAAGAATACGTTGGACCTTGAAGTAATCATTGGCTCATGCAGGGACAGGGAGCGTCTGAAAGAGATATTTGAAAAATACAAGCCGGGCGTAGTATTCCATGCGGCGGCACACAAGCATGTCCCGCTGATGGAAGGAAGCCCGAAAGAGGCCATCAAGAACAATGTTTTCGGCACGTTGAACACTGCGCGCCGCGCCGCTGACAACGGAGCCAAAAAATTCATACTCATATCCACAGACAAGGCGGTAAATCCCACAAACATAATGGGAGCTTCGAAAAGGCTGGCTGAACTTATTATTCAATCCATGAACAAAACCAGCAAAACGAACTTTGCCGCAGTACGCTTCGGGAACGTTCTTGGCAGCAATGGCAGCGTGATACCGCTTTTCCAGAAGCAGATAGCCGGGGGTGGACCGGTCACTGTAACCGACAAGGACATAATAAGATATTTCATGACGATACCGGAGGCTGCCCAGCTTGTGATCCAGGCGGGTGCGCTGGCAAAAGGCGGCGAGGTCTTCGTACTCGATATGGGCGATCCCGTAAAGATTGACGATCTTGCCCGCGACCTTATAAGACTCTCAGGGTATGAACCCGACACAGACATAAAGATAGAATATACGGGGCTGAGACCCGGCGAAAAGCTGTATGAAGAGCTGTTGATGGATGAAGAAGGCCTGGAGAGGACAGCCCATAAAAAAATCTTCATAGGAAAGCAGTCAGACATGAGCTTCAAGGAAGTCATCATGTGCATAAAAGCGCTGGAAAATTCGATGGATAGCGAAGAAGCGATCCGGGAATGCATGGCGAAGCTCGTGCCGACTTACAAGTACCGTTACGAATACAGCAAGCCGTCTATTACCATCACAAGCGAACAGACTGCTGGGAACAGGTCAGGCAAACTAAAGGTTTATATACAGGGCGACACTTTGAAATAAACGTTTAAGGTTATGTCAACATGTTGCTAAACGGGATAAACCCGTGTAGGATTAAATTTTAAATAATTAACTTAAGGGGATGTCAGCTTGGAACAAAAGAGAATATATTTATCTGCGCCGCATTTGAACGGCCATGAGATTGAATATGTAGCCAATGCATTCGACACTAACTGGATAGCGCCGTTGGGACCTCATGTGGACGGATTTGAAAAGGAAATGTCAAAGAGGATGGGCGTAAAAAGCGCAGTTGCCTTATCGTCAGGCACGGCTGGCATACATCTGGCGTTGAAGTACCTCGGGGCAGGGCAGGACGACTTTGTTTTCTGCTCGTCTCTGACATTTTCAGGCTCGTGCAACCCGATAATGTATGAGAAGGCCATCCCGGTTTTCATAGATTCAGAGCCGGAGAGCTGGAACATGTCTCCGGCAGCCCTCGAGAGGGCTTTTCAATGGGCCGAAGCCAATAATAAGCTGCCCAAGGCAGTAATAATCGTAAATCTATACGGGCAAAGCGCAGACTGGGATAAACTCCTGCCAATCTGCGACAGGTACGGCGTTCCGGTAATAGAAGACGCTGCCGAGTCGCTGGGTTCGAAGTACAATGACAGGCCAACTGGAAGCTTTGGACGTTTTGGAATTTTTTCCTTCAACGGCAACAAGATCATAACCACCTCAGGAGGGGGAATGGTCGTATCAGACGATGAGGACGCGATCAGGAAGCTTCGTTTCTGGGCTACGCAGTCAAGAGAGCCGGCCAGGCATTACGAACACAGGGAGGTCGGCTACAACTACAGGATGTCCAATGTCTGCGCGGCTATAGGACGAGGCCAGCTTGAGACCCTCGATGAGAGAGTGGGGACAAAACGCGAAATTTTCAATAAATATAAAGGGGCATTCGAAGGACTTCCCCTCGAGATGATGCCGGTACAGGACAAATGCAGGCCCAATCACTGGCTGTCGGTATTGACGATAAACAAGGGCAGCAGGGTGAAGCCGGACGATATAATAACTTCGCTCGAAAAGGAAAACATCGAGTCAAGGCCTTTATGGAAGCCAATGAACTCTCAGCCGGTTTTTAAGGGATACAAATATTTCTGTCATAGTGATAATATGAGTATAGGCGAGGATCTGTTCGCCAGAGGCGTCTGTCTGCCGTCGGGTACCGCAATGACCGATGAGGAACTGGACAGGGTCGTGAGGATAGTCAAATCTAACTGGCTGTAAAGTTATTGTATAAAGCAAGGGGATCGACGTGTATAGAATTTTTTTCAAACGGGTGCTTGATATAGTATTATCGTTGATTGCACTTATTGTGCTTTCACCTGTTTTTCTTGCGGTAACGATATTGGTAAGACTCAAGCTCGGAAGCCACGTGATATTCCGGCAGAACCGTCCCGGCAGGAATGAAAGGATATTCACTCTGTATAAATTCCGCACAATGACCGATGAAAGGGATGCTTCGGGTGTGTTACTGCCGGATGACATACGGCTGACAAAGTTCGGGAAATTTCTGCGCTCAACCAGCATAGACGAGCTTCCAGAGCTTTGGAACATTTTCAGGGGAGATATGAGCATAGTCGGACCAAGGCCGCTGCTTATACAGTATCTGCCTCTGTATAACGAAGAGCAGAAGCGCCGCCACCTGGTCAGGCCGGGTTTGACAGGCTGGGCCCAGGTCAATGGCAGGAATGCTATCAACTGGGAAGAGAAATTCAGGTTTGATACGGATTATGTCGATAAAATAAGCTTGTTTCTGGATATAAAAATAATTTGGCTTACGGTCGTAAATGTAGTCGGAAGAAAAGGCATAAATAACCCCGAAAGTGCCACAATGCCTTTCTTTACCGGATCGTAAAGCATTATATCAGGATAGGATGGACCATATGACAGGATTGATAATAATTGGTGCAAGCGGCCATGGTAAAGTTGTTGCCGATATTGCCATAAAAATGGGCAAGTGGTCGAAAATTGCTTTTTTGGACGACAATGAAAGCCTGAAGCGGTCGATGGGAATAGATATTATAGGAAAATCCTCTGATTCGTTGAAATATATAGACAGTTATGAAATATTTGCAGGTATCGGCAATAATGCCACCAGAGAGAAAATACAAAACGGGCTTGAGGCAGTCGGGGCTAAAATACCTGTAATAATACATCCGCAGGCTGTCGTCGGATCTGAGGTCGAAATTAGAGCCGGAACTGTAGTTATGGCCGGTGTGGTGATAAATACTGGTACAAAGATCGGCAAGGGCTGCATAATCAATACTGGAGTAACAGTAGACCATGATAATTTAATCAGCGATTATGTTCATTTATCGCCTGGCGTTCATCTTGCAGGTAATGTAAAAATAGACGCAGGAACATGGTTAGGTATTGGATGCGTCGTCTGTAATAACACAAGTATTACTAGTGAGTGTATAATCGGTGCTGGAGCAGCGGTAGTCAAGAGTATCACGATATCTGGAACTTATGTTGGAGTACCGGCAAGGAGAGTATAGGCAATGCAAAAAATTCTTATATTGTCAAATATTGATATAGGTTTGTATAAATTTAGAAAAGAGCTAATTCAGGAGTTGGTAAAAAAATATGATGTATATGTATCGACTCCTTATGGCGAATTTGTACCCAACCTTCAGGATTTAGGGTGCACACACATTGATGTTGATATGGAGCGGAGAGGTACGAACCCGATAAATGAGTTAAAATTACTGTTGAAATATATTAAATTGATCGGGGAAATTAAACCTAATATAGTTCTAACATATACAATAAAGCCTAATGTATATGGGGGAATTGCTTGCAGAATAAAAAGAACTCCATATATCGTGAATATTACTGGTCTGGGATCAGCCGTAGAAAACAAAGGTTTATTAAAAAATATAGCTTTATTTTTATATAAATTAGCCTTAAAAAATGTATCGTGTACCTTTTTTCAAAATACAGAGAACTTACAGTTATTTGTTAATAGGAAAATTGTTCGCGATAAATATAGACTTATACCAGGTTCAGGTGTAAATCTAAACGAGTATCAATTAATAGATTACCCTCCGGAACAAAATATAGAATTTGTTTTTATATCCCGAATTCTAAAAGAGAAAGGTATTGATCAATATTTAGATGCAGCGGAATTTATTAGAAAAAAATATCCCAATACTAAATTTCATATATGTGGTTTTTGTGAAGATGATTATGAAGAAAAGCTAAATAAATTTCAAGATGATGGTATCATAGAATATCATGGCATGGTACATGACATAAAAAAAATATATGAAAGAGTTCATTGTACAATACACCCGACATATTATCCTGAAGGTATGTCAAATGTTTTGTTAGAGAGTGCAGCTTGTGGAAGGCCTATAATAACAACAGATAGAAGTGGGTGTAAAGAAATTGTCGACGATGGAATCAATGGATTTATAGTTGATCAGCAGAATAGTCAAGATCTTATAAGTAAAATTGAAAAATTTCTCGGATTGAGTTATGAAGATAAAAAAAATATGGGTTTAGCAGGTAGAAGGAAAGTTGAGAGTCAATTCAGCAGACATATAATTGTTGAAGCATATAACTATGAGATTTGTAAAGTATTAAAAAATTATGGGGATTAATATGAATAAGGTATTATTTATTACAACAAGAAATATATTTACTACTTGTGGTGAATTGAGACTAATAAAAAATAGAGCTAACGCATTATATAAGTTTTGGGGGATTGTTACTGATTACATAGCAGTCAATAACAGAAAAAGGATAAATGAAAGCAATGAACCATTAGGCATTGAAAGTAAAATATCCGCAATTGTATTTGATAAAAACATAGTTAGCAATATTCTGGGCTTTTTCAAACTTAGAAAAGAAATTGAAAATCAAATTAAGACAGGGCATTATAAATGTGTTATTCTTTCAGGAATAGGAACAATATTTTTTGTAAGGTATATAAAGAAGCTTAATCATAAAGTAAAAATTATTGCGGACATTCATGGAGCTTATGAAGACACGCTCGAATTTTCAAAGGGTAATATACTAAAAAAAATATGGTTTAAGATTCTTTATTACATATCAAGGTCAGGCGATTTGCTGAGTCTATCTAAAGTAGACGCTTTATTTGTTGTATCAAATTCTTTGGAAAAATATATTAAAGAAAAGAATCCCCTCATTAAAAATAAAAAGTGTTATGTTGTTCCTTGTGCTATAGACGATTTCTCAATCAAACTTGAAGATATTGAAAAGAATAGATATTACTATAGAAAGAAATACGGCATAAATAATAATGAACTATTGTTTGCTTATTCCGGAGGCATTTCTCCATGGCAATGTATTGAAGAATCTATTGATTTGTTCAGACTTATAAAGAATAATGTTGGAACTGACTGTAAAATGCTCATTTTATCTCATAATATTAATAAAATAAGTTCACTGATTAATTCTGAAAATGACATTATTACCGATAAAGTATCAGCTGACGAAGTAGAAAGTGTAATATGTTCAGCTGATTTTGCCTTTTTATTGAGAAAAAACAGCATTACAAATAATGTTGCATTTCCAAATAAATTTCTCGAGTATGTTAAAAGTGGATTAACAATAGTTACTACACCGTATATTTTTGATATAGCTGACCTAATAAAAAGTAACGATCTCGGCGTATTATACGAATTTACAGAAAGCAGCAGGAAGAATTTATACGATTATATAAAAGAAAAGCATGATATAAATCTAGAAAAAAGGACTTCCCTATTAAAATTAACTTCATTTCAATCGCGGTTAAAAGAATTCGTTGATGATATATTTTGTGGAAGTATTTGAAATAATAAGTCAATTTTATTGTAACGGGTGGGAGAATGGATAAAAGAATATATTTAACAATTGATGTTGAATGCCACGATATAAGAAAACGCAATCAATATATCGACGGAAAGACCAATAATGGGAATTGCGGGCTTCAGCATATACTTAATATAGCTAAAAAAATGAATATCCCGGTGAATTGTTTTTTTGATATTGTCGAGGCATATGAATACGGTGAAGACTATATAAACGAGATTATTAGCTTGATACATAGCTATAATCAGCATGTATATTTTCATCTTCATCCAGACTACATAACCAATAATCATGATAGGAGCTTTTTGTGGCAATACAATAAAGAGGAAAAAAAAGTGATTCTAAAGAAAGGATTTTCTTTGTATCGTAGGGTTCTAGGTCATGATGTACGTTTTTTTCGAGTAGGCAGGTATGGGGCTGACAAGGAAATGTATGAACTACTTAATGAACTTAGTTTTAACATTACGGATTTATCATATTGTACGCATTGCCCCAAAATGTGTCATATTGATTCTGATACTATAGAAACGAATAATAGGGCTGTAAGATTTGAGAACCAGTGTATTATGCCAAACACTAGATATCTTGGGCTTTCGCTGGGGGAAAGGAAGTATTACTTCAATCTTGATGCCAGTGAAACAACATACAACGAGTTCAAACATATTATTGATAAAACGCAATTGAATCAAATGGTTTTTACGATGCATTCATGGAATTTCATTAAAAAGTATTTTTTCTTAAGTAACTATCTTGCTTTGAATAAAAGCGCGGAGAAGAAGTTTAAGAAAATGGTAGAATACGCAAAAAGTAAAGGCTTTGAATTCAGTGATTTGGAAAGAAATCCACCTGTTGAAGGAATAGGAATTGACGAAGTACTTGATCTGTGTCATGGCTTGAGTGGGAAAATAAGCATGGTTATCAATAATTTCGTGCGATTTCAGAACATTGGAAGACTTAATCTGAAATATTTTCTTCTATATGTAGCTTTTTATACCTTGGCGATTTTAATGCTGATAATTATGGCGCTTGTTTTGGTTTAAGTCATAGGAGGAAATGCAATGGAAATGGAAAACACAGTACTCGTAATATACCTTTCTCCGTATAATGGACTAGCATCTTCTACTATGCGGACTCTGGGCATGATAAAAGGTTTGGTTGATAATGGCTATTGTGTAGATTTACTAACAATTGGATTCAAATCAGATAAGGATAACACAAAAAGAAATGGTTATGATTTTTTGGACAAGGTAAATGTTATTTTAGCCGAAACAATAAAACCCTATGATCAGATTGCATCAAGGAAGAAAAGTCTGAAATCCAGGTTTGTAAATAATATTAGCAAAATTTATCGATTGTTTTTTATCTTTGGGCACACTGAAAGGTTAGCGAAATCAATCGACTTAAAACAACTGCCAAGGAGCGCGTATGACTATGCTGTTTCTGTCTCCGACCCGAAAACGTCGCATATTGCCCTATATACCCTTTTTAAGCAAGGGCTACATATTGAAGAGGTAATCGAGTACTGGGGGGATCCTTTATATGGTGATATCACGCTCAAAAGTATATATCCAAAAGCTATTTTGAAAAAGTGTGAAAAAGCTATGCTTTTACAAGCGAATAGAATTGTTTATACATCACCGTTTACCCTTAAAGCAGAACAGAGGATATATCCAGAATTATCCGATAGAATGTATTTTGTTCCTACAGCAGTTATTGAGGAAAAGATATACACTAAAGAAAAGAAAACAGGAAGATTTACTATAGGATATTATGGGGCATACCTTTCGAATGTACGTAATATCATTCCACTTTATAATGCATGCAGTAAATTAGAAAATAGAGTACAGCTAAATATTATTGGAGATACAGACATTCATTTAGAAGAAAAAGAAAACATTTTAGTTAAGTCTAGGGGGGATGTGGAAGAATATGAGCGCAATACTGATTTATTAGTATGTATTTTGAATCTAACTGGAACCCAGATACCGGGTAAGCTTTACTATAATGCTGCTACAAACCTGCCGGTTTTAGTAATTTTGGATGGCGATAATGAGCTTAAAGACGAATTAAGGCATTTCCTGGAGGAATTTAACCGGTATTATTTGTGCGAGAACAATGAAGAAGCTATTTTGAAGGCAATTGAATGGCTATTAAATAATGAAAGAGAATGGAAACCGTGTGAAGCTTTAAGCGCAAGAACAGTAGCCAGTAGAATAATTGATAAGGTTGATGAATGATGAGAGAAGTCCTATACGTTTTTTCCTTGTTTATTATAGCAATTATTCATATAATAATTCTGTTTCGGCAAAATTGGCAAAATGGCGGCGTAACAACGCACTCTGCGGTACTTTTTACGATGCTTTTTTATTTCGAGATTGTTCCGATTTTGATTTACCTTGGGGTCGTATCACAATCCGACGCTTCATATTCGTTAATGGTTAATATGATTCTAAAGTGCTCACCGGGAGAATTCATTTTGGCCGAATGTAGTGTTTTAGCATTCACCTTAGCGTTCGATATTAGTTATAAACGTTACAATAATAGACAAAAAATAGTTGCTTATTCTTTTAACGAAGAAAGAATGCACAAGGCTTTAAAGGTTATTGCTTTTATTACAGTCATTATTGGTGGAACGGCATTTATTCTATACATACAAGCGTTTGGCGGAATATCTTCATTGCTTTCATATGCTGATTATTTCAGATCATTCAGAACAAATAAAACTGATATCATTGGTTATGGTTCAACCTTACTGGTTGTTCCTGCGAGGCTTATTTTAGTCGCCCCGATAGTGTTGTGGCCATTCATAAAAGACACGCTACGACATAGAGGCATCTTAAAAGTACTATTCATTGTTGTTCTTGCATTTTCTGTAATATTTCTACTTTTTAATGCAGGCAAAACAGGCATTGTTGTAATGATCTTGTGTTTTGCTATTCCTTTTTTAAATAAGTTTACAAAGCATTCATGGGCTCTTTGTATCATTGGTGGATGTTTTATGCTACCCATTTTAGGAGCTATGGACTCGCTATTTGCTTATTTGACAACAGGGCGGTGGTACGTGTTTTCAACAACCGGTTCGACATATATTGGGCAGTTTTCATATGTTTATGCAAACATTCTGAAATTGAATACAATGGTTAACTCATCTGGTCTTAGGTGGGGGAGCGACTTTATTACAGGTGTTTTAAACTTACTTCCTGGATTGGATTTTAGTGCTTCATATGAAGTTACATCAGCTCTATACTATGGACCTAATTGGATGCAGATTGCAGGAGTGCCTGACGATATCATTACCTTTGGATACCTGCAATTCGGAATTATTGGAGTTGCTCTGGTTGGTGTTATTCTTGGCTTTTTTTGCGGAAAGATCGACTTCTTAATACGGCAAATGGATAAAGATAAATACGCTGTTATTATAACATCAGTAATTCTGTGCATGTACTCCTATGTTGTTAATGCAGATATTGGCGTACTTATAAAGAGCCAGTTCCAGTTAACACTTTGTTCGTTCTGTATTCTGTATTCTGTTAGGAGAAATGATACGTTAACTAATAGCTAAAACTGATAATCATTGCAGGTAATAAAAATGTGAAACAAAAACGTTGGAAGTAATTTTGCCCGGTGTTATACCTGGTGTTCACATAATCGTATGGGAGAAATGGTAGTAACTCATTCTTGTGAAGAAGGTAAATGCATTTTAGCAGGAAAGCCTGCCAAGATCAAGCTGTAATAATCGATGAAATTGGGTTGTGGGGTAAAAGTCGCGTATGAAACTTAATATTAAATCTCAGTTTATTAAATCATTAACCATACTTGCATCTGGTTCCGTATTGGCGCAATTAATTGTTATTATTGCTTCTCCCATAATAACTAGACTATACTCACCGGCTGAAATAGGTGACTATACCTTGGTACTAACAGCTGTAGGCCTATTTGGCAGTGTAATTTGTGCGAGATATGATATGGCGATTGTGCCAGAAGTAGAAGAGGGAAAGGTTTATGCTTTAGTTGTCCTGTCTTTAGCATTTACAATAATATTGAGCGTCGCCGTTACAATTTGCTATGCCGTTTATTATTTGATTCAGGGATATACGCTTATAAAGGTACTTTTTTGTTGCTTGTTTATACTGATCCTCCTCATTATGAATGGTATTTCTAATATACTTATTTCTTTTAACAACAGATGTCGTGAGTACAAATTAATGACATCTGTAAACCTAATTCGATCAGCGGCAAAAGAAGCTTTTATGATAGGGGGAGGCCTCATGTGGCCGACATCATGGGTTTTGGTTACTTCAGAGATTATAGGTACGATTTTTGGCATCAGGAGGCAATCGCTGACTTTAAGAAAAAATACTAATAATTTGCAGAGCCTAAAAAAAATCACAAAATACGACTTAATTGAAGTAGGTAAAAAGCATAAGAAGCAAGCTTTATTATCAACACCAGCATTATTTGCAAACAATTTCTCTTATTCATCAATAAACATATTTATAAATAGCTTATTTGGAAACGTGACATTGGGTCTTTATTCGGTTTCATATAGATTGCTAGGTTTACCGCTAAACATTATTAGTTCTAACGTATCTCGTATATATATGGAAGAGGCTTCAAGAGCGTATGAAGAAGAAGGCAATTATGAACGATTATTTAAGAGAACATCAATAATAATGGTTATTATTGCAATCCCTATGACGGCTTTATTGATACTGCTGTCGCCATGGTTCTGCAGTTTGTTTTTTGGTGAGAAATACTATGTTGCGGGTATATATTTACGCTTTCTGGCGCCAATGTTCGGTATACGATTTATTGTTAGTCCGTTAACTGTTGGGATGATTATTTCTCAAAAACAGAACTATGAACTTGTTTTTCAGGTTGCTTTCGTAGCCGTATCGGTAATATTGTTTATTATGGCAAAAATAGCAGGATGGTCAATTGAATCATACCTTCTTACAATTGGATGCAGTTATGCGCTTATTTATATAGTATTTTATGTTTTCCTATTTAAATTCTCAAAAAACGATAATACGAGGTGAAAAATGATTAACGTAATAGGACTTGGCTACATCGGACTACCTACGTCTCTTATGATGGCGTCACACGGTGTTGAGGTTGTCGGCACAGACTACAACAAAGAGTTAGTGGACACTCTGAATGCGGGGAAGACTACATTTAAAGAAAAAGGACTTGACGAACTTTTTCAGAATGCGCTGAAGACGGGTATAAAATTCACCACTGAATATCAGGTAACCGATACCTATATCGTTTCCGTTCCCACGCCATACGATAAGTTCAGCAAAAAGGTCGATGCTTGCTATGTAGTGGCAGCGGTCAATAGTATAATGAAGGTGTGCCCGAAGGGTGCAACTATTGTAATCGAATCTACCGTGTCACCCGGAACGATTGATAAATATGTCCGCCCTGTGATTGAAGAGAACGGCTTCAGGTTAGGAGAGGACGTTAATCTCGTACATGCTCCGGAGCGTATAATCCCCGGAAACATGGTATATGAACTTCTGCATAACAACCGTACCATTGGCGCTGATGACAAAGCTATCGGTGAGAAGGTAAAGAAACTCTATACTTCTTTCTGCCAGGGCGAAATTGTAGTAACAGATATTCGAACAGCTGAGATGACTAAGGTCGTTGAGAATACTTTCCGAGCCGTCAATATTGCGTTTGCAAACGAATTAGCAAAGATCTGCCGTCACGATAACATGGACGTATATGAGATTATCAGGATTTGCAACATGCATCCACGTGTTAATATCCTGCAGCCAGGGCCTGGTGTTGGCGGCCATTGTATTTCAGTCGACCCGTGGTTCCTTGTTGGAGATTATCCAAATCTTGCAAAGGTTATAGATGAGTCTATGAAGACGAATGACGGTATGCCGGACTTTGTTCTCAATCGTATTTACGAGATAATGAAAGAGAATGGAATGAAAGATATCAACCGTGTAGGTTTGTATGGACTTACCTATAAAGAGAATGTTGACGACATGAGGGAGTCTCCCACATTGCAACTACTGGAAAGTCAAGAGCGTCACCTTGCCAAACCGATGAAAGTCTATGATCCTTTTGTTACTGTGGACGAGGTAGAAAACCAGTACCATGATTTGGACGCTTTCCTTGCCGATGTTGACTTGGTTGTTATCATGGTCAAGCACAATGAAATCAGAGAGAATATGAATAAACTGTCCGGCAAGGTCGTCCTGGATTGCCATAATATCTGTGACCTGCCGAATGTTTATCACATCTAGGGACGTCATGGCAAACGCCAATAATCCATATGGCGATGACATGCCTGCAAACTTATAAATTATCCCATGTAAAATTTTCTATACCATTCGGCAAATCGCTTTAGTCCGGTTCGAAGATTGGTACTTGGCTTGAATCCAAAATCAGATTCCAGAGCGCTTATGTCTGCGTAAGTCACTGGAACATCTCCTGGCTGCATTGCAACAAGCTCCTTGTGAGATTCAAAATCAAAATCGTCTGGAAGAACCTTGGCTCGCACTAATTCTTCACTAAGTATCTGTACGAAGTCGAGCAGGTTTTCAGGATGATTGTTCCCGATATTGTATACTTTATATGGCGGGATGGGCAATCCATCATCACCATTTTTCTTATCCGGTGCAACGCACATTACTTTAACAATCCCCGACACAATATCATCAATATAGGTAAAGTCACGGAGACAATTGCCGTAATTAAAGATTTTAATCGTTTCTCCTGATCTGAGTTTATTTGTAAATCCAAAGTAAGCCATGTCTGGACGGCCAGCGGGACCGTACACAGTAAAAAAGCGCAGACCGGTACTTGGAATATTATAGAGCTTACTGTATGCATGCCCTAAGAGTTCATCGCTTTTCTTAGTTGCAGCGTACAGGCTTACAGGATTATCAACCTTATCCTCGATACTATATGGAATCTTTTTATTGGTTCCATAGACGCTGGATGATGATGCGTAAACAAGATGTTCTACCGGATAATGTCGGCATGCTTCCAGGATATTATAGAAACCTAGGATATTACTTTCAATATATACATCCGGATGATCAATGGAGTAGCGAACACCTGCCTGTGCAGCAAGGTTGACAACGACGTCGAAGTTGTACTTTTTAAAGGTTTGAAAGAGAAGTTTCATATCTGCAATATTCCCTTTAATGAAGGTCCAGGAGCAGTCATGATGCTTTGATGCTTCTTTTTCTATCTCTAGAAGACGGTATTCTTTCAGGGCGGGATCATAATAGTCATTAACTGAGTCAAAACCGATGAGCTTGATGTTCGGGATAGTCCTGAGTAACTCCAAAACAAGAAAAGATCCGATAAAACCAGCGGCGCCTGTTATCAGAATACTTTTACCTTCTAAATTTATGTTTTGTTTCAACATCTTTTTCACCTCGCAATTAGTCTCTTCGATAAAGGTCTCTTGTATAAACTTTCTCTGCCACATCATCCAGATTTTTATCATATCTGTTTGCGATAATGGCTTGGCTAATTTTCTTGAATTTCTTCAAATCATTAACAACCTGAGAACCAAAGAAGGTTGTTACATTCTCTAGATTAGGCTCGTATATGACCACGGTCGCTCCTTTAGCTTTAATGCGTTTCATAACGCCCTGGATAGAACTTTGACGGAAGTTATCCGAGTTGGATTTCATGGCAAGACGGTAGACGCCAACTACAACTTTTTTCTCTTTCTTGGCATCGTAATGGCTGTTTGCTTCGTAAGCACCTGCAATTTCCAGTACTCTGTCGGCAATATAATCCTTCCTGGTTCGGTTACTTTCCACGATAGCTTGGATCAGGTTCTGAGGTACATCCTTATAGTTGGCCAGGAGCTGCTTTGTATCCTTGGGAAGGCAATAACCGCCATAGCCAAAGGAAGGGTTATTATACGTATCCTGAATTCTGGGGTCAAGACAAACGCCATCAATGATTGACTTTGAATTTAGACCTTTAATCTCGGAATAGGTGTCCAGTTCATTGAAATAGGAAACACGGAGTGCAAGGTATGTATTGGAAAATAGTTTTACAGCTTCTGCCTCGGTGAAGCCCATGATAAGTATGGGAATCCTTTCTTTTATTGCCCCGGACTGCAATAATACCGCGAATTCCTCAGCGGCTTTTACCAGCGCTTGGTCCCCTTCGTCAGTTCCTACAATAATACGGGAAGGGTAAAGATTATCATACAAGGCGCAAGACTCGCGTAAGAATTCCGGAGAAAAAATGATGTTCTTTGTTTTAAATTTTTCTCTTGCGTATGCTGTATATCCGACAGGGATAGTGGACTTTATTACAATGGCGGCCCGTTTGTTAACAGACAGAACTGTTTCTATTACACTCTCGACGGCGGATGTATCAAAAAAGTTATTTTTCGGATCATAGTTGGTAGGAACAGCTATAATGACATAATCAGCGGCACTATATGCCTCAGCGGCATCCAGAGTGGCTTTAAGATTCAGGCTTCTTGTCGTAAGGTACTCCATGATTTCCTTATCTTGGATTGGACTTACTTTATTATTAACTTTATCGATTTTCTCTTTTACAACATCTACCGCGGTAACTTTATTGTGCTGGGAGAGCAGAACGGCAAGAGAAAGACCGACATACCCTAAACCTGCTACAGCTATATTTTTCGGGATGGGTTTTACTTCTTTATATCTTTTCTCTTCGAAAAACACCTCGCTGATATCGAAATCCAGAACCTTGGACAGAGCCTCAAGCTGCGGAATTGTAGGGATATAATCTTCCCTTTCAATCCTGCCGATCATCGTTCGATTGATACCGGTGAGCAAACAGAGTTTTTCCTGAGTTATGGATTTGCTGTTTCGTTGTCTTTTAACTACACTAGCTAACAAGGATTGAGATAATTTCTTCATAGGCATATTACTCCTTATATGGGGAATATTGCACCTGTTTTCTATGATACTACAAACGACACCGTCTTTCAATAGAAAGAATAATATTTTATAAGGAGATGTTATAAACAACATCACTTTAATTATCTGATAAAAGCTGAAAGTAGGAACTATCCGGACGAATAAGGTATTCCGAGAAGTCTTAAAAATAATTGGACATGCTGAACCAATAGATTGTTTGAAGAAAATACTAATTTGCACTAACCTATTTTTTAAATATATACGAAATATAATGTGGCGCCTTAATAAGCAGCTTAACATACCACATACATGATGTGGATTCGGTAGCCAGGAGGTACGTCCATGAGCAACTTGAAACAGAAGCTTCTGACCAAAACCGCTATACTTGGAGTCGTAGGCCTAGGCTATGTGGGGCTTCCGCTAGCCGTTGAGAAGGCGAAGGCCGGCTACAAGACGATCGGTTTTGACGTCCAGGTATCCAAAGTCGAGATGGTCAACGCGGGAAAGAACTACATCGGAGATGTGGTGAATGAGGACCTTGAAGCCATTGTCAAATCAGGCGTGCTTGCTGCGACCTCGGACTTCGGAAGGGTGGCGCAGGCGGACTGTATATGTATTTGCGTGCCCACGCCGCTTGACGAGCACCAACAGCCGGATATAAGCTATGTCAAGTCATCTGCGGAGAGCATCGTGCCTTATATGCACAAGGATATGCTGATAGTACTTGAATCTACGACTTACCCAGGAACAACGGAAGAGCTGCTGAAGCCGATATTCGAATCCTCCGGCTTAAAGTGCGGCGAAGACTTCTATCTGGCTTTTTCACCGGAGCGTGTCGATCCGGGCAACCTCATATATAAAACAAAGAATACACCCAAGGTCGTGGGTGGAATGACGCCTGAATGCACCGATATAGCGGCTGCGTTGTACGAAAGCGTCCTTCAGGCGCCGATCCACAAGGTATCGTCTCCGGCTATAGCCGAAATGGAGAAGATACTGGAAAATACCTACCGCAATGTAAACATCGGTCTCGTTAATGAACTTGCAATGCTTTGTAACAAGATGGGCATCAATTTCTGGGAAGTGATTGAAGCCGCAAAATCAAAGCCTTATGGCTTTCAGGCGTTTTATCCCGGACCGGGACTCGGAGGTCACTGCATACCGCTCGATCCCTATTACCTTTCGTGGAAAGCCCGTGAATACGGGTTTCACACATCAATGATAGAATCGTCCATGATGATAAATGACAATATGCCGGATTACTGTGTTGAAAGAGCCAGCAAGATACTGAACCGTTTCAAAAAAGCCTTGAACGGCTCGAAGATATTGGTTCTCGGGGTGGCGTACAAGCAGGATATAGACGATTACCGAGAAAGCCCCGCGATAAAGGTGATCGACGGTCTTAAATACGAGGGGGCTGACGTTGTCTACTTCGACCCGTATATACCCGAATACCGCGAACACGGGCAGATCCGCAAGGGTGAACCCGAGCTGACGGCGCAATTGATTACAAGTGCGGATCTTGTAATTATAACTGCTGCGCATACCAATATCGATTATTCTTACGTTCAGAAGCATGCAAAAATAATATTTGACACCAAAAATGTCATGAAAAGCCTAGCAAATAGGGGCAACATAGAGTTACTATAGAATTAATGCAGGAGGAATCGCTTTGAGTCTTAAATATGTATTGATCGGCTGCGGCAGGATATCTCCGAACCATGTTGCGGCAGCCTTGGATAATGATCTGGATATAACGGCGCTATGTGATGTCGAAGCATCCCAAATGGACAATATTGCCGCGAAATTCAACCTCCCTGGAAATGTGAGAAAATATACCGACTACAAGGAAATGCTGTCGAAGGAGAAGCCCGAGCTCGCAGCCATATGTACCGAAAGCGGGAGGCACGGACGGATTGCGCTCGACTGCATAGAAGCCGGCTGTAATATCATCATCGAAAAGCCCATCGCCCTGTCGCTGGCCGAAGCTGACAAAATTATTGAAAAAGCCGCGGAGAAAAAGGTAAAGGTTAGCACCTGCCATCAGAACAGGTTCAACAAATCCATTCAGAAGATACGCGAGGCAGTCGAAGAAAACAGATTTGGCCGGATGCTTTACGGGACGGCGCATATAAGATGGAACAGGGGAGAGGACTATTACAGGCAGGCTCCGTGGAGAGGGACCTGGGAGCAGGACGGCGGCGCGCTTATGAACCAGTGCATCCATAACATCGACCTTCTTCGCTGGATGATGGGAAGTGAGATAACCGAAGTCGTGGGTATCACCGACAGACTGGCGCATGATTATATCGACGCCGAAGATCTCGGTATAGCTCTTGTGCGGTTTGCAAACGGCAGCTACGGCGTAATCGAGGGAACTACGGACGTCTATCCGGGCAATCTGGAGGAAACGCTTTACCTTTTCGGCGAAAAAGGTACTGTAAAGGCAGGCGGCAAATCCGTCAATATCATCGAGGAATGGCGTTTCGCTAATGATACCGAGGATCCGGAGGAGATTAAACGAAAATATAATGAGAATCCTCCGAATGTTTACGGGTTCGGTCACAGTCCGTTGTATGCAGATGTCATAGACGCCGTTAAGACCGGCAGGGAGCCCTACGTCACCGCAGAAGACGGCAGGCGTGCCCTTGAACTGGTGCTGGCCATATACAAATCGGCGGCGGAGGGCGGAAGCGTTAAGCTGCCCTTGAAAGCCTGCAGCACGCTGGACTTTAAGGGCAGATTCGGTAAACATGCGTAGAATAATGTAACAGGGCCGTATTGGAGAGTGACTTTATGGAATTCAGAGATTTGAAGGCACAGTACGGAAGATATAAAAGCGAAATAGATTCAGCCATTCAAAAGGTACTGGATAAAGCCGATTTTATCGGCGGCGCGGAAGTGAAAGTCCTGGAGGAAAGATTGGCGGAGTACGTTGGAGTCAGGCACTGTATTTCCTGTGCGAACGGCACGGACGCCATGACGCTGGTAATGATGGCCTGGAATATAACGGAAGGCGACGCTGTGTTCGTTCCCGATTTCACGTTCTTTTCCACGGGAGAGATAGTTGCATTCAGGGGAGCAACGCCGGTTTTCGTAGATGTCGACCGGGAAACGTTCAACATCGATACCGTCAAACTCGAGACTGCCATCCAAAAGGTGTTGCAGGAAGGCAAACTCAAACCGAAGGTCATAATTCCCGTAGATTTGTTCGGACTCCCCGCGGATCACTTCGAGATACAAAAGCTTGCACGGAAGTACGGCCTTTTTGTACTGGAGGATGGTGCGCAGGGCTTCGGCGGCAGTATAGAAGGCAGGATGGCCTGCAGCTTCGGGGATGCGGCTACGACTTCGTTCTTCCCGGCAAAGCCATTGGGCTGCTATGGGGACGGGGGAGCGATATTCACGAATGACGACGGGCTGGCGCAGCTGTTGAATTCATTTAAAGTCCACGGAAAAGGCGTAAACAAGTACGATAATATCAGGATCGGCCTCAATTCGAGGCTCGATACGATACAGGCGGCTGTGCTTGACGTCAAGCTGACTGCGTTTGCGGAGCACGAGCTCGACGATGTGAACAGGGTTTTCAGTGAATATGAAAAAAGGCTTGGCAGTGCCGTTGAGACGCCTGTCATTCCTGACGGCTTCAGGTCCAGCTTTGCTCAGTACACAATCAAGCTAAAGGATAGGAATCAGCGTGACGGTTTGCAGCTGAAGCTCAAGGAGCAAGGCATTCCGAGCATGATCTATTATCTGAAGCCCATGCACAGGCAGGCGGCATTCAGCGGATTGGAGCTCGATGAAAAGGATTATGTCGTAACTGATAAGCTCTGCGACACTGTACTATCACTGCCGATGCATCCATATATTACTGAGAATGATATAGATAAAGTAAGCCAGGGCCTGCTGACCGGCCTGGATCAGGGGTAAAGAAGCGTTTTATGTTCGAATTGCTGGACAAAAATCAAAAGTTACTGATTGGTTTATTATCGGCGGGTATCCGTAATAAGCCTTTTTCTGTTGAAAATGGCGCTGAAGTCGACTGGCAGGCATTAATCAGAATTGCTTCCGAACAGGATATAATTACGCTTATTTATGGGCCTTTGGCTGCAAATAAAAGCAGGCTTGGTATTCCTGGGGAAATGCTCGAAAAATTGCGTACCGTGACGCTTGGAAATGGGGCGGAGCAGGAGCGCGATTACATAGCGGTCGGTAGTGTACTTAGCCGCTTTGTAGACAATGGTATACAGGCAATACCTCTCAAGGGGCTTGTTTTAAGAGCTCTGTATCCGGAGCCGGGTCTTAGGACCATGTCCGATTACGATCTCCTGGTAAAAGCCTGCGATATGGCCAAAGCCGGCAGGATTTTGACAGAGGCGGGATATACTCAAATTCTTGACGTAGATAAGCATGTGACATTTTCCCATGCAGTTATGCCGATGATAGAACTGCACAGGACACTGGCGCCGGCCGGCCAGTTCAAAAACTATGAAGCTTTTGAGGAGCAGGTTTGGAAAAACACAGAGCCTTCGACAGTCGGCGGTGTGCAGGTATTATCTCCGAACCCCGTGGATATGGAAGTTTATCAGGTGATCCATATGGCGTCCCACATGATCGACGGAGGTTTCGGCCTGAGGCAGCTTTGCGATTTTGTCCTGTATACGGAGGCTAACGAAAGCGCAATAGATTGGGAAGAGTTTCATATTAAGACATCCTCCTTGCAGATCGAGCTTTTTGCCGAAGCATTGTTCCAGCTGTGCCGCCTGCTGTTTGGCCTGGAACTTCATAAAGGATTGCAATCCGATGCTTCGGACCTGTCCCTCATGAAAAGCATCGTTGAGGATATCTTCAACGGCGGGGTCTTTGGAAAGAGCAGTAATAAGCGTATTGCGGCCAACCGGATGCTGTACTACTCAGGGGGGAAGGAACCGGGTACTTTCATGGAAAGGGTACTGCTATATGTAAAATTTTTGTTTCCCAGGGCGGAGCGACTCAATAAAAGATATCTTTATGCTAAGAAAAACCGGCTGTTGCTTCCATTTGCATGGGTCCACCGGTTCTTTTACGGTATGGTGCGAAGGGACATCGATATTTTTGAAAAAACTGCGGCATTTACTTCAGCAGAGCCCGCCTCGATATCCGAAAGCCGCAGCAGGCTGCTCCGCGAACTTGGTTTGCTGAAGTAGCGACTGGATAAATATTGTTCTGCTGTCTTGACAAATTGTTACAGCTTTATTAACATAATTCTGACATGCTTATTAATAATTGGGTAGGTTTAAAATGAAAAAGGCCATAATTTCAGGGATTTTAGCCCTGATTTCCATTTCATCGCTTTTCCGCGGTCTTTATTTCAGCTACGATACATATGCGTTTCTTGCGGGACTGGCGCTGCTTTCCGTCATGTATTTCACATTCAAGCTGCTGAAAAACGAGCCTGTGCATATCAATAAATTTCTTGCATTATGTGGAGTTATTTTGGTCTGTTCGTCTGCATTGAGTTTCGTCAAAGCTTTGAACCCAAGAGAAAACCTCGATACTGTCCTGTTATATCTGGAATTGGCCGTAACCAGCCTTGTTTTGTACGACTTTTTCTACGACAATAAGGAAGCTTTCATGAAATGGCTGATGATCCCTGCGGTTATTGTCGGATTTGTCTGTTCTGCCGTGGGCCTTACAGGACTTTCCGGGTACCGGATATGGGAAGTTACCACTGCTTATGGCAGAATCGGTTCCACATTTCAGTATGCAAATACGGCGGCAGTATATTTTGTGATATGTCTGCTCTTTGCAATAACGCTCACGGACGCCGTAGGCAGCATACTGCTGAAGTCTGTTTTTGCAGGCATGGGAAGCGTTACGCTGTTCGCTCTTTTTATGACGGGCTCAAGGGGCGGTTATCTTGTAGGGGTGGCTGTCATTGTATTATTACTGCTGCTCCAGCCTCACGGGCACAGGATCAGGGGAGGCATCGGCTTCATTTGCATGCTGGCGCCTGTCTTCGCAATCATAAAAGGCTTTAATAAAAGCGCGGGCATCGGCGACCTCTCCGGTACTGTGTTATGGCTGTCGGCGTTGTTTTTTTCAGCTGCAGTATTGTCGCTGCTGGTCAATTTCATTTTCAGGCTGATGACGAAAGACAAGGAATACACCTCGCCAAAAGGTACCGGCTATGTTTTTGCTGCGGCCGCAGTAATTGCTTTCGGATTCGCCATAGCGTTCAGGGAAAGACTTATCAAGATCGTGCCTCCTTATATTATTTATAGGATGACCAGCCTTTTGAAGCAGGGTTTTTTTGAAAAAAACGTTTTATATCGTATCGAATATAACAAGGATGCTTTGAAGCTGATACCGCAGAACTGGCTGTTCGGCGTCGGAGGCGGCGGTTGGAAGGCCATTTACCAAAGTGTTCAGGATTTTTTCTATACTGCGGTATTTGTCCATAATAATTATCTGCAGGTGTTTTTGGAAAGCGGAATATTCGGATTTATATCTTTCACTGCTCTCGTACTGGTATCGCTATGGAATGCAATACGTTTTTATGCCCGCTCAGTTGACTCGAAGCTAAAGACCTATTGCGCAGGGCTGCTCTGCGCACTGATTGCGCTCGCAGGTCATTCTGCCTGCGATTTCGACCTTTCGTATGCTTCCCTGCAGCTTCTGTTGTGGTCAATGATCACCGCGGCGGCGGTAGGCATATCAGCTAAGAGCAGTACAACGGCGGCTACAGCCGCCGGTGAAAAGCATGGCAGATCAACTGACGCAACGGTCGGCAGATATGCCGTTACTGTTCTGACGATCGTGTGCTCGGCGCTTTTGACCATCAATGCATTGTATTTTACGGCGGCCAGGAATGCCCAGCTTGCCTTCGATTATGGGCAGGAAAAAGAATATCGTCTGTCCCTGGCCTATTATGAAGAGGCCGGCAGGCTGGATGCGGCTAATACCGAATACAGCTTTGAACTGGCAAAGCTGTACCGCTATTTCGCGAACAGGAACGGCGAAGAAGCTGCAAGAGAGTCATGGCTTGAAAAGGCACGGGCCGCGGCAGAAAAAAGCGTTGCCGGGGCAAAGCATTATCCGGCGTACATGAATACGCTGGTGCGCATATACCTTGATTCCGGTATGCCGCTTGAAGCGTTGAAGTACTCGCAGGAACTGGTGACGAATCAGAAGTACTACGCGGAAAACTACGAGCTTCTGGCGAAAAGCTATCTCGCCGCCGCAGATTATTATATGGCAGACGGTGATGCTAAAAAAGCGGAGGAGCTTCTTTCGAAGTGTATTGGAATAAGCAATGATCCGTATCTTAAAAGATCAGCAATCGATATGCCCAATGAAATCAATTCGGAGGAGGCCATATCGGAATACGTACCCGGCGAAAATTTGTCGAAATGCCTGAAAGATGCAGAAACAAGGCTTTCTGAAGTATTTTCAGAGGATTGAATAATATATTTTCGGATTTTTGTTGCAAAATTCTTACATATTGTTTATAATGTTGAATAGTAGTATAAGGGGGATTTTTATGAAAAAGATATTTACGGTTATCCTGACATTAATAATGGTTGTTATGATCAGCGGCGCTGTTTATGCTGCGCAGGGCGGAACGACGATTCCCGATCAGCCTGTACCCGGCGCACCGGCTCAGAACGTAGATAATGAAACATACAATCCGCCGGAAGTACAGATATTTGATCCGGAGTTACCCGGCGGCGCAGCCAAGACGACTGACATAAAGGACGATATACTTCCCAAAACCGGCGGAGTACCTGCAGAAACCTTCTATGCAGCAGGCGGATTGATGATAGCGGCAGCGCTTTTCATTTCATTGAAAAAGACGACAAAGAGCTGATAAATATTCAAACGGAGTAAGATACATAGTAAAAAAGGATTCCTGATAGAGGTCGGGTATCCTTTTTTGTTACTGTGTGGGGATATATCAGCAAAAGTGTTTAACTTGTTAAAAGTACGGGGGAAAAAATGAAGAAAATTTCCTTGATCCTGTTGATTGCAGGTATATTAGTGGTCTTGATCCCTGTTGTGGGGCAGATATATACGAAATACCAGGAAGACCGGATGATGTCCGAATGGTTGAACAGCATGGATGCGCCGGATGGTGTTATGTCTCCGGAAACAGATCCTGAAGAAGCTTATTCGCAATTGCAGGATGCGTTTAGCAGCGAAAGCGCCTCAACGAATACATCGGCGGGAGCATTATCCGGTGAAGCGGCGGCCGCGGATACGGAACAGGCGGGCACACAGGCCGGAGCTGCAAAAAAAACGACTCATCAGACTGTTCTCGGCATAATGCAAATTAAAAAGATAAAGGTAAAGGCCCCGATAGTCGAAGGCGTCAAGTCATACAACCTGAGCAGGGCGGTAGGCCACATACCGGGGACCGCATCTATCGGGCAGCCCGGGAACTGCGTGATCGCAGGCCACAGGAGCTACACCTTCGGCAAATTTTTCAACAGGCTCAATGAACTCGTCGTGGGTGATGAGATAATTATCACAACAAAAAAGGAAGATCTTACTTACAAGGTCTCAAAGATAAGCGTCGTAACGCCGGACGACGTGTCCGTACTCCAGGGCGGCGCGGATGAAAACATCATCACCCTGGTCACCTGCACGCCTATATATGTTGCGTCTCACAGGCTCATCGTCAATGCGGAGCTCGAACAGAGAGTATTGAAGATTCCTTGACACTTTATGGCTTCTTATATAATATTATTTAAGAAATCATTAATAAATTTACGCTTAATATGGGGATGAAACGATGAAAAAACTCGGACTGAATGAAATCAGGGAACGCTATCTCAAATTTTTTGAAGATAAGGGACATTTACGTTTGCCAAGTTTCCCTCTGGTTCCCCGCAATGACCCCAGCATATTGCTGATCAACGCCGGAATGACGCCCTTAAAGCCGTATTTCACGGGCGCCGAGGAACCTCCGCGCCATAGGGTTACGACCTGCCAGAAGTGCATAAGGACGCCGGATATCGAGAATGTCGGAAAAACGGCGAGACACGGGACCTTTTTTGAAATGCTGGGAAATTTCTCATTCGGAGATTATTTTAAAAAAGAGGCCATCCCCTGGGCATGGGAGTTTGTGACGAAAGATCTGGAAATACCGGTAGACAGACTTTACGTTACAATATATGAGGACGACGACGAAGCGTTTGAAATATGGAGGAATGATGTTGGCCTTCCGGCGGACAGAATAGTCAGGATGGGAAAGGCCGATAATTTCTGGGAACATGGTACGGGTCCCTGCGGACCCTGTTCTGAAATACATTTCGACAGGGGAGCCGATAAGGGCTGCGGTAAGCCGGATTGCAAGGTGGGCTGCGACTGCGACCGCTATATCGAATTCTGGAATCTGGTGTTCACACAGTTTAACAAGGAAGAAGACGGCACTTACTCCAAGCTTAAAAAGAAAAACATAGATACGGGTATGGGCCTGGAACGCCTCGCGGTCATAATGCAGGACGTCAACAATCTGTTTGAGGTCGATACGATCAGGAACATACTCGATTATGTCTGCGGCAAAGCCGGCGTAATATACGGCAGTTCAGACAAGACCGACGTTTCCATACGTGTAATAACTGACCATATTCGCAGTACTACGATGATGGTGTCCGATGGCATACTTCCGTCGAACGAGGGCAGGGGGTATGTGCTGAGGAGGCTTTTGAGAAGGGCTGCGAGGCATGGCAGGCTGATCGGGATCAAGGAGGCTTTCCTTTATGATATAGCAAAAATAGTAATAAGGGAATCCCGGGAAGCATATCCCGAGCTGGCGGAAAAAGGGGATTATATCTGCAAGGTTATCAAGATAGAAGAAGAGCGCTTTGCCGTAACTATAGACCAGGGACTTTCAATTCTCAACGAATTCATTGAAGAGATAAAGTCGTCGAACGGTACGGTACTGCCCGGCAGCATGGTATTCAAGCTGCACGACACCTACGGCTTCCCGTTCGATCTCACAAGGGAGATCGCGGAAGAAGTCGGGCTCAGGATCGATGAAGAAGGTTTCAGAGCCGAAATGGGCGAGCAGAAGAAAAAGGCGCGTGAGGCTCTTAAAAGCAGGGAGACTTCCGCTTGGGCACAGGGCCTTGCAGCAGGTATAGATAGAAGTAATAAAACAGTGTTCACCGGTTATGAATGTACCCTGAGCGACGCCAGGATACTGTATATCATAAAAGATGGAGAACTTACCGAAAATGCGCAGCAGGACGATGAAGTCACTGTAATACTCGATCGGACGCCCTTCTATGCCGAAAGCGGCGGTCAGGCCGCCGACACGGGCGTCATCAGAACAAAAACCGGCTCGATAGAGGTAAAGGACTGCAGGAAGACTGCCGAAGGTATTTACCTGCATACAGGCACAGTAGAAGACGGCATTGTTGAAAATGGCTCTGCCGCGACTGCGGAGATAGACGCCGGGAAAAGACTTGCAACTGCGAGAAACCATACTACAACCCATCTGCTGCAGAAGGCTTTGAGGAACGTTCTCGGAGAACATGTAACGCAGGCCGGTTCTGCCGTAGATCCCAACAGGCTCCGTTTCGACTTCCATCACTTCTCGCCCATGACAAGTGATGAGATTAAAAGGGTAGAAGACGAAGTGAATGGAAAAATACTTGAAAACCTGACGGTGACCGTTCAGGAAATGCCTGTGGACGAAGCGAAAAAACTCGGAGCAATGGCTCTGTTCGGTGAAAAATACGGTAACGTGGTACGCGTCGTAAAGGCCGGAGATTACAGTATGGAGCTTTGCGGAGGAACCCACCTCGGATATACCTCGCAGGCGGGCCTGGTAAAGATATTGGGTGAGAGCGGCGTTGCTGCCGGCGTTAGAAGGATTGAAGCGCTAACGGGACGGAATGCGTTGGAATATTACAGCGAGAAGGAAGACCAGCTGAACGGGATAGCCGGCACGCTCAAATCCACTCCGCAGGACAGCCAGCGCAAGGTTGAGATCATGAGCGCCGAGCTGAAGGCTGCCCAGAAGGAGATCGAGCAGCTTAAGGATAAACTTGTAAGCGGTTCCTTTGACGAAGTGCTTTCAAAGGCAGTTGATATAAACGGCATTAAGGCTGTTGCCGCACGCTTCGACCAACTCGACCCCGAAGCTCTCAGAAATACCTGCGAAACGCTTCGCAGCAAGTTGGGCTCGGGAATCGTAGTTCTGGCGTCCGCATCGGGCGGGAAGGTGAACTTTGTCGCAATGGCGACGAAGGATGCGGTTGATCGCGGAGCACACTGCGGAAACGTGGTACGAGAGGCTGCAAAGGCAGCAGGCGGCGGAGGCGGCGGGCGACCGGACATGGCTCAGGCCGGCGGCAAGGATGCGGAAAAGATCGGCGATGCGCTGAGCAGCGCACTTGAGGCAATAAAGGCACAGATTAAATAAGTGAAACGCAGGGACGGTTCTTAAAAAGAAGGAAGGATTAAATATGGAAGACTGTATCTTTTGCATGATAATTGACAGGAAAATTCCGTCGACAGTGGTTTATGAAGACGACAGGGTAATGGCTTTCAACGATATCAATCCCGTTGCTCCGGTACATGTGGTTATTATTCCAAAAGTCCACATAGCGAACGTGAATGCGCTTACGCCCGAAAACGCTGCGATAGTGGCCGATATCCATTTGGCCGCCAGGAAGATCGCTGAAAAGCTGGGCGTCGCGGAAAATGGCTACCGTTTGATCAATAACTGTGGTCCCGATGCCGGTCAGACGGTATTCCACCTGCACTACCACCTTATCGGAGGGCTTAAGCTGGGGGCAAAGATAGTGTAAACCCGTTTCGTCAGTGAATATTCCAAACATCGATTTTAGGCGATACCGTTCAGACTAAACAAATGTTTCGAACGGTATCCTTTTTTTGTTGGTTAACTATATTAACTGTAATGGTGGATTATATAACTAAAATGCTGTATAATGTAAAATAATATGAGAAAATATATTCTTTGAATAAAGGGGCTTCATATGGAAATAAAGAAATACTTCGATGTCATCATGAAAAGACTCTGGTTTGTTATAACTCTTCCTGTTGTAGTAGGCATCATCGCGGGGTATTTGAATTTCTTCGTATTCGTTCCAATTTACCAGGCTGATACGACACTGCTGATAACCGGTCTTACGAACGGCGCCGCCAATACTGATAATACTGATACGGCTGCCAATAATATGAGCTTTGAAGACATAATAGCGGGGCAGACGCTTATCAGCGAATATTCCGCAATAATCAGCAGCAAGCGTGTGACCACCGCGGTCGTAAAGGAACTCAACAACCCGGAAATAACAGAAGAAGACCTGAGTAATATGATTTCCATAAGCTCCGTAAACGAAACGAGGATCATAGACATATCCATTGTGGACACAGACCCTGTTGAAGCGGCAAAGATCGCCGACATAGTGGCAAAGGTGTTCTCCCAGGAAATAGTAGACCTCTACAAAATCGAGAATGTGGATATTATTGACAAGGCTGAAGTGCCAAAATTCCCCATAGCGCCTGAGAAAAAGAAGAACATTGCTCTGGCCGGCTTTGTGGCGATTGTATTTGCAGTTGGCATTATATTGCTGTTGGAGTTTCTTAATACGAAAATAAAGACCTCCGAGGATGTGGAGACTCATCTGGGACTCAATGTT
Source organism: Bacillota bacterium (assembly GCA_023439545.1). GTDB lineage: Bacteria > Bacillota > Clostridia > Acetivibrionales > DTU013 > JAEYOM01. The sequence continues at coordinate 34,037 of JAEXNT010000074.1, forward strand.
TTAGGCAGCATACCAGTAGATGCTACGAATAAGGGGAGAAAAAAATGAACGGTAAAATAAACCTTACGAACAATATAAGCGAGCCGGTTGAAGAAGCTTTAAGAACTCTAAGGACTAACATCCAGTTTTGCAGCGCTGAAAAACAGATAAAGACGCTCTGCGTTACCAGCTGCATACCTCACGAGGGCAAAACGATGACCACCATCAATATTTCGATTTCCATTGCGAGCGCCAATAAAAAGGTGATATACATCGATGCGGATATAAGGAAGCCGAGGCAGTACAAGAAAATTGCATCGAGATACAATGCCGGCCTTTCCAATTACCTTTCCGGTATGGCCGAGCTTGACGACGTAATAAGTGAAACAAACATAGACAACCTGCATATGATAGTGTGCGGGCCCAAGCCGCCGAATCCCGCTGAACTGCTTGGTACGTCAAGATTTCTGGAACTATTGGAGAAGCTGAAGGAAAGGTACGATTATGTAATTATAGATACGCCTCCTCTCGGATCCATGATCGACGCCGCGATTATCGCAGCCGCGGCCGATGGGACCATCATGCTTGTTAAGTACAACACGATAGATTACAGGAAGGCTCTTAAAGTGAAGGAGCAGCTGGAAAAAGCCAATGCCAGGATCATAGGCGTAGTTTTGAACAAGATACCCAAAAAGGAATTCGGAGATTACTATTATTACGATTATAATTACCACTACAGGAAGAGCTCGAAGAAGTACGGAAAGTCAAAGGACATCGCTCATTAAGAAAGGACAGGATATGATCGACATTCATAGTCATATCATACCCGGCGTTGATGATGGACCGCAGACGGCTGAACTGGCCGCAGAGATTCTGGAGGAAGCGAAAAAGGCTGGCTTAAGGACGATCATTGCCACTCCGCATTATTCAGAAGAGCTTCACAGAAACGGTACGATCGATAAGAATTTCGAAATTGTGCGTGAAAAAGCGTTACGCCTAAATATTGCTTTTTTAAAGGGTTATGAAATAAAAATAAGGCATTATTCCGCGCAGATGCCGGAGGATTATTCCGACCTTACCCTGGGCGGCTCCAGGTATCTGCTGCTCGAATTGCCGCATGACAGGGTGCCTTCTTATACGCTGGAGCTATTATATAATCTGCAGTTGAAGGATTTCATACCAGTAATCGCACATCCTGAGAGATGCCGCCGTCTGGCAGGGAACAAGCAGCTTTTTTTAGAAATCGCCGATATGGGCTGTCTTATGCAGGTAGACGCCGGAAGTATCATAGGGGCAAACGGGCGAGGGGCAAAAAGGTTTGCCAAAAGGATCATAACCTCGGGCAAAGCTTCTTTTGTTGCTTCAGATGCGCATGATCTCGCAGGTTATTCGAAGTGGTATGTAAAAGCATATAGAAAGGTTAAAAAATGGATTGGCACGCAAAAAGCGGACAAATTATTCGTACATAATGCAGAAGAACTGTTCACGCCAAGTGTCCCGGCTTCTACTCGCTGATGCAGCCATTCTCGATTTTGAGGACCCGGCTGCAGAAATCGAGAGCCGCTTTGCGGTGTGTTATTATAATGCACGTAGGCAGAGGCTTGATGTTAGCGATCGATCTCAACACTTCCAATTCCGTTTCGGAGTCCAGCGCCGATGTCGCTTCATCCAGGATGAGCACCGGTTTTTTGCTTATCAGCGCACGTGCTATTGCGATCCTCTGTGCCTGACCTTCCGACAATCCGTAGCCGTTTTCTCCCAGAACGGTATCGGCCTTATCTGGCAAACTGTCTATAAAATCCCAAATGCATGCATCTTTAAGGGCTTTGACCATTTCGGCGCTGCTTGCTGCCTTGTTACCCACCATTACGTTCTCAGCGATAGTTCCCGAAAACAGCGTATTGCCCTGCGGAACGTAGGAGGCCAGTGAACGCGTGACAGTGTCGGCGTCGGCTTTTTCGTGCGTATCCGGATTAAAGAAATACAATGTGCCTTTGGAAGGTCTCAACAGCGATAAAATTAATCTTATAAAGGTGGTTTTGCCTTCTCCGGACGCTCCGATCACTGCTGTGAATTCCCCGGGCTTTATATCGAAGCTAGCATTTTTCATAATAAAGGTTTCCTCGTCATATTTGAAATCCAACCCGTCTGCATGAATTCCGGCGGAGCTCCACCCGAGCTTTTCCCCTTTAAAGTTTTCCTCCTCGAGATCATAAAGCTTTATAAGCCTTCCTGCGGATGCGTACATGACGATGATCTGCGGAATGGAATAGGCGAGCCCTATGAAAGGCCCCTGTATCTCTCCCACCAACTGGAGATAAACCGTTATGGTTCCAAAAGTGACCTTACCGTTTGCCAGCTGTACGGACCCCCATAATACGGCAAGCAGGAATCCCAGCCAGTAACCCAACGCCAGTATTGCCGAAGATACCGCATTGATCCTGCTCCTCTTTATAACCCAGCCAAGCTTTTGCCTTTGAAAGCCTGACAACACGGAGTTGTTTTCACTTTCCATACTGAAAGCTTTAACTATGGGCATGTTTTTCAAGCATTCCTGAATGAAGCCTCTTATTTTGCTCTCGGTCTCCTGGATTCTGAGATGGTATTCTGAGAGCTTTTTGCTGAAAAGCCTTGTGAATATGATGGATACAGGCCCTAATATAAAAGCAAAAAGGGCGAGCAGGGGATCGAACGCCAACAAAACCGCTATTGAAGCGCATAACGAAAAAAACAGGGAAATCATACCCGGAATGACAGAGGTGACGCCATTTACTACAGTATCGATATCACTTGTCATGCGTGTCAGCAAATCTCCGCTGTGATATTTGGCAAAATCAAGCCATTGGGACTTCGAAAGCTTTTCGAAAAGCTTCTGCCTTAGCAGGTTTGACAAAGAGACCGAAATCTTTGAGGAATATACCGACATCGCAGACTGAAGTATGGTTTGTAACAGCACTATCCCAATAATGGCAAGGCCTGATTGTATCAGCAGATCAATTTTGCCGTACTGTGCCGAATCGAAAAGCTTTTTTGATTCCAGGGCAACAAAAACTGCTGTAAGTGAAGATATTACGCTAAATATGATCAATAGCAGAAGAGGCATGAAGGAGGACTTTGACTGACTTCCTATCCACCTTGTATATTTGATGAATTTGTTGAAAATAATATCACCTTCCCCGGACAGCACCGTACAGCTTTTTTAAGAGTCTGTAAGGTTTGGACAGTATATATCTTGCGGGCAACCTAAGCCACCATATCAAAGAAAGCGTTCTCCAAAGGATGCTTATAGGCGGAATTGACTTTTCCCCTCTCCATACATTGGTTACGACGGCAACCAATTGTTCCGGAAACAACGGGCCTTCTGTCCAGAGCTGGGCGTCGCCCGCAATATAAAAACAATCCTCCCTTTTTCGTACGAGACGGTGAAGGATGTATTGCCCGTTTTCACGCTTTATTAAAATTATTTGTCCGAAATGCAGATCAGTGAAATCGGCGGCTGATAATTCCACACTGTCGGTATTCTCCCTGAGAAACGGCATCATACTGTCTCCGGTCACAGCCAGACGTACTTTCCGGTTGTTCTGCAAAAGCTCGCTGATTGCCGGGAATAGCTCGGCAGATTTTATGCTTTTTACCTTATGCATTTACGTACCAGCTCCGTTGCTTCACGATTAGGCCTGCATCTTAACAGATATTTCGGTACCATTTCAATTATTTTCTCAACACTTTCCAAAACGGCATCCATAAGTGCCGGGTTCTGGTAGGGCAAAAAAATTCTGGGGAGCAGAAGGGGAATGGCTTCCTCCTTTGTCAATTCCTTTATTGAATTTTTATTTGCCTGTTCCAGAAACACGATCATCGACAGGGGCGAACTTAAAGGCGCCGCCTTGTTTTTAGCCCCGCTCCAGGGGGTACCGTAAATAGAGGCGCTATCGTTCTCCAATTTGATTATCGGACAATCGTCGTTTATAATAACCGCTTTGTAATATTTTTTCCACATGGCGGTATGCGTCGATTTTCCCGTGCCTGAAGGAGCCGTAAAGGCAATTCCCTTACCGGCGTAGGATAGGGAGGATGCATGGAGTACAAATCCCCCGTGTCCGATTATTTTGTTACTGATAATATAACTACCCAGAAAATAACAGAATGCCTTTTCGGCATTTGTTCCTTCAGGGTAAAGTATCGTTATATTCGACCACCCGGATCTGGCTTCGATTACATATTCCGTTCTTCCGGTCTCCTTGAGGAAAACATACGTGACAGTCATTTCGTTTGTATGTTCCACATACCATGATATTCCATCGTTTTCAAGCGCAGAATATTTCGGGGCAGCAAAATAACCGGAGGCACGAAACTTTACTTCGATGTCCGGTTTTTCGTTGAAATACTTCTCAAAAGACTTCAGTCTTTTGAAGCTGCTGGTGTTGTTATGTATGATTCCGATTTTAAGGCCTGCAATTTCATACTGCAGCATTTATCTTTAGTACCTCCGGAAGCTCAGGGTAGTATTATCTGCAGAACCAAAGGATAATGTGCTTTGGCATGCAGGAATATCCCCACGCGTAGTGACGGTCGCACATACAGCCTGAAAAACCATGTGGTTTACCACCACTACAGCAGCCGGTACTTCCGCCGGATTCACACGCCAGTCTTTCCTCCGGCTTCAGTTCGATGAACTCGATAGTCGGTTTGGTATAAGCTTTCATATAGTGACCTCCCAGTAAATACATCAGCACTAAACATAAAATCTACTTTTTTCCCACTTTTATAGATCTGAAAAAGTTTCCTTTGATAAATGGGCTATTTTACAAAGATATTCAGCAGGCCGGTCATAGCGGCCGGTTTCGCCTTTCAGCTTTGCCGGACATACCAGGCACTGCTCTGCAACTTTGCATTTCCAGCATTCCTTACATACCGGTATGTTTTTACATCCCTCGTTCAAACTGTGCCACGCATTCAGGAAACCTGCTTTCAAAGGATATGCTACAGGCTCTTCCATGGCGCCGCAAGGGAGCATTCTGCCATCCCAGGTGATCCAGAAATTACTGCTGCCGGCATTGCAGCTGAATGCGCTTTGGTTTCTATCCCGATCAGGCGGCACGCTGCTCAATTCCTGAACAAGCTTTCTGCCGCAGTCTGATGGCTCGGGTAGTTTTTTACCTTCGAAATAAATTCGTGACAATCTTTTGTTTGTTTCAAAGATATTTTTGTGGTATTCCACAAATTTGTCGGGAGTGAGTCTGCAGGCATTCGCCGCATTTGATGAGTCTCTCGCGGGATACAGATAATCGACGACGCCGAAGGGAACTCCGCGTTTGTACGAAAATTCCGCCATGGCTTCATAATCATCCATATTTTCGTTTATCATAGTAGTTTTCAGCTCGATGTTTATGCCCTCTGCAATAAGCAAATCTATTGCATTGACAACCTTGTCATAAGCTGCGGCATTTCCGTTGACTTTATCATAGGTTTCTGCGGAGGCTCCGTAAAGTGTTATTTCCATTATGGTAGGAGGGAGCCTTCCCAGCCATTTTGCCGTATTACTGTCTACCAGCGAAGCATTGGAAAACAAAGTGACCTTGAAGCCCATTTTTGCTACGTTTTCGTATATCTCCCTGAAATCCCTGCGCAGGAATATCTCTCCGCCTGTCATTATCAGACTCAGCATTCCTGCGTCCCTGGCGTCTGACGCAAGCTTTATCCACTGGTCTGTGGTAAGCTCATCCGCAGTCGGACATTCATTCTTTTTATGTATGTAACACATCCGGCAGTCGAAGTTGCATCTTGCTGTAAGTTCGAATGCCCCATTCAGAGGTATCCTTTTAATGCTGGCTTGTCTGGACAGCTTTTCGATCAAGAGATCATATGTGGTATACATTATTGCAAAAGCCCCTTCTCCATCAATTGTCCTACAAACTCCTGAATATCGGCTTTTGCAGTCTCTTCATCTATATCGTATTCCGACAGGAGCCCGGAAAGCAGTTCGTCCATTTCGGCTCCTTCAGCCAGTTTCTTCCACAGGAATGCACCGCTTTCATTGAGGTTCATCAAACCATTGAACTCAACAACCATTTCAGCAACGGGTACAATGATCCAGGAGCCGGCTATTTCACGTAATATAAGGTTGTCTTTGACCTTCATTGCCCCTCCGCTTTTGTTTTAAATACAATAATAATAAAATTATATAATATTTTTCCATAAATATCAATTAAAAAATACAAAATAATATTTACGTAAACTGTTTATTGCAGGAAAGCCTGGAAATTAGGACTTTTCAGGAACTTCTTGTTTTTATTTGAAAATTTTATATAATGGATTAGGCGACATATTATTATTGTCAGGAGTATCGGTCGATCATTTTGACATGGGAGGGAAAGCTAATGGCCATACTTGTTACCGGAGGCGCGGGATATATCGGCAGCCATACCTGCGTACAGCTGTTGGAGGCCGGATACGAGATCGTTATCCTCGACAATTTCTCAAACAGTAAACCGGTAGTGATTAAAAGGATAAAGGAAATAACCGGCAGGAACTTCGATACGGTCACAGGCGACATGCTGGACAGAAGACTTCTTGATAATATTTTCTCGGCATACCGCATCGATTCAGTTATACATTTTGCCGGATTGAAATCTGTTCCCGAATCGGTAGGGATACCGCTGAACTATTTTCATAACAACGTTTCCGGTTCGATAAATCTATTTGAGTCCATGAAAGAGCATGGTGTCAGGAATATTGTGTTCAGTTCATCTGCTACGGTTTACGGAACTACGGACAAAATGCCGATTACCGAGGAAGCTCCGTTGGGCGTTACCAACCCCTACGGGCGGACAAAGCTGATGATAGAAGATATTCTGCGCGATATGTATATATCGGACAACAGCTGGAACATAATACTCCTGAGATATTTCAACCCTGTCGGTGCGCATCGCAGCGGACTGATAGGCGAGGATCCGAACGGAATCCCCAATAATCTCGTGCCTTACATATCCCGGGTTGCAGCTGGAAAGCTGAAGGAGCTCAGCGTTTGCGGTACGGATTATCCTACAAGGGATGGCACGGGCATAAGAGATTACATCCATGTTGTCGATTTAGCGGACGGCCATCTGAAAGCTATCGAGAAACTGGCGAAAAAACCCGGAATTGCTGTCTACAACCTCGGAACAGGCAGGGGAATGAGCGTACTGGAAATGGTTGACGCGTTTGCCAAAACTGCAGGCAGGAAGATCCCTTATGTAGTCAAGGATAAAAGGCCGGGAGATGTCGCGGAATGTTATTCGGATCCTTCCAAGGCCGAGAGAGAGCTTGGCTGGAGGGCTGTCAGGGATATAAACGATATGTGCAGGGACACCTGGAACTGGCAGATGAAAAATCCGGATGGTTATGTCGACTGATTACTTGCGCTTAACTATGATTTTTATTATGGCATGACTCTATTGACTTTATTTTGAAGTATAATATATAATATACTGTGTGCTACACATAGCTTGATTCCCACAAGTAGTTGAAGCAATGGACGCAGCTTATTCATGGCACAATTGCTACCATCGGAGGGAGGGAAATACATGTCTGAAGTTCGGGTAAAAGAAAATGAGTCTCTCGACAGTGCACTAAAGAGATTTAAACGTCAGTGCGCTAAAGCAGGCGTTCTGGCTGAAGTTAGAAAAAGAGAGCATTATGAAAAGCCGAGTGTTAGAAGGAAGAAAAAGTCTGAAGCGGCTAGAAAGAGGAAGTTTAAATAAGCTTCCTGCTTGAAGGCCGTTCAGGCACGGTTTTAATTCGGCAAACAGCTCAGTATCGATAAGTCACAGGGAGGCTTGGAAATGTCCCTAAAGGAACAGTTGCTTGAAGATATGAAAACAGCCATGAAGGAAAAGGACGCCATCAGGAAGGATACGATCCAGATGGCAAGGGCTGGGGTTCTTCAGGTAGAAAAAGACAACAGGATAACTCTCGACGATGATGGAGTAATAGAGGTCATAGCAAAAGAACTGAAAAAGAGAAGGGATGTTCTGCCGGAGTATGAAAAAAGCGGCAGGAATGACCTGATCGAAGGTTTGAAAGCCGAAATGGACATTTTACTCAAGTATCTGCCTCAGCAATTATCCGAGCAGGAGCTCGAAGTTATTGTAAAACAGGCGGTCGAGGAGACCGGAGCTTCTTCGGCGAAGGATATGGGCAAAGTCATGCAGGTAGTGTTGCCCAAGGTAAAAGGCAAGGCAGACGGTAAAATGATCAATGTGATTGTCAAGAAAATATTGGGATAAATAAGTAAATGAAGAAAGCTCGATGTAAATCGGGCTTTTTTTGTAGGTATCGGAGATGTGAATTTGCTGAAAAAACTATGGGTCTACAGAAATGTCGATGAGAAGGCCGTTGGAAAACTTGCGGAGGATGCCGGTATTTCCATGCTGCTTGCCAAGGTATTCATAAGCAGGGGAATCGATGACCGCGATTATGTCAGGTCATTCCTGAGACTCGATATATCGCAGCTGCATGATCCGTTCCTGATGGACGGCATGGAAGCTGCTGCGGACAGGATCCTTCCGGCGGCGGAAAAGCATGAAAGCATACTTATTTACGGCGATTATGACGTGGACGGCGTCATAAGCACGTCCATACTGTATCGATATTTGTGTTCCCTGGGCGCTGATGTGCAATATTACATACCCGACCGCATGGAAGACGGTTATGGCCTTACGATGCCGGTTGTCGATAAAATAAAGGGATTGAATGTGTCCCTCATGATAACGGTCGACTGCGGCATAACTTCCGCCGAAGAAGTGAAATGCCTTCAGGAAAGCGGCATACAGGTAATCGTAACCGATCATCACGAATGCAAGGAAACGCTTCCGGACGCTTTGGCCGTCATAAATCCGCACAAGCCGGGCTGCAGTTACCCGTTCAAGGAGCTTTGCGGCGCAGGGGTCGCGCTTAAACTCGTCCAGGCGCTCTGTCTCAAATCCGGACGTGGCACGGATTTTCAGGAATACCTCGATCTGGCGGCGATGGCAACTATTGCCGATGTTGTTCCTCTTTTAGGGGAGAACCGCATTATCGCCGGATTCGGAACGAAAAAGATGCCGACGTCTGATAATCAGGGGCTTAGAGCCCTGATTACGGTAGCCGGCTTTTCCGATAAGCCGATTACGTCCTATAACGTGGCGTTCGGTCTGGCTCCAAGAGTCAATGCAGCCGGTAGGCTGGGAAGCGCGACAAGGGGCGTAAGGCTATTTACGACTGAGGACAGAGTTCTGGCTGAAGTACTTGCCGGAGAGCTTGAAGAGGAGAACAGAAAGCGCCAGGATACGGAGAACAGGATACTGGATGAAGCCGCCGCATATGTGGAGACAAACCTGGACGCCGTTAACGATAAGGTGCTGGTGGTTTGCGGAGAAGGCTGGCATCATGGAGTTATAGGCATTGTAGCCTCAAAGCTGCTGGACCGTTACAACAGACCCTGCATAGTCATATCCGTTGTTGAAGGGGTCGGAAAGGGTTCGGCCAGAAGCATAAAGAGCTTTAATATCTTTAAAGCGCTGAATTTCTGCGCCGATTTGCTGGACAGGTTCGGAGGCCATGAAATGGCTGCCGGCATAACGATAAACGCGGATAAATTGGGTGAATTCAGGACACGTATCAATGCGTACGCGGACAGTGTGCTGACAGATGCGGATATGACGCCTTGTATCAGGCTGGACACCTTCCTGGAGCGAGGCGATATTACGCAGGAAAGCGTGAAGGAACTGGAGGACATGGCCCCTTTTGGAGAAGGCAATCCCAACCCTGTATTCGGTTACAGGGCTTTGAACGTTAGCGACGCAAGGACGCTCAGCGGTGGAAAGCACTTGAAACTAAGGCTTGCAGACGGCAGCCTTTCGACGGATGCGGTGGGCTTCAGCCTCGGTGAACTGGCGGATGCCTGTCCTGCGGGAGAGAAGGTGGATATAGCTTTTACCCCCGAGATAAACAGGTGGAACGGCAGCGAAAGACTCCAGTTGAATTTACGGGACGTAAGACCTTGCGTTTATGCCGATCTCGACAAATATATTGTTTTTGGCAAGCCAAATGACTATAATGAATATATTAATCTGAAGGAAATGGTCATTCTCAAGGAACTGAACTTTTTGGACACGGCTGAGATGATTCCCGAAAGAAATGAGTTCGAGGCGGTTTATAGATACGTAAAAGGTTTTGCGAGGCTCAGGCAGAATGCAATCGAGTTTCCTGACCTGTTTTCAGTCAGCGCACAGATATCGGAAAAATTCAATGTAAAGACGAATTTTTTCAAGCTGAAAAGGATACTGGAAATTTTTGACGAACTGGGGCTTGTGAGATTGGAGCCTTTGGGCAGGAATTCAGCAGCCGTAGGCTTTATTGAAAGCAAGGGCAGGGTCGACCTTGATGCATCCAGGTTGTATACCGAACTTCAACGGCTGAGGGAAGCTTAATTATCCGCTGATAAACGTATAGAACGGGGAAGCATCCTGTAGGATAATTATCCTGAAAGCTATTCATATGTAGGATGTTTAGCGCCAATGGCGCGGATTACCTTTAAAACATCCAAAGGAGGAAAACTAATGGATTTGAAGCAAAAGCTCAGGCATGTGGCGGATTTTCCGAAGCAGGGCATCGATTTTATCGATATTACGACAGTATTGCAGGATCAGACTGCGTTGAACCAAAGTATAGAAGAGATGAAAAAGCTGGCGCAGGAAATAGGGAATTTCGATCTGATCATCGGTCCCGAGTCAAGGGGTTTCATATTCGGCGCTCCGCTTGCCTATGCGCTCAACAAGGGCTTCGTTCCGATAAGGAAGAGGGGCAAGCTGCCTTATAAAACCGTCAGCGTCGAATATCAACTGGAATATGGCAAGGATGTGCTTGAGATTCATGAGGATGCGATACAGCCGGGCCAGAGAGTTATCATCGTAGACGACCTGCTTGCCACAGGAGGAACGACCGAGGCCAATATAAAGCTTGTTGAGAAGCTTGGCGGAGAAGTTGCCGGACTTGTGTTTTTCATAGAATTGGGCTTCCTGGACGGACGGAAGAAACTTCAGGGCTACAAGGTGAGATCGGCCGTAACTTTCTGAAAATGAGCGCCATACTATAAAGCAGGCATTATGAACCTTCTGAAAAGCGGGCATTATGAACCTTCTGAAGCGATCTCGGAGGAGCAGATGGACAACCGGTATAATAAGCTCGTTATGAAAATAAAAGAATATAATCCCGGCTGTGATATATCCATACTGGACAAGGCATATGCAATGGCCAGCAAGGCCCATGAAGGCCAGCTCAGGGAATCGGGGGAGCCGTATATCAGCCATCCTATCGAGGTTGCCAATATTCTTGCCGACCTTGAACTTGACTGCACCACTATTGTTGCAGGCCTGCTGCATGATACCGTTGAGGATACGAACTGCACCGTGGAGGATATCAGATCGCAGTTCGGAGAAGATACCGCGGCTCTGGTAGACGGAGTCACCAAGCTTGACAAGATACCTTATACGACCAAGGAAGAGCAGCAGGCTGAGAATCTCCGTAAAATGTTCATGGCAATGGCCAGGGATATCAGGGTAATCCTCATAAAACTGGCGGATCGGCTCCACAACATGAAAACCCTCAAATATGTCCCTCTGGACAAGCAGGAGGAAAAAGCGCGGGAGACTCTGGAGATATATGCTCCCCTGGCACACAGGCTAGGTATTTCAAGGATCAAATGGGAGCTGGAAGATTCGTGTCTGAGGTATCTTCATCCCAAGGAATATTACGATCTCGTCGAAAAAATTTCAATAAGGCGCCGTGAGCGCGAAGCTTATATAACTGAGATCATTAATGAGATAAAGGCAAAAACTACCGAGCTCGGCATCGAAACTTCGATCGACGGCCGCCCCAAGCATTTCTACAGTATTTACCGAAAAATGCAGGAACAGAATAAGACGCTGGATCAAATATATGATCTTTTTGCGGTCAGGGTGATAGTTAATTCCGTCAAAGACTGCTACGCTGTGCTGGGACTCGTGCATGAGCTTTACAAGCCGATGCCGGGCAGGTTCAAGGATTACATAGCCATGCCGAAGCCGAACATGTACCAGTCGCTCCATACAACGCTTATCGGGCATTCAGGCCATCCCTTCGAGGTGCAGATAAGAACATGGGACATGCATAAAGTAGCAGAGGTCGGTATCGCTGCGCATTGGAAATACAAGGAAGGCGTATCGGGGAAAAGCGAACTGGACAACAAGCTCGCATGGCTGCGCCAGATGCTGGAATGGCAGAAGGATGCAAGGGATGCGAACGAATTCGTCGAGACGGTAAAAGTAGACCTGTATGCCGATGAAGTTTTCGTATTTACTCCCAAGGGCGATGTTGTGAACCTTCCGAAAGGGTCGACGCCGGTCGACTTCGCGTATTCCATCCACAGCGCAGTCGGAAACAAAATGATGGGCGCGCGCGTAAACGGTGAAATCGTTAAGCTCGGTTATGAACTCAAAAACGGCGACATAATCGAAGTGCTTACATCCGCGGCAGTGCACGGTCCCAGCCGCGACTGGCTCAAGCTTGTAAAGAGCTCGCAGGCGCGGAACAAGATAAACCAGTGGTTCAAAAAGGAAAACCGCGAGGAAAACATACTGCGCGGAAAGGAATCGATCGAGAGGGAGCTTAAAAAGCAGGGCCATACCTACAATCAGCTTTTCAGGAACGAATGGGTGGATATCGTCCTCAAGAAATTCAATTTCAACTCAATTGAAGATATGTTCTCGGCCGTAGGTTTTGGAGGCATCAGCTCCAGCAAGATCGTAACCAGGCTCAGGGACGAGTACAGAAAGACCTTGAAGCCGGAAGAACTCAATGAAGAGCTCGATCAGGAGATATTCGCAAAACAGGATAAGGACAAGAAGAAAAAATCAGTTCCCGAAAACGGCGTTATAGTCAAGGGCATCGACAATTGCCTTGTGAGGCTTTCAAGGTGCTGCAACCCTGTGCCGGGGGACAGTATAATAGGGTATATAACCAGGGGCAGGGGCGTTTCGGTACACCGCAGCGACTGCACCAATGTTTCGGCGGCGCGCGGTGAAGACGAGCGGCTGATCGAGGTCAGATGGTACTCTGCGATCAATGTAGCTTACAAGGCGGACATAACTGTTTTGGCTAACGACAGGACGGCACTCCTTATGGAAGTAACCAATGCCATCGGAGAGGCGAACATCCCGCTGAAGGCCATGAACGCCAGGACCACGCGCGACCAGATAGCAATTATAAACCTCACCCTGGAGATAATAGACACTGACCAGCTCGAGAAAATAATCAAAAAGCTCAGGAAAGTGGACGGCGTGTTTGATGTGACCAGAAACAAGCAATAGGAGTAAGCCGGAAGTAATGCCGGAAGTAATGCTGGAAGTAATGCCGGCTTTAGGCGATAATTGGAAATTGTTATAAAAAAGGACAGGAAAGTATCTTGGGTATATATTTTAAAGCCATATCGTTTGGATTGCTGGATTCAAACTGTTACATTATAGGGGACGCAGGCTCGGCAGCCGTGGTGGATGCGGGAGCGAACGCCGAAGCGGTATTGGAGGCGCTGAAGTCCCAGTCGTTGCATTTGGAGTATATAATTCTGACACACGCACATATTGACCATGTTTTGAACGCAGACAAGCTCAGGGAAGCCACCGGGGCGAAGATCGTCATCCATGAGGACGATGCGCTGCTGCTCGGCAATCCCATACTCAATTGTTCCGCAATGTTCGGACTGAACAAGGTTTTTGGACCGGCGGACATATTGGTCAAGGATGGCGATACGATATGCATCGGCGGCGTAAAACCGAGTTTTATTCACACCCCGGGTCACACGCCGGGCAGTATGTGCGTGCTGGCAGACCGGCGCCTTTTCTCGGGAGATACCTTGTTCAGACTCGGTGTTGGCAGGATCGACCTGGGAGCGGGAAATCAGACGAAACTTGAAAGCTCCATCAGACGGCTGATGGAGCTCGACGATTCGATCGAAGTTTTCCCGGGTCACGGACCGGTAACGGACATAGGCTTTGAAAGACGGAACAATCCATTTATCCTGTGAATGCGTTATTGATACCAAGGTCACCCTAAGAAATCTCATAGAACCCTGAAATTTTAAGTGCCAGAGCAGAACCGGCTGTCGCAGTATCAATCATAACGCAAATATCGTTGTTTGTCCCATCGTCCCTGATGTATGCGTACTTAGCTACAGGCGTAGTGCCGATTATCTCAACTGCATTCACGACAGGAGAATAATCCAATTTTCCCGGTGTAAGCGGCAGAGTAATTGACACAGGCGCAGCAGCGTTATTACCATTGGCAGCGCTAATGTTTATATCAAAAAATACTGTCTTATTGATTGCCTTATATCGTGCCTTCGCGATTATAGTTGTCGGATTTGCTGTAGTCCATGTTATCGTTGGTGTCCAAGCCTGCCAGTCAGTTTTTTGGCTGATTATCTGTTGCTCGATATCGGAACTCGTGAAGTCATAAAATTTAGGCAGTGTTGCCTTGAAAATTGATGTTGTCCCTGTAAGTGCGTATGATCCAAATATTGTGATTGATTTGTCGGCATTTTGCTTTAAAATGACATTATAGAATCCGTTATGACTTGAATCCCAAGAAGCTTCAATAAAAATTTCATACCAGCTTCTGCCACCATCTCCGGAAGCGTACAATCTTGCATTCCCCGGAGTGACCGTTTCCTGATTTCTGAAAGGCATTACAGCATAAATACCATCATCAGTGCGCAATACGGACCCCTTATTTGCAAGCGTTCCAATGATCGTATCTGTTGTTTTGCCAAATTTAACCCGATACTCAATGTCCTCTGGCTTAACCACAGGATTAATGCCACTAGGACGCTTCCAGAAATAAATGCCTTCAGGTAGTTCATCGCTGCCCATAGCCACGCCATCGGGTAAACTGAGCAATGAGGTCGGGTGAATCGGAGGAATATTCGGGTACACATATACTGATTCATCGAAAACATTCTGCCAGGTTTCCCCTAAGTTATAGGATATAAGTATTTGACGATTTTTATCGTCCCCTATGACTACCCAAATGCCAATTGCTCCTTGATTGTAATGGTCAATAAGGACATCGTGAATATGATAGTCCGCAGCATCGATCATGCTATCAATCGGCTTACTGAAAATACACCCGAATGTAGCGCCAGAATCTGGTGAAAGAACTACTTCTCTAGGCGGGTTAGCTGCAATTTTATCTCCATACGAGGACATGACAATATAAGTATCGTATTGAGAATAACCCCATGTGAGTTTTACCGACCCGGCCTTAAATGTATAAGCAACATTGAAAGTAGTTTTGGCTTCATCAGATACTAAAATACGCCCTTGATTTGTTGCGAGAATAATCCTTCCGCTTTTTGAAATTAATAATGCCTGAAGTAGACATGTCTCTCCAGCATTCAGAAAAGGTGCGGCATCAAGCACAGGATTGAAAGTAGCGCCATCATCTATCGATTTGCATACCTTGTTATCCCATTTTACAGACCATATCGCCCCATCGTCATCAATATAACATATCATATATGTTGAATTTTGATAACGATAAATAGTTGGAATTACTTTGGCAGGGATAGGATACTTTTTCGGTATAAATTGCTTCGACATTTCCGCCAAATCCGAACTTATTTCGCCCAGTATGTCTTCTACATTATCATTACTGAAATGACCGCCAGTATCCACAACGTTGACTAAACCTGCGTCTGTTTTGAAATGTATGGGTTCATATTCGCCGAGTGCATTCTTGATGAAATACTCTGTTGGTTGTATAGCCATATTCCACACCTCCAGTTAATTTTTAGATAATAAGTTCGACGATTGTATGTATATTCCTTTAAAATATTGCTAAATTTCTATTATTTCTGGTTTTATATAAGTTTTGGCGAGTGTTTCACTAAGCAAACAAAGCCTAGTAACGAGTCATGCGGCCGAGTCATTCAGCCGAGTCATTCAGCCGAAAAATTGGTTTTACTTGACAACTGTATGTTACGTGATTAAAATATAAATATTATTTGCACTAAAGGCAATGAAGGAAAAGAGTAGCCCGTACATGTTCAAGGGAGAAGGCGCCGCGACTGAAAGCGCTTTTAACGTAAGGCAGGCGAAAGACATTCCCGAGCCGGACAGAGGAAAGATCGCAGCCGTTTTGGGAAGGAAGCGGTCGAGTAAGCTGTCACGCTTGAACCGGCGTTATGGGAAACAAGTGGATTTACCGCTGAAAGTGAAACAAAAGAACCGTCCCTTTGTTTCGTTTTTATTCAGCGAAAGGATCCGATCCGGGTGGCACCACGGGAAACAACTCTCGTCCCTGACTTTATAGTCAGGCGGGAGTTTTATTGTTATATAAGGAATAATAATGGTAGGTAATAAAAAGGAGGACGCTATGATTCAGGCGCCAAAAGGTACCAGAGATATACTGCCTTCGGAGGTCTACAGGTGGCAGTTCGTGGGGAAGGCTTTCAAAAAGCTTTGCGACAGCTTTGGATATAAGGAGATAAGGATACCTGTATTTGAACATACGGAGTTGTTCCAGCGGGGAGTGGGAGATACAACCGACGTGGTCCAGAAAGAGATGTACACCTTTCAGGACAAGGGCGGCAGGAGCATAACGCTAAGGCCCGAGGGAACGGCCGGAATAGTCAGGAGCTATATAGAAAACGGCATGGCGTCGCTGCCGCAGCCTATTAAGCTGTTTTACGACATAACAGCCTACAGGTATGAAAACGTGCAGAAAGGCCGTTACAGAGAATTCCACCAGTTAGGAGTCGAGGCGTTCGGAGCTGCAGGTCCCGCTATCGACGTCGAGGTGATCAGCCTCCTTTATATGTTCTTCGAAAGGCTCGGGCTCAGGAAAACCGGGCTGAACATCAACAGCATAGGCTGCCCAAAATGCAGATCCGTCTATCACGAAAAGCTGAAGGAATATTTCAGGCCTCACCTTTCGGAGCTATGCGGCAACTGCAAGGAAAGATTTGAAAGAAATCCGCTGAGGCTGCTGGACTGCAAGGAAACGGGCTGCAGGAAGCTTGTTGCCAATGCACCTTCGCTCCAGGATTATCTTTGCGACGAATGCCGCGGTCACTTTGAAGGACTCAAATCAGGTCTCGACAACCTGGGTATCGAATACAGCGTCGACCCGGGTATCGTGAGGGGATTGGATTATTATACGAGGACTGTGTTTGAATTCATTTCAGAAAACGTCGGCACTCAGGGCACAATCTGCGGAGGGGGCAGGTACGATGGGCTCGTTGAGACCTGCGGAGGAGTCCCGACCCCCGGGATAGGCTTTGCGCTTGGAGTGGAAAGGCTTATGATGGAGCTGGACAGTCAGGGAATAGACATCGAAGAACCTCCGGCTCCGGAGCTGTATATCGCGACAATGGGACAGAAAGCGTCGGACTTTGCGCAGCAGCTGGTCTACAAGCTCAGGAAATGCAGCGTGGGCGCTGAGACGGACCTGATGTCGAGAAGCCTTAAAGCCCAGATGAAATATGCGGATAAAAAGGGATTTTCATACACCATCGTCCTGGGAGACGATGAAATAGATTCGGGCAAGGGCGTTCTGAAGGATATGAGGTCAGGGGATCAGAAGGATGTTAGTCTGGACTCGATACTCGACAGGTTGAGGAATCAGTGCAAGTGAAACACATACCGGCGGTTAGGGGAAATACTGATAATAGCGTGAACCGCAGATAGGATGTTTAGCGCCGATGGCGCGGATTACTTCTAAAACATCCAAGGGAGGAGAACATATATGGGAGAGACGATTTACGGACTGAAAAGGACACATAGGTGTACGGAGCTCAGTATTGCCGACGTCGGAAAAACAGTGACTGTCATGGGGTGGGCTCACAAACGCAGGAACCTCGGAAGCCTGATATTTGTGGCGCTGAGGGATAGGACCGGAATACTCCAGGTCGTTTTCAACGGTACTGACGCAGGGGAATTGTTCAGTAAAGCAGAAACTATAAGAAATGAATATGTTCTTGCTGTGGTTGGCGAGGTGGCAAAAAGGACGCCCGAAAACGTCAACACCAGCATGAAAACAGGCGAGATTGAGATTATAGCAAAAGAACTCAGGATATTGAGCGCGTCCGAGACGCCTCCGGTACAGATAGAGGAGGACTCGGATGTAAATGAAGTACTGAGGCTGAAGTACAGGTTCCTTGACCTCAGGAGACCGGACATGCAAGCCAATCTCATGCTGCGTCACAGGGTTGCCAAAATTGCCCGCGATTATTATGACACAAACGGTTTTATCGAAATAGAAACTCCGATGCTGATAAAAAGCTCGCCCGAAGGCGCAAGGGACTACCTGGTACCAAGCAGGGTGCATCCGGGCAAGTTTTACGCACTTCCGCAGTCTCCGCAGCTTTTCAAGCAGCTGCTTATGGTGGCGGGATACGACCGCTACATGCAGATCACGAAATGCTTCAGAGACGAGGATTTGAGGGCTGACAGGCAGCCTGAGTTCACACAGATCGACCTTGAAATGTCATTTGTCAATGTGGACGATGTGCTGGCCATAAATGAAGGCTTTATTAAGAAAGCTTTCAAGGAAGCGCTCGATGTGGACATCGAAACGCCCTTCCAGAGGCTTACCTGGCAGGAGGCAATGGATCGTTTCGGCTCGGACAAACCGGACATGAGGTTTGGGCTCGAGCTGGTCAACGTATCCGAGCTGGTAGAAAATTGCGGGTTTAAAGTATTCTCGGACGCAGTTAAAAATGGCGGCAGCGTTCGCGCAATAAATGCCAAGGGCTGCGCTAAATTCAGCAGAAGAGAGATCGACAGTCTGGTCGAACTCGTAAAAACATACAAGGCTAAGGGAATGGCCTGGATCGCCGTTGAGGAGAACGAGCTTAAATCATCGATAACCAAGTTCTTCAGCGAGGATGAGATAAAAGCTCTGCTGGAAAGAACGAAGGCTGTGCCCGGCGATCTGGTATGCTTTGTTGCAGATAGCAATAAAGTAGTTTTTGATTCTCTCGGAGCGCTCAGACTGGAGATAGCAAAGAGGCTGGATCTGCTCGATAGAAAAGAATTCAAGTTCCTGTGGGTCACCGAGTTCCCGCTGCTCGAGTACAGCGAGGAGGAACAGCGCTGGGTCGCCATGCATCATCCCTTTACCTCTCCGATGGATGAGGATCTTCAGTATCTCGAAAGCGATCCCGGCAGAGTTCGCGCTAAAGCGTACGATATAGTCCTCAACGGCACTGAGCTTGGCGGGGGCAGTATCAGAATCCATATGCAGGATTTGCAGTCGAGGATGTTCAAACTGCTCGGTTTTACGGAAGAAGAGGCGTGGGCGAAATTCGGCTACCTGCTGGAGGCCTTCAAATACGGTGTACCACCTCACGGCGGCATGGCATACGGCCTTGACAGGATGATCATGCTTATGGCCGGCAAGGACAGCATAAGGGACGTTATTGCATTCCCGAAGGTACAGAATGCGTCTGACCTGATGACAAACGCGCCTGATGTCGTCGACCTGAAACAGCTGCAGGAACTGCATATCAGCGTGGCAGAACAGGAAGGAAAATAGAGGGATACCGATTGTGATAGCGCTTTGCCGCATATAGTGATATTATTTATGTATCGTATTTTATCGGCGAAGGGGGAATACGCTACGGAAGAAAAGAGAAATACGGCGGAAGATGATGTAACACTGGCGAAAGATAATATAACTTCAGCGAAAGAAGCTTCGGCGAAAGAAACTTTGGCCAAAACGAAAAAAAACGAAGCTATGGATTGGTTCATCCATATAGCGATAGCTGTTATACTCGGTGTTCTTATAGTAACGTTTGTCGCGCAAAGGACAATAGTTTATGATATTTCGATGCAGCCTAACTTTGTGCAGGGAGACAACCTGCTGGTCGAAAAGCTCGGTTACAGGTTCGGGGATCTTCACAGAGGCGATATTGTTATAGTAAAAATGCCCGATTCGGATATAAAGCTTATAAAGCGTCTCGTTGCGGTCGAAGGAGACAGGGTGCAGGTCAAGGACGGCAAGCTCTATGTAAATGGGAAGCAATTCCTGATAGGGCTGCCCGACGAGCCGGCGACGCCGGAAGGAGATATGCCGGAATATACTGACCTTACTCTGAAAAAAGGCGAAGTGTACGTGTTGGGCGATAACAGGCCATACAGCCGGGACTGCACTGAATTCGGGCCGATACAGAAGAATTGGATCGTGGGCAGGGCTATTTTCCGTTTTTACCCGTTCAGTAAATTCGGCCCGATTAAATACATCGGGGGATACAAGTAAAGCTGAATCTATATGCTCTCGAAGTGAAACTCCGCAATAGAAAACGATCGGCACAATATTAAACAGACAATCAACGCGAAACTCCGTAATATAACACTGTTGGCACAATATTGAGCGGTGATTTTTTTACAAAAAGAGTACTATTTATTATTCAAATGTTTTGTGCTAAGATAAAAGGAATTCATGCTGGCAAGAGTATCAATGCGTTCTGTTGGTACTCTTTCTTTGGTAATAGGGGGGCAGCTTAAATACTGTTTTTGCGGTATTGACCATATGAGAAGACTTTTCCATGCAGGCCTGGACGTAGGCTCGACCACAGTGAAGCTTGCGGTTCTGGATAAAAACGACAGGATCCAATATAGTAAATACCAAAGACATTTTTCAGATATCAGGAAGACGATATATGAGCTTGTCGACGAGACTTGCCGTATGTTTGAGGGAGACGACCTGACCGTCACGCTGACAGGCTCGGGCGGCATTTCCGTTGCCCAGTGGATGGGACTGCCCTTCGAGCAGGAGGTTGTTGCTGCAACGGGCGCAATAAGGAGTCTGATACCTGAAACGGATGTAGCCATAGAACTTGGCGGAGAAGACGCCAAGATAACTTTTTTCAGGAGCGGCATAGAACAGCGTATGAACGGCACCTGTGCAGGCGGCACCGGTGCGTTCATCGACCAGATGGCGTCGCTGCTGCAGACCGATGCGGCTGGACTTAACAAGCTCGCTGAAGGCTATAAGGTAATATATCCCATAGCGGCCAGATGCGGCGTTTTTGCCAAAACCGACATACAGCCGCTTCTGAACGAGGGAGCGGCGAGAGAGGACATCGCGGCTTCGGTCTTCCAATCCGTAGTGAATCAGACAATAAGCGGACTCGCGTGCGGCAGGCCGATAAGAGGCAATGTCGCATTTCTTGGGGGACCGCTGTTTTTCCTGCCCGAGCTCAGAAAAAGATTCATAGAAACGCTTGCGCTGGAAGACGATCAGGTCATATTCCCCGACAACTCGCAGCTTTTCGTTGCAGTAGGAGCTGCGCTGGCTTCAAAAGAGAAAAAGATAATGAGTTTTCAAACTCTGAGAAACAAGCTCTTGGCAATCAATACCGTCACAGTGCACGAGGTGGAAAGATTAAACCCGCTTTTCAGAGATGAGATAGAGCTCGGCGAATTCAACCGGAGACATTCCAGGCATCAGGTCAGGCGCAGGGAATTATCCTCTTGCAACGGACCCTGCTATCTTGGAATAGACGCAGGCTCGACTACTACAAAGCTCGCGCTCACCGACGGCGAGGGAGCCCTCATGTACTACCATTACGGAAGCAATAGGGGAAGCCCGTTGAAATCCGTTATCAAGGAAATGAAAAAGCTTTATTCATTGATGCCGTCAGGCGCGTATATTGCCAATTCCACGGTGACAGGCTACGGAGAAGGGCTGATTAAAGCAGCGCTTCAAGTCGATCTCGGAGAGGTCGAAACGATTGCGCATTACAAAGCGGCTGAGCATTTCCTGCCAGGGGTCGATTTCATTCTGGATATCGGCGGGCAGGACATGAAATGCATGCAGATCAAAGACGGCGTCATAGATAACATAATGCTGAACGAAGCGTGCTCTTCCGGCTGCGGTTCGTTCATAGAGACCTTTGCGTCCTCGTTGAACATGAGCGTTGAAGATTTTGCCAGGGAGGCGCTGCTGGCGCAGAAGCCTGTTGACCTCGGTTCGCGCTGTACCGTGTTCATAAATTCGCGAGTCAAGCAGGCCCAGAAGGAAGGCGCATCTATAGGCGACATTTCTGCAGGGCTGTCATATTCGGTCATCAAGAATGCTCTTATGAAGGTAATAAAAATAAGGGACCCCAAACAGCTCGGTAAAAAAATAATCGTACAGGGTGGAACCTTTTACAACACCGCAGTCCTGAGGAGCTTTGAGATAATTTCAGGCAGGGAAGCCGTAAGGCCCGATATTGCGGGCATAATGGGAGCATTCGGAGCCGCGCTGATATCACGCGAGCGCTGCACGGCAGAACATAAGAGCTGTATCATGGGCTTGTCCGATCTGGAAAGTTTCCAGACGGAGATCACTATGAAACGCTGCGGCAAGTGCAGTAACAATTGTCTTTTGACAATTAACAATTTTACGGACGGCAGGGTGTTCATATCGGGCAACCGGTGCGAAAGAGGTGCGGGCGCTGAAATCCGCAAGGATAATGCTCCGAACCTGTTCGATTACAAATACAAGCTTATAACCTCGTACAAACCGCTTGAGGAGAAGGCCGCGGTACGAGGTACGATAGGTATCCCCAGAGTTTTGAACATGTACGAGAACTATCCGTTCTGGCACACGTTCTTCACGGAACTGAAATTCAGGGTGGTTTTGTCTCCGCGTTCATCCAGAAGGATATATGAGCTAGGTATAGAGACAATGCCATCCGAATCGGTGTGCTACCCGGCAAAGCTTGTGCACGGGCACATTATGAGCCTTGTGCAGAGCGGGATAAAGAATATTTTTTATCCCTGCCTGCCGTACGAACGCAAGGAAGACGGAAACGCGGACAATTGCTATAATTGTCCGATCGTCACTTCGTATTCAGAAGTCATAAAGGGCAATGTGGACGTTTTGAAGGAAATGGGCATCAACTACATGAATCCGTTTTTGCCATATTATGATAAAAAGAGGCTTGGCGAGAGGCTTTACGAAGAACTCAGGGGCTTCGGACTGAAAAAGTCTGAAATAAAAAAGGCTGTGGACAAGGCTTGGGCCGAGGATGAGCACTTCAAAGCAGAAATAAGAAAAAAAGGCGAAGAGATCGTGGCAGAGCTTGAAAAAACGGGCGGCAAAGGGATAGTACTTGCAGGCCGTCCTTATCATATAGATCCTGAAATCAACCACGGCTTGCCGAACCTTATAACAGAATTCGGAATGGCTGTTTTGACCGAGGATTCGGTGGCCCATCTGGATAAAAGCTGCAGGCCGCTCAGAGTCGTAGACCAGTGGATGTATCATACGCGGCTCTATTCGGCGGCGTCCTTCGTCGGGGCCAGACCCAACCTCGAACTTGTCCAGCTCAACTCCTTCGGCTGTGGCCTCGACGCCGTCACGACCGATCAGGTGCAGGAAATAATGCACACGGCGGGAAAGATATATACGGTTCTTAAAATAGATGAAATAAGCAACCTCGGGGCAGCAAGGATTCGCCTGCGTTCGCTCAAAGCCGCAATGGAGGAACGCGGCAGGAACGGTTATTCGACAGGTGGCAGCAGCGGTTATGCGACAGGCGGCAGCGGGTACAAGTACGAAAAAACACCCTTCACTGAAGATATGAGGAAGAGGCATACGATCCTTGCGCCACAGATGTCTCCCATACATTTTCAGTTTATTGAGACGGCGTTCAGGGAGGCCGGTTACAATCTCGAAATATTGCCTTCCGTCGACAGAGGCGCGGTCGATGAGGGACTGAAGCATGTCAATAACGATGCGTGCTATCCGTCCATACTTACCACCGGACAGCTGATTGAAGCTCTGAAATCCGGCAGGTACGATCTTGATAACGTATCGCTTATTATATCGCAGACGGGCGGTGGCTGCAGGGCTACCAACTATATAGGCTTTATCAGAAAAGCATTGAAGGATGCGGGTTTCGAGCAAATTCCGGTCATTTCGCTCAATGCTCTCGGCATGGAGAGCAATCCAGGCTTCAGGATAACAAGGAGTCTGCTTAACAAAGCGCTGATCGCATTGGTATATGGGGACCTTCTGATGAGGGTGCTGTACAGGGTAAGGCCTTATGAAAAGATAAGCGGTTCCGCAAACCTGCTTTATGAAGGCTGGGTCCAACGCTGCCAGGAATCGGTCAGGAGCGGCAGGCACAGCGAGTTCAGACGCAATATAAAAGGTATAGTTGAGGATTTCGATAACCTTGAACTCGAGAACATCGAAAAGCCTCGCGTAGGGCTCGTAGGCGAAATACTCGTCAAGTTCCATCCGACCGCGAACAACGACGTCGTGGATGTAGTGGAAAAAGAGGGCGCGGAAGCCGTTATGCCGGACCTGATAGACTTTTTCCTGTACTGTGCGTACGGTTCCAATTTCAAATACAGGTACCTTGCCGATACACTTAAGAGTAAGGTCGTTAACAACCTTGCAATAGCCGGCATTGAATATTACAGGCGGTATATGAAAAAAGCGCTTGCTTCAAGCAAACGCTTCGAGCCTCCGTCAACGATCTACAAGCTTGCTGCGAAGGCTTCAAAGGTTTTGTCCCTCGGTAACTGCACCGGTGAAGGCTGGTTCCTGACTGCCGAAATGATAGAACTGATCGGCGAAGGAGCGGCAAATATAGTATGCATGCAGCCGTTCGCGTGCCTGCCGAACCATGTTACCGGAAAGGGTATGATCAAGGCGCTGAAAAAGGAATTCCCCAAGGCCAATATAGTGCCGGTGGACTATGATCCGGGAGCAAGCGAAGTCAACCAGCTGAACAGGATCAAGCTGATGCTTGCCGCAGCCTTCAGGAACATGAAGGATGGAGAGCCCGGCAGCAAGGAAAGCACCGAAGAAAAGGACTATGCGATCAACGCAAGGCCCGGAACCGAATTGAACGTATGATTGTTATGGTGTCATATATGTGAACAATTGTCGGAGGGTTGGTAATGAAATTGGTTATTGACATAAAATAAAAAATGCCCGGGTAACCGGGCTTTTTTAATCCATGGAACACTGTGAAGTCTTGTTCAAAAATCTCAGGTGCTCAATGAGCTTGAGTTTTTTATTATCTGAAACCTTTCTTTTTCTTCATTCCAGCCATCTTTTTATTGTGTTTCTTGATAGAAACGCTCATTGCCAGTGCAAATAATGCAAAAACAACGATAGTCCCCAATACGAAAATATACTGTAAAGGCATCTGATTTAACCCTTTCTATATGGATTTTGACATAACAATTATATATGGTCACCGCTGCAAAAAGCAAGTTGAATATATGAATTTATTTTTATTACCTAAACTTGTCATAATGTACCCAGCCGAAGGAATAGGATTTTATATAACTTTACCGATCAAAAGCCAAGCTGCTGTTCTGCAGCAATTCGGAGGAAAAATGAATGTAAGGCATAAGCAAAGTACTTTAGACAAACAAAATTCAAAATCGATCAATATCATCATTATCCTGTGCTTAGCGATACTTGCAGTAATGATAGGAATACAGGCCGGAGATGTTTGGTACAAGCTGGACGTCAGTGTGGTGGAGAATCTTGACACGGAGAACTTCAAAAATGCTTTGAATCTATCGCTGCCTATAATAGAACAAGTATATAACAGCGGAGAATACAGTGTTTCATTTTCAGGTGAAATAAAGGACCTGCTGGTGAAATTGTTCGATTTTGACCTGGAATCGCCTGTTTCCATCCTAAATATTCAATCGCCCGTTTTCATGAGTTATTATAACAAAATATCCAATGCGGCCCGGGTAGCCGCACCTGAGCATGCAGGCGACGAAGCTTCGGCAGATAAGGCCGGCTCGTCCGGCGATACGGGGAAAGCGGGGCTGCAGGGGGATAGCCAGGCATTACCCGGGCAGGACGGTCAGAAGGATTGCACGGGTAAAGACAATACTGCTGACGGGGGAAATAATTCAGGAAATGAAACAGGAGACAGTTCGGGAAACAGCAATGCAGGCAGCAGCGGGGGAAACAGTAATGCAGGCAGCAGCGGAGGAAAAAATGATAGTGGAGGAAGGAACGCCGACGGAACCGGGAATAACTCACAAGGCGGGAAATCCGAAGGAAACAGGACAGGTACGGCGCCGGACGGCAGTATTGCAGGTAATGAGCCGGCAGGCAGCGGAGAAGCTGCAAAGTCCGGTAATACGGATACATCCAAGTCCGGTACGACAGGCAATCCGAAGAACCCTGCCGACCTGCAGCCGATAAGCAGTATCACCTATGAAGTCGAAGATGATGAAAAAGAGGAAAACAGCGACCTTGTTGCGGTAGACTCCATTGTTTTGAATAACTTTACAAAACACAGGATAGACATAGCCAAACTGCTTAAGGAACCGCTGAAGCTGAATTTCAGCAAAAAAGGTCCGAAAGTGCTGGTTTATCATACACATACGAGCGAGAGCTATGTGCTTAAGGCATCAGATCTCGGAAAGAAAGCTGTGCCCAGCTTCACCACAAACCCGAAATACAGCGTGGTAAGAGTAGGGGAGGAGCTTGCGAGGAACCTGAGAAAATACGGCATTGAGACGCTGCATGACGGTACGGTGCACGATAAGGTAAGGGATGCGGCTTACGGAGTTGCGATAAATACGCTGCAAAGCTATAAAAAAGGCTATCCCTCCGCGAAGGTATACATAGATGTACATAGAGACGCAACGGTCAATTCCAAGCTCAGGCTTACCAAAAATATCAACGGCAGGAACGCCGCGCAGATAATGTTCGTTGTGGGAAGCGACGGGAAGTGGTCGTTCCCTGGTTGGCAGGAAAACCTGAAGTTCGTGCTGAAGCTGCAGCAGGAGCTGAATAAAAAATATCCCGGTCTTGCAAGGCCGATCCGTATCGTCGACAAGCGTTACAACCAGCAGATATCCGACGGCGCGATCCTCATAGAAGTGGGCGGCGACGGCAACCTTCTCTCAGAGTGTCTGGAAAGCACGAAATATCTCGCGGAAGCCCTGAATAAGGTAATGTCGGATAAATGAAATGCATTGTTTTCTGAATGAGGCGACACAGGAAAGATAATACTACTTTATGGATAAACCGATGAAGCTGGTCCGGAGGGTACCTTTGAATAGAGTAGAGCGATTCAAGCAAAGGAGAATTTTGATAAAGGGATATATTACAGCGGCAGCGTTGTCTCTTTTTTTCCTGATTACAGGGATCCTGGCCGTGGACCGTGCTACGAACCAGCTTGTTTCCGGCAGGCAGGGCATTGCGCTGGCTGCTTTTGACAGTAAGGAATCCAGCCTTGAAATCACGCTGATGAATCAAAAAATCTATCTGAACACCCAGTATATCAACCGCGACATGGAGCATCTCAGGGATAAGCTCAGCCACCTGTTCGGGTGAAACGCAGGGACGGTTCATTCTTTTGTTTCAGTTTGAACAATTCAATTCAATGTGACATATAGTCGTCTTATTTGCTGTAGTATTATAAGAATAAAACAGCAAATATGGTATACTTGTTATAAGCGGCACTGCATAAAGTGTGCTGTGGTGCGCTGTGTTTTGACAGTGTTACCAAAGGAGTGGTTTCGGTGGTAAGTGCCGAGGTACTAATAGGCGTCAACAAGGATAATGCAGGGAAAATAGCCGGAGCGATCCCTAAAGCTGATCTCCCGGAACTAGTCGGGCGGCTGTCTGAAAAAGACGACAAGCTAAGATATGCCGCGCTTTTGCTGCTTCAAAGCCGTTCTGTCGCCAACGGTGACGTTTATCCATTCTGGGACATTTTTCGAGAAAAGCTCAAAAGCGATAATTCCTACCAGAGAAGTATCGGGATGCTGCTGATCGCAGAGAATGCCAGGTGGGATACTGAAAATAAGCTGGATGGAATGCTGCTGGAATATTTTGCATTATTCCATGATGAAAAGCCGATAACGATACGGCAGAGCATACAAGCCCTTCGCAGCATCATACCTTATAAACCGGAATTGGCGGATAAGATTGCCTCAGCACTTATGTCCGTCAGTCTTCAGGATATAAAGGAAACCATGCGCAGATCCATACTGCTTGATATTCTGGAGATCCTGCTGCTCATACGCAGGCAGAGACCTCACGGTGCGATGGATGGTTATATTTCCGAAGCGCTTTTGGGCGGTATCCTCGATAAAAAGAGTAAAAACGCGGTAGAAGCCATGCTGCGCTAGTTTAGTATAAACGAAACAAAAGAACCGTCCCTGCGTTTCGCGTCCCTGCGTTTCACTCCCCTGCGTTTCACTCCTTTATTTTATTGTAAACGGATGTTATAATTGTACTGCATTATTGAAAAATTAATGTAATACGTTAAGGCGCGATGCCTTTGAAATGACAAGGGGAAAATGAATGTCAGGCAGACAGGACAATATACGTAATTTTTGTATTATAGCGCATATAGATCACGGTAAATCGACCCTGGCCGACCGTCTTATCCAAAAGACGGGAGTCCTCACCGAGAGGGAGATGCAGGAGCAGGTTCTCGATACCATGGACATCGAACGGGAGCGCGGCATCACCATAAAGGCGCAGGCTGTCAGAATGGTATACAAGGCCGGCGATGGGAAGGAATATATTTATAACCTTATCGACACCCCCGGCCATGTGGACTTCAATTACGAAGTGTCCAGAAGCCTTGCCGCATGCGAAGGCGCAGTCCTGGTCGTAGATGCGGCGCAGGGCGTTGAGGCCCAGACATTGGCCAACGTTTACCTTGCGCTCGATCACAATCTCGAAATTATGCCGGTCATTAACAAGATAGATTTACCGAGCGCCCAGCCGGAGCATGTCAAAAAGGAAATAGAAGACGTGATCGGTCTGGACTGTTCGGAAGCCCCCGAAATTTCTGCAAAGAACGGTATTAATATAGAAGCTGTTCTGGAGCAGATAGTAAAGGTGATCCCACCGCCGCACGGAGATGAAAACGCTCCGCTGAGGGCGTTGATATTCGATTCGTTTTACGACAGCTATAAAGGCGTTATCGTGCACATCAGGGTAATGGAAGGCTCTGTCAGGACCGGCGATACTATCCGCATGATGTACACGAAAAAGGAATTCGTCGTTACTGAAGTCGGATATTTCAGGCCCGGCCAATATTCACCCTGCGATGGGCTTTTGGCGGGGGACGTGGGATACATCTGCGCAAGCATAAAAAACGTCCGGGACACTCGCGTAGGCGATACGGTGACTCTTGCCGAAAGGCCGGCGAACGAGCCGCTGCCGGGCTACAAGAAAGTCCAGTCCATGGTGTTCTGCGGAATTTATCCTGCTGACGGATCTAAATACGGCGATCTTAGGGATGCTCTCGAAAAGCTGCAGCTGAATGACGCAGCGCTTTTGTTTGAACCGGAGACTTCCGTTGCTTTGGGCTTCGGCTTCAGGTGCGGTTTTCTCGGCCTGCTGCACATGGAGATAATACAGGAGAGGCTTGAAAGAGAATTCGACTTTGATCTCGTGACCACGGCTCCCAGCGTAATTTACAGGATAACGCTGACCGACGGCGAGGTCATCAATATAGACAACCCGACCAATCTGCCGCCCGTAACGTCGATAGAAAAGATGGAGGAACCAATCGTAAAAGCGACGATAATGACGCCGATCGAATACGTAGGCAGTATAATGGAACTCTCGCAGGAGAGGCGCGGCGTCTACAAGGATATGTCATACCTGGATGAAACAAGGGTAATTCTGACCTATGAACTGCCGCTTAACGAAATAATATATGACTTCTTCGATGCGCTGAAATCCAGGACCAGGGGCTATGCCTCCCTCGATTATGAACTTATGGGGTATAGGGAATCGGAGCTTGTCAAGCTCGACATCATGCTGAACAGCGAGATCGTGGATGCGCTCTCCTTCATCGTGCATACGGAAAAAGCCTATACGAGAGCAAGAAGAATAGCTGAAAAGCTCAAGGACGCAATACCGAGGCAGCAGTTCGAAATTCCGATACAGGCGTGCATAGGCGGCAAGATAATCGCCAGAGAGACTGTGAAGGCTTTCAGGAAGGACGTTTTGGCGAAATGCTACGGCGGCGATATCACGAGAAAGAAAAAGCTGCTTGAAAAGCAGAAGGAAGGCAAGAAGCGCATGAGGCAGGTAGGCTCGGTAGAGGTTCCGCAGGAAGCCTTCATGAGCGTGCTCAAGCTGGACGAGTAGGCCATGTCCAGCTTGAACGTCTGCCTTCGGGGAGATTCGATGAATAACGGAATCGGTTTATATATACACATACCTTTTTGCAAACAAAAATGCTATTATTGCGATTTCAATTCCTATTCCGGCATGGATTACCTTGCCGGTTCTTATTTTAATGCGCTTAAAACCGAGATGGGCATCATGGCGGAGGCATTGTGCGAGCGTCCCGTCAAAACTGTTTTTATCGGAGGCGGGACTCCCTCGCTGGTCGATCCGGCGTACATAAGCGGATTGCTTGAAGACTGCGGCAGGTTCTTCAAAATGAGCCCCGATGCGGAAATTAGCATGGAATGCAATCCGGGTACACTTTCTTCGGTCCATCTCAGAATATACAGGCAGGCAGGTATCAACAGGCTCAGCATTGGTCTTCAGGCCTGGCAGGACAGGCTTCTCAAAAGCCTCGGAAGGATACACAGAAGGCAGCAATTCACGGAGAATCTGGAAGCTGCGTACATGACGGGTTTCACCAATATCAACGCCGATCTTATTTTCGGATTGCCGGGGCAGACCTTTGAGGACTGGACTGAGACTCTTGAGGCGGCGACTTCGCCTTGCGCAGGACGCAGGCTTACGCACCTTTCCTGTTACAGCCTGCAGATCGAGGAAGGTACCGTGTTCGGAGACAGATATGAAGCAGGCAGGCTGATCCCTGCCGACGATGAGCTGGACAGGAAAATGTACAGGCACGCGATAGAGTTCCTGACCGGGAATGGTTACTGTCATTATGAGATTTCAAATTTCGCCCTGCCCGGTTTTGAATGCAGACATAACCTCACTTATTGGAGGGCTGAGGAGTACGTGGGCTTCGGAGCGGGAGCGCATTCCTATCTGGATGGAAAGCGGTTCAGCAACACTGCGGGGATCGAAAAGTATATAAGCGCTGTAAAACGGCTGAAGGAGGAAACGCGCAGCGGAGGCGAAACAGGCCTTCATGAGGATGTTCAGCATATCGAAAGACAGGAATCCATGTCCGAATTCATGATACTTGGGCTGCGGCTCATCAAAGGCGTTTCGTCGGAGGAATTCAGGCTCAGATACGGAGCAGAGCTGCAGGAAGTATATGGTGACAAGCTTGAAACGTTGGTACAGGAAGGTTTGCTGATCAGGGAGGAACCTGGCTGCTTTGTAAGTGAAACAAAAGAACCGTCCCTGCGTTTCACTCGCGAAAACGAAACAAAAGAACCGTCCCTGCGTTTCGCACCCCTGCGTTACACGGATGTGCATTACCGTCTGAGCGCGCTTGGACTGGACCTTGCGAATAAGGTTTTTGTCGAGTTCATATAGCAAAATAATACTTAAAACTATCTTGACAAAAAATTTACCAGGTGGTATTTTTAAAATATATTAGCACTCGTTAATAAAGAGTGCTAACAAATCGTAAAAAACATCGTATAAATGTATGAAACAAAACATGGCTTTGGGAAGAGGGGTGTATGAGATGATTATGGACGAGAGAAAAAAGAGGATCCTTCAGGCCATCATCGATGATTACATCGATACGGCCGAACCTATAGGATCCAGGACAATTGCCAGGAAACACGAACTGGGACTGAGCTCCGCAACTATCAGAAATGAAATGGCCGATCTCGAAGAAATGGGTTTTCTTGCCCAGCCTCATACCTCCGCGGGCAGGGTTCCTTCAGACAAGGGCTACAGGCTCTATGTCGATGAACTTATGCAGGTGCGTGAGCTCGAACTGGATGAGGTTGAAAAAATCAAAGCCGCGATGGAAATGCGTATAAATGAGCTGAGTCAGTTGATCAGACAGGCCTCGGCAGTGCTTTCGCGCTTTACGAAGTACACTTCCATGGTTATCACTCCTCAGATGAAGACCAGTACTATCAAGGCAATACAGGTCGTACCGATAGAAAGCGGCAAGGCCATGGTCATTATAGTGACCAACGCCGGTATTGTACGCAATATTCTGGTTAAAATATCTGAGAATGTAGCGCCGGATGTGCTGATAACGGTATCGAACGCGCTGAACAACAGGCTGGCGGGTTTGACGATAGAACAGGTCGATATCCGCCTCATAAAGGAACTGGAGAAGGAACTCGGAATGCCGGGTGAGCTGCTGCTGCCGATATTGAGCGGTGCGGCGGATTGCATCAACCAGATAGACAACCCGGAGATTTATGTGGAGGGAACTACAAACATATTCAACCATCCCGAATTCCGTGATATGGTCAAGGCTAGGGATTTCATGAACCTGCTCGACGAGAGGGCGGGAATATGCAGGATGCTGTTCGATGCGATGGATTCCGAAGGGATAAACGTCCGAATAGGTTCGGAGAACGATCTTTCGGGTATCCGCAATTGCAGCATCATAACGACGAGCTACAACATAGCGGATATGTTTACGGGCACGATAGGGATAATAGGTCCGACGCGAATGGAATATCCCAAAGTGATATCATCGATAAGATATGTAAGAAAACTGATGGGAGAAGAAATAAACAGACTGCTCGGTTATGAGCCTCCCGGCGACGGGTGAATACGCGCGGGTAATAAATACAGTTCAAAGGATGAGAGGTAGCTATGAGTGATAAAAAGCACAGGCAGGCAGACGCCTGTGATACTGGAAATGCAGAAATGGAAGCTCCGTTATCGAACGCAGGCGGTGAAGAAACCGTGAACCCGGTTTCAGACAGTAAGAAAACGGACCCGAATGGAAACAAGGCGGTTGAAAGTACCGGAAAAGAGCTTGAAACACTGAAAGGCGAATTGAAGGACGCCAGAAACGAGCTCGAAAAAAATGAAAAGCAGTGTGCCGATTATCTTGAAAGGCTGCAGAGGATGGCGGCAGAATTTGATAATTTTAAAAAGAGGTCCATCAA
Organism: Bacillota bacterium; assembly: GCA_023439545.1. Classification (GTDB taxonomy): domain Bacteria; phylum Bacillota; class Clostridia; order Acetivibrionales; family DTU013; genus JAEYOM01. The sequence continues at coordinate 67,048 of JAEXNT010000074.1, forward strand.
GGAAAAGGAATCCTTATATATAGACGCCGTCAGTGATGTTGCAGGCGCGTTCATTCCGGTAATGGACAATGTGGAAAGGGCGCTAAAAGCCATTTCCGCCGATGAATCCTCTCAGACGCTGAAGGATGGTGTCGAAATGGTGTTCAAACAGTTCGGAGACGTGCTTAAAAACCTCGGGGTTGAGGAAATAAAGGCTGCCGGCGAGCAATTCGATCCGATGCGGCACAATGCCGTGATGCATGTTGAGGATGAAACGCTTGGGCACAATATTGTAATTGAAGAGTTCCAAAAGGGATACATTTATAAGGATAAGGTAATTCGTTACAGCATGGTAAAAGTGGCAAACTGATGCCATTACAATATAAAAGCAAAATTTCAGGAGGTAAATTATGGCTAAAGTAATAGGAATAGATTTAGGTACGACAAATTCGTGCGTAGCCGTTATGGAAGGCGGGGAGCCTGTGGTTATAGCCAATCCGGAAGGCAACAGGACAACTCCGTCAGTAGTGGCGTTCTCAAAGACAGGCGAAAGGCTTGTCGGCCAGGTTGCCAAGAGGCAGTCTATCACCAATCCGGAAAGGACCGTCATATCCATAAAAAGGGATATGGGTACCGACAGGAAGGTAAAAATAGATGACAAGAGCTACACTCCGCCGGAAATCTCGGCAATGATACTGCAGAAGCTGAAGGCCGATGCGGAGGCATATCTGGGCGAAACCATTTCCCAGGCTGTCATAACGGTGCCGGCATATTTCAGCGATTCACAGAGACAGGCCACCAAGGATGCAGGAAAGATCGCCGGGATCGAGGTCCTGAGGATAATCAACGAGCCTACGGCGGCAGCGCTTGCATACGGCCTTGACAAGGAGCACGACCAGAAGATAATGGTCTACGACCTTGGCGGCGGTACATTCGACGTTTCCATACTCGAAATCGGCGACGGCGTATTCGAAGTACTTGCAACAAACGGTAATACAAGACTCGGCGGAGATGATTTCGACCAGAGGGTAATGGATTATCTCGTAGATTCGTTCAAACGTGAAAACGGAATAGATCTCAGAAATGACAAGATGGCGATGCAGCGTCTGAAGGAAGCGGCTGAAAAAGCGAAGATAGAGCTTTCCGGCGTTACGACTTCCAATATAAATCTGCCCTTCATAACTGCAGATGCATCAGGTCCGAAACATCTCGATATTACGCTCACGAGGGCAAAATTCGACGAGCTGACGGCCGATCTCGTTGAAAAGACCATGGGACCGACAAGACAGGCCATGCAGGATGCCAATCTGACTCCTGACAAGATAGACAAGGTACTGCTCGTAGGCGGTTCCACCAGAATACCGGCAGTACAGGAAGCAGTAAAGAAATTCATCAATAAGGATCCCTTCAAGGGTATCAACCCCGACGAATGCGTCGCAGTAGGCGCGGCCATACAGGCAGGCGTTCTGACCGGCGAGGTCAAGGACCTGCTGCTGCTCGACGTCACCCCGCTTTCCCTCGGTATAGAAACTCTCGGCGGTGTATTCACCAAGCTGATAGATAGAAATACTACAATACCGACCAAGAAGAGCCAGGTATTCTCGACTGCCGCCGACGGACAGACAAGCGTAGAGGTTCACGTGCTTCAGGGCGAAAGAGAAATGGCGCAGTACAACAAGACACTCGGAAGATTCCAGCTTACAGGTATTCCGCCGGCGCCGAGGGGCGTTCCGCAGATAGAAGTCGCCTTCGATATCGACGCAAACGGCATCGTGCATGTTTCCGCAAAGGATCTCGGCACTGGCAATGAGCAGAAGGTTACGATCACAGCATCGAGCAACCTTTCCGACGCGGATATCGACAATGCGGTGAAGGAAGCTGAAAAATTCGCGGCGGAGGACAAGAAGCGAAAGGAAGAGATCGAAGTAAGGAATAATGCGGACTCCATGGTATACCAGTCCGAAAAGACCATCAAGGATCTCGGGGATAAGCTCGGAAGCGATGACAAGGCAAAGATCGAGAAGGAAATTGGAAATGTGAAGGAAGCGCTGAAGGGCGCCGATACCGAAAGGATCAAATCGGCATCTGAAGCACTCACACAGGCATTCTACGAGATCTCGTCCAAGATATACCAGCAGAATCCCGGCGCTCAGGGCGGACCGAATCCCGGAGCCGGCTTCGGAGGAGGACCGAATCCCGGGGCAGGCTTCGGAGGCGGAGAAAATCCCGGAGGAGCAGGGCAGGGCAATGTTTACGATGCCGATTACAAAGTAGTTGACGACGATAACAATAAATAAAAAAATAATAAAGATTGCACGTAACGTACTGAAAAAGATATAATAACGGAGTTGCGAGATGTCTCGACTCCGTTGGAACACCGCTGATTCATAGAAAATTTATCCCAGAATGAGAATTTCCTATGAATTGGGGCGTTATAAGCCGAGGCTGTCCAACAGCTTTGGCTTAATATCTGTAATAGGCTTTTATTCTATGTTATGAATGGAGATGTGTAGGTTTGCCGCAGTCCAAGAGAGACTACTACGAGGTGCTCGAATTAGGCAAGGATGCGTCCGATGCTGATATAAAAAAGGCTTACAGGAAACTGGCGAAGCAGTACCATCCCGATATGAACCCGGGCGATAAGTCTGCAGAAGAAAAATTCAAGGAAGTTAACGAAGCATACGAAGTTCTGAGCGATCCGCAGAAAAAGTCCAGGTACGATCAGTTCGGACATGCGGGTGTGGATCCCAACAGCTTCGGAGGCGCGGGAGCAGGCTTCGGGGATTTCGATTTCGGCGGTATCGGCGATATATTCGAATCCTTCTTCGGAGGCGGCGGCTTCGGGCGTTCTTCGAGAAGCAGATCGGGTCCGCAGAAGGGAGCCGACCTTAAATATGCGACGGAAATTTCATTTGAGGAAGCTGCATTTGGCGTCGAAAGAGAAATAAGTATAAACAGGAACGAGACTTGTACGACTTGCGGCGGCTCGGGCGCAAAACCGGGAACCTCGCCTGTGACATGTAAGACCTGCAATGGTACGGGCCAGGTGCAGTACAGGCAGAGCACTCCGTTCGGACAGTTCGTTAATGTCAAGACCTGCGATGCGTGCAGGGGCGAAGGGAAGATCATCAAGGAAGCCTGTCCCGCATGTAACGGAAAGGGTAAAAACAGGAAATCCATAAAGATAAAACTGAATATACCCGCCGGTATCGACGACGGACAGACCATCTCGCTTAGAGGCGAGGGCGATCCGGGGGCCAAGGGAGGACCGGCAGGCGATCTGTTCGTAACGGTTAATGTAAGGCCGCATGCATTGTTCAAGAGGCAGGGAAACGACGTAGTGTGCGAAGTACCTATCACGTTTGTACAAGCTGCGCTGGGAGCAGATCTTGAGGTGCCGACGCTGGATGGTAAGGTGAAATACAGCATGCCGGAGGGAACTCAAACCGGTACTATTTTCAGACTGAAAGGCAAGGGGATACCTTTCCTCAGGGGTAACGGCAGAGGCGATCAGTATATAAAGGTCGAAATAGACGTACCCAAAAAGCTCAACGAGAAACAGAAGGCTGTGTTGAAGCAATTTGCCGAAATAAGCGGGGATGATGTGTATGAACAGCGTAAAAGCTTTTTTGACAAGATGAAGGATGCTCTCGGTATGTAGCAATCACCCGGTATCGGACAGACTCGTGGTATTCGGCAGCCCCCCGGTATCGGGCAGACTTCTGGTTTTCAGCAGCCCCAGGTATATAGCGGCGCTTTTACAAGGGAAAATATTATATAAAGGAAAAATAAGCAATGAAATGGACCGAAGTAATTATAAAAACCACTGAAGAAGCCAGCGATGCGGTGTCGGAAATGTTGACCTCCATCGGAGCGGGCGGTGTGGTCATAGAGGATCCCAATGAGATAAGAAGGCAGATAGAAAGTCCCGAATCGCTGGATTATGCCGATCAGGAATTCATGGATTCTCTGGGTACGGATGTTACCATTAAAGCATATTTCAACCAGGAATACACGCCTGAGGAGCTTTCAGCGCTTATTCCGGAAAAACTGAAGTTCATTTCGCAATTTCTGGACGTAGGCCGGGGATATGCGGGTTATTCGCTCGTGGACGATGAAGACTGGTCTACGGCTTGGAAAAAGTATTACAAGCCGTTCCACATTTCAGACAGCGTAGTTATAAAGCCGAGCTGGGAAGACTATGATAAAAGAGCCGGAGAAATAATCATCGAGCTTGATCCCGGTATGGCCTTCGGGACGGGTACTCACGAAACGACGCGACTGTGCTCGCAGTTACTTGAGAAACACGTCAGAAAAGGCGATACGGTAATCGATGTGGGCTGCGGTACAGGTATACTCTCGATAATAGCTGTAAAACTCGGCGCTGTAAAAGCCACAGCTATCGATATCGACGATGTAGCGGCAAGGGTAACTGCAGAAAACTGTGAGATCAACGGAGTTTCAGACAGTATCGACGTCAGGAAGGGCGTTCTTAACGACCTTGAACCACTTAAGGCTGATATTGTGGTAGCAAACATTATAGCCGATGTGGTCATCAAACTTGCAGAGCCAATGCCGCAATATCTGAAAAAGGGCGGCATACTGCTTACTTCCGGCATAATACGGGAGAGGTGCGAGGATGTCGTAAAAGCCTATACCGGTATGGGCTTCGAGGTCGTAAGTTTAGATGAAATGGGCGAATGGGTGGCGATCGTTTTCAAATGTCCAGATTCTTTGTAAATAGAAGTGCAGTAGACCTTAAAAACGGCGTCGTTACAATAACGGGCGAAGATGTAAAGCACATCGGCAGCGTACTCAGGGCGGCGCCCGGCGATCCGCTGGAGCTGTCCGATGGAGCCGGCACGGATTATGACGTAGTGATAGAGCATATATCGAAGGACAGCATTCTGACAAAGATCACGGGAAGCAGACCGAATAGGACTGAACCTCCGATTGATGTCACGCTGTTCCAGGGTATACCGAAAGCGGACAAGATGGACTTTATCATTCAAAAGTGCATAGAGATGGGCATTAAACGCATTATACCGGTCATGACAGCAAGAACTGTCGTCAGGTTCGCAAATAAAAAGGATGCGGATTCGAAGGTAACGCGATGGAGCCGAATAGCGCTGGAAGCAGCCAAGCAGTGCGACCGCGGGATAGTTCCGGAGATCGGCGAGCCTGTCAGCTTCGACACGGCGGTAAAGCAGGCTTCGGACTTCGATCTGAAGCTTCTTCCGTATGAGGAGGAGAGCCGGAGCAGCCTTCGAAAGCAGTTGAGGGATTTTTCAGCCGGACGTTCGGCGCCGACGGGAAATGACGAAGCGGGCGCTTACCGAAAAAGCACCGTCGCCGTATTCATAGGACCCGAGGGCGGGTTTTCGCCGGCTGAAGCTGAAAAAGCGGTACAGGGCGGTTTTGCCTCCGTAACGCTCGGCCCCAGGATATTGAGGACCGAAACGGCCGGATTGGCCGCGGCTGCCATAATAATGTATGAACTTGGAGATATGGGTACGGGCGAAAATAAGAGTAATTAAGAGATAAACCTTAATAATTTATAAAAAATCGAAAATCAGCCTTTTATTTGGCGGCAATTATGTTATAATACCAATAAGCATTGCAGGTAAAAAGAGGTATATATGATAAAAAGCATGACGGGTTTCGGCCGTGGAGAGGTTTCGAAGGACGGCAAGGAATTCATAGTTGAGATAAAGACAGTAAACCACAGGTATTCCGACGTATTTATTAAAATGCCCAGACAGATAAGTTTCCTGGAGGATAAGGTCCGGGAACTTGTGGGAAAGACTATTTCGCGAGGCAAAATAGATGTGTTCGTTACATATTATAACTATAGCGAAGATTCGAAGCATGTATCTTTTGACGGACCCTTATCAAAAGCTTATATCACGGCAGTTGAAACACTAAGGGACAAATATGGGCTTGCGGATGACATAACGGTCTCGCTGATTTCCAAATTCCCGGACGTACTTAAGGTGGAGCAGGCCGAAGAGGATGAAGAGCTGTTGTGGATGCTTCTCAGGGAAGCCGCGGTGAAAGCGCTCGACGCTTTGATCCGGATGAGGGAGGTAGAGGGCGAAGGCCTGAAAAATGTCCTTCTCGAGAGGGCGGACTATATCGAAGGCATAATAGGCGAGATCGGGAAAAGGGCGCCGGAGGTTCCGAAGGATTACAAGCTGAAATTGACGGCGCGTATAAAAGACCTGCTCGATCAGCAGGTGGCGGATGAGAACAGAATAGCTACGGAAGTTGCGATTTTTGCGGACAAATGCAGCATCGATGAAGAGCTTGTAAGATTGGCAAGCCATATTTCACAGATGAGGGAAGCCTTTACCCTGAGTATACCTATCGGGCGCAAGCTCGATTTCCTGGTTCAGGAGATGAACAGGGAGATAAACACTATCGGCTCAAAGGCCAATGATTTGGCTATCACAAAAAATGTGGTTGAGATCAAAAGCGAAATCGAAAAAATCAGGGAACAGATTCAGAATATTGAGTGATTGACAAGGGAATAATGCAATCCCGTGGAAGAAGGAGGACAACGCATGAAACTGATCAACATCGGCTTTGGCAATATAGTTTCGGCAAGCAGGCTCGTCGCTATTGTCAGCCCCGAATCAGCCCCTATTAAGAGGATCATACAGGAAGCAAGGGATAGGGGCATGCTTATCGATGCGACTTATGGCAGAAGAACCAGAGCCGTTATCATTACGGACAGCGATCATATAATCCTGTCGGCGGTTCAGCCCGAAACAGTTGCGCACAGGCTGAATGCAAAGGATTCTGAATTGGTTGACGACGCCCAGGATATAGAGGAAGAACAATAATTTTTGGAGGGATTTGAATGGCTTCAGAAGGTGGTATTTCCATGATATATCCGCCGATCAGCAATCTGCTGAACAAGGTGGACAGCAGGTACACGCTTGTTGTTGAGACCGCAAAGAGAGCAAGGCAGATCGTCGACGGCGCTCACAAGCTGACGAGGTGCGCTTCGGAAAAGCCTGTCACCGTGGCATTGAACGAAATCAATGAGGACAAGATAACATACATCAGGACCAAGAGCGGCATTAAGTAGGGAAAGAGCTTTCATCAGGCATATTTATTGAATTGGTGAATTCAATACGTTCCACGGATCTCATGGGTTAAGGTAGTTGACAAATATGCCTTAACCTTTTTCGTACGGACGCAGTGATCCAGGGACTGCTGCGCTGCATTGCAATGAAGATTGTGTGCAGATGCAATAATCAATAGATTATATTACTGGGGCATTGGAAAGGAGGGCGAAATCATGCAGCTTAAGGGAAAGAATGTGGTAGTTGGCGTGTGCGGCGGCATTGCGGCATACAAGGTTGTCGAAGTTGTCAGCAGGCTTAAGAAGCTTGGGGCCGAGGTAGACGTCATAATGACCGCAAATGCACAAAAATTTGTGACGTCTCTCACTTTCCGTTCGCTGTCTCACAGGCCGGTAATGACCGATATGTTCGAAGAGCCTGCACAATGGGACATAAGGCATATTTCGCTCGCGCAGAAAGCCGACCTGTTCCTGATAGCGCCTGCGACTGCGAATATCATCGGCAAGCTGGCGAGCGGAATAGCCGACGATATGCTGTCGACCACGATCATGGCGACAAAAGCGCCGGTTCTTATCGTACCAGCGATGAATTTCAACATGTATGCAAATCCTATAGTACAGGAGAACATAGAAAAACTGAAAAAACTGGGTTACAGGTTTATGGAACCCAATATCGGACCAATGGCTGAGGAGGGTCTGTCGGGAAAGGGCAGGCTGCCTGAACCGGCGGCTGTTGTAGAAGAGGCTGTTTCGATACTGATGCCTGACCGCGACCTCGAAGGCGTCAGGTTACTGATTACTGCGGGGCCTACCCGTGAAGCTATCGATCCCGTTCGTTACATTTCAAACCATTCATCGGGTAAGATGGGTTATGCGGTAGCAAAGGCCGCGCTCGATCGGGGCGCGGAAGTTGTATTGGTATCCGGACCGGTTTCGCTGGTGCAACCTGACGGGGTAGAATTCGTTCCGGTCACCAGCGCGGAGGAAATGTACCGTGCGGTAATGGAGCATTTCGAGGATTGCGGCGTGGTCATAGGAGCGGCGGCCGTTGCGGATTACAGGGCTGCGGAGGTATCCGGACTCAAGATAAAGAAAAATGATGACGAAATGATGCTCCGGCTTGAGAAAAATACCGATATACTGAAGGAATTGGGCAAAAATAAAGGCAATAGAATATTAGTCGGGTTTTGTGCCGAAACTGATCATCTGCTTGAAAATGCCCAAAAAAAGGTAAAGTCTAAAAACCTCGACCTGATCGTCGCAAATGACGTTACTATGGAAGGAGCGGGCTTTGGCGCCGATACGAATATAATAAAGATTTTGAGGAGCGACGGAACCGTAGCCGATCTGCCCCTCATGAGCAAGCTTTCCGCTGCGCATGCCATACTCGACGAAGTTTCAGAACTTGTCAGACGGCAAGGGCAATAGCTTAAACGGCGGCAATAGCGATAGAAGCGGTAGCAGCGGAAATAGCTGCAAAAAAGCTGAAGGACGTTTTGATACTTGGGTAGTAATATTTGATTAATCATATAACTGACGATTTATGGAGGTTTGTCAATGTTAACAGAGAAATCAATGGATAAAATCGTTGCACTTGCCAAGAACAGGGGTTTTGTATTTCCTGGCTCCGATATCTATGGAGGTCTTGCAAATGCCTGGGATTACGGCCCGTTGGGAGTCGAGCTTAAAAATAACGTGAAGAAGGCCTGGTGGAGGAAATTCGTCCAGGAAAGCCCATATAATGTTGGACTTGACTGCGCGATCCTGATGAATCCGCAGGTTTGGGTCGCATCGGGACATGTGGGCGGCTTCAGCGATCCACTGATCGACTGTAAGGACTGTAAAACTAGGCACAGGGCCGATAAGCTCATAGAGGACTGGAATAAGGAAAACGATGTGGACATTTCCGTGGATGGCTGGAAAAACGAGCAGCTGCTGGACTACATAAAGGAAAAGGGCGTCAAATGCCCGAACTGCGGCTCCGGCAACTTTACGGACATACGTAAATTCAATCTGATGTACAAAACCTATCAAGGCGTTACAGAGGATTCGAAAGCTGAGATATATCTCAGGCCCGAGACTGCCCAGGGTATTTTCGTAAACTTCAAGAATGTGCAGAGGTCAACGAGGAAAAAGATACCCTTCGGTATCGGACAGATAGGCAAATCCTTCAGAAACGAGATCACACCTGGCAACTTCATATTCAGAATCCGCGAATTCGAACAGATGGAGCTTGAATTCTTCTGCGAACCGGGTAAGGATCTCGAATGGTTTACCTACTGGAAGGACTTCTGCTACAGCTGGCTGCTGAATTTCGGACTCAATAAGGATAACCTCAGGCTCCGGGATCATGCCAAGGAGGAGCTTTCCTTCTACAGCAGGGCTACGACTGACATCGAGTTCAAGTTCCCGTTCGGATGGGGCGAGCTTTGGGGCATCGCTGACAGGACGGATTACGATCTTAAGCAGCATATGGAGTATTCGAAGGAGGATCTGTCGTACTTCGATCCCACCACCAACGAAAAATATGTTCCGTACTGTATAGAACCTTCCCTCGGAGCTGACAGGGTGACGCTCGCGTTCCTATGCGACGCTTACGATGAAGAAGAGGTGGCGGAGGGCGATATAAGGACGGTCCTGCATCTGCATCCTGCCATAGCTCCGATCAAGATAGGCGTTCTGCCGCTTTCAAAGAAGCTTGGGGACGATACTTACAAGATTTACGAGCAGCTTACCAAAAGGTATGTCTGTGAGTACGATGAGACAGGCAGCATAGGAAAGCGTTACAGGAGACAGGATGAAATAGGTACTCCGTACTGCATCACCTTCGACTTTGATTCACTGAACGACGCGAGCGTAACGATCCGTGACAGGGACACGATGACCCAGGAGAGGATTCGCATCGAGGAACTCGACGCTTACTTCGAAAAGAAATTCGATTATTGATAAAACTTGCAGCACCGGGAAGCAGGGGAATAAAGGCGCAGTTTAATACGAAAATAGCGTTTAAGGCATTATCTCGCATATCAAAGGGATAGTGCCTTTACTGCGTAGAGCTAAAAAGGCTGCGAATATTCATTGACAGATGCTACCATATATGATAATACTGGCTTTGTAAGGGACTATTGCAAATAAGAGTACACACGGCTGTAAAAACTGACGTGTAAAAATATTAGTTATTGAAGTGTAATCAATTTTAAATTTTCTGGTGGGCGCGCAAACTGGAAAGAAATTATTTATGTGAGAGGCGACTGCATCAAGTATTGTTCAAGAAGTACATGGTTCTCTTGTTGAAGAAGGTTTAGCAAATGCCCAAGTAATTAGTGTCTGTAATAACCATGGATTATCGCTAATTATTTTTATTTAAATTAACGGAAAGGAAGGATAATTATTGCTAAAAAACATTTATTGATAACTTGCGTATGTATTCTATTAGCCATTACATTCTTAGCGATAAGATACTTAAATAAAAATTCTGTTTCAGGAGAATATCCTCCGACAATTATGTGGGGGAATAAAATATACTATTTGATAGGACAAAGTGAGCCGGATTATAAGTTATCTTATGATCAAATTGATTCTGAAATTGGTGAGCTTAAAAGAATTAAAGAATCTGGGATGCCTCAATTTAATGGAGAAGCGAATATATTTTTAGCAGGGAATAAAATATATAAAATAAAAAATATTTCAGAAAATGATTCAGTAGCAATTAGTTATGATGGGGAATATTATAAATGTTCTGCTAAAGAATGACCGGGTGACGTCTTCAAATTAATAAATGCAGATACCGTCTGCAAAAATTCACTTATATTACATTCCTGCCTGTAGTTTATATCGTATGAAAAAAGAAAGCCGCCAAAAGGCGCGGTTCAATAGGACAACTATTTGAAACATACCCCAAACCGATACGGAAATGATAAGAACGGTGTTAACTGACGAGAGATAACTCCGTGCCGCTCAAAAGAGCGGCAGAAATACGCCATCACGTAGATATCAGATTCACTTCCACGTTAGCGTCACCGTTCCAAACTTTTCATTTCCGGATTCATATAGGATGAATGTTTTTGGAGTTCCCTTTGTTAACCTGGTTCCCTTGGTAATAAAGTAATCCATTGTATTTGTATATATCTTTTCAGAATTATAACGAGAGGGGCTACATGCATCAAAAAGGTACATAGGTTTTCTCTGATATTCAGACGACTTATAATATATTGCATACGAAAGCTGGTCACAATTTGGGTAGTATACAAATGATGAAAACTTTATACTTGTCGCCTTGTCTAGTGACACTTCTGAAATAACAGATACCTTGTAATCAACGTTTTGAATGGTAGCCTCTTGATAATTCAGGATGTACGAAGAAAATGACATAAAGTTTTTAAGAATAAATTGTGCTTTGATAAAGGGAAAAACTATTGCACAAACAATAAGAATAATCACTCCAATGAGTGCAAGCACGAAATTTTTTTTGAATCTCATAAGATAATTACCTCTTATAAATGGGCTTTTTCGTCCATGGTATTTCTCCTCCCCGCCATACTTATTATACATAAAATTATAAAAATTTACAATAAAACAATTGGGGACATTCCAGCGTTAAAAACAGATGCCGAAACTGGATAGCGTCAGGGGCAAAAACAAACCGCGAATTTCCATGTATTCTGTGAGATTGAAGGAGGTACAGCGAGATTACTGAGCTAAACGGTGATATACTTAACCTCTTTTCGCGAAAAATGAAACAAAAAAACCGTCCCTGTGTTTAACGGTCTATTTTGACTGGCGTATAATATATCTGTTTAAATATTATCATAATGGGGAAGAAGTATATGTTTAATGCAATAATTTTCATGTTATAGTAAAGTATTCTTATATTATGATTTTGCGATTTTTATTTTGTTAAATAGTTGACAATATCGAAGGTATTTGAGAAAATAATATAGAAAAATTGCAATGCAGGAGAAGATGATGGATACGAAAATCGTAATTGTAGGAGCTGGTTATGCAGGTGTTCTGACAGCTAAGAAGCTGGCCAAAAGATTTGTAAAAAATAAAGAAGTAAAGATCACAATAATAGATAAAAATCCCTTCCATACGATGCTTACCGAACTGCATGAGGTTGCAGCAAGCCGTGTTGACGAGGACAGTATCAAGATTAGCCTTAAACGCGTTTTTGCCGGCAGGAGGGTGGATGTAAAGCAGGATACCGTTGATTCTATCGATTTCGGGAAGAAGCAGGTCATCGGTAAAAGAGGGCAATACGCCTATGATTACCTTGTACTGTCCGCAGGTTCGAAACCGACTTATTTCGGAGTTCCCGGAGCCGGGGAGAATGCTTTCAAGCTCTGGTCCTACGAGGACGCCATAATTTTGAGGGATCATATACACGAAGTTTTCAGGAAGGCCGCGATCGAGACCGATCCGGTTGAGAAAAAAAGGCTGTTGTCGTTTCATATTGTAGGCGCAGGCTTTACCGGAGTTGAGCTTGTGGGTGAAATAGCAGAATACGTGCCTGTCCTGTGCGATAAGTATGAGATCGACCCGGGTATGATTTCTATTTCAGATATAGATATATTACCGCGTACGGTTCCCGTACTGCCCGAAAAGCTGTCGGCAAAGGTGGAACGCCGTCTTCAGAAGATGGGAATCCGCGTATTGCTTAATACGGGCGTTGTCAATATAGGCAGCGACTTTATCGAATTCAAGAGGAACGACGTGGTGACAAGGGAGGCTTCCGGCACAATAGTCTGGGCTGCCGGCATCGAAGCTTCCGACATTACGGCTAAGGCTTCGAAGGAACTGCAATCGGCAAACCGTGGCAGGATAATGCTCGACAAATACCTGCGTTCGCTCGACAACGACCATGTTTTCGTGGCGGGCGACAATATGCTCTATACTCCGGAAGGCGAAAAGATGCCCGTTCCGCAGGTCGTTGAGAATTGCGAACAGAGCGCCGATACCGTTGCGCATAATATTGCCTGCGCTGTAACGGGCAAGGGCGAAATGGAGGAATACAAGCCCGCGTTCCATGGAGTCATGGTAAGTATAGGCGGGCGTTATGGCGTAGCGCATGTTGGCATGCCCAACAGGAAGTTCAGTATGCCGTCCTTCCTGGCCATGTTCATAAAGCATTTCATAAATGTTATCTATTATATACAGGTGCTGGGCTGGAACAAGGTGTTCAGCTATATGAAGCATGAGTTCTTTACTGTCAGGAACAGGAGGAGCTTTGTAGGCGGACATCTTTCCAACAGAACTCCGAGTTTTCTGCTGATGCCGCTAAGGGTCTGGCTTGGATTGGTATGGTTGTTTGAGGGCGTCATGAAGATCGTGGAAGGCTGGTTTGTATCGCCTAAGCTTACAGGCTTCTTCAGCGGAGCGAGGGGCTGGTACCAGAATATACTGAACGGCGGCGGCGCTCCTACTGATGGAACCAGTTCCGCAACAACGACAGCAGCGCATGCAGCCGGAGCGGTTATAAAGCTGGCTGACACAGTAAGCTCGGCTACCAACGCAGCCGGCGGAAGCGCGGACTCTGCGGCAACCGCTGCGGCAGGTTTAGGTACGACCATATTCAACTTTGACTTCCTGGGCCTGTTCCACGTTATCTTTGTAAGCGGAAAGCCCCTGGCAAGTTCTTCGATAAGCGATTACGCATTCATGCTCGACGTACCGTTTGTAAACTGGATAGTTGGAAAATTGGTCCTTCCGTACAACGGAATGCAGATGTTCATGCAGATAGCGATAGTTATAGCCGAAATATTGATAGGCCTCGCGCTTATCGGCGGTCTCTTCACCACACCGGCTGCAGCCGCGTCGCTGATACTGCAGGCAATGTTCGTAACGACGACAGGTCTGTACCTTTCGAGCTTCTGGATGATCTTCGCCGGAATAGCTATGCTGATAGCGGCCGGCAGGGTTCTTGGACTCGACTACTGGGTGATGCCTGTACTGAAGGAAAAATGGAAGCATGTAAAATGGGTCAGAAAGTGGTATTTATATAATGACTGATACTGCCGCCGAGAAAGAAGCGCAAACTTCATACCTGACTTTCGACGAAGCGTTCGCCCTGGCCAAGGAAGAGGTCGACCGTACCTTATCGGCGTCCCCCTACATCATACGCAGATTTACCAGGCATCTGGCCGGCTCGAAAGGCAAGTTCATCAGAGCAATGTCTCTGCTGACCTGCGCAATGGATGTTGAAGACCGCATAAAGCCGGATGCCGTAAAGCTGGCCGCAGCGATAGAGGTTCTGCACCTGGCAACGCTGGTGCACGATGATGTGATTGACGACGCCGATATCCGCAGGGGCATACCTACCTTGAACAAGAGCTATGACAACAGGATTGCGGTAATATGCGGAGATTATCTTCTTTGCGCTTCGCTCAAGCTGGCCTCGTCCATTACGGACAGGCGGGATTACCTGGAGCTCGATATGCCCGATTATATGACCAGGGTCTGTACCGGCGAATTGAATGAACAGATTAACAACGGGAATTTCGGTCTTTCTGTTTATCAGTATTTCAAGATCATAGAAGGCAAGACCGCGGCATTGTTCGAAGCATCATTCTATGCAGGCGCATATATGGCCGGCTGTGATGAGGAGGAATTAAACCTTTACAAGCGTATGGGGCGGCACCTTGGCATGATATTCCAGTTGATCGACGACTGTATGGATTTCGAAGCGGACAAAAATACTGCAATGAAGCCAGTCCAGTCCGATTTCGCCAAGAACGTTATAACCTTGCCCATAATCCATTCGTTCCAGAAAATAATCGGCTTGAAGGACAGGGCGGCAAAACGGGAAGTAACACAGAAGGAACTGAACAATGCGGTTATGGAATCGGATGGTTTGAGTTATACAAGAGCGATAGCAAAAAAATACTATGACAAATATCTTGCGATCCTTGGCAGACTGCATGTTACAGAAGTAAAGAAGAGTGGTCTGGAGGCAATACTTAATAAGGCATACAGAGTTTTTTAGTTTTTTAGGCCGATGTTTCGCTTTTTGAAGAGGTTGACGCGATGAAAAGGTTTCTGAGCTATGTAGAGATAAAAACGAAGATAACGAGCCTGTTTGCTTTTTTGATGAGCCTGGCATATCTTTTTTACCGGGGTCAGACCGTCAACTGGCTCAACACGTTGGTTTTCTTTGCCTCGATGTTCATATTCGACCTTACGACAACTGCGATAAACAATTACATCGATACGAAGACAAACGACCAGGTGCTCCAATTCAGGAGAAGGAGCGCACTTGCGATAATTTATCTGTTATTCGGAATAAGCGCAGCTTTGGGCTTGTACCTGGTCTATCTGACGGATATAGCGATCCTCCTGCTGGGCGGTCTCTGCTTCTTGACAGGCGTACTGTACACGTACGGTCCGGTTCCGATTTCACGGCAGCCGCTCGGGGAGTTGCTTTCAGGTGTTTTTTACGGATTGTTCATACCGTTTATAATGTTCTATATAAATATGCCTGAAAATTCGATAATAGCATTGGGGCTGGGATGGGACAGGATAAGCCTGGAAATAATAGTCGCACCTTTGCTTGCTGTTTTGCTCCTTTCCGTCTCGCCTGTTTGTACAACGGCAAATATAATGCTTGCCAACAACATCTGCGACGTGGAGAAGGATATTGCGGTCAAACGCTATACGCTGCCTTACTACCTTGGGAAAAAATCGCTGCAGCTGTTCGCGCTGTTGTATTACCTCTGTTATGCCGCGGTTGTGGCAATGGTGCTGCTGAAGATACTTTCGCCCTTATGCCTGCTGATTTTGTTCACACTGTGGCCTGTTCAGAAAAACATAAATATTTTTTTCGGGCGGCAGGAAAAGGCTGTTACATTTATCACTTCTATAAAAAATTACGTATTAATAATGGGGAGTCTTTCGTTTTTGATATTCGTCAGCGCCCTGATTAGGCTTTAATATAAGAAAGTTGGGTTAAAATGGCTTCTGAAGTCAACGAAAGAATGAAGTTTTTCAAAAGGACCGACCTATTAATCATAGCCGCGATCATAGCGGCCGGATTGGTTATTTGGCTCGTTTACGGCAGTATATACGGCGGCCGGGCCTCAAAGGCCGAGATATATTATGACAACGTGCTTGTGGAGACGGTTGACCTGGAGGCCGGTCACGAGAGGACTTTTTCGATACCCCAGAAGCCCAGTGTCGTTTTCCAGGTCGATAATGACGGAAATATAAGCTTCATAGAATCCGACTGCCCGGACAAAATCTGTATAAAGACTGGTAAGCTCCATACTGTCGGGCAGAGCGCAGCTTGCCTTCCGAACGGGGTAGTACTGAAGATCATTCCGGCGGACAGGCGCAACGGAGACGAACCGGACATTATCATAGGCAGCGGGGGAAAGTGATGGGAGACAAGGTAACAATCGGTCAATGCGATAACAATACGGGCGGAACGAAGCGTCTGGTCCTGACGGGACTGGTCTTTGCGCTTGCTTTGATACTGACGGTAATAGAGAACTCATTCCCGCCGCTTCCGCTTCCGGTGCCGGGCGTGAAGTTCGGTCTATCGAATATTGCCGTAATGTATGCGCTCTTTTTCCTTTCAAAGGGCCAGGCGTATACTATCGCAGTGCTGAAAGCAGTGTTCGTACTGGCTACGCGCGGGCTGATAGCAGCATTGCTCAGCTTCTGCGGAGGCATATTTTCTTTGACACTGATGCTGATTGTTTTACTGCTATTCAAAGAAAAGGCATCCTACCTGGCAATAAGCGTAACTGGCGCGGTAGCGCATAACATAGGGCAGTTTACGGCAATAACGTTCATATATACGGGTTTCTATCTGCTGGCTTATCTTCCGCTGCTTCTCATATCCGGGGTCATAGCGGGGGTTATAACAGCCACATTGCTGAGGTTTATTATTCCTGCCCTGAAACGGCTGGGTTAATAAAATATAAATAATCAGGAGGGTCATTATGAAAAGGGTTTTTGCACTAGTTTTAGTTCTGGCTATGGCAGCTGTTGTTTTCAGCGGCTGTGGCAGTGCTGCGGGTACACCCTCAGGGGAAGCTGCAACAACAGTATCCGGTGAAGCGGCAACAACTGCCGCGGCTCCGGCGGAGGCATCGACAACGGCAGCTGCACCGGCTTCCGGGGATGCTTTGAAGACAGGTTTGGGAATAGTAACATCCGTAGCAAAATCGTCCGAAAAGGATGGGCTTGCCGAGACCGATTCAATGGTTGCGGCAGTTTTGGTAGATAACTCGGGCAAGATAGTTAATTGCAGGATCGACGCCGCACAGACGAAGATCAATTTCTCAAAGGAAGGCAAGTTGGTTACGCCCAAGGACACCGTGTTCAAAACCAAACTGGAACTCGGAACCGGATATGGCATGAGTAAAGCCTCAAAGATCGGCAAGGAATGGAATGAACAGGCTGATGCTTTCGCGGCATACGTCGTTGGAAAGACCCTGGATCAAGTTAAGGGTATAGCCGTAAATGAAGAAGGCATAGCAACTGCAGCAGACCTTACTTCATCCGTTACCGTACACATAGGCGACTTTATTGCAGCTGTCGAAAAGGCTGTAAACAATGCCCAGGAGCTTGGAGCAAAAACAGGCGACAAGCTCGGCCTCGGAATTGAGACCAGCATGGGACAGTCAGCTGACGTTACAGCCGATAAAGCAGGACTTGCACAGGCATATTCCTACTACACGGCTTCCACCTTCGGAGCGGACGGCAAGGTCACCAGCTGCGTAATAGATGCATCCCAGGGAAGCGTCAACTTCGACGCAACCGGCAAGATCACTTCCGATATAAAGGCTGCCGTGCAGTCCAAGAACGAACTCGGCGACGCATATGGTATGAAAAAGGCTTCGAAGATCGGCAAGGAATGGAATGAACAGGCTGCAGCATTTGCAAAATACTCTGCCGGCAAATCCATCGACGAAATCAAGGGTATCGCTGTTAAAGAGGGCGTTGCGACAGCGGCCGACCTTACTTCATCAGTAACCGTCCACATAGTAGATTTCCAGAAGATCATAGAAAAGGCTTCTGCAAACGCCAAATAGTAAGAAATATAGTTTTATGGTATTATATATTAAGAGAGGCAATTATATTGCCTCTCTGTTTTTGTAAAAATAAATACAATGATAAAAATTTCGGGGTGTGCATTTTGACCAAAAGACTGATTGCTTTTATACTTATCGTATTGATTACGATTAACCTTGCCGCATGCGGAACAGACCGGCTTACCCGTTATGAGTCGCAGTTCCTAGGAGTGTTCGACACGATGACGAGCATAGTCGGATACGCCCACAGCAAGGATGAGTTCACGAAGTATTCCCAGTTGATCCATGACCAATTGCTCGAGTATCATAAGCTTTATGACATTTATAACGATTACGAAGGCCTGAACAATCTTAAAACGGTAAACGACAACGCGGGCAAGGCGCCAGTAAAAGTTGACAAAAGGATAATTGACCTGATAGGGTTTTCGAAGGATTGGTATAAAAAGACGGACGGCAGGGTTAACATCGCGTTCGGCTCAGTGCTCGGCATCTGGCACGACTACCGTGAAAGAGGGATAGACGATCCGGAAAACGCGCAGCTTCCTCCGATGGATAAGCTAAAGGAAGCAAACAGGCATATCGATATAAATAAAGTCGTCGTAAACGAGGAAGACTCCACCATTTATCTTGAAGACCCTGAAATGAGCCTGGATGTAGGCGCCGTTGCCAAAGGCTATGCAACGGAGATGGTCGGCCGGATGGCAGAGGAAAACGGCTTTACCTCGGGACTGATAAGCGTCGGAGGAAACGTCCGCGCGCTGGGTAGCAAGGAAGGCAAGGGGCAGCCGTGGAATGTGGGCATTCAGAACCCTGATCTGGCAAGCGAACAGAAGGAGATAAAAATAGTCAATGCCATCGAATCATCAGTGGTTACCAGCGGTGTATACGAGCGTTATTATACCGTCGACGGCAGGAACTATCATCATATAATAGATCCGGTAACGTTGTTCCCGGCAGTTTACTATAAATCCATCACTATCCTTTGCAAGGATTCCGGCACGGCGGACGCGCTTTCGACCTCGGTATTCAACATGTCATTCGAGGAAGGGCTGCCGTTCATTGAAAGCCTGCCCGATACCGAAGCTATGTGGATACTCGCCGATGGAGAGATAAAGTACAGCGATCATTTTGCAGACTATGTAAAAAAATGATGGTATTAAATGCATATGTATTTGGGAAAGCTAAATTACGATATTATGGATTCAAAATTTTAATGAAAAATATATAAATTCAAGTATATTATGTTATAATGATATGGGTTAAGCGGGAAGCTAACATCTGCTTGTTTTTAAATCCATAAACTACATATTAAGCGGAGGTATATATGGCAAAGTTCGTTTATTTGTTCAAAGAGGGAAATGCCTCGATGAAAAACCTGCTGGGTGGCAAAGGAGCCAACCTCGCGGAAATGACAGGTCTCGGTCTTCCTGTGCCGAGGGGTTTTACGGTAACAACCGAAGCCTGCACTCAGTACTATAAAGATGGAAAAACGATATCAAAGGAAATCGAAGATCAGATCTATCAGGCGCTCGCGACAACTGAAGCAACAGTAGGAAAAAAATTCGGTGACCCTGCCAACCCGTTCCTCGTTTCGGTCCGTTCCGGCGCACGCGCATCAATGCCGGGAATGATGGACACCATCCTTAATCTGGGCCTTAATGATTCCGTTGTGGAAGGCCTTACAAAGCTTACGAACAATGAAAGATTCGCATATGACAGCTACAGAAGGTTCATCCAGATGTTCAGCGACGTCGTTATGGAAGTTGAAAAGCCGAAGTTCGAAAAGATACTTGATGAAGTAAAGGAAGAAAATAAAGCCAAATTCGATACGGATCTCACAGCAGAAAACCTTAAAGAAGTCGTAAAGAGATTCAAGAAGCTGTACAAAGAGGAAAAGGGCGAGGAATTCCCGCAGGAACCCAAGGTCCAGCTGATGGAAGCAGTCAAAGCGGTTTTCCGTTCATGGGACAATCCCAGAGCCATAGTTTACAGAAGGCTCAATGATATCCCCGGAGACTGGGGTACTGCAGTAAACGTACAGGAAATGGTTTACGGCAACATGGGCAACGATTCCGGAACGGGTGTCGCATTTACAAGGAACCCGTCCACCGGTGAAAAGAAGCTGTATGGAGAATTTTTGATGAATGCGCAGGGCGAGGATGTCGTGGCAGGTATCAGGACGCCCCAGACCATCGATAAGATGAGGGAGATCAACCCCGACGCATACAACCAGTTTGTAAATATAGCCGAAACACTTGAAAAGCACTATAAAGACATGCAGGATATGGAGTTCACGATCGAAAAGGGCAAGCTGTTCATGCTGCAGACAAGAAACGGCAAGAGAACTGCCGCCGCTGCTTTGAAGATCGCCGTCGACCTTGTCAACGAAGGGATGGCTACAAAGCAGGACGCAATATTGAAGGTCGACCCCAAGCAGCTCGACGCGCTGCTACATCCGAACTTCGACCCCAAGGGATTGAAGGCTGCTACGCCAATAGCAAAGGGTCTTCCGGCATCTCCCGGAGCAGCTACCGGAAAGGTATTCTTCAAAGCCGAGGATGCTGTTGAAGCTGTCAAAGGCGGAGAAAAGAAGGTAGTTCTCGTTAGGCTCGAAACCTCTCCTGAGGATATCGAAGGCATGAACGTTTCGCAGGGTATTCTCACAGGGCGCGGCGGAATGACCTCCCATGCGGCAGTTGTTGCACGTGGTATGGGCACATGCTGTGTTGCCGGCTGCAGCGAAATTACGATAAACGAAGCTGAGAAATATTTCTTAGATAAGAACGGTAAAAAGTACGTTGAAGGGGATTGGATATCGATCGACGGCTCGACCGGCAATGTGTACGGAGAACAGCTTCCGACCGTTGCGCCTGAGATGACGGGCGATTTCGCGACCTTCATGGCATGGGCAGACGAGATCAGGACGCTGAAGGTAAGGACGAATGCCGACACCCCGAGAGACGCAAGACAGGCGATGCAATTCGGTGCGGAAGGCATCGGCCTCTGCCGTACCGAGCACATGTTCTTCGAACCCGACAGGATATTCGCCTTCAGGCAGATGATCGTTTCAAGCAACGTAGAACAGAGAAAGAAAGCCCTTGACAAGATCCTCCCGATGCAGAGGGGTGATTTCGAAGGCCTCTTCACCGAAATGAAGGGCTATCCGGTAACGATAAGGCTGCTGGATCCTCCGCTGCATGAGTTCCTGCCCCAGGATGAAGCCGACATAAAGGCTCTGGCAAACGAATTGGATATTTCAGTCGATAAGCTCAAGGGAATAATCAAGAACCTGCATGAACTCAATCCTATGATGGGTCACAGGGGCTGCCGTCTCGCGGTTTCCTACCCTGAAATAGCCGAAATGCAGACAAGGGCTATCATAGAGGCTGCTATCAACGTAAACAAAAAGGGCATGAGCATCGTACCCGAGATCATGATCCCGCTGGTTTGCGAGATCAAGGAATTGAAGTTTGTAAAGGACATCATTGTCAGGACTGCCGATTCGATCATAGCTGAAGCAGGCGTCAAGCTCGATTACAAGGTAGGTACAATGATCGAGATACCGAGGGCTGCTCTGCTGGCCGACGAGATAGCGACCGAAGCCGAATTCTTTTCGTTCGGAACGAACGACCTGACCCAGATGACATACGGATTGAGCCGTGACGATGCAGGAAGGATACTCGACGACTACTACAAGGCCAAGATATTCGAGTCCGACCCGACTGCAAAGATCGACCAGAATGGCGTAGGCAAGCTAATGAAGATGGCAGTTGCAGGCGGCAAGGCTACAAGGCCTGACATCAAGCTCGGAATCTGCGGCGAACACGGCGGAGATCCTTCTTCAGTCGAATTCTGCCACAACATCGGTCTGAACTATGTTTCCTGCTCGCCATTCCGCGTGCCGATAGCAAGGCTTGCAGCAGCGCAGGCGGTCGTAAAGAAATAAGAAGAACCGGGAAAGAAATAAAGATAAACGATTCAGTGAACAAGAGCAAGGTGAATAAACCCACCTTGCTCTTGCTGTATTTAGGAAACCTATGATTCTTTTATATATAAATGTTCATAGCTGAGATTGGGATATTTAGGACTGCGCTATTATGAAAATAGGACAAATAACCTATCCTGATAGGTCGTTATTTTCATTTTAGTGTAGAGATGTTGATTTATATTTATTCATATATATAAAATAATAGTAACGTTTAAACTGAAAAAGGCAAACTCGTCAAAAGGCGGGGACGCAAAGCCACAAGTCTAAGGTATGTAAAATGCTATGATCGTTGGGTTGCCGGAGTATGGAAGCATAACAAAAGGTTGGGCTTCATCTTATTCAATGTTTTGATTGTAGGATGATCGTAGCCTTGTTTGTTGTGTTCCAGTACGAAAAGTAGGCAACTTCCGGGATGCCTGCTTTTTTAATGCCCGGTAAAACGCGGACAAGAGATTCAAGGCTGGGTTGGAAGAAAATCCGTAAATTTATATAGAACTTTAAAAGGTGACCATGAAAAAGAAATGGACAAAAGAAGAAGTTAAGTATCTCAAAGAAAGCTGGGATACAGAAACATTTAAGAACATTAAGGAGAGGCTCGACAGATCGGATGACAGTATAATGAGAAAGGCAAGAAGGCTAGGCCTTAACATGTACAAAAAAGAAGATGATTTGATGAAAAGGAAGTGGAGACCTGAGGAAGACAAATTTGTAATAGAAAACTATAAGAAAATGTCTTCAGACAAAATTGCATCACATATAAACAGGACCGCATCATCCATAAGAAAAAGGGCACGGGCTCTTAGTTTATCGTCGGTTGCTACGCGTTGGGATATTGAAGAAGAACAGTTTTTGTTTGAAAAGTGGGGCATCATTAATGCTGAAGCTATTGCAAAACATCTCAACAGAAGCAGAAATGCAATACTCTTGAAGGCATACCAGATGTCTTTACGTGAGCAGGTTACAGCGAATGGTACATACCTAACTCCTAAAGATATCAGTATTATCCTTAATGTTAATATAAGGACACTTTACTCATGGATGTGGCACGGATTAATAAGATACAGAAGGTTCAGGGTAGGCAGGAAAACTAAATATCAGATAACGGTAGAAGCTTTCTGTGGGTTTATAAAAAGCTGTCAAAATAAATGGGATTCAAAAGAAGCTGATATTGACTTAATTAGGGCTTACTGCTGTTCATATTATATATATGAGGATGGCACCCTTGCTTTTAAAGAAAAATCAACCAGATGGCTGGAAGAAAAGATTATGAGAGACAAGCTGGAATACAGAAAAGTAATGAAACCATGGACTACAAACGAGGAGAAGGAATTGTCACGTATGCTGGCAGATGGTTATTCACACAAGGAGATTTGCATTAAACTTGGAAGGTCTATCGGATCCACTAAGACAAAAATATATACACTTAAAAATAAGACTGGTAGTCAATTAAATCTTGAATGTAATTATCTCTGAATATGTCAAAGGTAGTCGCTTATTCTATTTAACAGGAGATAAAATGTATGAAAATCAAGTTTAACAGATCGGAGATTTCATCTATCAGCAGTATTCAGACCTTTAACATAAAAAAGGCAAAGAATATTCAGCAAAATAAGATTGTAGCAGTACCGGCTGAAGAGATTGCCATCTATATATATAATGTGGCCGAATCAGGTAATGAAATGGCTGCAGTGCAGATAGATGAATGGTGTAGGTTTTGCAAGCCGAACAATATTAAGGAAGAGTACGTCTTGAGTTGGATAAAAAAGGCGGCGGACGAGTTGTTTGAATAATAAGTGAAACTGGCGCCGAAAAATAAGGTGAATGATTACCTTATTTTTTTTATCAAAATCTATTGACCGAATCGGTTTACAATGCTATCATCATTATAAACCGATTCGGTCGGAATCGCCGGACAAAACCAGCGAATGAAATGCCGGTCGAAACAATCGGACGAAAATGGTTATCCTATAAAAAGAGGAAGAGGTCGATCAGTGGAGAAATTTTTAAGTTTGCCTGTGGAAAAACAAAACAAAATAATAGACGCCGCTCTCAAAGCCTTCAGTACGAATGGTTACAAAAAGACATCGGTAAGCGACGTAGCCACCGCTGCCGGGATATCGAAGGCGATGGTTTTTCACTATTTCGGCGCCAAAAAGGATCTGTATTTTTATTTGGTCAATTTGTGCGGAGAGACAATTGTAAACGAGATCACTGAGAAATTTGACTACCGCGTAGAGGATTTCTTTGAGAGGATAAAGCTATCTACCGGCATTGAGATATCAGTCATGAAAAAACATCCTTCAATCCCTTCTTTTTTAGCCAGCATGTATTTTGAAAATGACAAGGAGGTAAGGGATGACATAAAGGCCATTCTTGCAAGGAGTGAAGGCGAAAGGAACAAAATAGCCCTGGACGGAGTGGATTACTCGAAATTCAAGGACGAAAAGGATATCAAGCCCCTTATGAAAATGCTGATTTGGATCGGCGACGGATATGCGAATCAAATGAAAAACAAGCCAAAGCTCGACTACGATGAAATGTACAGGGAGTTTGAAGAGTGCCTGGAGCTGCTGAGAAAGAGTCTGTATAAAGAGGAATACCTGTGACTTATACAAGGTATAAAATACTTTGTATTTGATGTGTGTAGAGACGCAATAATATAAGGAGGTCTGACAATGGATGTAATAGAGATCAAGAGCCTGACAAAGCGTTACGGCAGGGCAAGAGGTATCGAAAATATAAATTTGAATGTCGAGCAGGGAGAGATATTCGGTTTTATCGGACCGAACGGGGCTGGAAAATCGACCACAATCCGCACTCTTTTAGGCCTTATACGCCCTACAAGCGGTACGGCTGCCATTTTCGGCAAAAGCTGCATCGAGCATCCCGAGGTCAGGATGGAGCTGGGTTATCTGCCTTCCGAGGTTTTTTACTACGACAACATGCGAGTAATAGATCTGCTGAAATATTCGGCAAGCTTCTATGAGAAGGATTGTACGAAGCGCATGAAAGAGCTTGCAGAAATAATGGATCTGGACCTGAAAAAGAAAATAGACGACCTTTCCTTCGGCAACAAGAAAAAAGTCGGTATAGTACAGGGGCTTCTGCATGAGCCGAAGCTCATCATACTCGATGAACCCACAAGCGGCCTGGACCCGCTGATGCAGCAGAAATTCTTCGAACTTGTAGCTCAGGAGAACCAGAAGGGCGCTACGGTGTTTTTTTCCTCGCACATTCTGGGCGAGGTGCAGAAAATGTGCAGCAGGGTCGCCTTCATAAAGGAAGGGAAAATCATAAAGCTCGAGAAGATGAGTACCCTGCAGGAAAACAGCTACAAAAAGATCAGTATCGAGACGGAGTCGGGAATTGGCAAGGAAGCTTTCAATATCGGCGGTATCAGCAAATTTGAAGTCAAGGGTAATACTGTAAGCTTCATATTCAAGGGAAACATAAATTCCATGATGAAAAAGATCGCCGAGATCGAGCTTCGCAACATATCGGTGGAAGAGCCCGATCTTGAGGAAATATTCATGCATTATTACTCAAAGGAGGAGTGAACCATGAATATATACCTGCATGAACTCAGGTCACTGCGAAAAACGGCTGTCATATGGACTTGCGCCATGGTTGCGCTGGCAGCGGTCTTTCTTTCGGTATATCCTAATATGGTAAACGAAGCGGCGGATTTCAAGAAGCTTATCGAGGCTTATCCACCAACGGTCAGGGCGATGCTGGGCATTAATCTTGACTATATTACCTCCATCCTCGGATTCTATTCGATGGTATTTTCATTTATATTGCTCTGCGGAGCTGTTCAGGCTATGAATCTCGGAGTTTCGATCCTTTCCAGGGAGTCCCGCGAGAGGACGGCGGATTTCCTGCTCGTCAAGCCAGTAACACGCTCGACGATCGTAAGCGCGAAGCTCCTTGCCGCGTTCACTGTTATTCTCGCGACAAATGCCGTCTTCAATGCCGCTTCCGTACTGTTGGCAAACGCGGTGAAGACTGCGGATTACGACGGTAAATTGTTCTTTATGGTCAACCTTACGCTGCTGTTCGTACAGTTGATTTTTCTTGCGGTAGGCGTAGTTGCATCGGTGTTCTTCAAGAAGCTGAAAAGCGTGCTGCCGATTTCTCTCGGCGTCGTATTCGGGCTTTATATGATCGGCGCTTTGATCGCGACCGGGAAGGATTATGATTGGGTCCGTTTCATCTCTCCTTTCAGGTACTTTGATATAACGTATATTATTAAAAATGCAGGTTACGAGCTTCCCTACCTGCTCACAGGCGTAGCCATTATAGCGGTTTCGACAATCGCCGGCTATATCGTTTACAACAGGAAGGATATACACGCTGTAAGCTGAGAAGCTAACCGGTTTTAAAATAGGACGGAGGTCTGTTTATGAACATTTTTTTCAGGGAATTGAGGGCTAACAGAAAAGCCTTGATAATATGGAGCATATGCATGTTTTTGGGCGTACTTAGCGGTATGACCAAGTATACGGCTTATTCCAGCGGAGCGAACAATGAAGTTTTCGACAAAATGCCGTTTACGATGAAGGCGCTGTTCGGATTCGGAGCGTTCGACGTGACTGCCATCAGCGGTTTCTTTGCATTTCTGTTTACCTACCTTGTGGTCGCTGCCGCCATTCATGCCGTTCTGCTTGGAAACGGCATCGTTGCCAAGGAGGAAAGGGATAAAACCTCCGAGTTTCTTATGACCAAGCCGGTATCGAGAACGACCGTCATAACCTCTAAGCTTCTCGCGGCCGCGGTCAACATTATAATCGTAAATCTGGTCTCGCTGTTTTCTTCGATGGTTATGGTAGCAGCCTATAACAAGGGAAAGGATATAACGGGCGAAATAGTTTTGTTTTTTGCCAGCATGCTTATTATTCAAGTTATCTTCCTGTCGCTCGGAGCTTTTCTGGCGTCTGTCATGAAGAATCCGAAGGCTTCCGGGTCCATTGGCGCAGGTATTCTTTTCGCCGCATACGTGATTTCTAAAATAACGGATCTGACAGATAAGGTAAATTATCTGAATATTCTATCGCCTTTTAAATATTTCAATAACGTTGATATCGTAAACGGAAACGGTCTGAGCGTGTTTGCAGTAATCCTTTCAATAATTCTGTCTGCGGCATTATTCGGCTCGGCCTATATATTGTATCAAAGAAGGGATATTAAAACCTGATAGGCTTGGCCGGATAGAACACATTATTCTGAAGCTTTATGTCAATTGCCACCAAGTTTACCGATAGAGGAGGTTATATCAGGGTAAATATAAGCAGCAGAATTTTTAGATATTTACCTATAGAAGGTTATGCTTTACAGGTCAAAATCCGATGTAAATAATGGGACATTCCATTCATACATGAGGGGAGGCTGAATTATACCGGTGAGGCAAGGGCATCTTAAAATAAATGCTTCAATAATACTTTCCATATTGCTTTTGCTTGCATATCCGGCAAAAATATCAGCTGAAGACTCATCTGCGGCAGCCGAACTCCATCATCCCAAAAGCATACTTATATTGAATTCGTATGACCCGTGCCAGCCATGGACCAGGGATCAGAATAAAGGTATAGTCGACGTTCTGAACAGGGACAGCAACGGATATTCGTTATACATCGAATACATGGACTGGAAGGAGTTCCCTGACGAGTCGAACCTTAAGGAACTCAAGAACAGGCTCTCCTACAAGTATTCCAATAGGAAGATAGACGTAATAATAACGACAGACGACGCGGCTCTCAAATTCGCGCTTGAAAACAGGGACGCCATGTTTTCGGGGGCGCCTGTGGTATTCAGCGGCGTAGATGAAAAGAACCTGCAGGGGATTTTGGAGGGCAGGGCGGATGTAACAGGTGTCGTCGAGATGAGGGATCCCGCTGGGACAATGGCTGCTGCAATTAAAATCAATCCCGGTATCAAAAAGGTCTATGTCATATTCGACAATTCTGAAAGCGGGTTATCGTCGGGTGAATTAACGATTAACGCCATTCACAAGGCCTACGGTCAAATCCATATTGTCTCGCTGAACGACAGTGATCTGGACAGCCTGCTCGCAAAAGTTAAAAAGGCTTCATCCGATAGTGTGATCATGTGCGCCTCCTATTCGCCTAAAGCCGGCAAAATGAAGCTTGGAACCGACTATTTTTTCAGGATGCTCAGTTCGGAAAGCCCCGTACCCGTATATAACCTTTATTCATTTACAATAGGGACCGGCGTCATAGGCGGGAGTATGGTAAACGGCGGGCAGAACGGCGAGGAGACCGCCAAACTCGCACTCAGGATACTCGGCGGTGAAAATGCATCCGAGCTGCCTTTGGTGAGAAAAAAAACCTTCAGTTATATATTTGACTACAAGGTATTGCAGAAATTCCACATAGAACTCGATTCCATCCCCGAAGGCAGTATTATCGCGAACAAGCCCTTCAACTATTTCGAAGAGCACAGGACATTGATCTATACTTCCCTGATCATAACTTTCATACTTCTTTGTTTTATAACCATCCTGCTCTTTTACCTAAAAAAATTAAAATCGATGAAAACCGTGCTGTCAGAAAGCAATAATGAACTGATGAACCTTTACAAAGATCTTTCGCAGGCGGACGCTAAACTGAAACGGCAGTATGACGAACTCGTACAGACACAGAAAAATCTTTCAACGAGTGAATATAAATACGAATTGCTTTTCGATAAAATGATAAACGGTTTTTTCATATTCGAGCCCGTATACAATGAGCGCGGCAGGATGACGGATATTCGTTTCCTCATAGTAAATCCGGGCTTTTTCAGCCAAAAAGATTTGCCGCAGACGGACGTAACCGGCAAAACCTGGTCCGAGGTATTCGGCTATCCCAACCAGGAATTGAGCATTTACCAAAACCTTTTGGAAACCGGTAAAAGCGAACCTTTCGAGGTATACAGCTCCCGATCGGGAACATACAACCTCGTCGACGCCTTTTTGATATCCGATAATCAAATAGGAGTAGTTTTCGAGAATATAACAGGTTACAAAAAAGCTATAAAGGAAGTAAAAACCCTGAATGCAGAGCTCGAAAAGCGTGTTGCGGATAGAACGGCAGAGCTCGAAGTCGCGGTACGTGAGCTGGAATCCTTCTCATTTACGGTTTCGCACGACTTAAAATCACCAATGAGAGCTGTTGACGGATATACAAAAATACTTATGGAAGATCTCGGAGAAAAGCTCGATGAGGATTCGCTTCAAATACTCAGGAATATAAGCAGGATAAGCAAGGAATCAATAGAGATGATCAATAAAATGCTGCAGTACTCAAGGGCGGCCAGAGCGGAACTAAATAGAGAAGAAGTTAATATGGAAAAAATCGTATATGATGTGTATAATGAATTAAGACTTACCTGTCCGGAAAGGGACGTCAGTCTGGTCCTGGATTCGGGGCTGCCTTCCGTCAGCGGCGACAGGGTAATGCTCAAGCTTTTGCTGCAGAATGTTTTGTCAAATGCCTTCAAATTTACGAGGGACACGGCAAAGGCGGTCATTACCGTAGGCTGCATGCTTACGGCCGAAGATTATGTTTTCTACGTCAGGGACAATGGTATCGGCTTTGACATGAAGTATTCCGACAAACTTTTCAGCGTATTCCAGAGGCTGCATACTGCGGAAGAATTCGAAGGCAGCGGAATAGGGCTCGTAACGGTCAAAAAAATAATTGAAAAACACAGCGGAAGAGTTTGGATGGAAAGCAAGGTAAACCATGGAACGACGATATATTTCACAATCCCATTTGGCGTATAAACCGGCGCTGGTTATGGAAAGGCGGTAGAGTGTGTTGGAACCTGGAAAAAATAATAAAATCGCTCTTAGGATTACTATAATCTATTTGATAGCGGGTACGTTATGGATATTGTTTTCGGACAAGCTAACAGGCGTATTGGCCGGCAGCGTCGATACTTACGAGCTTGTCGGGATAGTGAAAGGCATAGCCTATGTCGCCGCTTCGGGGATTTTGTTGTACTGTCTGATGAATAATGCGTTCAAAAGCTTGAATAAGGCAAAAGAACAGCTTATAATCCGCAATAAGGAGCTTTCGGACGCCAAGAATGAAATTGAGAAACTTGCTTATGTCGATCAGCTTACGGGTCTGCCGAACCGGGCGACTCTAAATGAAAAAATCGGTTCGATACTGAATACTGAAGACAGGTTTGCTTTTTTATTCATAGATATCGACAATTTCAAGTATATAAACGACACTCTCGGGCATGCCTTCGGTGATGATCTGCTTAAAAGACTGAGTGTGATAATAAATGGAATCCTTGAGGAAAATTGCAGCCTTTACAGGCTCGGCGGCGATAATTTCATCGTGCTGGTGGAAGAATTCAAGGATATTTATGAAATTGAGCGGGTCGCCGTAAATATGCTGAAGACCCTTAAAAATCCTATAGAAATCAACGGCAGGGTATTTTACAATACGGCAAGCATAGGCATCTGCATATATCCGGATCATGGCGGTGCATTTGACGAGCTTTTGAAAAACGCCGATATCGCTTTGCTGAAAGCGAAAGAAAACGGAAAGAACAGGATCGTCATTTTCAGCGAGCCGATGAAGGAAGCCGTACAGGAGTGGTCGAATATTGAGAAGTACCTGCGTGCCGCTCTGGGAAACAACGAATTTGAATTGTATTATCAGCCGCAGTACGATATCAAGACCAGGGAGATTACCGGATTCGAAGCGCTGATCAGATGGCGCAACGATGAGATGGGCTTTGTAATGCCGAATAGTTTCATCAGGGTCGCAGAAGATACGAACCTGATAATCCCGATAGGCGAATGGGTTCTCAGAAATGCCTCCATATTCCAGAAACGTCTGCAGCAGGAGGGATACGCGGATCTTACGGTATCTGTGAACGTTTCCATGCTTCAGCTTTTGCAGGAGGATTTTGTTGAAGTGGTTACTGAAACGATAGAAATGGCCAACATCGACCCCGGCAATCTTGAACTCGAGATGACTGAATCGATCGTCGGTAAAAATTATGAAGTGATCGTGGAGAAATTGCGCATACTGAGAAAGCTTGGTGTAAAAATTGCGCTGGATGACTTCGGCAAGGGCTATTCGTCCCTGAATTACCTGCGAGAGCTTCCGATAACTACACTAAAGATCGATAAATCCTTCGTAAGAGTGATTTCGGAAAGTGAAAGCAGTAAAAACCTGACGGGTTTCATAGTTAAGATAGGGCAAAGCCTGGATCTTTGCATTGTGGCCGAAGGTATTGAAACACAGCAGCAATTGGATTACCTCTCGGGGCTGGAGTGCGATAAGATGCAGGGCTATCTGATGAGCAGGCCGCTGCCTGAAAAGGATGCGCTGGAAATATTGCGGCAAAAGAACAAGGGAGCTTGATAAATGGTTTTTCTCAATTCGATAGGAAGTATATTCACTATTATCATACTCATCGCGACAGGCCTTGTTCTGACGCGTGCAGGCTGGTTCGACGAGGCTGTCGGAAAAACGTTCTCAAAGGTCATAATGAATATATCGCTGCCGTGCTATATGCTCTACAATATAACCACAACCTTCGACAAATCCGAACTAGAAAGCATGAGCCGGAATCTTGTCGTTCCAGTCATCTCTATAGGCGTTTGCTATCTGCTCTCCATTCTGACCAGCAATCTCCTAAAGGTAGACAGGAGCCGAAAGGGAGTTTTCCGCTCGATGTTCTTTGCTTCGAACACCATGTTCATAGGTCTGCCTGTTAATCTGGCGCTGTTCGGAGAAAAATGTGTACCGTACGTGCTGCTTTATTACCTGGCAAATACGAGCTTCTACTGGACGGCAGGGGCTTACGAGGTCAGCCGTGACAATCCGGAAAACAGGGCTGCTCCGCTTTTCAACGTCCAAACGCTCAAACGTGTTTTCAATCCTGCAGTACTAGGCTTTATAACCGGCGTTATACTGGTGCTTCTCGATTTCCGGCTGCCGTCCTTTATACTGGACAGCTGCAAATATATAGGGAACCTGACCACACCGCTCGCCATGTTTTTTACGGGTATAGTCCTGTATTCGGTGAAGCTTAAGGATATCAGGTTCAACAAGGATGTCGTCGCTTTGCTGCTGGCGCGTTCGGTCATCAGTCCGGCGCTCGTGCTGCTCATGCTACCGGTTTTCGGAGTCCCGAGCCTGATGGGGAAGGTATTCGTCATACAGGCCGCCATGCCTGCCATTACGAGCACCTCGGTAGTCGCAAGGGAATACGGTTCGGATTATCAGTTCGCTGCTCTTATGACGGCTATAACGACCGTAGCAAGCCTTATAGTGATACCCTTTTATATGTGGTTCATGGCATAGTCAAAAAACATATGCACATAACTAAATAATGCTCCTTTTTATATCGCATCCGGGGAAAAGGCGCATCATTGCATGGACGAACCGCCCGCAGAACGTAGTATCAGGACATATCCAGATATCTGGCCCGACGCTCTACCTTTTTCTTTTTCGAATTTTCCTCGTAATTTTCTCCCTCAACTATGGTGGAATTGATGTGAGCTTTCTCCATTACCATATCCATCAGCAGTTTTTTTATCTCAGCGGTGTCTTCCTCGAGCTCGAAATAATCTTTGAGCTCCTTGAGGACTGCTGCCTGTTCGATAGATTCCAGGTCGACATTTGTTGATTTGCCGGATGTGCTTAGTATAAACTGTGCCTTAAAGCTGTACTCATCTTCGGATATATCAAGGCCGGACAAAAGAAGCTGTTTGGTCTTCATAGAACACCTCCGAATCATATGGCACTTTTATGGATTTGATTATATTATATTCCCTTTTGTATAAAAATTGAAACAAAAT
>JAEXNT010000084.1 GCA_023439545.1 Bacillota bacterium
GAATTTACTCTTGCAAAAAGTCTGCTAATATTCCACGTTTGGTTTGTTGTACCCCAAAATGGGCTGGTTTTGTCTCCTGTCAGCTATATTTTACTCTAAAAGGGTGCAATAAGCACCAAAAATAAACTTTTTAAAAGTCCGATAATTACGGATCTATCCTATGTTACTAATTCTATGGATTTTACTTGTGCAAAACGGAACTTACTTTTTCAATTGACCTTTTATGTTAATTTTCGTGGAATAGTTGTCCGGGAAACAAAATGATGTTATTATTTATTTTGGCAATCATTTCATAATATTCATACATCACATATTAATAAGGCATTCCGGGGGATAATCGAACACAATATCGGAGGGAATATGGTCTTTTCCAGTTTGGTATTTTTGGTGAGGTTTTTGCCTGTAACTGTGATCCTGTACGTCATTGCCCCGAATATGAAGATCAAGAACCTCGTGCTTATCGTGGCTTCACTGTTTTTTTACGCGTGGGGCGAACCTGTCTGGGTAATCCTGCTGATTCTGAGCACTCTTACAGACTTCGTCTGCGGGGGCTTTGCAGGGAAGTATCAAAATACGAAAAAGGGCAAGGCATTCCTGGTGGCCTCGCTGGTATTGAATCTTGGAATCCTTGCGCTTTTCAAATACGGCAATTTCTTCGTTGACAATATAAACCGGGTCCTGGGCCTGGACATTCCGAACCCCGGCATATCGCTGCCGATAGGCATTTCATTCTATACGATGCAGACGATCACATACACAAT
Source organism: Bacillota bacterium (assembly GCA_023439545.1). Classification (GTDB taxonomy): domain Bacteria; phylum Bacillota; class Clostridia; order Acetivibrionales; family DTU013; genus JAEYOM01. Next base: position 762 of record JAEXNT010000084.1, read on the forward strand.
TGACGCATACAGGGGGAAGGTCAAGGTACAGAAGTCATTTGCCGATTTCCTGCTTTTCGTATCGATGTTCCCGCAGCTTGTGGCCGGCCCCATAGTGCGCTATGAGGAGATCGAGACCCAGCTTGCCGAAAGAAGAATAACGCTCGAAAACATATATACAGGTGTAACGCGTTTTGTGCTCGGACTTGCCAAGAAGACGCTCATTGCCAACTACGCGGGCTTCCTTGCAGCCAAATTTCTCGACGGGAACCTGCTGAGCCAATCGTCTCCCGAAGTCTGGCTGGGGCTGCTGTTTTATACATTCCAGATATACTTCGACTTTTCAGGTTACTCTGATATGGCTATCGGCCTTGGAAGCATGTTCGGTTTCAAATTCCCCGAGAATTTCAACCATCCGTATATTTCCCAAAGTATTACCGAATTCTGGCGACGTTGGCATATGACGCTGAGCGGGTTCTTCAGGGACTATGTCTATATACCGATGGGCGGGAACCGGAGGCATCAATACCGGAATATCCTGATAGTGTGGATGCTGACAGGCTTCTGGCACGGCGCCAGCTGGAATTTCGTGATATGGGGCCTGTATTTTGCAGTTATTCTTATCATTGAAAAGAAATTCCTGCTGAAAGCGCTCGAAAAGGTCCCGGCAGCCTTGAGGATCGCTTACTCCTTCTTTCTTGTAATGTTCGGCTTCAACTTTTTCTATTTCACGGACCCGAACCGCAACCTTAATGCGCTTGAAGTCATGTTCGGCCTGGCCGGACAGGCTTTTACGCTTTCCGATGCATTCAAGCTTTTTGTCAATTATCTTCCGTTCATCGCCGTATGTGCTATCTGCTCCATCCCGGCCAGAAGCTATATCCTTTCCAAAGCGGGCGGGTTTGAGCTGCCCTCATGGGTAAAGACTGCCGGGATTACTGCATGCATGGCAGCTGCGCTGGTTTTATCGACCGCGAGTATCGTAAGCAACAGCTACAATCCGTTTATCTATTTCCGATTTTGAAACAGGCGGGGGAACTATGAAAACGAGACAGTATGCCATAATAATTTCATTTATCCTTCTTATGGCCGTGAATGTGGCATTTTCGCTATTTCAGGACAAGGACGGCTTTTCGCCGTTTGAAAACAGACAGTTAAGCGGGCCGCCTGAGGTATCGCTGGGCAGTGTTTTCAGCGGAAAACTGGGGGACGGGTATGAGAGCTATCTGCTTGACAATTTCCTTCTCAGGGATCTGACCGTTCAGGGCTATCAGGCGTATACGGATATGTTCTTTTTAGATGCGTTTCAGGAGAATGAAGATGTATTGATGGAAATAAATGTAGATGATTTTGTTACTGCAGGTGAAAATGGAAATACTGTAGCTGGACCCGGTTCGGAAAACGGACCGGATTCTGCTGATGGATCGAAAACTGCCGGGCAGAGGCGCCAGGCTCCGGGGACAGGTCTGCAATCCGGTAGTCAGGCGGGCAGGCAGGCTATTTCCTCAACGCAGGCCGGAGCGTCGTTCGTCGGTGGTGACAGCGGCACAGAAGGACAGCCGGCTGCCCAGGAAGGAAGCGCATATGATAACGGATCCGACGCAAAGCTCAACAATTCACTTATAATATCGGGCAACAGGGTAATGATGCCGACTGGCGCAAACAACCTAGACGCCTTTGGCGGTCTGCTTGCAAAAATTGCGGAAATTCTGCCCGGAAAAGATATCTATTCGATTACAGGGCCTACAAGCGCTTCCTTCTATGCTTCTGAGAGATACAGCACCGGATCGTACGACCAGAGCAGGGCTGAAGGTAAAATAGAATCCAACGCTGCGGGCGTCAAGGTGGTGGAAGCTTACGATGAGCTGCTGGCACACAGGGACGAAGATATTTATTTCAGATCGGACGTTCATTGGACGGCGCTCGGCGCGTATTACGCATATTCGGCCTTCTGCCGTTCTGCTGGCATTACTCCGGCAAGCCTTGAAAACGATTTTACTCCGGGTACCTACGAGCCCTTCCTGGGCGGACTGTATTCGCAAATATACAAACAGCCCCAGGCTGCAAGATTGAAAAACGATCCTGAGAAACTGGATTATTATGTTCCGAAAACCGGTTATCAGCTTACTCTTTTTGAAATGGGCAACCTGAAAGCTCCATATGATGTCGGCAGTATTATAAACACTGACTTTGATAGGCTCGGAGCGTACAAATATTCCTGCTTCGCCTGGGGGGACCAACGCATGGAAAGGATCACAACAAACGCGCCCGGAGGCAGGTCGGTGTTGGTGGTCAAGGATTCCTACGGCAGCGCTTTAGTGCCGTTCCTCATCCCGAACTACTCGAAGATTTATGTCATCGATCCAAAAGGCTTCAACATCGAAGGAGCGCTTGACTTTGATGCTAAAACGCTGATCAGGGATGAGAACATAGATGATATAATATTCTGCTTCTCCATATACGGAAGCGGCAGGGGCATTATCCAAAACGGGCTTGAGAGCCTGTTCCTCAGGTGAACGGCGGCGGATGGAACAGGAGAAATAGTCGAATTTATCAGCAGGTCTTATACTTCCTGACATACCGTAACAGCAGCCACCGGCGCGGCAGCCGCCCATTACTGCCCTGCTGCCTGTCCGCCCGCGTCTTCCTTCTGGTACTGCAGTAGATACAGAGAGTAATACATTCCCTTCCTGGCCAGCAGTTCCTGGTGATTGCCGGACTCTCTTACCCTGCCCTTGTGCAGCACGATTATGTTGTCGGCATGCTGTATCGTGGAAAGTCTGTGCGCGATGACGATATTCGTGCGGTTTCTTGTCAGCTTGGCCAATGCGTCCTGAATCAGCAGCTCTGTTTCGGTATCGATATTCGATGTGGCTTCATCGAGCACGAGCACTGCCGGATCGAACGCAAGGGCGCGCGCAAACGCGAGCAGCTGTCTTTGCCCGGCAGAGAAAGTAGAACCACGCTCCATGACTTCCTCATCGTAGCCCGAAGGGAGCTTGCTGATGAAGCCGTCGGCATTTACATATTCGGCGACTTCCCTTATCTTTTCATCACTGATGTTCTTTTCATTCAGCCTGATATTGTCCTTCAGCTTTCCGCTGAATAGAAAAACATCCTGGAGCACAACCCCTATAGACCTTCTGAGGTCATCCTTGCTCATATCCTTTATATTTACGCCGTCGATAAGTATCTCGCCCTTCTGTATCTCGTAAAGGCGGCTGAGCAGGCTAATTATCGAAGTCTTACCGGCGCCGGTCGCTCCTACGATTGCTACTGTCTGTCCCGGCGGCACCTTGAAGCTGACGTCCTTCAGGACCCAGTCCTCCTCGTTGTAGGCAAACCATACATTCCTGAATTCGATGCCGCCGCTCTGCGTATTTGCATCCATCGGCCGCTTACCGCCGTCTTCCTCCTCCGGCGTGTCCATTATCAGGAATATCCTCTCGGACGCGGCCATGGAAGACTGCAGGATGTTGTACTTTTCCGCAAGGTCGTTTATAGGCTGGAACATCATGCCTATATAATTAACGAAAGCGTAAAGCACACCGAATTCGATCGCCCCCTTTATGACGTCCATGCCCCCGAACCAGATCAGCAGCGCCATTGCAAAAGAAGCGAGCATTTCTATGATGGGGCGGAACAGCCCGAAGGTCACGACTTCGTTCATTGCCGCCTTATAGTATTCCTTTCCGGTATCATTGAAACGGTCGTAATTTTCCTTCTCGCGGCTGAACATCTGTATTATGCGCATCCCGGAAATATTCTCGGATATGGCGGAGTTGATCTTTGCCAGCGCGACGCGGACATTCCTGTAGACCTTCCTGATGCGGACCCTGAAAAATATCGTCAGCAAAATGACTACCGGCATGACGGCAAGCGCGACGAACGTCAGCGAGGCCTTCATCCTGAACATGAATATTATGGTGCCGATCAGCACGGCAAAATCCCTCAGCAGCGTTACCAGCACGTTCGTGTACATATCGTTCAGCGTCTCGGTATCGTTTGTGACGCGTGTAACGAGCCTGCCGACAGGGTTCTTGTCAAAGAAGGAAAGAGGCATCTTCTGGAGGTGTGAGAAAAGCAGCTGCCGAATGTTGTATATTATGGACTGGCCGGCATAGCTCAGCACGTAGGTCTGGAGCAGGTTGAACACAAAGCTTCCCGCTATCAGCAGCAGGAAGATGACGCCTATGTTGTTCAGTGAAGCGACGTCGTCCTTTTTTATATATTTGTCGATTGCCACGCTCATAAGGTAAGGCCTTGCAAGGTCCGCGCCCGTCGAAGCCAGCAGCAGGAATACGGCGGCAACGAAATAGCGCCGGTATCCTGCCGCGAACTTCAGCAGCCTCTTCATCAGGCGGGAATCATAAGCTTTGGCTTCGAGCTCTTCTTCCTGGAAGCCTTTATTTTCATTATTATCGGCCATATTATTCCGCCTCCTCTATCTCGTCCGCGAGCAGCTGTCTTGTGTACAGGCTGCTGTAATACCCTCCGAGTCCGACAAGCGAGTCGTGAGTCCCGCGTTCGATTATCCTGCCGTCGTCCAGCACTATGATCTCATCCGCATCCTTGACGGCCGAGATACGGTGTGACACGATAATGCTCGTGCGCTTCTTCATCAATACCTTGAGGTCTCCTAGTATGCCTTCCTCGGTTTTTGCGTCAACAGCCGAAAGACAATCGTCCAGTATCAGGATCGCAGGTGAACCGAGCACAGCCCTGGCTATGGCCGCACGCTGCTTCTGGCCTCCCGAAAGCGTTACGCCTCGTTCTCCTACCATCGTATCGAAGCCTCCGGGAAACTCTGCTATATTGTCATAAAGCCTTGCTGTCTTTGTCGCAGCCTCGATATCAATGTTGCTGAAACCCCTGTAAAAATCGATATTTTCCCTGATCGTGTCCGAGAAAAGGAAGGTATCCTGGGGTACGGCGCCGATACTGCCGCGCAGCACCGACAACGGTATTTCGTTTATGTCCCTGCCGTCTATGAACAGCTTTCCCTCCGGGACCGACAAAAGGTGGGGGATCAAATTGATGAGCGTAGTTTTTCCGCTGCCGGTACGCCCTACTATGGCAAGCGTCCTGCCTTTTTCCACCTTTACGCTTATATTTTCGAGTACGGGATTGTCCGAACCGGGGTATGTAAACGTCAGGTCCCTGAATTCTATCGTACCCTCGATTCTGTCATGGATCGCATGAACCGGACCATTATTGGGTAATGAAGTCGAAACCGGGCTTGCTTCGGTTGGATCCGTATCAGTTGGACCGGCACCGGACCGGCTTCCTCCGGCGGGATCCGACTTATCGGCTTTGGCTGCTGCGTCCGCTATTTCGGGTTTTTCGTCAAGTATCGTATTTATCCTGCTGAGCGAAACGCTGCCTCTCTGGAATATGTTTGCGACCCAGCCGAGCGCTGTGATAGGCCATATCAGCATGCCGAGGTAACTGTTGAATGCAACGAAGCCGCCAAGCGTCAGCTGATCTCTGATTACCAGGATGCCGCCGTACCAGAGAGCTATGACAAAGGAGATCGAAGCGACCAGCGCTACGCTCGGGAACATCAAGCTCATAAGGCGCACGAACTTAAGATTGGCTTCCTTATTGATCTTGTTGGCACGTTCAAACCTTTCGATCTCTTTTTGCTCCTGAACGAAGGACTTGATAACGCGTATGCCTGAAAAGTTCTCCCTGGCTGTTTCCGTCAGGTTCGAGAAGGTTTCCTGCTGTCTCTGCACGGTCGACTGCATTATCCTCATAAAGAAGAACACGATGATCCCGAGTATGACAAGAGGTGCGAAACAGGCCGCAGTCAGCCTGAAGCCCGCGGTATTGAACATCATGATGAGCGCGACTATCGGGATGAGCAGGCTGTCCACCGCAAAAATTATACCCTGTCCTGTCGCCATCGTTACGTTGTTCATGTCATTCGTGGCATGCGCCATGATGTCTCCGGTCTTGTGGGTATTGAACCAGTTCATGGAAAGTTTCTGAAGGTGAGAATAGAAACGATTTCGCAAGGATAATTCGATAGACCTTGAAACTCCGAAAAGCGTGTACCTGAAAAGGAACCTGAAAACAGCTATTCCTATGGCTATAAGCGCTATTATGATCGAAAATTCGGCAAGCTTGGAAGCTGTAAGCGTACCGTTTTCGAAATAATCCGTGGCGTCTCCCAGTATTTTTGGCAGTACGAGCTGAAGGATATCGACTCCGAGCAGGAAGATGACGCCTATAACATATCTGTACCTGTGTTTGAACAATAGATCCCTTATGTATCGTAAAGTCCCCATAAATACCTCGTATACAACGATTTTGACGTATTGGACGCCTGAATATTATACCACATTGCCCGCTTGTTTTACCATGTTTTGCATACCTTCTGACGCTGTAGTAATTATTGCTTTGTTTGCATATACTTCTCTGATATAATAAAATATACAATACGGTATACGATCGATCAGTTGTATTGTTTCACAAAAAGTATTATTAACGCGGAGTTTTGTTTATGGGGCTTCACAATTATTTGCAAACGGTGCGCAAACTGAATAATATGGGCCGGTGGTCGACCGATTTCATGCATCAGAGGGCTACGGTCAGCGAGCATTCGTTTTTTGTAGCCCAGATAGGGCAGATGCTGGCGCTGATAGAAGAGGAGAACGGCAACTGTATCGACTGGGGCAGGCTCTTCAAAAAGCTTATCAATCATGACGTCGTAGAAGCCATGACCGGAGATATTATAAGCACTATCAAGCACAAGAACGAACAGTTCAGGGACATGCTCGGCATGCTGGAAAAGGAAGTCGTCGAGGAGAACCTGCTCGTCAGCATGGAGGAGCCTTATAAGACCATTTACAGGAACATGCTTTCAGACGGTAAGGACAATACGCCGGAAGGCAGGATATTACGATGCGCGGATTATATAGACGCGATTATGGAATGCGTTTATGAAGTGCGGCTGAATAATCTGGTGCCGTTCGTTGAAAAATACCACGCCATATTGAACAAGCTCGCCGAGTCGGACCTCGTCAGCGCGAAATACTTTATGGATAGAATTTTGCCTGAGCTTGTCAAGGACTGCAAGGCATTGGAATAAATAACTTATACGAGGTGTAGACATGCTAACTAACGTCGATATCAAGAAAATAATACCACACAGGTATCCATTCCTGCTGGTGGACCGGGTTATAGAAATCGAGCCTGGCAAAAGGGCAGTAGGCATCAAGAACGTGACTGCCAACGAACCGTTCTTCCAGGGGCATTTCCCGGATTTCGCAATCATGCCGGGAGTACTTATAGTCGAAGCGCTGGCACAGACTGCCGGTATATGCGTAAATGCGGAAACCGCAGCGGACGGCTCCGGTGAGGCAAAACTCGGCGTTTTTGCTAGTATCGATGAAATGAAATTCAAATATCAGGTCACCCCGGGCGACACTCTCCGTTTAGAGGCTGAAATACTGTCGTCTAAAATGGGTATTGTCAAGGCTAAGGTGAAAGCCACCGTTGAAGGAAAAACGGCAGCGGAAGGCGAGATACGCTTCGCCATGACTACAGTGAAAAAATGAGTTGGGGAAAATGGGATAGGTCCCTGTCCCTCTGTCTCATAAAAAAATCGCAGGTGCGTCGTGCCCTTGCGATTTTTTATGCTTTTATTTCAGCTGACGGCCAGCTTTTTCCTTATCTCAAGGAACATTTCGCCGACCTTGTATATATCGCCTGCGCCCATTGTTATCACAAGATCCCCGGATTCTGTGTGCTTATCCAGGAATTCGGCTATATTATCAAATTCCTTTATGTAGAATACCTTTTTCCCGGCTGCCGCTATCCTTTCCGCCAGCATCTTGGAGTTCACCTCTCCCGTATCGGCTTCACGGGCGGCGTATATATCGGTAATGACAACAGTGTCTGCTTCGTTGAAGGCCGTTTCGAATTCATCCATAAGATACTTCGTACGCGAATAGGTATGGGGCTGGAAGACGCACCAGATATGCGAGTGCGCACAGTTTTGCGCCGCCTTCAGCGTTGCGGCGACCTCAGAAGGGTGATGAGCGTAATCGTCGATAACCGTAACCCCCTCGCAGACTCCCTTGAGTTCGAACCGTCTGCCTGTACCGCTGAATTTCTGGAGAGCCCTGACGGCAGACGTCAGACTGCAGCCCATGATGGCGCCTGCCGCGACAGCGGCTACGGAATTGCCCACGTTGTGTATTCCGGGCACTTTCAGCCTGATTTCGGCTACGGGTTTGTTCCTGTGTATCAGCGTATAGGTTGCGCAGCCCATATCGTCAAAGGATATATTTGAGGCAGACCAGTCATACTGTTGGGTTTTAAGCCCATATGTGATCTTGCGGCATGATACCTGGTTCATGATATCCATCGCCGAAGGGTCGTCGCCGTTGACAAGGAGGCAGCCGTCTTCCGGCACAAGCTTGGCAAACCCCAGAAACGCTTCCTTTACCTCGTTGAAATTCTTATAATAATCCGCATGGTCATATTCTATATTCAATATGACGGCCAGATACGGGTAAAACTTGAGGAAGCTTCCCGTATATTCGCAAGCCTCGGCCACAAAATAGTCGCTTGCGCCGATCCTTGTCGTACCGCCAATGGCGCTCAGCTCTCCGCCGATATGTATTGTGGGATCGAGACCTTCCTCGAGTAATATCATCGAGACCATCGAAGTTGTCGTTGTTTTTCCGTGGGTACCTGATACTGCTATACTTTCATGATATTTCTTCATTATCTCGCCAAGCAGGGTTGCCCTGTCGATGCAGGGAATACCGATCTGGGCCGCCGCTATGAGCTCGGGATTGTTCGGCCTTACTGCCGCCGTATAGACAATAAGATCGGCTCCTGTTACGTTTTCGGCCTGATGGCCTATTGTTACTTTTATTCCCATTTTTTCGAGTTTGGCTGTGATCGATGAAGACCTCATATCGGAACCGGTCACCATATAACCCTGTGAAGCCAGAATTTCGGCCAACCCGCTCATACTTATACCGCCAATGCCTGTAAGATGTATCCTTTTGATATTTTCAGAACTTAATAGTCCGCTTGTCCGCAATATATAACACTCCCTTGGACGTTTTATAGGAAATCCGCGCCTCAAGGGCGCTAGACATCCTCCCTTGGACGTTTTACAGGAAATTCGCGCCTCAAGGGCGCTAAACATCCTACCTGAACGATTATTTGCACTGCCTCAATCATACATTATTTCTTTGAAATTGTAAAATGTTCAAAGGCTTAAAAAGGAATCCTTATAGTATATGCAAATAGTTCCATTTTATTTATTTTGGAATTTTACGAACAATAAATTAAAAATCTATTAAAACATTCGTATTTTTGATATAATGAGTTAATGTATGACGCTAAAGCTGGCGGCGAGAAAGCTAAAGAAACGAGTATGTGATATGGAAAAATTTCAAAGAAGTGAAAGAATATCGGCGCTTCAAAGAATACTGTATGATTCCCCCGGGAAGATATTCACACTGGGCAATTTTACTGAAATGCTGGGGTGCGCAAAATCCTCCGTCAGCGAGGATATAGACATAATCAGGGGTTCACTTGAAAAGCAGGGCGTAGGAACTATCGAAACCATACCGGGGGCGTCGGGCGGAGTACGTTTTATCCCGCTCGCATCGCAGGATTTTACGCGCAGGCTGGCCGAAAATCTTAGCGCCAGGCTTTCAGGCAGGGAGAGGATACTACCCGGTGGATTTCTTTACATGCTTGATATCATCTATGATCCGGAGCTCGTATCGGACATCGGCAGGGTTTTTGCCGGTAATTTTTATAACAAGGGCATAGATTATATTGTCACTGTTGAGACCAAGGGAATACCTCTGGCTTTTATGACAGCGAGGTACATGAACGTTCCGCTTGTCGTTGTCAGGCATTATAATGAAGAAACGGATGGCGCCTCGGTCAACATCAATTACATTTCCGGTTCTTCCAGGAAAATGCAGACGATGGTACTGCCCTTAAGGTCTATCAAGCGTAATTCCAAGCTGCTTTTCGTGGACGATTTCATGAAGGGCGGGGGTACCGCAAAGGGCATACTGGAGCTGGCAAGGGAGTTTGAATGCGAAGTAGCGGGGATCGGTGTGCTCGTTCAGACGGCAGAGCCCTCCAAGAAGCTGGTGGACAGCTGGTATTCGATACTGACGCTGATAAACGTAGACGAGGAATCAGGCGTTACGGAGATCTTGCCGAGCAACATAAAACTGTAAAAAACAAACAAATATTGCTATCAACTTCCAATCATATCAAAAAAATAATACAAAAGAAGGAAATTTCCTTTTGATATAGAATATATAATGTACATCATTTTATATTGGAAGGTGGTAGCAGATCATGGAAATTACGGATGTCCGCATCAGGAAAATTGACGTTGAGGGTAAAATGAAAGCGGTTGTATCAGTAACCTTTGACAATGAGTTCGTGGTTCATGATATCAAAGTGATCGAGAGTCAGAGCGGCCTGTTCATAGCAATGCCAAGCAGAAAGACACCCGATGGAGAATTTAAGGATATTGCTCACCCGATCAATGCTGTCACAAGAGATAAAATACAGAAAGCGATACTTGACAAATATGTTTCTACAACAACTGCAGAGGGATAAATCTTAAAAGGCACTTTCAAAAGAAGTGTCTTTTTTTGTGTTGAAATATAGGATAAAAAGTGTGATAATATATGCGGATATGGAAAGGAAACACCTCGAATGGGACAGATAACTGCTCTTATCCTGGCTGCCGGCGAGGGTAAGAGAATGAAATCGGATAAAGCAAAAGTCGTACACCAGGTTTACGGAAAAGCAATGATCGAATGGGTATACGAAGCGGTACGCAGTGCAGGTATCGATAAATGTGTCGCGATTGTTGGACATAAAGCCGACCAGGTAAAGGACTGTATGGGTAACAAAGTCGAATATGTGCTGCAGGAGCGGCGTCTTGGAACAGGGCATGCGGTACAGCAGGCCCATCGATATTTCGATGAGGGTGAAGGCCAGATTTTAGTATTATATGGCGATACTCCTCTTATTTCAGCAAAGACCATTAAGAGCGCACTGCAATATTATAATGAAGGCAACTATAGAGCGGTGGTCATTTCAGCCGATGTGGATGATCCGAGCGGTTATGGCAGGATAATCCGGGACAGCGAAGGCCGTTTCCTCAAAATTATCGAGCAGCGCGACGCCAATGAAGCGGAGAAAGCGATCCGGGAGATCAATTCCGGGATGTATGTCTTTTCCTCGAAGGAATTGGCCGATACACTGAAGCTTCTTAAAAACGATAACGAACAAGGTGAGTATTATCTTACCGATACATTGGAAATAATGCTTTCAAAGGGATATAAGGTCGGAGTCTTCAAGGCGGCTGACAGCGACGAGATACTTGGTGCGAACGATATACAGCAGCTTGAACAGATTGCAGAAATAATGGAAAAGAAGAAACACTCAGATAAGCATTAAAAAACCTGCATATAAAGGAGCAAAGCAATGAATCTGCACGGTAAGGATATTAAAATTTTTGCTGGGAATTCTAACAAGGCTCTCGCAGAGGAAATTGGTGAAAAAATCGGTCTTCCGCTGGGCATAGCGACAGTAGGCAAGTTCAGTGACGGGGAATCTGCCATAAATATCGGCGAAGTCGTAAGGGGTTCCGATGTATTCGTTATCCAATCCACGTGCTCACCGGTAAATGATAACCTCGTGGAACTTCTCATAATGATTGATGCGTTAAAAAGGGCTTCCGCGGGCAGGATCACGGCAGTAATGCCATATTTCGGATATGCCCGCCAGGACAGGAAAGCAAAGGCGAGGGACCCTATTTCTGCAAAGCTCGTTGCGAATCTCATAACGGTTGCCGGGGCAGACAGAGTACTTACTATGGACCTTCATACTCCTCAGCTGCAGGGCTTTTTTGATATCCCGGTGGATCATATGATGGGCGTTCCGGTAATGGCAAGCTATTTTCAGGAAAAATTCAAATCCTACGAGGATGTCGTCGCAGTCTCTCCGGATGTGGGAAGCGTTACGCGTACGAGAAAATTTGCCGAATGGCTCGATATACCTATAGCCATAATTGACAAGAGAAGGCCGAAGGCCAATGTCAGCGAGATCATGAATGTTGTAGGCGATGTCAACAATAAACGGGTCATATTGATAGATGACCTTATCGATACGGGCGGAACAATAGTCAATGCAGCCAAGGCGCTTATGGATATGGGGGCCAAGGAAGTGTTCGCATGCTGTACGCACGGTGTGCTTTCAGGACCGGCCTGCGAAAGGATCGAGAATTCCTGCATCAAGGAACTCGTCACCCTCAATACCATACCGCTGCCCAAGGACAAGCCTGTCGGCAAGATCAGGTCACTGTCGGTCGCTGCGATCTTTGCAGAGGCGATCGAAAGGATCTACGGGGACATTTCCATCAGCACGATCTTTACACAGAAGGAATAATACGGGGGTGCTGGGTTGGAAAAGCTGACCGTCATAGCAGGTCTGGGAAATCCGGGAAATAAGTACGAAAATACGAGGCATAATGTAGGCTTCAGTACGATTGATCTTCTGTCTTCAAAACATGGGATCAAGGTCAATAAATTGAAGCACAAGGCCCTGACGGGAGAGGGAACCATTGCGGGCGAAAGAGTCCTTCTTGTAAAGCCGCAGACGTTTATGAACCTGAGCGGCGAGTGCATCAGGGACATAGCGGAATGGTATAAGCTCCCGATGGACAACATTATAATAGTATATGACGATGTGGACCTGCCGGTCGGAACGGTCAGAATACGTCCCAAAGGCAGTTCAGGCACGCATAACGGCATGAAATCAGTTATTTACCAGCTTCAGTCGGATGAGTTCCCGCGTATCAGGATAGGCATCGGGAAAGCACCGGAAGGCTGGGACCTTGCCGATTATGTGCTGAGCAGATTCAGTGCGGATGAAACAGGGGCGATACGCGAGAGCATTGAACGTGCGGCGGATGCCGCAGCTGCGATTGTAGCATCCGGCGTAAGCGCCGCAATGAATCAGTACAACGGGGAAGCCAGGATTTAATCGATGTGATGACCGATTGTTATTGCATAAGTTTCGGAGAGCCAGTTGCTACGGTTACGCGATGTGCCAATCGATTTTTATTGCGAGTTATCACTAAGGTAATTGCTGCCCTTGTCTATTGGCATTGCGTGAGTTTTGCGAAATAGAGCAAATTGACGAAGCATTGTTAAGGGCAAATTTCTGTTTGAGCGCAGCATGCTGCGCGAGTTAAATTTGCCGCAAAGCTGAGTCTATATGCTCTTTGAGCATAAACTCGCAATGAAAATAGATAAGGGCGGCAAGTAAAAACCGGTACAACATATAAAAATGGAAGGTTTTATGGACAATTTGATCGACTCGCTGCTGGAAATGGAAGAATATAGGCACGTACTGTCCGCAGCGAAGAATTATACGGGAGCTGTCAATATCGTAGGGCCCTCTGAATCTCAGAAGGCTCATATTTGTTATGCCCTATGCCGGCATTCCGGCCAGAAGGGCATTTTTGTCGCATTCAATGAAATGCAGGCCAGAAAGCTTTATGAGGATTTCGGGTTTTTCTGGGGGGACGATGTACTTTTCTACCCCAACAAGGAAATCATGCTGTATGATGTCGAGGCCAAAAGCAACGATGCGGTCTACCAGCGCATAAAGGTGCTCGACCGCATGGTTCGTGGGGATTTCACATTCATCGTAACATCGATTGAGGCCATGTCGCACAAGCTCATCAGGCCAGAGCTGCTGGAAGATAGCGTTATCGACATAGGTTATGACAGCGGCATCGACCTTGAAGATCTTGCACGCAGACTTGTTATGATGGCCTACGAACGGGTCGAAACAGTGGAAAGGCATGGCCAGTTTGCTATTCGCGGCGGCATTATCGATGTTTTCCCCGTGGACGCCGACAGTGCCGTAAGACTCGAGCTGTTCGGAGACGAAGTCGATTCGATCAGGTTCTTCGACGTCAACACACAGCGTTCTACGGACAAGGTCAAAAGGGTCAGGATAATACCCGCGCGTGAAATCATTTATGCGCCTGAAAAGAAGCCTGAAATTATTAAGGCAATAAACGGTGATCTTGCTCCGGCAGCGAAGAAAAATCACGCTCTGGTTCAAAAAATTCAAGGCGACCTCGAGCTTATGAAGGAATCCTGGTATTTCCCGGGAATTGACAGATATATACCTTATATTGCGGATACTCCGAACACTCTTACGGGCTATGCCGCCAAGGACGTCCTGATTTTCATGGATGAGCCGGTCCGCCAGAAACAGAGGCTTGACAACCTGCTGCTCGAGCATGACGAGATGTGCAAGGCAATGCTCGAAAAGGGGCAGCTGCTGCCGCAGACCCGGGGAATATTCTTCGGCTATGAGGAGCTTTACTCGAAGGTTGCAGAAAGCAGGACGTTCTATTTAAGCACGATCAATGTCGACAGTATGGCGTCAAAAAGCTCAAGGGTCTATGATATCCCCTGCAGGATCATGGGTTCGTTCCAGGGGAGTGTAGACATGCTTGCGGAAAGCCTGACCGGTTGGAAAAAGAATAAAAACAGGGTACTCCTGCTCTCCGGAACAAGGGGGCGTGGAGAGAGACTCAGGGAAACGCTGGCTGCAAAGGAGATCGAAACGGTATATATGGATACCGCGGAGACACCGATACAGCCGGGACAGGTTATAATAACCCACGGCAGCCTGCACAAGGGCTTTGAATACCCGACCATAGGCTTTGTCGTTATTAGTGACAAGGAAGTCTTCGGCCAGGACAGGAAAAAGCTCGCTAAAACTTCGAGCAAACATAAAGGACGCCCGATCAGCCTGTTCTCTGAACTAAGCATAGGAGACTACGTCGTGCATCAGGCGCACGGCATAGGCCAGTATGTCGGTATCGACAAGCTTTCCGTGGAGGGCGTCAAAAAGGATTACCTCAAGATACGGTATCAGGACGGGGCTTTTTTATACATCCCCACAAACCAGCTGGATCTCATCCAGAAGTATATAGGCTCAGAGGGCAAGCAGCCCAAGGTGAACAAACTGGGAGGAACGGACTGGCTCAAGACCAAGAACAAGGTCAAGGAATCGCTTAAGGATCTGGCGGAAGAGCTGATCAGGCTGTATGCCCAGAGACAGGCCGCAAAGGGCTTCAAATACTCCAGGGATACAGTATGGCAGAATCAGTTCGAAGAGCAGTTTCCTTACGAAGAGACCGAGGATCAGCTCAAGTGCATAGAAGAGATCAAGGAAGACATGGAGTCCGGCAGGTTAATGGACCGACTGCTTTGCGGCGATGTCGGCTACGGTAAGACGGAAGTTGCCATACGGGCTATTTTCAAGGCGGCTATGGATGGAAAACAGGTTGCTTATCTGGTGCCGACAACCGTGCTGGCCCAGCAGCAGTACAACAGCTTCGCGGAGAGGCTGAGGGATTTTCCTGTGTCGGTCGAGGTGATAAGCCGTTTCAGGTCGCAGACCGAGCAGAAAAGGATACTGAAGGAAGTAAAAGCGGGAAATATCGATATATTGGTCGGAACGCACAGGCTGCTCCAGAAGGATATACATTTCAAAGACCTGGGGCTCCTGGTTATAGACGAGGAACAACGTTTCGGAGTATCACACAAGGAGCGCCTGAAAAATTTCGCGCCCGGAATCGACGTACTTACGCTGACCGCTACGCCCATACCAAGGACGCTTCACATGTCGCTCGTCGGGATCAGGGATATAAGCGTCATCGAGGATCCGCCCGAGGAAAGGTACCCTGTGCAGACATATGTAATGGAGTATAACAGGGATGTCATAAAGGATGGGATCATCAGGGAGCTCGGCAGGCAGGGGCAGGTATTCTATCTGTATAACCGGGTAAGGACCATAGATATGAGGGCCGCGGAAATACAGGCAATGGTGCCTGACGCAAGGATAGCGGTAGCTCATGGACAGATGGATGAGCGGCAGCTTGAAGACATAATGTTCAGCTTCATCAAGGGCGAATATGACGTACTGGTATGTACGACTATAATAGAATCAGGCCTCGATATGCCCAATGTCAACACTATCATCGTAGAGGATGCCGACAGGATGGGCCTGGCGCAGCTTTATCAATTGAGGGGCCGCGTCGGTCGTTCAAACAGGCTTGCATATGCATATATAACGTATAAAAAGGATAAAGTAGTTTCCGAGGTGGCGGAAAAACGGCTTCAGGCAATTAAAGAATTCACGGAGCTTGGCTCCGGCTTTAAAATTGCCATGCGGGATATGGAAATAAGGGGAGCGGGCAATCTTCTGGGTTCGGAACAGCACGGACACATGGAATCCGTCGGCTACGACATGTACTGCAGGCTGCTCGACGAGGCTGTGAGCGAGTTGAAGGGCGAACCGCCCAGACGCGAGGAGGCTGAGATTACAATAGACCTCAATGTCAGCGCATATATCGATGATTCGTACATCGGCGTTGAAAGCAAAAAGATCGAGATGTACAAGAAGATTGCGGCCATCCGCGATGAACAGGATGTCCTCGATATCGAGGATGAACTTGCAGACAGATACGGTGAAATGCCGGAGCCGGTCAGGAACCTGGTAAGTATTGCATATATAAAGGCGCTTTCGCAATCTCTGGGCTTTGTAACCGTATCCGAGAAGAACGATACGGTTCAGTTTGTCCTGGGAGGTGCGAAAAAGATCGACTTCAAGGCCATAGGGAAAGCGGCGGAGAAATATAAGCGGCAGCTGCTTTTCAACGCTGGGTCGGCGCCTTATCTGGTCTACAGGGTTATATCTGGACAGAAGTCCCGCATCCTGGACAATATTAAGATTTTGTTACAGGATTTAAAAAGCTTTGAAGTATCCTGATTATCTATTATAATGTAGTTATCAATAGGATGGGGAGAGATTGCTTTGGATAACAATATTAAGAATAAAAATACCAGCAGCCATCAAGCGCCGGAAGAAAAAAAGAAACTGCCGATATTCGCCGTATACGGCCTGATTGCCGTGGCGGTACTTGCCGCGATTACGGTCGGACTGATCATATTTTTCAATTCTTCCGGCAAAACAGTAGCCACGATCGACGGTCAGAAGATTTCCGCGGAC
This sequence comes from Bacillota bacterium, assembly GCA_023439545.1. Classification (GTDB taxonomy): domain Bacteria; phylum Bacillota; class Clostridia; order Acetivibrionales; family DTU013; genus JAEYOM01. Next base: position 17,853 of record JAEXNT010000084.1, read on the forward strand.
GAGTTCAGATATTATCTTAAAGCACAAGAGCAGCAGATGTATTATGAAGCCAAATCGTTGGATCCCAACTTGACCGAAGCTACGTTCTGGGCTACCAAGATCGGCGGGGTAGACGCCAAGGTAATCGCAAAGAAAAAGGCCACCGACCTCATGAGGGATGACAAGATACAGTATGCAAAGGCAATGGCGGCCAATGTCTCATTGACTTCCGACGAGACAGCGCAGATAGATAGTTCAATAAATAATAATATAATAAAGTCGTTGGGCAACGGAAACAAAATACAGGCCAATAAAGCTTTCCAGGAGCAATACGGATTTTCCATCGACGTTTTCAGGCAGGCGCAGATAGAAAATTACACAGTACAAAAATTTGTAGCGCAGCAAGCGTCCAAGATATCGGACGCCGATGCGAGCGTGGACAAGTATTACAAGAGCAACCCCGAATGGTTCAAGGAGGACACGCAATACAGGACCGGCGGCGAGGAAGCGATATGGTCAAGGCACATATTGTTCTTGTTCCCGGAGAATGCGACACAGGCTGACAAGGATGCGGCAAAGAAAAAGGCTGAGGATGCCATTGCAAGGCTAAAGGCCGGCGAAGATTTTGCGACACTGGCCAAGGAGCTTTCAGAAGATGGATCCAAGGACAGGGGCGGAGATTATTTATTCGGGAAAAGCGCTGATATTTTCCCCGAGTACAGGGATGCCACAAACGCACTCAATCCGGGCCAGTATACGGAAACACCCGTCATGTCGAGCGCAGGATACCATGTTATCAAAGTTGAAGAGAAGTACGCCAAGGATCAGCCTGTCAGTCTTAAATGTGCAACTGACTATTACGAATTCGGTAAAGGGTTTATAAAGTACAAGCTTTATCAGAAGCAGCTCGACGGCTGGATAAAGGCTACCGATTTCAAACTGAATCAACCGGTCTATGATTCGATTAATATAACTCCGAGCACTACCGAGGCTCCGATAAAATAAGTTTTGAATATATGGATTGAAGATTAACGGGGACTGCTTTTACAGGTAGTCCTTTTCTTTTAAGCAGAGGGATGGTTCTTTTGTTCCAAAAGAACCGCCCCTCTGTTTCACAACAATTTCACAAATCACCTCTTATGTATAAAACTCCAATAAACTATAGATACTAAACAAGCAATAAGAAACAATCAGTTAAGGAGGTAACGACTTTGAAGGCAACCGGTATCGTACGGAGAATCGATGATCTTGGCAGGGTAGTCATACCCAAGGAAATCAGAAGAACTTTGAGGATAAGAGAAGGCGACCCTTTGGAAATATTCACAGATAAAGAAGGCGAAGTTATACTGAAAAAATATTCTCCGATAGGTGAGCTGGGTGATTTCGCATCCCAGTATGCAGATTCCATACACAAAACAAGCGGACATATAACGTGCATAGCCGATAGGGACACCATCATAGCTGTGTCGGGAGCATCCAAGAAGGAGTTTCTTGAAAAATCACTCAGTTCTGATGTGGAGAAGGTAATAGAGGAGAAGACGACTTTAGTAGTCAAATCATCTGATGATAAGAGTATAACGATTCTTGCCGATGAAGGAAATGACAAGAAATATACGTCCCAGGTGGTTTCACCGATAATTTCGGAGGGCGATCCAATAGGCGCCGTTATTCTGCTGTCCACAGACCCCAACAGTAAAATGGGCGAGGTTGAGGCAAAACTGGCACAGTCGGCGGCGGGTTTCCTTGGAAAGCAAATGGAACAGTAAGCTTGAGTGGATTTATGGTATGGCAGTATGGATAAGGAAGTAAAATCCCATGTGACGGGATGAAAACAGCAGAAGTAGCAGGTCTGCTGTTTTTTGCGTTTGCGGAAATTGCGTAAACCCGCCGCAGTGGTTGCTTTTTTATAGTCGTGCGGCTGCTTTCTATTGCGGAATTTTGCTCAAAGAGCATATAGATTCGGTTTGGCGGCAGGTCTAGCTCGCTCCGCGGAGCTTCGCTCAAACAGAGATTTGCCCTTACAATGACTCATCAATATGCTCTAGCTCGCAAAACTCATGCAATTTCAAGCAGCCGGGCACGACGTTTACCCTCCTATTGCAAAATTCTCTTTGTTTCAGTTTTTTTACACCCGTATTACACCTAAATTAAGAAATCCTCCTGCGAACATTATTGTGAGGCAGGTATGGTATACTTTTCTTATCTACGTGCAAGGACGGAGCAGGGGGATACATGCAGTTCACTGCCATACATGACAGGATCGAGAGCATACGCGCCAATACTGATGACATGGATGGGTTTGTCGAGGAATACAAGCCCTTTATTGCAGCGTGCGCGGAAAAAGTGGCAGGCAGGTATCTCGTGTACGGCTCGGACGACGAACTCAGTATCGCGATGATAGCATTCACCGAAGCCATAAGAGCCTTTGACCGGTCGAAAGGTAACTTTTTCTCATTTTCCCGTAATGTCATCAAAAGAAGACTTATCGATTACTATCGAAAAGAAAAGCGTCACAACAACGTCATATCCCTGAATATGTACATTGAAAACCAGGATGAGGAATTTGACCTGAGCTATGGCGAGTCGCTCAGGATATATTCAGATAAAAGGCTTGCAGAACAAAGGAAACTCGAATTGGAAGAGTTGGGTAAAGAATTGGAGAACTGGAAAATAAGCTATTCAGACCTTGCAAAGGCTTCCCCGGGACACAAAAAGTCACGACGCGAGTGTGGTGAACTGGTCGGGTTGATATTGTCACGTTCGGACCTTATCCAGCCGATATTGATAAAAAAGTATCTGCCGGTTACAGAACTTGAGAAAGCTTCGGGATTACCCCGAAAATTCATTGAGCGGTTCCGAAGATATATCATAGCATTAGTTATAATATCGACGGGCGAATATGAATGTATAAGAGATTACATAAAACTTTAGAAAGGGGGGCTGGAGAAATGAAAGGGATTATAGCACAAATCGAAGGGAAATACGCAGTTGTCCTTGCGCAGGATGGCTCGTTCCGTAAAATCAGGGCTAAACCCCATATGGAAACAGGTATAGAGATAGATATGGACCAGCCCGCCGGGAAACTGCAGAACACCAGGTTGGTCATGAAAGTCACTTCGATAGCGGCGGCTGCACTGCTGGCGCTTGGGGCGGGTTATGGCGCCTATAGCTACGCAATGCCATATAGTTATGTTCATCTCGATATCAACCCGAGCGTTGAACTGACGGCAAACGTTTACGACAGGATAATTAAAGCCGAAGCGCTCAATGAAGACGGCCGGAAACTCCTTGAGGGCAGCAGCCTGAAGTTTTCCAGGATCGAGACAGGTGTTTCGGACCTGCTTGGCATAGCTGTCGAGAAAGGATACCTCACTGAAGACGAGCCGCAAACGGAGGGCGCCACTACGGGCGCGGCGGTAAATGCTAACACGCCGGTAAATGTGAACACGCCGGGAGGAAACACTGACTCCGCCGAAGCGGATGAGCAGCCGCAGGTACTCGATAATGCCGTGCTTGTTACTGTTTCCAGCAATAGTCCCCGAAAATCGGGTAATTTAAAAAAGAAAATAATGGACGTGGCTTCCAGGGAATTGGATACCGATAAGGTAGAATCCGAGATTCTTGTAGGCGAAACGAGCATGGAACAAAGGAATGAGGCGAGAGAACTCGGCATTACACCCGGAAAGCTGGCGCTTATCGAAGACGCCATGGAGGGCGAGCCGGAGTTTCAGCTTGATGACCTTAAGAAGGATTCTGTAAAGGAACTGTTGAAAAAGCTACAGGGAAAAGAAAATAAAAGGCGGGGGAACGGCAATACCGGAGCACAAACCGGCGCAAGAGAGCAAGGTTCGCGGGAGCAGCCTCCGGACAATAAAACGGATAGTCCGGTTCGGCTGGAAAACGCAGCTGTCCTTAAAAACCATGGAAATGGCCGCGCCCAGGCGGCGGAGCAAGGCACGCAGGATCAGAAAGTGAAAGCAGGGATTGCAGGGAGCGCCGGATCACCCGCCGGGAACAGTAAAAGCCGTTCACTGGATTGGATCAATAACCGGTTGAAGAACGAAACTAAGGGCCAGACACAGAACAAGACAAGAAAAAAGTATGATAACCCGGGCAGCGAATCGGAGCAAACCCGGACTGGAGTACCGGGTAAAGGTCAGGATGAAGGTACGGTCAATGACCCGACGGAAAATAGCAGCAAAAACGCGGTTACAGATAAGGGGGAACAGGCCAAATCCGGAATCGGCAGCAGTAATAACAAAAATACCAATGAAGCAGACCGCAAGACTGCGGGCAAAAATGCAAATGAATTAAAGACACAAAGGAAACAATTGAGTAACGATCTGCTTGACCAGATGGAGAAGCAGCTTAAGGAACGTAACAATATTTTGAACGGTAAAAATACGAATGCAGATAAAAGTAATGCAAACAGCGGAAAAACGGATATGAATAGCAGCGGTAAAAAAAGATAGAAAGAGTTTTCCTTTAGAAGAAAAATACCCCTGAAAACCTCCCTTTGGTTACGAATTATTTGATATAAAACAAAAGGGAGGTTTTTTTATGAAGAAAATTATAAGTATCGTAATAGCATTGGCATTAATGCTGACAGCAGGAGCGGGAACGGCATTTGCAGGCAGCAAAAATGACAAGTACGGCAAGGTTCCTTTCAGCAATTTCAGTAAAACCTCGTTCGCCAAAGCGAACAAAAATCTGATGGCAAATTATCAGAAAATGTTGAATGATCTTAAGAACAAATATAAAAAGGATTATAAGGACTCCAAGGCGCAAGCTCAGCTTCTGAAGGACATTGCAGAGTTGAAGCACAAGTACGGTGACCAGACGATAAACGTATTTGTGAACGGACAGGAAGTAGTTACGGATCAAGCGCCTGTAATAAAGAACGGCAAGGTCCTGCTTCCGGTAAAGGCAATAACGAACGGACTGAAGGCTACGTTTACATATGATCCGAAAACAGGCAGGATCGTCATCAAAAAGGGAGATATAACGGTAACTCTGCAGGTTGGAAGCAATATTGCCATAGTCAACAATACCAGGCTGAATCTTGAGAGCAAGGTGGAACTGGATAAAAAGCAGGGCGCCATGATACCGCTCGGACTTCTGGCAAAGCTTCTGAACGGTAAATGCGAATTTGACAAGCATTCGGGGACGGTAACCATAGAGGATGGAACGGTAAGCGTCAATGACAATACCACAGGCGCCGGTACGGAACAGTTCAACTATACGGGGACATGGAACTACGGAACGCAGAATGGCGCTTACGGAAATGACAACCACTGGTCCGATGTCACCGGCGCCAGTATCCAGATCAAATTCAACGGAACCAAAATCAAGTTCTACGGAGCAAAGGGTCCGGCCCATGGTATCGCATACATTTCCATAGACGGTGCGACGCCCAGCGTTATCGATTACTACAGCGACGTGCGCAAGGACAATACGCTCATATATGAAAGCCCTGTATTGACTGCGGATAAGGAACACACACTGACTGTCATGGTATCGGGTCTTAAAAATGCAAGTTCGGCAGGTACAGCTATTACTGCAGACAGAGCGGAGATTACGCGCATCGGGACTTCGAACCTGGCTCTGAACAAGCCGGCGAAGGCATCGAGCACATATTCCGAAGGTACGACGACTTACGGCGCGATCAATGCAGTCGACGGCAAGGCAGATACCCGCTGGTCCAGCGAATTCAGCGACAATCAGTGGCTGACCGTGGATCTTGGTAACCAGTATGATGTGTCGAGAGTAGATCTGAATTGGGAAACTGCGTATGCGAAAGGCTATGCCATCCAGCTTTCTACAGATGGCACGAACTGGACGAATGCAGCAGTCATCACCAATGGGGACGGGGCGAAGGATAAGGTCCTGTTTACCAGCACAAAGGCAAGATACGTCAGGATGCTGGGAATGCAGAGAGCAACCGCGTATGGATATTCCCTCTATGAAATGGAGGTTTACTCCAAATAACCGGGAGTCCGAAGGATCCTTCTTGTATACATTTTTTGCCGGGACAGACCAGATGGCCTGTCCCTTTTCTTTTTGAAGTGAAACGCGGGGATGCGGAGTTGGCTGTATGGATGCTTGATGATGCGACTTAGCGGTACATGGCGATTACAAGGTAAGTTGAGGCAAATCCGCCATGGATGGCGGTTTTATCCGGATACGGCAGGCAGGACGCATGGGTGAGCAGCAAATGCAAGGCATTTGCGACCACCATGCCGTTAGAGGCGGCCGAAAAAAGCAGAGTATGAGCCTTGGACCTCTTGGAGCTATAATCCCGCATCCTTACAGCCGACTCCACGTCCCCATGTTTCAAAAACCTGTCGACCGTATTCTACAAATAGCAGTCAAAAATAGCGTGATAAAAGCCCTGTGAGGTTATGACGACCTTTGCTTTAACCTAGTTCAAATATAGATTCAGAAGTAAAAATGCTGATAAATGTCACCCGATTTTTATTTTTTAATGCCTTCAAACGACAAATTTCATCTGGCTACCCGGCTATAATCGTTTTTGTTGGGGGGTTACGAAAGATGAAAACGATCACGATACCAATGAACAGGTCCGGTAATTTTGCCGGGCTCCTCCAGAAAGCCTTTATCGAGCGGAATAATTATCTGGTATTGATAACGGCTTTTCTATTGGGGAGCAGTAATATAGCAGGCGGGCTGCTTCCTTTCGGAGCCGCTTTTTTTGCCGCATCTTCAGGGACGGCAGGTATAAAAATGCTGACAGCGGTTGCAGTTATTATCGGCGCCGCTTCTCAGGGCTCGCTGGAACTCGTATATATAAATGCCGCCTGCATGCTGTTGTTCAGCGTGCTAAGCATACCGCTCAAAGAGCGCAGATCAAGACTGGATATTAAGCCCGCCTTGCTGCTGTTTGCCTCGATGCTCGTCCCGCAGATGATGCTGGCGGGACTACAGGGTTTTCTTCTTTATGATATACTAAAAGCTTTTTTCAGTTCATTCATCTCTTTCGTATTGTTTTTTATATTCAATTTTGCAATGCCCATTATTACAGGGGCGGAAAAAAAGGCTGTGTTCGGCGGCGAAGAGGCTGTCAGTCTGGCAGTCACTGCGACACTGGCGCTGACAGGGGTCGGGGCCTTGCAGATAGCCGGGTTCTCGCTTAGAAACATATTCTGCGTCATCATTTTGCTTATATTCAGTTATAAATGCGGCGCCGGCGTAGGGGCTGCGGCAGGCGCTGCAATTGGCTTGATAATAGGTGTCACACAGGATTTTACGCCTTCCGTGGCCGGCACATACGCCTTGTGCGGCATGCTTGCCGGAATTCTCGGGAACCTGGGGAGGCTCGGGACTTCACTGGGATTCTTACTCGGCAATATATTGCTGGCGGTATATTTTAACGGCTCTGCGGAATCCATGCTGTATCTGAGAGATATCATAGCGGCAGGCATACTGCTCTTCTTTGTGCCTGAAAAGCTGATCAGCAGGGTAACGAGGCCGTTTGCAAGAACAATGGCGCTCGACGGGGATAGAACGGGCTACACCGGAAGGATCAAGGACATTACGGTTGAAAGGCTTGAAAAATTTTCGAAGGCTTTCAAAGACCTTTCGAAGACCTTCGACGAGATAGCACAGACCAAAATGCCAGCCGAAACACAGGAGATCAATGTGCTGTTTGACAGGGTCGCGGACAGGATATGCAGCGGCTGCAGCCTTTGCATGCACTGCTGGGAAAGGAATTTTTACGATACCTACCAGGTGATGTTCAAGATAGTTGAAAGTCTTGAAATGAAGGGAAGAATCGAAGAAAGCGATGTTCCCGACTATTTTTTGAATAAATGCCCGCGGATACACGAGTTCGTAAATGCGGTAAACAATATGTACGAGCTTTTCAGGGTGGGTGTCGTATGGAAGGGCAGGCTCAACGAAAGCCGTACGGTGATCAGCCGCCAGTTCGAAGGCATGTCGAGGGTCATAAGTTCACTGGCAGGCGAGATAAACACGGAAGTGAATTTTTTGAGCCCGCTCGAAGACGCCATCATGGATGAGCTCAAGCAGCAGAGTATTAAGGTCGGTGAAGTCATAGCCTATAAGAATGCATGGGACAAATACGAGATAAGCATTCTCCATAATGCCTGCGGAGGGGCCAGAAGCTGCTCTGTCATCGAAAAAGCGGTGTCCGAGGCGTGCGGCAGAAAAATGATCCGTTCGAGCGAGGGCTGCGTAAAGGGCAGGGACGGCATGTGCATTCTAAAATATGTGGAAGCCGAGAACCTGAAGCTTACCACCGGTATAGCGAGGCAGCCCAAATTCGGCAGTAATGTGTCGGGCGACAGTTTTACCTTCATGAACGGCGGGTACGGAAAATATACGCTCGCCTTAAGCGACGGCATGGGCACGGGGCAAGGCGCGGCAGCACAGAGCAAAGCCACTGTGAACATGCTCGAGAGCTTCCTTGAATCGGGCTTCGATAAGGATATGGCTGTAAATCTCATCAATTCGGTACTTGTACTCAAATCCGAAGAGGATAATACATGTACCATCGATATGACCGTGATCGATCTTTTCAGCGGAGAAGTCGAATTCATAAAGATAGGCGCAGCGCCTACCTATATAAAGAAGGAGTCCAGGGTGGAAATAGTGCGCTCCGCTTCGCTGCCTGCCGGGATCCTGCCTGGTCTGGACGCCGAGCTTGCGCGCAGGAATGTTGATGGCGGAGATATGATCATCATGGTTACCGACGGGATCATAGACAGCATGGCAGGGGACGATCCTGGAGACAGGCAGCTTATGAAATTCATACAACAGCTTGAGAGCCTGAATCCCCAGGAAGTGGCCGATTCGATCCTCAACGAAGCATGCAGGTGCTGCGACGGAAAGCCCTGCGACGATCTTACCGTACTTGTTGCGAAGGTATGGAAAAAGCCTAAGTGAATCGATGGATTAAATTAGCTGCCGGCAGGAAATTTTGTATAAAACCGGATGTATTTCACAAACTATATATTGCACGGTTATATATTTCCGGCGCTGAAAGCCGGTTGCTGTGCCAATACAGTCGGTTTTCGGAGGACTATATGGTAGCCGGTGATACTAAAAGAGTTGTTGTGATAAAAAACATTTCGTCAAACCTGATCGAGGAAGCCATACTTATATTAAAAAGCGGACCGGAGACCCAGGAGGACCGGAAGGGCAAGCCGGCCCAGGACAAGCCGAATATCAGGAATGATTTTATACTGAAGGAAGCGGAACATATAATAAATGATTACATAAACGGCAACAGGCTTACCAGAGCAAAGGACAGACGAAAATCCCGCAGATGGGACGTGCTTCACAAAAAAGCGTTTATAAACGTCGGCATAAATATACTGCTCATGGCAGCGATCGCCCTGCTTATTTACGTTGTGGGAAACGCTTTCTGAAAATCACTTCAAAACATGACGCTTGCACAATACGCGCCATTGTGATAAAATACTTCAGAATCCTTGCTCTGTACTCTTGATACAGGGCCGTTAGTCCAGAAGGAGGTGATAGTCGAATGATGAACAAATATGAATCCATATTCATCATCAATCCCGACTTGAGTGAAGAAGATACCGCGGCACTTGTTGCGAAATTCAAGAGCCTGCTCGAATCTTCAGCTCAGTTGGAAAGCATTGATGAATGGGGCAAGAGGAAACTCGCCTACGAAATAGCCGATAAAACCGAAGGCTATTATGTGCTTGTAAATTTCAGCGCGGAACCTGAATTCCCGCATGAGCTCGAAAGAATCTACAAGATCACAGACGGAATAATCAAATATATGGTTATCAAAAAAGAAAAATAGGGTGAATGTATGAATAAGGTTATTTTGATGGGCAGGCTAACAAAAGATCCTGAAATAAGGTATACTGCGTCGAATAACATCCCAAAATGCTCCTTTACTCTCGCAGTCGACAGAAGATTTGCAAAGCAGGGTGAAGAAAGACAGGCCGATTTTATCAATATCGTCGCCTGGAGGCAGACGGCGGAATTCTGCAGCAAATACTTTAACAAGGGATTGAGGGTCGCAGTCGTCGGGAGTCTGCAAAACAGGACATGGGATGACACCGAAGGTAAAAAGCATTACGCCACCGAGGTCATAGCCGATGAAGCCTATTTTGCCGAAAGCAGAAAGAATGAAGGAGGGTCTTCGTTCAGGCCGGCTCCGGGATTCTCTCCTGCTTCGGGAGAAAGCCATAATGACGAGGGATTCTTCCCAGCTGACGACGATGATGAACTGCCGTTCTAAAGGCCTTGGGAAGACGGTTCACGGTATTTTAGAGAAAGGAGGCGTGTTTCAATGCCAGGAAAAAGGGATAACAGAGGCGGTAACAGAGATTCCTACGACAAGGGCGAAGGCAAGGGCGGCATGAGAATGAGAAGGCCCAAGAAAAAAGTTTGCGCTTTTTGTGTAGACAAGGTTACTGATATAGATTATAAAGAAGTTGCAAAGCTGAGAAAGTATATATCCGAGAGAGGTAAAATACTCCCCAGGAGGATCTCGGGCAACTGCGCAAAGCATCAGCGCCAGCTGACCACGGCTATCAAGAGGGCCAGGGTAGTTGCACTGCTGCCGTACACCGCTGAATAAGCAAAACGTAAATGAAAGGACCGGTTAACCGGTCCTTTTTGCATCTGTGGCAGTGTGTAAATAGGCTGGATTAACCGGCCCTTTTTGCATCTGTGGCTAGAATGCCTTTTAGCTATAGGGCAGTGGCGGGGGCGGTTGCAAGGATGCGCAATGAAAGCTATGCAGGACAGGGACAGCTGTGAAGATTCGGGACGAAGGCTCTGATCGGAATTTGCCATAGCGCTTGACGCTTGGAGGAGGCGGGTTTAGCCAAATTGAAAATGACGTGCTTAAAGAGTGTTCAAAGTCAAAAATTTTGCCTGGAATTGCTGTAAGCGGTCTTGTTAGGTCGGATGAGGTCACCGCTTGGCTTGAATCAATCGGGTTGCGAATCCTTCTTCTTAGTAAGAACGAAAGCATTATCAGGATAAGCGGTGTAGACGGCTGCAAAAATTTGCCCAGCATATACCATTAATATAATTTTGTGTTAAAATGGTATTATATCTGGCTTAATGAAATTGTAGGAGTGTTGAAATGAAGAAAGTTGTTGTCATTTCCGCTATTCTGCTCGGACTTATAGCATTGGTCGTTATTTTTTACAATGGCTCGAACAGGGGATTTAAAGTACAAATAAATAACCAAACCGGATTTCAGATAAAAGGGTTGAAAATCACCTATGACGGGCTTAAAGAAGACATTTCGATCAAGCCGATAAAACCGGCAGGTACGTATACTTTTAATATTAAGCCTCAAGATGCATTCGAAGGTAGCTCCCTGAAAATTTACAATTTTGATAAATCGGGTAACCGGCACGAAAAAATCCTTGTTGAACGCTTTGAGAAAGGTAATTGGGGCAGGGTTCTACTGGATATTACCTCAATTGATGAAAATAATAAAATAACCTTTCGTATTAGGGAAAGCAGTACAATTGGTAAAGTTGAGGAGGTGAATCCGGTAATGCCATTTTTTGCGGGTGGAATCGTAATACTGAACTTCCTTTTGATCATTTTCGGAATTGTCTTTTTCGTATTTCTTTTCATATTGATACTAAAAGCATTGAAGGCACTGAACATATATATCGGCGAGCACCAAAACAAGTAAGGCATGGGGGAATTATTTTGTCATCGGTGGTAACGCGATCAGAAATTGAAAGCGGATTACGGGAGTTGGGTGTCACAGCCGGAATGGCCCTGGAGGTGCATTGCTCATTAAGCAAGTTCGGGTATGTCGATGGCGGGGCGGTAACAATAATCAACGCGCTAAAGCATGTTGCAGGAAATGACGGAGCGATTGTAATGCCATCATTCATGCTCTCGCCTAACCTTCCGCTTAATGATACCGACAAGGAATTGGGACTGACAGTGAAAATAAAAATCTTGCAAGGCGATGAAGAACCCAGTGCTATGGGAATAGTTTCAGATACATTCAGGAGGATGCCGGATGTTATTACGGGACAGGGGATTTTCCGTGTTTCGGCATGGGGCAGAGATGCCGGCAAACACTCATTAGGGTTCCAGCATTTGCTGGATTCAAATGGCTGGGCATTGCTTCTGGGTGTTGATATATATAGATTATCTTCCATGCATTATGTTGAAGATAGCCTGCCTGCTGAAATAAGAAATAAATTCGAACCATCGAAGGCGGCAAGAGAACTATACCCTGAAGATCAATGGCTTATTGAGGCTTGGGAGCCATCAACAAAGCCTTGGTATACAATTCAGAATAAAGCTTATGAAAAGGGATTTATTAAGGATGGTATGATTAGCGATTGCAGATGTATGTTGCTAAAAGTACGGGAAGTTGTGGAATTATACCGTCAGGCATTACAAACCGACCCATTCGGATTGTACGGCATATAGCGATGAACCAACAAGGGTGCTATAATCTATGAATGTCTCATCATAAAGGTGGTTCTATGCAAAATGATCTTAACGGCAAAGAAATATCTCCGTACGGAATAATTGAAGTATTGCCGCACAGAGAGGAATGGGTGAAAACAGACAGTAAAACTACCGGATATCCAACTTATTAATCCGGCCGTTTACCCTGCTCCCCGTGAGCAGTCTCGAGATTTGGAATTGTTCACCTGCGACTCCTCTTGCTTTCCTTACCGCAGTTAGTGGTCCTTTCACTACTTTCCTTTTGGGCTCATTCCCTTCCTGGTTTTATGTTTTGTTAAATATTATAACGAGATTACCCGATATAATTACTGATAGTACATTTTTGTGTAAAATATTGGGCATATATACTGGAAAATTAGTGGGAGGAGAATTATGGCAATAGCAGGCGTAGGCAATAAATATGTGGGATATACATATGATACAAGCTTAAAAACCAAGAGAAGCAGCAATGATTTTTCGGAAAATATGTCTGCAGCGTCCATAAAAGCGGAAAAGCAGGAAAGTGGAGACGTGCTTGGACTGACTATGCTTAAAGAACCAGGCGCCAATCGCTTCTGGGGAATGAAGGCAAAATATGCGGAATGCTCAACTCGAGACAATCCGGTTATATATGTGGAAACAAATTATGGCGGGAAAACAGTTTCTTATAATGTCAGTATTAATGAAATAGATCCTAATAATGCTTCGCAATTAGAAATATTTGCGTTATGCTCTTATGCAGATGACATAGGGATAGGGGACGGCAGTACTTTTGGTACATATAATACACTGCATTCTTATAAAGAAATGGCTGTTCATAACGGATATATTGATTCTCAAATGCAGGAACCTGGCGGAATTGTGCAGTTTAAAAATGTAAAATTGAATTGGGTTAATATGTGCGAAAAGGTAGTAGACTTATTATATAAGTGTAATGATCCGGTACAGTATAAAAAAGGGTTAAGTATTTTGGATCTTTTTTCTAAATATCCAGTGAAGTAAGTAAAACGACCGGATATCCAACTTATTAATCCGGCCGTTTACCCTGCTCTCCGTGAGCAGTCTGGAGATTTGGAATTGTTCAACTGCGACTCCTCTTGCTTTCCTTACCGCGGTTAGTGGTCCTTACACTACATTTCCTTTTGGACTCATTCCCTTCCTGGTAAAATTATTTTAACAACCCCTAGGTTGTATTATTAAATTACCCCAAATACTATAAATTAAACATTAAATTGAAATTTTTTTAAAGAGACGGGTCTCACTTTAGGGTTCGCGGGTTTTCCTTTATTGTGTTGGAAAATTGGATTTTTAGTGTTATTATAGTATATGCCGAAAATACCCGAAAGCTATCTGAAATAGAGGTTGAAATGATAAAAACAGGCTATCTCGGCCCGAAGGGCACTTTTTCCTTCGAAGCCATGAAAAAATATACAGGGGACGGTCCGTACGATGCGCAGGACTTTCAGTCTATACCCGAGCTTATTATGGCTGTTCAGGACGGTAAGCTCGACGAAGCCATAGTGCCTATCGAAAATTCCATCGAGGGCGCGGTCAACGCAACAATGGACATGATAGCGACAGAAGCTGCTCTTATGATAAAAGCCGAGCTCGTGCTGCCTATAAGGGAAAACCTCCTTGTAAAGCCCGGGACGGATATCTCCGGGATCAGATATGTGCTGTCGCATCCGCAGCCGCTGGGGCAATGCAGAAGGTTCCTTTCGGAACAGCTGCCGTATGCCCGGATCAAGGCGGTTTACAGTACCTCAGCCGCGGCCCAGGAGGTCGCGGAAGGCGATAGCGGGCTTGCCGCGATAGGTTCAGCCTCTGCAGCCGCAGTTTACGGGCTTGAGGTTGCAAGGACGGACATACAGGACCATAACAACAACCACACTCGTTTTATAGTATTGGGGGGGCAGGACGCTCCGAGATGCGGTAATGACAAGACTTCCATAGTTTTCTCGACCGAGGACAAACCCGGAAGCCTGTACAGGGTCCTGGACATATTCAATCTCTGGGACGTAAACATGACGCGGATCGAGTCCAGACCGGCCAAGCACAAACTCGGGAGATACATTTTCTTTGTAGATGTACTTGGCCACAGGGAGGACGGAGACCTCAGGGATGCGCTGACAATGGTGAAAAGGAAGACGTCGTTCCTGAAAATACTGGGCTCTTATCCCATATTCCAGGAGCTGCCCGAGGACATGTAGTTTTTCATATCTCGCCGGGTGGACTTACCGCAATTTCTACGGGAAATGAAATTTGTAAATATATGCCATATGATATAATGTTAAGGTGGACAAGGTTAACCTAGGATTGGGAGTGGATCATATGGCAATGCTGGAGAAGGAAATCGATATAACCAGGAACATAAAGCTGATCGAATGGCTGAAAAGCGAACTGCTGACGGATCTGGCCAATCTCTTCAGAGTGTTGGCGAGCGGGGTCAGGGAGGAAATGCACGAAGCGGTTTCGGACATACTCTCGAATATCATACTTATCAGCTATCTTTTGGGAAAGCGCCTGGGTATAAGCTATAATGCCGTCGAATTGAAAATACAAAGCAAGATCAGGCTGGGACTTGTTGAAAACCATGACGTTGAAAAATACTACGGTGATTTGACCGAATTATCAAGACATCTCGGCAGTTTCAGGAGAAAGGAGAAATGAAGGAGTTCGCTCCTTTACCCATATGGACAGTAAAAAATTCCTTGGACTACTAATACCGCGTGTTAACTTTTATCTTTGGATAAATTTATTCCTGGTGGCCGTCATAGCCATCCTGGACTGGCGGGTAGCTATCCCGGGCTTCGTCCTGCTTGCCTTCCTTTTCTATTACAATCTGCGTGCCAGCTATAGGAGCAAGGCTGAAATATCCAATTTTATTGAAAATCTCAACTTCAATATAGATACGGCGACGCGCGATACGCTCCTCAATTTCCCAATGCCGCTTGTCATCACGGAACTGGATGGCTCGATCGTCTGGTACAACTCATCCTTCAAGTCGATCTCGGAAAAGGAGTTGTCCTTCGAGGGCGCTGTGAAATCCA
Organism: Bacillota bacterium; assembly: GCA_023439545.1. Classification (GTDB taxonomy): domain Bacteria; phylum Bacillota; class Clostridia; order Acetivibrionales; family DTU013; genus JAEYOM01. The sequence continues at coordinate 33,341 of JAEXNT010000084.1, forward strand.
TAGTAAACGACCTGAAAAAGAACGAACTGGCCCCTGATAACCTCAAGAGCTTTTCCATAGGTTATTCCAAACAGCTCGGGTTTGAGGGAAGGTCCTACAATGTGCTGTGCAACCTTGTCAGGCAGGATCAGAAGCCTGAAGGCCAGGGGTATATACTTATATTGTACTTTATCGACGTCACCGAACTTGCCGAACTTAAAAAGGCTTATTACGATGAGAAGATAATGACGGGCATTTTCGTTATAGACAATTATGACGATCTGATGCAAAGCATGCCCGATTCAAACAGGCCCCAGATGCTTGCCGAGATCGACAGGAAGGTCGTCCAATGGATGAGCTTCACCAATGGAGTTTTAAAAAAGTATGAACGCGACAAATACCTTTTCCTTTTCGAACAAAAAAACCTGAAGGAATTCGAGGAGAAAAAGTTTGAAATACTGGATACGGTCAAGGAAATCAATACGGGAAACAAACTGCCCGTCACATTGAGCCTCGGCTTCGGGCTCAATGGGAGCTCGCCCGCGGAGAATTTCCGTTTTGCTGCGGCAGCCATCGATCTGGCGCTCGGACGCGGCGGTGACCAGGTCGTGATCAAGAACGGCGAGAATTTCAGCTTCTTCGGCGGAAAGACAAGGGAGCTCGAAAAGAGGACCAAGGTCAAGGCGAGAGTTATTGCCTTTGCGCTGCGTGAGCTTATAGACCAATCCAAAAACGTACTCATAATGGGCCATGAAAACGCCGACATCGATTCGATGGGCGCCTCGCTCGGCATCTACAGGATAGTCAGGAGCAGGGGGAAGGACGCTTATATAGTTCTCAGCAAAGTCAACCCGACTATTGAAAATCTTATCGGAAAGATACAGAAAAGCGAGGAGTACGAGAACCTGTTCGTAAGCAGAAATACAGCAATGGAGATGGTCGACGGCAAAACCCTCCTGATCATCGTAGATACCCACCGCAGGAGTTTTACAGAGATCCCTGAACTGCTTGCAAGTACGGGCCAGATTGTAGTTATCGACCATCACAGAAGAGGGGCCGATTATATACAGGAAACCGTACTGACTTACCAGGAAACGTACGCGTCTTCGACGAGCGAACTCGTTACAGAGGTGCTGCAGTATATGGACGACAAGCTGAAGCTGACGCAGATAGAAGCGGAAGCGCTTTATGCAGGCATAGTGGTCGATACCAAGAACTTTACCTTCAAAACGGGTGTCAGGACCTTTGAAGCTGCATCCTACCTGAGACGCCAGGGAGTCGACACTGTTGCGGTAAAGCAGCTTTTCCAGAACGATCTCGAGACTTATACCAATATATCGAGCGTGGTTAAAAAGGCTGAAATGGTCAGCAATGATATAGCCATTTCCATCTGCCCGCCGGGAATGAAAAACGCGCAGCTCATCGCGGCAAAAGCTGCCGATGAACTGCTGAACCTTTCGGGGATAGTAGCGGCATTCGTTTTATGCAGCGTAGGCAACGAAATATGGATCAGCGGAAGATCGCTCGGCGAGATCAATGTGCAGATGATACTTGAAAAGCTTGGGGGCGGAGGCCACCTTACGGTTGCCGGAGCCCAGCTTCCGGGGATTAGTCCCAATGACGCGAAAGAAAAATTGAAATATGCTATAATGGAATATATAGATGAGATAAACAAGCCGAATGGCTGACGGAGGTTCTGAATGAAGGTCATTTTAAAACAGGATGTCAAAGGATTAGGAAAAAAGGAAGATCTGGTAAACGTAAGCGACGGTTATGCCAGGAATTTTTTATTCCCCAGGGGACTGGCTGCTGAGGCAAATGCAAGCAACCTCAATATAATGAATACCAAAAAGGAAGCCGAGAAGAGCAAAAGGGACCGCGAACTGGCCAAGGCGAAGGAACTTGCGGACAAGCTCAAGGAGATCGCCGTTACAATAAAGACCAAGTCCGGTGAAAACGGCAAGCTGTTCGGCTCGATCACGAGCAAGGATATTTCCGACAAGCTGAAAAAGGATTTCAGTCTTGATATCGACAAGAAGAAACTAGTTCTTCCTGAACCCTTCAAATCCCTGGGTACTTTCAGCGTCGAAGTAAAGCTGTATCCTGAAGTGAGCGCCCAGCTTACCGTAAAGATCGAAAACGAATAAAGCATGCGGAGGGAGCCTTAGTAGTGGATTTAAGCACATTAGGGAGAATACCTCCCCATAATATCGAGGCCGAGCAGGCTGTGCTCGGCTGTATGCTGCTGGATTCGGACGTCATACCCACCATAACGGAACTGATCCGCAGTGAGGATTTTTACCGGGACGATCACCGGGAAATATGTGAAGCCATAATAGACCTTACCGAAAGAGCGGGTCCTGTCGATATCATCACGGTTTCGGAGCAGCTGCAGCTTCGCGGGACGCTCGACGCCGTGGGCGGGCTGGAGTATCTGACAAACATCACTGACGCCGTGCCTACGACGGCGAATGCAAGGCACTATGCAAAAATAGTTGAAGAAAAATCACTGCTCAGGAAGCTGATCAAAGCCTCTTCCGACATCGCGGGCATGAGCTACGACGCCTCGGAGGAAGCTGCCTTTGTATTGGACAAGGCTGAAAAGAGCATTTTCGACATATTGGAGAAAAGAAGCACACAGGGCTTTACACACATAAAGGATGTTTTGCTGGATACTTTCAACCGCCTAGAGGAACTATACAACAGTAAAAGTCATATAACCGGTGTGCCGACAGGCTTTACGGATCTCGATTTCAAAACGGCAGGCCTCCAGAATTCCGACCTGATACTGATAGCCGCAAGGCCTGGTATGGGAAAGACTGCGATGGGTCTCAACATAGCCCAGTATGCCGCCGTTCAAAGGCATGTGCCCGTTGCGATTTTCAATCTCGAGATGTCCAAGGACCAGCTTGTAAACAGGATGCTTTGCAGCGAGGTCATGGTCGACAGCCAGAGGATGCGCACGGGCAAACTCGAGGACGACGACTGGAACAAGGTGGCGCAGGCGCTGGCTCCGCTTTCGGAGGCGCCCATCTATATAGACGATACGCCGGGCATCTCGGTTATGGATATCAGGGCCAAATGCAGAAGACTCAAGCTCGAAAAAAACCTTGGCCTCATAGTGATCGATTACCTGCAGCTCATGCAGGGAAGGGGCAGGACGGAAAACAGGCAGCAGGAGGTTTCCGAAATATCGCGTTCATTAAAGATACTTGCAAAGGAATTGCAGATACCGGTCGTTACCTTGTCGCAGCTGAGCCGCGGGCCTGAGTCCAGGACGGACCACCGACCCATGCTGAGCGACCTCAGAGAATCGGGAGCTATAGAGCAGGACGCGGACATAGTAATGTTTTTATACAGGGATGATTATTATAACCCCGAAACCGAGAAGAAAAATGTTGCGGAGGTAATTATTGCAAAGCACAGAAACGGTTCGACCGGCACGGTGGAACTGAGATGGTTCGGTGAGTATACAAAATTTGCAAATTTGAAGAAGGATGAATATAGCAGATAGTTTTGTCAGACAGTTTCAGCAGAAGGTATTGGACACTATCCGGACGTACAACCTGACCGGCGATGGGGAAAGCGTGCTGGCAGGGGTGTCGGGAGGGCCTGATTCTGTGTGCCTTCTGCATGTACTGCACTCTCTTTCGGATATATTGAATATCAAGCTTTATGCTATTCATATAAACCATATGTTGAGGGGCGATGAGGCAAAGGCCGATGAAGATTACGCAGCGGCTGTCTGCCGGGAATTGGGCGTCCCTTTTTCTGTCTCATACGCAGATGTTGCCGCCCTGGCCAGAGAACGGGGCATGTCCGTCGAAGAAGCGGGGCGTGAGGCCAGATACCGTGAGTTCGAGAGATATTCCAAGGCTTTAAGCGCTGCCAAAATCGCGGTTGCGCATAACCGGAACGACCAGGCTGAAACTGTCATGATGCATATCATCAGGGGTACCGGAACAGCCGGGCTTGTCGGCATGGATTACATCAGGGGCAAAATAATCAGACCCCTGCTGAACACCAAAAGAAGCGATATAGAACGTTACTGCAGGGAAGCCGGGCTTCATCCGCGGACGGACAGCTCTAACCTCACTGAGGATTATACTCGCAACAGGATCAGGCTCGGATTGATTCCATATATCAACGGTCAGTTCGGGGTTAATATGACTGACAGCCTTGTCAGACTGTCGGAAAATGCCGCGGAAGACAACAGGTATCTGGATGCATGCGCACGCGAAGCCTATGCAAAGGCTGTCGTCTTCAAAGAAGAGGGCAGGGAGGAGCCGGATAAGGTAGAAAGAGTTGAGCTGGATAAGGCGAAAAGAGCTGGACTGTATAAGGCGGGAAGAGTTGAGCCGGATAAGACGGGCCAAATAGAGCTGGACCTCGGAAAGCTCAGGGAAATGGACCCTGCGATCCGAAGCAGAGTCATGAAAATGGCTATCGCTCATATCTCGGGTACCAGTAACGGCGTAGGAAGCGTACATTACAGGATGCTTTCGGACCTGATCTCGGGCGGCGCCACGGGTTCATGCGCGGAGCTTCCGAACGGTATCAGGGCTTCAGTATCTTATGGCATACTCAGGATGTTCGTCGAAGGCTTGGGAGCAGGGCATAACAAGCCTCCTGTTTTACCTTTCAGCACTGCTGTCGTCATACCGGGCATAACTCCGGTTCCTGAACTTGGCGCCGAAATATTCGCCGAAGTCGTATCAGCTGATAATATTGATAAATGTGAAACATTGGGATATAATCCATTAGTGCAGTATTTTGATTACGCCAGGCTCAACAGGGGAATAAATATCAGGAACAGGAAAAACGGCGATATTTTTAAACCGTATAAGTCGAATGGCACCAGGAAACTCAAGGAGTTTTTCATCGATATCAAAATACCGCGCGAAATACGCGACAGCATCCCGATTGTTTGTGCCGATAATGAAGTAGTGTGGGTTGTAGGCTATAAAATAAGTGATAAATTTAAAGTAACTGAAAATACTAAAAGTATTCTTAAACTAGAGTACAGTCGGAGGAATTGATTATGCTGGGGGATATCGAGGAAATTCTGGTCAGCCGCGAAGAGATAAGCAAAATGGTGGAACGGCTGGGGAAGCGTATTTCGGAAGATTACAAAGGCAGCGAGCTGATTTTGGTAGGCGTATTAAAAGGTGGATTTGTATTTCTTGCAGATTTGATGAGACAGATTACGATACCTGTCGATATGGACCTGATTGCGGTTTCGAGCTATGGAGCTTCGACTAAATCATCGGGCGTTGTCAGGATCATAAAAGACATGGACCTCAATGTCAGCGGCAAACATGTGCTGATCGTTGAAGATCTGGTGGATACCGGCCTCACGCTCAGATACCTGAAGGACCTGTTCAATACCAGGGGGCCGAAGAGCGTCAAGATATGCACGGCTTTTGACAAACCGTCCAGGAGGAAGGTAGAAATAGAAGTCGAATACAACGGGATAATTGTACCGGATAAATTCATAGTAGGCTACGGCCTCGACTATGCCGGCAAATATAGAAACCTGCCCGACGTATGCACGCTTAAGAGGGAAATTTACTCAAATACATGACATACGCAGACAAATAGGCAAAACAGGCAGTATCTAGTTTAAATGACAGCGTTTTATTGTGTTTTAAAGACGTTTATGTTAATATAATATAATCTGGAAGACAAAGTAAGTCGGCCGGAATTCCGGGAGGGAGATATTTGAAGTATTTTAAAGGTTTAAGCTTTTATATAGTAATATTTGTAATAGTATTATTCCTTATTACGCTGTGGACGAGTACGGGCAACCAGCAGCAGCTAAGCTACACTGAAATGCTTTCGCAGATACAGAACAGCAACGTGCAGAGCATCACACTGAAGGGCGACGAAGCTACTGTCGAATTGATCAATGCCAACAAAGGTTCAAGATCAAAAGAGTACGTCGTTTATATATCATCCATTGATTCCTTCACCCAATTGGTGACACAGGCCTATGAAAAAGAACAGATAAAGAATTTTACCGTTGAAAGGCCGCCGTCTGCGCCGTGGTGGGTTGCAATACTTCCTACGATCGGTCTTATAGTGGTGTTTGTAATCTTCTGGGTATTCTTCCTCCAGCAGTCGCAAGGCGGCGGAGGAAACCGCGTCATGTCCTTCGGAAAAAGCCGTGCCAAGATCAATACGGACGACAAGAAGAAAGTTACCTTTGAAGATGTGGCAGGGGCGGATGAAGAAAAGGAAGAACTCAAGGAAATAGTCGAGTTCCTGAAATCCCCCAAGAAATTCATAGAGCTTGGAGCCAGAATACCTAAAGGAGTATTGCTTGTCGGACCTCCCGGCACAGGTAAGACGCTGCTGGCAAAAGCGGTTTCAGGCGAAGCTGGTGTTCCGTTCTTCAGCATTAGCGGTTCGGATTTCGTTGAAATGTTTGTCGGCGTCGGCGCATCAAGGGTAAGGGATCTGTTTGAACAGGCCAAGAAGAGCGCGCCGTGCATAGTTTTCATAGATGAAATAGATGCGGTTGGACGTCACAGGGGCGCAGGCCTCGGCGGAGGACACGATGAACGTGAGCAGACGTTGAACCAGCTGCTTGTTGAGATGGATGGTTTCGGCGTAAATGAGGGCGTTATCATCCTTGCGGCCACAAACAGGCCCGATATACTCGATCCCGCATTGCTTAGACCCGGAAGGTTTGACAGAAGGGTCTTTGTCGGACTGCCCGATATCAAGGGACGCGAACAGATATTGAAAGTACATGCAAAAGGTAAGCCGCTCGGTTCTGACGTCAAGCTGGAGGAGCTTGCAAAGAGCACTCCCGGCTTCACAGGCGCAGATCTTGAAAACCTGCTTAACGAGGCCGCGCTGCTTGCAGCAAGGAAAAATAAAAAGCGTATCGAAATGGAAGAAATAAAGGAAGCGACCTTCAAGGTTGTAGTTGGCCCAGAGAAGAAGAGCAGGGTCATGACCGAGAAGGAAAAGAGGCTTACAGCCTACCACGAAGCCGGCCATGCGATCGCAGTAAAAGTTGCCTCAACCACAGACAAGGTCGACAGGGTATCGATCATACCTTCGGGAAGAGCCGGAGGTTATACAGCTCACAAACCGGACGAGGATAAAACCTACCAGACCAAGGCGCAGCTTATGGAAGAGATCATCATCTGCATGGGCGGCAGGGCTGCCGAGGATATCGTGCTAGGGGAGATCAGCACCGGAGCGTCCAGCGACCTGAAACAGGCTAACAGCGTTGCTAGGAGCATGATCATCAGGTTCGGCATGAGCGAACATCTTGGAAACATGGTATTCGACGAAAACGACGAAGTATTCATAGGCCGTGATTTCGGACATACCAGAAGCTACAGCGAAGAGGTAGCGGCAACGATCGACAAGGAAGTCAAGCATTTGATAGATACGGCTTATGACAAGACCATTGCGATATTGAAGGAACACCTGGATACTCTTCACAAGATCGCGGACGCGCTGCTGGAAAAGGAAAAGCTTGAGGGCGCCGAGTTCGAAGCCCTCTTCAACGGAGCCCAGGCATAGGCGGCGGCATCAGTTACCTTTGGCAGTATACTTGACAGTTTGCAAGCCGATATGGTAGAGTGGTATAAACAAAACAGAATAGAACCTTATCAAGAGTGGTGGAGGGACAAGGCCCAATGATACCCCGGCAACCGGCCGAAAGGCACGGTGCTAATTCCTGCAGGATATGCGTCCTGAAAGATGAGGAAACCAAGCTATTTAGCCTCTTCTTATTCAGGAAGGGGCTTTTTGATTGTACAGAATATTAATATTGCTTAAGGATCGGGATGGGGTCGATCCCGCCGATTTTAATAAATGAAAAGGAGATTAATTTATGTCAAAAAGATTATTTACATCAGAGTCAGTTACCGAGGGACATCCTGATAAAATATGCGACCAGATATCTGATGCGGTACTGGACGCAATATTCAGCGAGGATCCATATGCCAGAGTAGCCTGCGAAACAGCGGTCACCACAGGTATGGTGCTCGTTATGGGTGAGATCTCGACCAAGTGTTATGTCGATATACCCAAGGTAGTCAGGAATACGATCCTCGAAATAGGATATGACAGGGCAAAATTCGGTTTCGACGGCGAGACCTGCGCGGTTATCACTTCGATAGACGAGCAGTCCGGCGATATCGCGATGGGAGTCGATAAGGCTCTTGAAGCAAAGACCGGTGAAATGAGTGACACACAGATAGAGGCTATAGGCGCCGGAGACCAGGGAATGATGTTCGGCTTCGCCTGCGACGAGACTCCTGAATTGATGCCCATGCCCATATCACTCGCACATAAGCTTGTAAGGAAGCTTTCTGAAGTCCGTAAGGATGGTACGCTGAGCTATCTGAGGCCGGACGGCAAATCACAGGTGACTGTGGAATATGACGGCGACAAGCCGGTCAGGGTTGATACCGTTGTGATATCGACACAGCACGGACCCGAAGTATCACACGATACGATTGAAAGGGACATGGTAGAGCTGGTCATAAAAAAGGTCATACCTGCGGAGCTGCTCGACGACAAAACAAGATTTCTGATAAATCCTACCGGCAGGTTTGTCGTAGGAGGACCTCAGGGCGACTCCGGGCTTACCGGAAGAAAGATCATCGTAGACACTTATGGCGGTTATGCCAGGCATGGCGGCGGCGCATTCTCGGGAAAGGACCCGACGAAGGTCGACCGTTCGGCTGCGTATGCCGCGCGTTATGTGGCGAAGAACCTGGTCGCTGCAGGCCTCGCCCGCAAGGTTGAAGTTCAGCTTGCGTACGCTATAGGAGTTGCAAAGCCCGTATCGATCCTTATCGATACCTATGGCACCGGCAAGCTTCCCGAAGAGAAGCTGGTAAAGCTTGTTCAGAAATATTTCGATCTGAGGCCTGCGGGCATCATCCAGTCACTGGATCTGAGAAGGCCGATCTACAAACAAACCGCGGCGTATGGACATTTCGGAAGGACCGATATCGATCTGACCTGGGAGAGAACCGACAAGGCAGAGCTGCTTAAGAATGCGGCAATGGATATGTAAGCTGAAAGATAAGTTAAAAGAAACATCAATGAGGTTCGCCGGTGTGTAACAGCATCGGCGATCTTTTGTATATGGGTCGGAACGACGCCGTTTGCCGGACCTACCGAGAATAGGCCAGGTCGGCTCGCCGATGTTTACCAGCCCTGCTTGAATAGTCAGGGATGGGTTCGCCGCCGCTGTCTGCTCTGGTTGCGTTTCCGAGCACCGACTGTCAAGCTTATTTCGGGAATCTTCACCTCTTCTTAAAATCTTCTTAATGGGACGCTTCACCCAAGTATAACAGACTTAGGAGTCCCGCCTGATTTTACTGAGCATGGTCGTAGAAATCAGCATGGTGATAACAAGAATCACAACAAAGTATGGAATCAATGCCATGCTGATTCGGGCTGCAAGGAATCCGAAAAGCACCGGAAGGATAAGTACGCCTGTATAGGCGGAGGTCATCTCGGCGCCGATAACTGCCTGTGACAGCCCATTTCCAAAACGCTTGGGCGTTTCCGAAATCATACCCGGAAATACCGGCGCGCAGCCGAAACCAATGAAAGCCAGTCCAATGAGCGCGGCAAACGGAGGTAGCGGCAGCATCAGGATCACAGCGCCGAACAGAAC
>JAEXNT010000006.1 GCA_023439545.1 Bacillota bacterium
TAGTTGTTTGCATTGATACCTCCAACATAAAAAAATTCCCCTTTCGGGGGAGTCACCAAGCAAATATTATATATTACCTGCTCAATTTTCTCCGCCGAAAGTGCACATTTTTATTATGCCGGTAACACTGGATGATGTTGCTGCCGTTTTGAAACGCCACAGAAAGGCTCAGATGGATGAAAAACAGAATGGTGGAGCTACATACCAGGATAATGGTTTTGTATTCAGTAATGAGCTTGGAGGCCCCATAGAACCCAGGCAAATGATCAAGTATTTCGAAGCGGCATTGCAGAAGGCGGGCCTGGCTAAACTCGATATGCCGGAAGGCTGGAAGCCTGGCGACAAGATACCGAAAAGTTACAAGTTCCCCAAGTGGTTTATTCCTCCCGAGGGTTGGGAACCGGGGAAGGCGTTCCCGAAGGAATTTGTCCCACCGGTGGGAATTACTTTCCATGCATTACGGCATACCTTTGCAACACGGGGCCTTGAAAACGGGATAGCTCCGAAAGTCATGCAGGAAATCCTCGGACATACGAGCATAACAATGACACTTGACCTGTATAGCCATGTGCTGCCTGATACGAAAAGGGATGCCATTCAAAAGCTAAAAGGGGTATTTAAAATCAACTAAAACTGTTTAGGGGTAAAATAGGGGTGGAAATCGAAAGGCTTCCGAGGTTAAAAACCTTGGAAGCCTTGATTTTAGTGGCGTGCCTGAAGGGATTCGAACCCCCGGCCAACGGATTAGAAGTCCGTTGCTCTATCCAGCTGAGCTACAGGCACATATTCAGTTTGTGGTCGAAGCGGCTGTGTCGGGCGCTTCCGGCTAAGTTCCGCTTTCGGCATGTCCGAAGACTAATCTCCAGTGCTGCGACCTTTACATTAATGGAGCGGGTGATGGGAATCGGACCCACGCAATCAGCTTGGAAGGCTGATGTTCTACCATTGAACTACACCCGCACAGGTATCGTGATTACCGACTTACATATTATACAGTCGGTATGCCCGTTTGTCAATGCCGTAAAACCGTATTTTAAAAGTTTTATAAGAGCTGGTAAATCGGCTCTTGCAGGACAAAATTTCTTTCGGAGGGATAGTGTTTATAACTTACGATCTCTTCCTCTTGTCCAACTGCATTTGTATTTCGGCTGTCAGATTATCGATCCCGAGCTGCTTCATATCGCTTATGAATTCCGTTACTTCACCGGGGTCCTTGAGCTTTCCGCGTGACAAATTGGACTCGAACTCCTGGACGGCCCGACTTCTCTCTGCCGCCATATCCTTCAGCTTTGTGTAATCTGGGTAGAATGCTCCGTGCGGAGCATACTCACTGTATTTGTCCAAAAAATCAGTCAGCGTGCTTATACCTGCGCCGTATGTATCTTTGGAGAGAGCTGGATAATATTCAACATTTTTAAATGCCCAGTTGCCGTCCCAGTACAGGTAAGAGCGATTATCGATATCCTGACCGGATGGCAGCCCGGGATAATCGTCGGTCAACACATAATCCTTGTTTTCGATCCCGTAATTCATCAGATAATAGTTGTCGCGGTTCTGCTGCACCCAATCCAGGAAGCGGAGCGCCCTTGCCGTATTTGCGGATGAAGCCGGGAATACGAAAGATCCGTTCATAAAGAAGGCGCCCATGGAATTCTCGCGCTGCACCTTTTTCTCAGGATAGAGGTAGAAGACGCTCAGTGGGTTGGATTTCGAAGCCGGGCTGAAGGCCATTTTCTGCGGCTCCTTGGACGGTGGGGTCAGTTCGCCGTAGTTAACGAACGAGGTTACCTTTGACAGGTCAAGTTTCGGATCACCCTTCAGATAACCTTTGCCGTACCAGCCCGCTATCCTGTTTGTGGCTTCCAGGAATTCCGGCGTCTGTTCCCATGCCTTTATCGTCATTTTGGGGTCGTCCCACTTGTAAACCAAATTCTGTGATCCATCGAGAATGACGTAGCCATAAGCCCGGGCAAAGAGTTTTATCGAATCGACGCCATTAACAATGATTCCGGGGATCAGCTCCGGGTTGTTATTTTTCACAGCTTTGAGATAAGCTTCATACTGGTCGAGACTCGTTATATCGGAGATCTTGTATTTCTTGCATAGTGCATCATCCACCATCAGATATGCACAGTAGGCGGCCGGGTAAAGGGAAGGAACAGCGTAGAGCTTGCCGTCGACCTTGGCAAAATCGAGCTCCTCCTTCGAGTATTTCGAATACAGTGACTGCGCATTTTCGGGGAAGAGGGCGGATATGTCGGCGAGCTTCGACTCCCTGGCAAGCGATGTAAAGTCAGGGTAGTTCGATTCCGGTTTACCGACGCAAAAAGCATCAAAGACGTCTCCTGAGGCTTCGAGGGTTTTTATCCGGAACATATACTGCCCGAACTCGATCCATTTGAAATCGAGGGAAACGTTAACCATATCTGCAGACTGTTTCTCGAGCTCGGCCCTCACGTCAGGCCAGCCTTTCGGCTCTGTCCCGGGAAAATAGAATTTCAACGATGCGAGTTCCATTTTCTTGGCGGGAACCTCATGTTTTTGTATGAAGGCTTCGTCCTCATCGCCATCCTGCGCGGAACTGCAGCCAGCGGGAAGAAGGAGCAGCGAAAATAATACGGAGGTAACCAGCGCAGAACACATAATTGTCCGGGTCTTTATGCGCGATAAGAGTCTCCCGACGCTCGACACTTCAGACGTCATATCTCCGCCCTCAAGACCGCCGCCCTTCATATCTTCGGAGTTCATATCTGCGTCCTTCATACCACCGTCTTTTATGCTACTGCCCTTCATTCGGCCGTCATTCATATTCTGTCCTCCTTATGCTGAATACCTTGCCAGTATGCCGATCGACGAAACAACGCCCTCCGGACAGGAGGGCGTCTATAAAAACGGAGCCTACTTTTTGTCCAGCTGCTGCTGTATTTCGGCTGCCATATTATCGATACCGAGGTTCTTCATATCGCCTATGAACTTGGTAACTTCGCCGGGATCCTTTATCTGTCCCTGCGACAGTTTGAACTCGAACTGCTGGACGGCCTGGCTTCTCTTCGCCGCCATATCCTTCAGCTTTCCGTAATCGGGGTAGAAGGCTCCATGCGGCGCATATTCGCTGTATTTATTCAAAAAATCCGTGTATGTGTTAATTCCTGCGCCGTAGGCGTCCTTGGGGAGTGCGGGATTGTACTCGGGATTCCTGAACGCCCAGTTACCGTCCCAGTAGAGGTAAGTGCGGTTGTTGAAATCCTGTCCCGCCGGCATGGTTGGATAACCTTCGGACAATACGTAATCCTTGTTTTCGATACCGAAATTCATAAGATAATAATTGTCGCGGTTCTGGTACACCCAATCCAGGAAGCGTAGCGCCCTTGAAGTATTTACCGATGTGGCCGGGAATACGAACGATCCGTTCATAAAGAAGGTACCCATCGAATTATCACGCTGCACCTTTTTCTCCGGATAGAGGTAGAAGACGCTTAATGGGTTGGATTCCTTTATTTCGCCTGACGACGTATTGAAGGTCATCTTCGTTGGCTCCTTGGGCGGAGGGTTCAACTCGCCGTAGTAAACAAAGGATGTAACCTTGGACTGGTCGACTTTTGTCACGTCCTGCAGATAACCCTTGGCATACCAGTCCGCTATCTTGCTCGAGGCTTCCATGAATTCCGGCGTCTGCTCCCATGCCTTGACTGTCATTTTCGGATCGTCCCACTTGTAAACGAGATTCTGGAATTCATCGAGAATGACATAACCGAAGGCCCTGGCAAACAGCTTCATCGAATCGACGCCGTTTGCTATTATCCCGGGGACCAGATCGGGATTGTTATTCTTCACTGCTTTGAGATAAGCTTCGTACTGCTCAAGATTCGTTATCTCAGGGATCTTGTACTTCTTATAGAGCGCGTCGTCGACCATCAGGTAGGTACAGTAGGCGGACGGGTAGAGGGAAGGAACGGCATAGAGCTTTCCGTCGACCTTGGCAAAACCGAGTTCTTCCTGTGTATATTTAGAATACAGCGATTGCGCATTTTCAGGGAAGAGAGTGCTTATGTCCGCAAGCTTCGAGTCTCTTGCGAGCGCCGTGAAGTCAGGGTAGAAGGAATCGGGTTTACCGAGGCAGAAGGCGTCGACGACGTCTCCTGAGGCTTCAAGCGTTTTCATCTTGTCCATGTATTGGCCGAACTCGATCCATTTGAAATCGAGGGAGGCATTGACCTTATCCGCGGACCGCTTCTCGAGCTCGGCCTTTACGTCGGGCCAGCTTTTTGGCTCTGTTCCGGGAAAATAGAATTTCAGCGATGTATGCTCCAGCTTTTCAGCGGGAGCTTCATACTTCTGCATGAAGGAATCGCTCTCATCCCCGCCTTCCGTCGAAGAAGCGCAGCCTGCGGGAAACATGAGCAGCGGCAGCACAAGCAGGACTGTCAGCATGGAGCGCAAATATTTTTGAATCATCTTCATCTTGTTCTCTCCTTTATTTCTTTTGTCTGAAAATGCTTGATTTACATAACATGCCAGTGTATCATTTCTATATATGACACATTTTACATAACAATATTATCAGTCAGATTTGAATAATTTGTTAACAAATATTAAAATTTTGGTAAATGAGAGGCGCATACATGTCAGATCCATATCGAAAATACTGGAACGAACAATTCAAGATACTTCAGGATACCTGGCCCAAACCGGACAATTTCAGCGAGTGTATCGAGATCTGTCTGCAGTTGCACGGTATGGTCCATTCCGCTGTGCCCGAGCAGACAATTCCCGTTTCATTCGAAGACGGGCTTTGGGCGGTTTTGAGCGAGGAGTCATTCAGAAAACTGCATCACGGGGACCAGTCGATCGCATGGAAGCTCTGGCATACAGGCAGGATAGAGGATATGACCATGAATGTGCTGATTGCAGGGGAAAGCCAGGTTATCGACGAAAACGGCTGGTATGGGAAACTTAACGTCAAAGCCCGGGATACAGGCAACGCCATGAATGAGGACGAAATAGCCGAAATGAGCGATTCAATCAACATAGAAGCTTTGAAATATTACCGTAATGAGGTTGCAAAGCGGACCAGAAAGGTGATCCGGTCTCTCGGACCCCAGGACCTGAAGCGGAAAGTCGACGCTGCAAGGCTTGGCAGCCTTATGGCGGACGGCTCGCTGGTACCCGCCGCTCAGGGAATATACGATTACTGGAAAAAGAAAACATACGCGGGTCTGCTTCTGATGCCTGCAACGCGGCACATACTGGTGCATATTAATGAGTCGGTGAGGCTGGCTTGATCGACGGATAAGTGGTGATCATCCATGGAAAAGGTAAAATATATTGAAGGGCTTCGCGGCCTGGCCTCCATAATCGTAGTTCTGTCTCACTTCGTGGTCTTCTTTTATCCCTCGCTTTATACGGGAGACCCCAGTGAAGCCAGATTTGTCTCGAAGCTTGATATAGTCATCGCTGGAACGCCCTTGAATCTGATTTATAACGGCAATTTTGCCGTATGCATATTCTTTTTGCTCAGCGGGTATGTCCTGAGCTATAAATTTTTCAGGACAAATGACTACGAGCATGTTGTTTCAGGGGCCTTCAGGAGGTATTTCAGGCTGTTGATCCCGGTGCTGGCCATTAACATCGTTACCTTCATTCTAATGAAGGAAAATTTATTCTTCAATAGACAAGTCGGGGATATAATAGGATCTCATTGGTGGCTGAACCAGCAGTGGTCCTTCAGCCCGACCATTTCGAACCTGCTGCGGGAATCGTTCCTTGGCGTCTTCTTCCTGCAGGCGGACAGCTACAATCCGGCGCAGTGGACCATGACGTACGAATTGCTGGGCTCCTTCCTCGTATTCGCCATATTGGCGCTGTTCGGAAGGTACAAAAACAGAAATTTTGTATACTTCGTACTTTGCTGCGTATTTTTCCAGACATATTTCCTCGCTTTCCTCGCGGGCCTGATCATTTGTGACCTGAGCATCAACGGGTTTATCGAAGCCTTCGGCAAAAAGACCTTCAAGTGGGTGCTGATAGGCTTGATCTTCGGCTCCTATCCCGCAGGTATGGACGTAAGTAATACAATCTATAAGTTTTTCGATTTCTCCGCTATATATGATGCGCCCATTATTTACAATATGCCGCTGTTCTACCATATTCTCGGCTCCGTTTGCTTCTTTCTCGTACTTATCAATTCGGAAAGGCTGCAGCGCTTCTTTTCCGCAAAGCCGCTGGTTTTGCTCGGCAGGATGTCATTCTCGGTATACCTGGTCCATCTGCCGATCATAGGGACGTTTTCTGCTTTTATGTTCACGGCGCTGCACAGGAAGATAAGCGACACAGCTGCATTTGCGGTCACCTTCGTTTCATCCGTTATCCTTATACTGATAGTTTCATTTATCATGAACAAGTTCGTGGACGAAAAAGGCATAAGGCTGACACAAATGCTGTACAATCTTTTCAATGACAGGATACTCAAAAGATTAAGGCGTTTGATACCGAGACATATCATATCCGGCCTGCTGAAGTGATTCGCGAACCAAAAGCCGGATGCGCCTGACAAGTATCGATTTTGATTTTTCATTTAGGTTGTATAAACAAGGGATAAGTTATATAATAATAAAGAAATAACTTAATACTAGGTCATAATTATTCGACCAGGGATCAATAACTATTTATTTTTGGGGGAATAACTCATGTTGCTGTTGTATATATCACTTTCAGTTGGAGCTCTGTTCATCCTTTTCTGGTGTGCACAGCTTCTCTTTCTGAACCTTCACTTAAGATGGACGAATCATATTATACAATCCGACAATGAGGACGCCAAAACAGGCGTCAGTATAATACACCCTATCAAAGACATCGATTTCGAACTCGAAAGGAATCTCGAATCCTGGTTCAGGCAGAACTACAATGGTCCGATACAGCATATATTCAGTTTCCAGTCGCCTGATGATCCGGCAATACCGATAGTTAGGATGATAATGGAAAATCATCCCAACATGGACTGTGAGATTACGGTAAACCCCGTCATACCCGGACTTAACGGCAAGAGCTCAAACATGGTCAATGGAATGAAGCTTGCGAAATACGATATCGTATTGTTCGGCGACAGCGATATAAGGATCAGGCAGGATTTCATAGTAAAGATGGTACGGCCGCTCAAGAACGAAAAGGTCGGGATCACTACCTGCGGGCAGATCAACATCGGCGGCAGGGATTTCTGGACCAGGTTCTTCACATTTACGCAAAACACCGAAACTGACTTTACGTGGGCATTCCTTACGAAGCTCGGCGTCGACGTAGGCGCGACAGGCGCAGCTTTTGCCATGAGAAAGAGTCTACTGCTTGAAGTAGGCGGTCTTGAGGCCTTCGGGGGTTCGCTCCTGGAAGACCTGCACCTCGGGAACACGCTTTACAAAATGGGCTATAAGCTGATACTGGGGCCTTTCCTCGAATGCCACGTGAACAAACTTGCCAAGGAAAAGTCCTTTAACTATGCGCGTCGTATCGGAATCGGCATCAAGGCTCATATCGCCACCGAGCTTCCGATGTTCATAGCCATGTTCTTCTGGTACTGGGCGATACTGCTTCTGGGTCTGGCATTCCGGGACCCGTATGTTATCTATCTGTCGCTGATGTTCATGGGGTTAAGGGTGATCCACGGCGTACTTATGAGGGTTATAACCGGAAACAGCATCGTGCTTACGGATTTTGTCACACCGCTGTTTTTCGATTTGTTCGCGACCTTCTACCTCATATTCTCCATAAGCAACCCTTACGTTACATGGAGGGGCATCAGGTATGAGGTCAAGAAGGGCGGATATATCGAAGAGGTCGATTATGTAAGCGAAGACCTCAATGAGGAGGAAGTAAAGGTATAGAGTCGGGACATAAGCCGGATATAAGCCGGGCATAAGCCGGACATATAAATCCTTCGGACGGCAATGGATCATAAAGCGAAAAAAAGGAACTCTGAACGTTCAGAGTTCCTTTCTGTATATTCTGTAGGTTTTGTAGTGCCGGGCGCCCGTACCCTCGATGTCCGCCCTCATCCTGTGATTGGTTTCGCCTATGGTCGAGGCTTCCCCCGCTTTGAATCCCTTTTCCAGAGCATTGTTGAAGGCGGTGTAGTAAAGCGCGAAGGACACGCCCTTGTTCCTGAACTCCGGCACGACGAACATCACGAACATTCTCGCCGATTTGATCCTGCGCTTATACCATAGATATTTCAAAGCGCCGAGAGGTGTGACTCTTCCGTTCAGATGGATAAGGACTTCGTTATAATCCGGCAGAGCGATGCCGAAGCCGATCGCTTCGTCACCATGACGCGCTATGGGTATTATTTCGGGTACGGCAAGGGGTATGAGCCTTTTTGCCATATCCCGGACTTCCTCAAGAGACGGGGGCACAAGATCCGGCCATTCGTCCGGCATCGCTTTGTCCATTACCTGCTTCATCGCCCTGGTCTCGCCATCCAGGTCCTTCAGGTTCAGAGTATCCACCCTGAAATCGTAGCGTTTCTGGGCATATTCTATAACCTTTCCGGGATCCTTCTGAAAAGTTGTTACCGGGTCTATAGAGTAGGCAAAAACGTCATAATCCTTTGTAAATCCATAACGCTCGACAAGCTCGACATAATAGGAAGGATTGTAGGAATTCATCAAAACCGGAGGCCTGTCGAAGCAGTCTACCAGCATTCCTTTATTTTCATCTCCGTCCGTGCCCGTGACTGCGCAGGGACCGCAGATGAAATCCGCGCCGTTGCGTTTCGCCCAATCGGAGGCGGCATCGAGAAGCGCGCCTGCCGTTACGTTGTCGTCTATGGTTTCGAACATGGAAAAGAAGGCCATATTCATTTTCTTTTTCTCGTTGAGGTTCGTATCTATGCCCGCATAAATTCTTCCGACAGGCTCGCCGTCCACGCAGGCAAGGAAAAGCTGATGCAGTATTTTCTTAAGCGCCGGATTTTTAACCGGATCCAGTGATGCCTTGATCTCGCTCAACAGTGGCGGTACCCAGTTTTTATCGTTTTTGTATATTTTCCAGGGGAATTTCAGGAATTGTTTCATATCTGCCTTGGATACGACGGGTCTAATGTCTGGCTTCATCTGCCATCCTCCTAGTCATCTGCGGGATACCGGAATATCAATATGGCTTTAACGTCAAAAGGGGACATTCCTTGCACAGCATTTATTGGTGACATTCCTTGCAACGGTATTCATTGGGGACATTCCTTGTAATGGTATTCATTGGGGACATTCCTTGTAATGGTATTTGAAGGTGTGTCCCCTAACCTTATACGGTGTGTCCCCTAACCTTATACGGTGTGTCCCCACACATTTTATTCCCCTATCATTATATCATCAAGACATTTTGCCCGCAATTGAGGTATATTGACTGTAGCTAAAAAAGCTGATAATGTAGATTTAGTGTATTTTAATATTTTACAGTATTAAAGTGTGAATATCCTGATAATGGAAATAAATGCCGGATATTTTCACAGTGCACCGGGGAGTGGGATCGTATGAATTCGAAAATACAGGATCAATCGACCGACGGATTGTTCGAGGCAATATTGCTTTTAGAAAATTCGGAAGAGTGTTATAATTTCTTCGAAGATATCTGTACCGTTTCAGAAATAAAAGCGATGGCCCAGAGACTGGAAGTGGCAAAAATGCTGAAAGCAGGGTATACTTATATGGATATCAGTGAAAAAACCGGCGCCAGCACTGCCACCATCAGCAGGGTCAACCGCTGTCTGAATTACGGCGAGGACGGATACAAGATAGTGCTTGAAAGGCTCGAAAAGAAGGGAAGATAGATTTGCTCAGGAGTCTTCTGATAGGCTTTCTGATTTTATCGGCGCTTACCTCAAAAGGCGCCGAAGCTCAGATTGTCAACGCCAATTTGAATATATCGGCAGACATGCTGTTGGAGCTCTTCAACAGCGTAACGGCCCAGACGGCCAGGAATGCGGAGCTTTCGTCCGCGCCGGCGGACAGGGCTTTACTTGCCTTTACCCTTTCAAACGGTAAGGCGGTAGTTCCATTCAGGGCAATTTCTTCAAAAAACAACGTATTTGCATGGTATGACCCCATAGATAAATCAATCTTCAGGACAGTCTTTTCCAAAATCTTTTCCGCTCAAATCTTATACTTCCGAAGCGGTGTGTTTTCGCATGTTTCGGGTCTGTCGCCTCCATATGCCGGAGCTGCCGTACTCTAGGCTTTATTGATCTGCCGGGGGTCTTTGCTCCGGGTTATTAACAATATATGGAGGACGTTTAGCGCCAATGGCGCGAATTTCATTTAAAACGTCCAAATGGAGGTAATTATGTTTAAAACAGTTATTGAAAAAATCATCGGTTCCTACAGTAACAGGGAACTTAAGAGAATTATACCCATTGTGGATGAAATAGAGAGCCTTGAGCCTGAAATGAAAGCCTTGACCGATGAACAGCTGAAGGCCAGGACGCCTGCACTGAAAAAGAGGCTTGAAGAAGGCGAAACACTTGACGACATACTGCCTGAAGCTTTCGCAGTTGTAAGGGAAGCATCCGTGAGGGTACTTGGGATGAGGCATTTCCGCGTTCAGCTGATAGGCGGCATAGTACTTCACCAGGGCCGCATATCCGAAATGAGGACCGGTGAAGGAAAGACCCTGGTTGCGACGCTTCCGGTGTATCTCAATGCGCTTGAAGGCAAGGGAGTGCATGTGGTAACCGTAAATGACTACCTGGCCCGCCGCGACAGCGAATGGATGGGCAAGATATACAACTTCCTCGGCCTCACCGTCGGATTGATAGTCCACGATCTCGACAATGACGAGAGAAGAAAGGCCTACAATTGTGATATCACCTACGGTACCAACAATGAATTGGGTTTCGATTACCTCAGGGATAACATGGTAATATACAAGAGCGATATGGTGCAGCGCGAACTGCATTACGCCATAGTCGACGAAGTCGACAGTATCCTTATCGATGAAGCCAGGACGCCGCTCATAATTTCAGGAGCCGGGGATAAATCGACCGATCTGTATAAAAAAGCCGACGCATTTGCTAAACGCCTAAAGGTGAAGGTTTATGCCGAGACCGACGACAAACAGGGCGACGAGGACGTAGACGCGGACTATATAGTAGATGAAAAGGCTCATTCGGCCGCCCTGACGGGCAGAGGCGTAACCAAGGCAGAGCAGTTCTTCGGAGTCGAAAACCTTTCAGACCCCGACAATATGACGCTTTCGCATCATATAAACCAGGCGCTGAAGGCCCACGGCCTGATGAAAAAGGACAGGGAATACGTTGTCAAGGACGGGGAGATTATAATCGTCGACGAATTCACAGGCCGTCTGATGTATGGCAGAAGATACAGCGAAGGCCTGCACCAGGCTATTGAAGCCAAGGAAAACGTCAAGGTCGAAAGAGAGAGCAAGACGCTCGCGACCATTACGTTCCAGAATTACTTCAGGATGTACAAGAAGCTGGCAGGTATGACCGGTACGGCACTGACAGAGGAACAGGAATTCCAGACGATATACAAGCTGGATGTTATAGAGATTCCTACGAATATGCCGATGATCAGGGCCGATCACCCCGATTGCGTTTACAAGAATGAGGTGGGCAAGTTCAACGCAGTCATAGACGAGGTGGTGGAGCGTCATAAAACAGGCCAGCCCGTACTGATCGGTACGATCTCGATAGAGAAGTCGGAATTGCTAAGCAGCATGCTGAAAAAGAAGGGCATAACCCATCAGGTGCTAAATGCCAAGTTTCATGAGAAGGAAGCCGAGATTATTGCGCAGGCAGGTAAATTTGGCGCCGTTACGATCGCGACCAACATGGCGGGCCGTGGTACCGACATAATGCTAGGCGGTAATGCCGAGTTCATGGCTAAGCAGGAACTACGGAAGCAGGGCTTCCCTGAGGAATTGATAAATGAATCGACAAGCTTCAATGATACCGACAATGAAGAGATATTGAACGCCAGAGCCGCTTACAAGCAGCTTTACAACCAGTTCAAGGAACACATAAACTCGGAGAGGGAAAAGGTCGTCTCAGCCGGCGGACTTCACATCATTGGTACCGAGCGGCACGAGTCCAGACGAATAGACAATCAGTTGCGCGGACGTTCCGGCCGTCAGGGCGACCCGGGCTCGTCACGCTTCTATATATCGCTGGAGGATGACCTGATGCGCCTGTTTGGTTCGGATAGGCTTACGGCGGTCGTTAACACTCTCGGCCTTGAGGATGACCAGCCGATCGAGCACAGGATGCTTTCCAATGCGATAGAGAACGCACAGCGCAGGGTGGAAGGCAGAAACTTCGGCGTCAGAAAGCAGGTTCTGCAGTACGACGACGTTATGAACAAGCAGAGAGAGATCATATACGGTCAGCGCAAGCAGGTCCTGAACGGCGAAAACCTCAAGGATTCCTTTGCAAAGATGCTGGAGGGCACGGTCGACAACCTTATATCGGCTTATTGCTCCGACAGCCCGCATCCGGATGTATGGGACTGGGCGAGCATCGACGCGCAGGCGGAAAGCCTGCTTTCGCGGAAGGTTACGTTGAAGCCGTCCAGGGACGAAATGGAAAGTTATATAAAGGACGACCTCCGGGATACGCTTCTCGATACACTCACCAAGACATACGAGGAGAAGGAGACCGAGTACGGTTTCGAACTGATGAGGGAACTCGAAAGGATAGTACTTCTCAAGGTTGTCGATGAAAAGTGGATGGACCATATCGATGCAATGGATCAACTCCGCTCCGGCGTCAGTATGAGGGCATACGGACAGCGTGATCCTGCTGTGGAATATAAATTCGAAGGCTTTGCGATGTTCGAGGAAATGATAAAGAACATCCAGGAGGATTCTGTAAAAATGCTTCTCCGCGTGCGGATAAACCGCGAGCAGGGCGCTCCGAAACGTGAAAAGGTTGCGGAGCCGACTACCGCCAGCCACGGAGGAGAAGAGGAACAGCCTAAAAAGCCCGTCCAGCGCAGCAGTGCGAAGGTGGGCAGAAACGATCCGTGCCCCTGCGGCAGCGGCAAGAAGTACAAGAAATGCTGCGGTGCGGGCTTGGCAGACTCAGAGTAAAGGTCGGTTGTATCGTTGGTTGAGTATAGCAGGCCGGTTGCGCGGCTGTATAGTGATTAAGCTTTACAGCCGGTTGTGCGGCTGTATAGTGATTAAGCTTTACAGCCGGTTGTGCGGCTGCTTTCTATTGCGGAGTTTTGCTCACAGAGCATATAGATTCAGCTTTGTGGCAAATTCAAACTCGCGAAGCGTTTATTTAAAACGCTTCGCTCAAACATGAATTTGCCCTTGCCAATGCTTCATCAATATGCTCTAATTCACAAAACTCATGCAATATCAAACAGCCGCACAACCGGCAGATAAGTTATTTCATAACCGCTTGGCTATGCAGCCTCCGTAATCAGCGCCTTAACCGGCCACCCCAACCAGCCGGTGCTAGCGGCAAATGACCGTCTACACTGACGATCACAACGGGAGTTAACATAATTATGTAAGAAGGAATTGACATGACATACGACGAAGCAATCGCATATATACACGGCGCCATGAAATTCGGAAGCAAGCTCGGCCTGCACAATATAGGCACACTGCTCGGTCTTATGGGGGATCCGCAGAAAAAGCTCCGTTTTGTCCATGTTGCGGGTACGAACGGGAAGGGCTCTACTACGGCTTTCATCGCAAATATACTGATGGAGGCCGGTTATAAGACCGGTACTTACATTTCGCCTTTCATACAGCGCTTTACCGAGAGGATCCGCGTCGGAAACGACGAGATCTCGAGGGATGAACTCGCGGATATCATTGCCTATGTAAAAACAAATATAGACAGGATGCTGGCGATGGGAGAAAACCATCCTACCGAATTTGAAATTGTTACAGCTGTGGCTTTTGAGTATTATTACCGCAAGGAATGCGATATCGTAGTGCTTGAGGTGGGCTTGGGCGGCAGGTTCGATTCCACAAACATCATAGATGTGCCCGAACTTGCCGTTATTACTACGATCAGCTACGACCATACGGAACGTCTTGGAAAGACGCTCCCTGAGATAGCGTTCGAAAAGGCGGGGATTATAAAACCCGGCGGAGATGTTTTAATATACGGTCAGAGCAGGGAAGTCGAACAGGTATTTGAAAAGGCTTGCGCCGAAAGGGGAGCAAGCCTGTACAGGACAGATTTTTCAGGCATCGAAAGGCATGAATTCGGAATTGAGGGGCAGGTATTCAGCTTTGGCGGACATGACAGGCTGAAGATCGGCCTTTTGGGAGCGCACCAGATCAACAATGCCTCAGTAGCCGTCAAATCTGCCGAAATATTAAAACGTAAGGGCTTCAATATAACTGAAGAGGACATAAGAAATGGGCTTGCAAATACCAAATGGCCCGGGCGGCTTGAAGTGCTGAGAAAGGATCCGGTGTTCCTGATAGACGGCGCCCACAACCCGGAAGGAGCAACTGTCCTGCGCAGGGCTCTGGATGAATATTTCCCCGGCAGGCCGGTCACTTTAATAATGGGTGTGCTCAGCGACAAGGATTACCTTTCCATGATGGAAACAGTCCTGCCAGTCTGCAGGCGGCTCATAGCCGTGACTTCGAATTCTCCGAGGGCGCTCCCTGCGCCTGAACTGGCAAGAGCGGCCGGAAGCTATTGTAATAACATACAGATTAGTGATACAATTGAAAATGCTATAAGGACAAGTCTTGAATCGACTGAACCGGATGAGGTAATCTGCGCATTCGGGTCATTGTATTATATCGGCGCCGTCAGAGATTATTTCGGATTATGAAATCGGGGGTGAGGTAATCAATGGATCTCAAGGCTGAACTCGAGAACTTCAGGCCAATCAATCTGGATGAGATCGTTCCTGAAGCGGAGAAAATACCGGACAACGTCCGAAATTCAATTTTTCTTTACAACAAGGCCATTGAGAGCCTCAGGTCGGGAAGCGAGGATATTGCTGTAATTGGGCTTAAAAAAGCAACGTCGATGAATCCCGGCTTCAACGAAGCGTTCAATCTGCTAGGCATCTGCTACAGTTACATGGGGGAGCGCGAAAAAGCCGCAGAAGCCTTTAACAGGGTCATCAGGGCGGAATCCAACAGCGTTCTGGCCATGAATATAATGCAGCGTCTGGGAATGGGAGACATAAGCCAGACGGTCCAGACTCCGCAAAAGCCGAAACCGGTGAAGAAATCCTCTGAACAGCCGGAACAGCCACTAAAGAGGATAAGGGAAACAAAAAACCAAACTAGGGAAATCAATTTGAACGGTAACGGCGTTTCAAATATTATAAAGATAGGGGCCGGTTTTATAGCCGGTTTGCTGGTCTGTGCGGTAGTATATTTCACCCT
Organism: Bacillota bacterium; assembly: GCA_023439545.1. Lineage (GTDB taxonomy): Bacteria > Bacillota > Clostridia > Acetivibrionales > DTU013 > JAEYOM01. Next base: position 15,379 of record JAEXNT010000006.1, read on the forward strand.
GCCCAAAGATACAAGCCAGGAACCCGGGCCTGACGTTACGCAGACGGAAACGACCACCGACAGCAATTTGCAGCAGTATGAGGCGCAGATCAGTGATCTGCAGAAAAAGAACGACCAGTTGGCGAAAGACAGGGAGACTGCCATACAGCAGTCGGATTACTATAAGGCTGCGTTGAAGCTGTATGAAGTGGACGGTATGGTAAAGGACAGGAAATACGAGAATGCTGCCGATATGCTGCTCCTTATGAAAACCATCGAATTCAAGGATGCCGAAAAAGCAAAATACGATTCGCTTTGCGCGGCAGTGATGCCGTTGGCAGCGAAATCGGTGTACGATCAGGGCTACAAGCTGTATAACCAGCGAAAATATGATGAAGCCTTGAAAAGCTTGGAAAAGGTGCAGGTTTATGACCCTCAGTACAGGAGAATGGACGCCGCCCTTTACTATATGGGCCGCAGCTGCCAGTTCCTGCAGGACTCAAGGAGTGCGCTGGCCATGTTCCAGAAGCTTGTGGAAGGTTATCCCAGAAGTACTTATACAAGAAATGCGAAAATAAGGATAGACGAGCTTACTAAACTTCCGTAGAAAGCACGGAATACCATAAAATAAAAAATAAGGCCCCTGAGGCGGGTCTTTATTTTTAAGTTTTTTTATATTATTATTAGTAAAACGAATTCATGTGAGAGTTGGAGACTTTTATTTGCCAGGGGGATTGAAAATGTTTTATGAAAGCACTCGCGGCGGATCGCGGAATATTACGTCGGCGGAAGCCATAAAAAGGGGTCTGGCTCCCGATGGAGGGCTGTTTGTGCCGCAAACTGCCGTGAAGCTTACACCGGATGAAATATATGGGCTCGCTGCAATGAATTACAGGGAAAGGGCAATTTTTATACTTGGCCGCTTTCTTGACGATTATACTGCCGAAGAACTTGCCGAATGCGTTAACGGGGCTTATGGAAACGGCAGGTTTGAAAAGGATTTGGTCGCTCCCGTAAAAAAGCTCAGCGGCAACGCTTATGTACTTGAACTCTGGCACGGTCCTACATGCGCTTTCAAGGATGTGGCGCTGCAGATACTGCCGCGCCTGCTGGTCAAGGCCAATCTGAAAACGGATGAAAAAACCGAGACCGTTATACTCGTGGCAACTTCGGGCGATACCGGCAAAGCTGCGCTCGAGGGCTTCAGAGATGTACCCGGGACGAAGATAATAGTATTTTTCCCGGAGGGCGGAGTCAGCCAGGTTCAGAGAATGCAGATGGTCACACAGGAAGGCGCAAATGTTTGCTCTATAGCCGTAAAGGGCAATTTTGACGATACGCAGAACGGCGTAAAGGCTATCTTCTCCGACAGCGAATTGAGCGAAACGATGCTCCGCAGCGGTTATAAATTCTCATCGGCAAATTCCATCAACTGGGGAAGGCTGGCGCCCCAGATCGTTTACTATTTCTCGGCATATGCCGACCTGCTGGCTTCGGGAGAGATAAAGGCGGGGGAAAAGATCAACTTTACCGTACCTACGGGCAATTTCGGAAACATACTTGCGGCATGGTATGCCAGGAGCATGGGCCTACCCGTGAACAGGCTCATATGTGCTTCGAACGACAATAATGTATTGACCGACTTCATAAATACGGGTATGTACAACAGAGAAAGAGAGTTCAGACGGACGATTTCGCCGTCCATGGACATACTGATTTCAAGTAATCTTGAAAGACTGCTTTACGAGCTTTGCGATCATGACGGTCAGCAAATCAAGGAATGGATGGGAAAATTGTCACGCGAAGGCAGATATTACGTAAACGGCGAGGTGAAACGCAGGATTTCCGAGCTTTTCTGGGCAGCCTTCACTACGGAACAGGAGACTATGGATACAATAAAAGCCGTTTACGAGGATTACGGATATGTTGTTGATACGCACACTGCGGTAGGTATCGACGCCTACGACAAATACGTCATTTCCACGGGCGATCTGACAAAAACCGTAATCGATTCGACAGCCAGCCCGTTCAAATTCAATGAGAGCGTAGTCAGAGCAATATTCGGCGATAAGGCTGCGGAGGGCAAATCCGAATTCGAACTGCTAGGGTATCTTTCGGAACAGTGCGGTATCAGCATCCCGGCAGGGCTTGCGGGTCTCGAACACAAGGATGTCCGGCATAAACGCGTTTGCGGCAGTCAGAGCATGAGAGATGAAGTAGCGGACATTCTCGGCTTGAAATAAACAGCTGCAGTCAATCGAAGCTGTAATGATAATATATCAGAAACAGTAAAAATATCAGAGGGACCAATATGGCGATCAATATGATCGCTTTTTTTCTTTTACAATAATAAAAGGCTGCAATTCTCATCATATACCAGAATATATTCATTAAAATCTCATATTATTCGGCTTCCCAAGCCTCTGTTCCATTTGCTTGAAACTCCTTTAGAAACTTGTTTACATAAATTGTTCGTTGATTTGAATTAGTTGTTACTGTATGTTAAAAGAGGCGCATACGCGCTTGATACAGCCCAGCGCTGGCAACGGTACGTTGCTGATTATTTTACCTTATATTCGGGAGGATGGTGTTTAGTGAGGTTCAAGGCTGTAAAATTCCTTTTATCACTGTATGTCATGATTTCTCTGATCATGTCTTCAGGTATGGCTGCAGCGGAAACCGTCGGTCAGGACAATACGGGACGATTCAATATGAGTTATGTTTACTTTGGAAACTCGGCTGAATACACCAATCTGGTCGATGAAACCGGAAATTCCCTCGATGATGTGGCGCCGAGCTATTTCGACCTTGATAACGACGGTACTCTCAAGCTGACATTGGCTGTGGATCCGGGCTTTGTAAGAGACATGCATTCAAGAAATATAAAAGTGACGCCATTCCTCAGCAACCACTGGAATCAGGCTGTCGGGATCGCCGCTCTCAGAAACGGGGATAAGTTGTCCTCACAGATTGCTGAAGCCATTTTGCAGTATGACCTTGATGGAGTGAATGTGGATATCGAAAATGTCACGTCGGCTGAAAAAGACCTGTATACGAACTTTGTCAGGCTCCTCAGTGAGAAGCTGCCGGAGGGCAAAAGTATTTCTGTCGCAGTCGCCCCGAATCCATACCACGCAACAAACCTATGGTTCGGTTCCTACGATTTCGCAGGCCTTGCTCAATATTGCGATTACCTTATGCTCATGGCATATGATGAATCGTACCAGGGAGGCGCCGAGGGCCCCGTTGCGGGTTACCCGTTCGTCGAAAGCTCCATTAAGGCCGCGCTCGAAACCGTGCCTGCGGACAAGCTGGTCCTCGGGATACCGTTTTACGGAAGGATCTGGAAACAGGGCGCTTTGTACGGAGGCTATGGTATCAGTAACAATACCGTGGAAAATCTTATTAAGGAATACAATGGCAGGATAACCTACGACTATGCTGAAAAATCTCCGAAAGCCGTAATAACAATAGACCCCGGAGATCCGAAGCCGAAGGTCTTCGGAAAAACTCTGGATGCAGGTAAATATACTATATGGTACGAGAATAAGACATCCATAAAAAGGAAACTTGAGCTTGTAGGAAAATATGACCTGAAGGGCGCCGGAAGTTGGAGCCTCGGACAGGAAAGCGCGAGCACATGGGATTATTTTTCGATGTGGCTGGACGGGATATATTACAGCGATATTGAGAGAAGCTGGGCAAAACCTGAGATATTGACAGCGCTAAGCAAGGGCTGGATGGAAGGTATGTCGCCGACCGTGTTCATGCCGGACGGACCTGTCACCAGGGCTCAGGCTGCAACACTGCTGGTCAGGATACTCGGCATTGACAAAACATCGACAGGAGAGCGCGGACCTTTGTATTCGGACATTGTCGGCCACTGGGCCTGCGACGACATACGGACAGCAACTGCGTACGGACTCTTTGAAGGAGTCGGCGGCAACAAATTCGCTCCCGAGCAGGCTCTTACAAGGGAACAGATGGCCGTACTCTTCGACCGTATAATGAACCCTGGCGCCACCGCAGCGCCAAGGTTCACGGATGTAACGCCGGAGACCTCGCCGTGGTCTTGTGAAGCCATTGGCCGCATGGCGGCTGCAGGCATGTTCGAAGGTTACGATGACGGCAGTTTCCATCCGAGGGAAATAATCAACCGTGCGCAGATAGCTGTATTGCTGGGGAGGGTGATCCCGTCCCTGAATAATGTGGTACTGGCAATGAATAATTAGGGAATAGTTAACATAAATTTATAAGTGCCGTTTGTACTCTGGTAGTTCTAATTAAAAAGTGGTAAGATATACTTGTGTTTTTCATAAAATCTTGTTCTTTGTATACATTGTATAAAACTGGTCTGTGAGGTGTTTTGAGTGGTAAAGGCGTTAAAGGCGTTCAGGGGTGGCGTAAAGCCCGGCCATCATAAAGGCACATCCGGGCTTGGTACAGTCAGCATGCAGCTTCCATCAAAGGTTATAATACCAATGCTCCAGCATGTTGGAGCTCCCTGCGTTCCAACAGTAAAAAAAGGCGATAGGGTTTTGGTCGGACAGAAATTAGGGGACTCCGACAAAATGATATCCGCTCCTGTCCACTCAAGCGTTTCGGGGACTGTTAGCGATATCCGGCCTTTGCTTCTGTCCACCGGTGCTGAAGTCATGGCGGTGGAAATAAAACCCGACGGGCTTCAGGAGATACATGAAAGTGTCAGACCTCCGGAGCGCACTGATCGGGACAGCCTTGCCCGATGTATCAGGGAGGCCGGCCTGGTCGGTCTGGGAGGTGCGGGTTTCCCCACCTCTGTGAAGCTTACGCCTCCGCCCGGAAAAGCTCTCGATATTCTGCTTATAAACGGAGCCGAGTGTGAACCGTATATAACTTCTGACTTCAGGGAAATGATCGAGAATCCTGAAGGAATAATCGAAGGCACAAAAAGGATCATGGAAATATCGGGAGCCCCAAAAGCTTATATTTGCATAGAATCGAACAAACCCGAGGCGATATCGAAGCTTTCTGGATTGCTGAGGAATTCGGACAATATAGGAGTCGTGCAGCTTCGGACACGTTACCCTCAGGGAGGCGAAAAGCAGCTGATCTATGCCGTGACCGGCAGGCAGGTGCCTTCGGGGAAACTGCCATCAGATGTCGGCGTGCTTGTACAGAATGTAGGCACCGCTGCTTTTATCGCAGAATTTCTTAGGACGGGGATGCCTCTCATCAAAAAGAAAATAACCGTCGACGGCGGCGCAGTTGCCAGGCCGATGAATGTAGAGGCTCTGGTGGGGACTCCTCTTGGCGAGATCTTCGATTTCTGCGGGGGCTTTAAGCAGGAACCGCGCAAGATAATCATGGGCGGGCCGATGATGGGTGTGGCGCAATTTTCATTGGATACGCCCTTATTGAAACAGAATAATGCTTTGCTGGCCTTGACTGAAGAGGAAGCGGCCGAGCCGCCCGAATCGGTCTGCATACACTGCGGAAAATGCGTCGCTGCCTGCCCGATGTCACTGCTGCCGCTATATATCAATTCCTGCGTGAATCTTGGGAATTTCGAAGAATCGGCCAAATATCATGTAAACGACTGCATTGAATGCGGCTGCTGTTCATTCGAATGTCCTGCTTCGAGACGTCTCGTACAGTCCATTAGGTATGCCAAGGCGGAACTGAGGAAACTCGAGGTTCAGAAGAAAGCGGCGGCGGAGAAGCAGCCCGAACCGCAGAGGCATTTGGAGCAGAAGCAATCCGAGCAAAAGCTATCCGAGCAGAAAAAGCAGGAAGCAAAGGGAGGGGAAGTCCGTAATGGGAAATAGACTTTTGGCGGGTTCGTCGCCCCATATACAAAGCGGGATAAAAACCAGCGACCTTATGCTGGACGTGGTGATAGCGCTCCTGCCCGCGGCTGCGGCTTCAGTGTATTTCTTCGGGCTAAGTGCTGCGCTGCTTATAATCGTAACGGTAGTTTCCTGTGTGATTTCGGAATATGTATACTGCAGGCTGGCTAAAAAGCCAAACCCCATCTCAGACTACAGCGCTGTGGTGACGGGCATGTTGCTGGCCTACAACCTTTCGCCTGCCGCACCTCTCTGGATAGCCGCGATAGGCGGCGCTTTCGCGATAATCATTGTCAAGCAGCTGTTCGGAGGCCTCGGACACAACTTTGTAAATCCTGCGCTTGCTGCCAGAGCATTCATGATGGCGTCCTGGCCTGTTCAGATGACGACCTGGATAATACCGGGTCAAAGCGCGGACGCAGTCAGCTCCGCGACTCCTCTTGCGCTGATCAAGGCCGGAAGCGAGGCGGCAGGCACATTGCCCGGGTATTGGGATCTGTTTATCGGGAACATCGGCGGAACTATAGGCGAGACTTCCGCACTGGCGCTGTTGCTCGGCGCGGTGTATCTCGTTGCGAAACGGGTGATATCGCTCGAAATACCGCTCACCTTTATCGGAACGGTAGGAGTGATGAGCTGGATATTCGGGGGCGCGCGCCCTTTTACGGGCGATTTTATATACAATATCCTTTCCGGCGGCCTCATATTGGGAGCGTTCTTCATGGCGACAGATTATACCACTTCGCCTGTTACTTCAAAGGGGCGGCTGCTCCTGGGTTTAGGCTGCGGCATGATGACATCCGTGATCAGGCTGTTCGGCGGGTATCCCGAAGGTGTTTCTTATGCGATACTGCTGATGAACCTGACAGTCCCGCTGATAGACAGGTATATGATTCCAAGAAGCTTTGGAGGTGCCGTGAGAAATGCGTGACATGATAAAGCCGTCGGTATCGCTTTTTATAATTTGCCTGGTTACAGCCTTTTGCCTTGCATTCGTAAATAACACCACAAAAGATACAATAGCGCAGAGAACCCAAAAAGATGCCGAAGAACAAAGAAAGCAGGTAATGAGCGAAGCAGACAGCTTCAAAAAGCTCGAACCCCAGGAAGGTACGGAATACAGCACCGTGATAAGAGAAGCGTATGCGGCCTACACCCAGGATAGATTCGTGGGATACGTCTTCAGCGCTTACCCGTCGGGATACGGCGGAGAGATGGCGGTGACCGTAGGAGTCGGCAGCGACGGCAGGATAACCGGCGTCAGGATAGGCGCAAACGAAGAGACTCCGGGCCTCGGGAGCAAGACCGCCGAAGACGGCTTCACGAGCCAATATATCGGGAAAAGCATAGATAACAGCATAAGGGTGGTCAAAGTGCCGCCCAAGGCAGAGGATGAGGTACAGGCCGTAAGCGGAGCCACGATCAGCTCGAAAGCTGTGACGAGCGCAGTCCAGGCTTCGGCCGATATGGCGAGGAAATTGCTGCAGGAGCAGGACGGAGGCGATGTGAAATGAAACTGTTCAATATATTCAAAAACGGTATCATAAATGAAAATCCTACATTCCGCCTTGTGCTGGGAACCTGCCCGACGCTTGCAATAACGACCTCCGCGATAAACGGCATAGGCATGGGGCTTTCGACCACAGCGGTGCTGATCGGCTCAAATGCGGTGATATCGCTGCTCAGGAAATTTATCCCCGGGAAGGTAAGAATGCCGGCTTTCGTCACGGTCATAGCAGGCTTCGTCACGATAGTGCAAATGCTGCTGAAGGCTTACGTACCTTCGCTTGACAAGGCGCTCGGCATATATATACCGCTCATCGTCGTAAACTGCATCATCATGGCCAGGGCGGAATCATACGCCTCGAAGAATCCTGTTCTGGATTCGGCCGTAGACGGGCTGGGGATGGGTATCGGATTCACCCTGGCAATAACGGCGATCGGAAGCGTCAGGGAGATACTTGGGAACGGAAGCATATTCGGACTGCAGCTTTTCGGAGCAAACGCCAGCCCCGCGCTAGCCATGATACTTCCTCCGGGAGGCTTCCTTATATTCGGGCTTGCGATAGGCCTGGTCAATCTCGTCACAAACAGGCAAACCTTGAAATCGGGCTGCGGAGCTCATTCGACAGGCTGTGAAGGCTGTCGTGCGGACTGCAGCCTGGCGGAAACCGGAAAGGGGGCTGAATAACCATGCTTCAAAGTATTTTGATAACATTTATATCAGCCGTTTTCATAAATAACTTCGTTGTAGTTAAGTTTCTGGGAATATGCCCTTTCCTCGGCGTTTCCAGGAAGATTAAAACAGCCGCAGGCATGGGCGTAGCGGTTATATTTGTAATGACACTGGCGTCGGCCGCTGCCTGGCTCGTCCAGGAATTCATACTGAAGCCTCTGAATTTGGAGTATCTGCAAACTATCGCGTTTATTCTTGTGATTGCCGCGCTTGTACAGTTCGTCGAAATGGTGCTGCAGAAGACGAGCCAGGGCCTTTACAAGGCTCTGGGTATTTACCTCCCGCTGATCACGACCAACTGCGCCGTGCTTGGCGTAACGCTGCTGAATGTCGAGAGCGATAACAATTTTGTTATTTCCGTTTTCAACGGAGCATTTTCTGGGGTGGGTTTCACACTGGCAATAGTGCTTTTCGCGGGTATCAGAGAGCGCCTTGAAACTGCGATCGTGCCGAAATGCCTTCAGGGCTTTCCCATATCGCTGATTTCGGCTTCATTGGTTTCGTTGGCGTTTTTAGGTTTTCAGGGACTGCTTAAGTAGTTCGGGGGACTTGGTAATATATTGATCGCAGTAGGAACAGCCGGTTCGAACCGGTCGTTTCCTGAAGATACTTGTAATAGTTTACCGGAGGGTTGAAACATGGGGGATATAATTGCTGCGGTATTGGTGATAAGCGGCCTCGGCTTGATTTTCGGAATCGGCCTGTCCTACGCATCTAAAGTATTTGCAGTAAAGGTAGACGAAAGGGTCGTCAGAATCAGAGAGGCGCTTCCCGGAGCCAATTGCGGAGGCTGCGGCTATGCGGGCTGCGATTCCTATGCGGACGCAGTTGTGACAAAGGGCGCCGAAACGAATTGCTGTCCTGTGGGCGGCAGTGAAGTGGCCGGAAAAGTGGCCGACATTATGGGCGTCGAGGCCGAGGATATCAAGAGAGCCGCTGCCAGGATTTTGTGCAACGGACGCTGCAGTGTAAGCAGGGAAAAATATGAGTACAACGGAATAGACAGCTGTTCTGCGGCAGTCCAGCTTTATGGCGGACATAAAGCCTGTTCATACGGCTGCCTTGGACACGGCGATTGTGTAAAAGCCTGCCCTTTTGAAGCCATAGACATCACGGGTGGAATTGCCAGAGTCATAGAGGACCGGTGCAAGGCGTGCGGGAAGTGTGTTGCAGTCTGTCCGAAAAAATTGATTGAAATAATACCGAAGGACAAGAAATACTCAGTCATGTGCCGTTCGAGAGATAAGGGACCTGTGACCAAAAGCAACTGCGAAGTCGGCTGCATCGGGTGCACAAAATGTGTCAAGGCGTGCAGCTATTCGGCTATCAGCATGGAAGGCGCGCTTGCCAGGATCGATTACGGCAAATGCACCGACTGCGGTGAATGTACCAGGGCGTGCCCGACCATGGCGATCAGGGTAATGGATTTCGGCGACTGACGGTGGGGCTGCGGCGCCGTAAATTGAATCAGTTTGGTGTGACAGGCATTGCAGTCTGCCGCCGATTCTGATATAATGTAAAAAAATAATAAGACAGTTCGAAACCATCCTGTCTGTAAACAAAACTACGGGGCTATGATCACCGGATACGACCGGACTTACGGGCTTATGTCCATAAATGAGCCATGTATGAGGTCGGCGGGATCGTATGTATTTTAGTAGGTGTACAGGAGCGAGGAGCTCCTTTTTTATTGGGTGCGGAGAACAATGAAAGGATACCGAAATGGATCAAAACAACAGCAACATGAAAGTCAGAAAAAGCAGGACCCCCGTGAGGTATATAGCCGAAGCAGCAATCATAGGGGCAATGTACTCAGCTCTTACGATACTTATTCCCGGCGGTTCGGGGCAGATACAAATCAGGGTATCGGAAGCTCTCACCGTACTGGCGTTTTTTACTCCGGCGGCCATTCCGGGCCTGTTTGCAGGCTGCATCATTGCAAACATATTCGTCGGGGCAGGGCCGTACGACATCCTGTTCGGGAGCCTTGCAACGCTCACAGCTGCCTGGCTGACATGGAAAATGCCGCGTAAATACCTGGCGCCGCTGCCTCCTGTCATAGTCAATGCTGTTGTGGTTGCCTTTGTGCTCAATTTTTCGATACAAACGCCGCTTTTTGCCACTATGGGCTTTGTTGCTCTCGGGGAACTGATCGCGTGTTACGGACTCGGCTATCCGCTGCTCCTGCTGCTCGATAAGCAGAAGGCAAGGTTATTCGGAAACAAATAAAGGTGAAGCTTAATGAATAAAAGTTTGAGTGAAAAATACTTGGAAATATAAATTCCCAAGTATTTTTGATATAATAGGAGTGGAAATTGGCAGTTATCAGCGGATTTTTGGATTTTTTGGCGCATAACAGCGAAGGTTAAAATCAGCCGGCTTGATTATTATATTATCAACTGATCGATAAGAGGGTTAAAAGTCATGGTTGTGCGAATAGATAGCCTGAGTATCTACGTGGTAATACTGTATATTTCAGTAGCAATGTGTCTGATTGCTTGTGTTTCCTGCTTCAGGCGGCGACCTGCTTTTGGAGCTTTGCCTTTGGGAATCCTTCTTTTCTCCGTTGCTACCGCATCTTTTTTTCAAGCGCTTGTCTTTGCCTTTCAGGGATTTTCTGATAAATTGCTTGTCTCAAACCTTCGGTATATTGGAGTTGAACTGATTCCCTTTTCTTTTCTTGCGCTTACATATGAGCATACGAAGAAATTATCTTTTTTTAAAACGAAACGGGTCCTGCCTATATTATTTATATCTTTAATGTTTTTCCTCCTGTTAGCTACCAACCAGTATCACTTTTTATTTTACAGATCGGTATCCATACAAGGAAACATTTTGATTTTGGAAAATGGCATTGCTTTCTGGCTGAATATTATATACATTTATTCACTTACAATTGCCGGGATTCTAAATCTCCTGAGATATCTGCTGAATTATTCTGCGCCTTCCAGGAGACAGACAGTTTTTCTTTTGCTCTCTGCCATAATCCCATTTGTGTTAAGTATGATTTCGAACTTTCAAATAGTTTATACGGGAGATATTGATATAACCCCCCTTGCTTTCAGCTTAACGGGTCTTTTGAGCTTTTTCTGCCTGTTTAAGCTAAGGATGTTCGACGTAATTCCCATTGCTAAAGGAGAACTTTTTGAGAGTCTGCAGGATTCAGTAATTATTCTTGATAAAAGCAACGTTATACTGTCAATCAATAAACAGGCGCTAAAACTTTTTAATAGCATCTTTGGCAGCACCTGCGTAAGTGATTATACTGGAAAGACCGTATTTGATGTTTTTGGCGCTATTGAAAATTTTACATTCAATCTTTCTGATCAGGAATTCCTAAACGAAAAAGTATGTATTCAGGTCAGAAATGAAATCAAATATTTTTATTTGTACAAAAACCCGATTTTTAATAAAAAGGGCAAATTTACGGGTTCTCTTATTGTTTTAAAGGATATAAGCGAGCTTGAACTGGCCCTATATGAAGCAAAATCCTCACAAAAAGCTGCGGAAGCAGCCAACCAGTCAAAAAGCAGATTTCTTGCCAATATGAGTCACGAAATCAGGACCCCCATGAATGCAATAATAGGGATCTCGGATATTCTTTATACTACAGAAATGCCTGCCGAAGAACAGAAAAAGAATCTGAAGATTCTTATGAGTTCGGCTACCAGCCTTCTTTCTCTTCTTAATGATATTCTCGACTATTCTAAAATCGAAGCGGGAAAGCTTGAGCTTGAAAACACTGTATTTCATCTGAAAGAACTTATGGAAGAGGCTGTCGATACATTTGTTATTCATACGCGGAATAAAAATATTTCAATGAGAACTCATTTTGATACGCAGCTTCCGGAATATGTATCCGGCGACCCTACGAGATTAAAACAAATTTTGTCAAATCTCATAAGCAATTCAATAAAATTTACCGCAGAAGGGCAAATCACTATCAGTGCCGAGGTCACGGAAACAAATGATATGCGCGCCAAGGTTAAATTCATAGTTTCCGATACAGGGATCGGAATCCCGGAGGAAAAAATCGATTTATTATTTCAGAGTTTCAAACAGTTGGATAATTCCACTACAAGAAAATATGGCGGTACAGGCCTGGGGCTTTCGATTGTAAAAAACCTGATAGAAATGATGGAAGGGAATATTCGTGTTGAAAGTAAAATGGGAGTAGGCAGCAATTTCATTTTCACAATCCCGTTCGAGCTTGCACAAGCGCCCAACGAACCTGCAAGACAAAGCATTACGCACAATAGTCCAATCTGCAATAATAGTCTTAATATTATTGTTGCCGAGGATAGCAAGGTAAATCAAGAGTTAATAAAGATATTTCTGGCAAAGAAAAACCTTAAAGCCGATTATGCCGACGATGGTAAAATGCTTCTGCAAATGCTTGAGTCAAATAAGTACGAACTTATACTAATGGATATGCAAATGCCGGAAATAGATGGGCTTGAGGCAACTGCCCTGATACGGGAAAAAGAAAAAGTAAACGGAGAGCATGTTATAATTATTGCTCTTACGGCAAATGCGATGAAGGGTGACAGAGAATTGTGCATAAACACCGGTATGGATGATTATCTTGCAAAACCGTTAAGATATAATGAGCTATCCAATATGATCAACAAATATTTCAAATATTTCAGTGTTTCGTAATAACAAAAATAATGTAATGCGGCTATTGACATAGCATGGCCAATACTCTATTATTGATTCATAACAAAATAAATCTGGGGAGCTGGATAAATCCGGCTGAGAGGGAACTGAAGCGTTCCGACCCATCAAACCTGAGACGGATAATGCCGGCGGAGGGAGTATATCAGCAAAGTAATCATTTACCCTCTTATCTGTTTCAGACGAGAGGGTTTTTATTTGCCCGCTGCATATTGTAAGTGCGACGGTTGTGATTGCGGAAACGAAGTCAAGAGGGCGGCTAGTCCCGAAAAGACCCGGAAAACTGGAGGGTTTATCGATATGCACAACAAAAATACACGTATGCTTGCCGAAGCCGGGATGATGTTAGCTTTGGCAATTATTCTGGGCGAATTCGTAAAGCTTTTCAAAATGCCCATGGGCGGTTCCGTTAGCTTGGGAGGCATGGTACCGCTGTTTATTTTCGCATTCAGATGGGGAGGCAAAAAAGGTATACTGGTGAGCGCAATATATGGCATCCTTGACCTTGTAATCGGAGGCTTCTATTCCATGCATCCGGTTTCGATCCTGCTGGATTATCCGCTTGCATATGGAATGCTCGGGCTGGCAGGTTTCTTTAAGAAATCGACTGTCGGCTACATCGGCGGAATATTTACCGGTATTTTAGGCCGCTTCTTCTGCCATACGGTCTCAGGGGTGGCGTTTTACGCAAGCTACGCTCCCGAGGGGCAGTCGCCGCTGGTATATTCGATATTGTACAACGGCACATTCCTGCTCCCCGAGCTCGTAATCACGCTTGTCATGGCGCTTGTGATACTGAAATTCGCCAAGCTTCCCGACCCCGAACAGATCAGGGCTTAGGTCAGCGTTCGTTCTCGATCCTGTTCCTGATCACCCGTGCCACATGCACTCCGCTGGCGCTTGCCTGGGATAGCCCGCGCGTTATCCCGGCGCCGTCGCCGATGGCAAACATGTTCGGCAGCTTTGTCTCAAGCTCGCTGCTCAATTCGAGCCGCGAGCTATAGAATTTCACTTCGACACCGTAAAGCAGAGTATCGTAGTTCGCGGTTCCGGGCGCTATTTTATCGAGCGCATATATCATTTCTATGATATTATCGAGATGCCTTTTTGTAAGTACAAGGCTCAGGTCACCGGGCGTAGCGTCCAGTGTCGGCGTCGTAAAGCTTTGTGCGAGACGGTGATCGTTGGTCCTGACGCCCTTGACCAGATCGCCGAATCTCTGTACGAGCACTCCTCCGCCAAGCATGTTGGAAAGCGATGCGATCCTCTTACCGTATTGATAGGGCTCGTTAAACGGCTGGGTGAACCTGTTGCTGACAAGCAGCGCGAAGTTCGTATTCTCGCTCCTCAGGGAAGGATCGGTATAGCTGTGCCCGTTGACAGTGATTATTCCGTCCACATTTTCTGAAACGACATGCCCGTAGGGGTTCATGCAGAATGTCCGCACTATGTCACCGTACTGCTTGGTCCTGTATTTTAACTTCGATTCATATACTGCGTCCGTAATATGCTCGAACACCCTTGCAGGAAGTTCGACCCTTACTCCTATGTCGACCTGGTTGTTTATCAGGTTCAGTTTGAGCTCCCTGCACTGCTGTGAGAACCATTCGGCGCCCGAACGTCCCGGGCCGTTTATCAGATATTTGCACCGTATGTGGTCGCCCGAAGCGAGCTGCAGCGTGTATAGACCATCTTCGGGGACTATTTTCCTTACCTGCGTTTTGCACCGTATCTTAACGCGCTCCTTGAGATGCTCGTAGATCCTGATGAGTATCTTCAGGTTGTTTTCGGTACCCAGATGCTTGACGACCGCGTGAAGAAGGTGCAGGTCGTTCTCAAGCGCCAGTTTTTCTATTCTTGAAGCTTCCTCACTCTTTGTGCTGAAACGTTCCGTAGTAGCGCCGAACCTTACGTTCACGCTGTCGACGTATTCGAACAGCTCCATACAAGCCGTATCCGATATGTATTCGCTGAGCCAGCCGCCGAACTCCGTGGTGAAGTTGAACTTGCCGTCGGAGTATGCGCCCGCGCCGCCGAAACCGTTCATTATGCCGCAGCTTGTGCAGTTGATGCAGCTTGGCGCCTTTTTATCGACAATGGGGCATTTCCTGCCGTAAATGTCGCCGCCCTGATCTATCATGACCACGTTCAGCGAAGGCATGGTTTCCACCAGCTCATATCCGGCAAATATTCCTGCAGTTCCGCAGCCTATAATGGCTACGTCATAAATTTTTTCAGTGCCGCTCATAATAATGTTCTCCTCTTTTTAATGCTGCCTTCCGTATGCGGACAGCGGTCCAAAAAGATTATAGACTAAGCAGCCGTAAAGTTCAAGGATACCTTGCGGGTTAATACCGGATTGCTTACATTTGCTTGCATTTTGAGTTTCAATGCGTTAAAATAATTCTAACCTGCAATCCGCTGTTGGACCTACCAAGGGAGGAAATCATATGAAATGCGCAGTATGCGGTTACAGATACAACGAGCCCGATGAGAACTCAAAGGACGGCAAACTCGTCAGCGATGGAAAAGAGCCGTTTGTCAAACTGATCAACACCTTTCACCGTACGGATGAAGAGGGAAACCTCGACGAAGCCTACCTGTTCGGCTGCCCGAGGTGCAAAACCGTAAGGCTCGAGCTCTGGTGAGCTGAAGGACGCTTTGAAAAAAGTTGGTAGAATGGTAGTATGTCACTCTTGACAATACGCCTTTGAGGCTTTAGAATATAATTACTCTTTAAAACACGCGCAATTAACTCAGCTGGTAGAGTGTCATCTTGACGTGGTGAAAGTCACAGGTTCGAGTCCTGTATTGCGCACCAGTTTCAGAAAACCTGGCTACGATATCGTAGTCAGGTTTTCTGCTATGTGCGCTTGCTAATATTTCAATTCAAACTTCATGGCATTACAAAATGAACTCCGGGTGTGTCTTTAGTTAAAACATCGAATATGAATCCCGTGTTTTCCAGCCCACGGATTATTTCTGGCAATGCCGCCATCGTTTCGTCTTTAATATAGCTGAATTATATTGATATTATTTGAGATTTGTTACAGTCAAGGACGACCATTATTCCAGAAAACTACAGACAAGATAATATATGGCCATTTATAGATTTATCATACACCGAAATATCCCCGAATATTTCCAACAGTTCTAAAACCCTGTTTTAAGTCTTGTTATTATATAACATTTAAAAATATGGCAGAAAAGCTTACCTTAGTAGCTAATTCAATGTAACAATTTGATTAAAATGTTACACTAATAGTATTTGAAATGCTGCTAAAATTCACCTTTTCAAGCATTGATATAAGAGATCACAAAACTATATGCTATAATGTGTGATGTAACATTTTGTACATAATATATAAAATAAATTGCATTTCAGAAAGGAATACTTATGACAGTAGAGCCATTACGAGATAAAACAAAAATCAAGCAGATGTACCAATATCTACATGGAAGAAATCCTAAGTATGGTCTGATTTTTAAATTCGGACTTAACACAGGTCTAAGAATAAGTGATATATTACCGCTGAAAGTAAAGGATATTTTTACATGCAACTATGAGTTTCGTGATTACCTTGTGCTGAAGGAAAAGAAAACCAAAAAAGAGAAAAAAATAAAACTTAACAATGCACTTAGAAAAGACGTACAACTGTATATCAAAGAGAAGAACCTGGCATATGAAGATTTTCTGTACCCCAGCAAAAAGGGGACATACATCGGAAGGATACAAGCATACCGTGTACTGAAAGACGCGGCAGATCTAGTAGGCATAGAGAACTTCGGTACGCATAGTCTTAGAAAAACCTGGGGTTATTGGACCTATAAAATATCAAAATATAATATCGGGCTGATAATGGATACATTCAACCACAGTTCGCAAAGTATAACGCTGCGATATATTGGTGTAAACCAAGACCAAAAAGATGAGTTGTACTCTCTTGTACAATTTTAGTAAAAACGGATATAATTATTGAACATTTTCTATAATAATGTTATATTAATGTTTATATTATCCAATTAAAAAATTATAAGCAACATTTTAATCAAATTGTTACATTAGTAATTATTGGAATATTAATTACATAATTATGCAGATGCTTGCAAGTAGAACCGCAAGCATCTAGCCATTATAAAAGAATAAAATAATTTGAAAAAGGCAAATCCATCGAAAGGTGGAGGCGCAAAGCCGGAGTCTAAGCAATATTTATTGTATGATCGTCAGGTTGCCAAAACGCTAGGTGCAGTTTATCCGTGGCAGGCAATCAGTTATGCTTGCCACTTTTTTATGCTTATTTGTAACGCGGATGTTATGAATAACGGGCAGAGACATGATTAATTATGATTCTGGCTGCATGAGGCCAGTACCTGAATACATTGTTGTAAAACCACGTGAGTGAGTCTTGATAAAAGTTATATACATAATAAATTTTTAAGGGAGTGATCCACTTGGCAGGAGATTACAATGAACCAATACTGGATATGTTTGTTTTTGAAACTACACAGTTGATCGAGCAGCTCGAGCAAATCATTATCAGCAGTGATAAAACCGCTTGTTATAACCTGGAGGCAATAAACGAAATATTCAGGATCATGCATACTATTAAGGGGTCTTCTGCCATGATGAATTTTGATAATATATCAAAACTCACTCATACGGTTGAAGACCTCTTCAATTATCTGCGCAGCAAAAAGCAATTCTCATTGGATTGTTCAAAGCTTTCCGATATTGTCCTTGAAAGTGTCGACTTCATGAAAGCGGAAATGCGCAAGGTAGAAAACGGAGATATCCCTGATAGAGACTCCTCACTGCTTACAGATAAGATCACGAGCTTTTTGGAAGACCTCAGGATGAAATACAATTCTGCTGCCGATATGCGGGATGATGAATCCGCGCAACAAGAAACGGAAATATGCAGTATTAGTAGTACCGGAGGTAAAAGCCCGTTCACGGGAAGAGCCTTCAAGGCGGTAATCCATTTTGAAGAAGGCTGCGAAATGGAGAGTGTTCGGGCTTTCGCTTTAGTCCACAGACTTAAGGATGTTGCCATGGATATTAGTCACTTTCCCGGAAGATTGGCTGATAACGATAAAAGCGACGCAATAATCAGAAATGACGGATTCCGCGTATGGTTCAAAACGGACCTTTCATATGACGAATTGCATGATTATTTATCAAAGACTATTTTCCTTAGCGATATGGAATTGATGGAATGCAACGATAATAAAGATGCTGTTTATGAGGCTGCCGGACTGGAAGGACTAAACACAGTGAATGAAAACCGGGCTGCCTCCTCCCATAATAATATTATCAGCGTTAATATTGTAAAATTGGATAAACTTATGGATCTGGTCGGCGAATTGGTCATTTCGGAGGCAATGGTCACACAAAATCCGGATCTGGCCGGAATGCCGCTCAGCAACTTCCAAAAGGCGGCAAGGCAGCACCGGAAGATTATAAACGAGCTCCAGGATATAGCTATGTCCATCAGAATGGTCCCACTCTCTTCAACCTTTCAGAGACTTAATAGAATAGTGCGTGACATGAGTAAAAAGCTAAATAAGGATGTAGAGCTGAAAATTATAGGTGAGGAAACGGAGGTAGATAAAAATATAATTGAACACATCTCCGATCCGTTGATGCACCTGATCAGAAACTCAATCGACCATGGCATAGAATCAGCTGACGATAGAAAGGCAAAAGGCAAGCCGGAGACCGGGACAGTTATCCTTGAAGCTAAAAATGCGAGCGGCGATGTACTGATAACGGTCAGCGACGACGGTGCAGGCTTGGATAAAGACAAGATTCTGGCCAAAGCAAGAAGAAACGGACTTATCAACAGACCCGAAAATGAACTTTTGGATAAGGATATATATTCATGTATTTTTCTACCCGGATTTTCAACAAAAGACGAAGCGACTGAGTTTTCGGGCCGGGGCGTCGGATTGGATGTTGTTATGAAAAATATAGGCGCCGTCGGGGGGGATGTCTCAATAGACAGCATACCGGGCCATGGCACGGCTATTACCCTGAAAATACCATTGACACTGGCGATTATGGATGGAATGACAATCAGGGTAGGCAAGGCAAAATTTACGATTCCCATAACCAGTATAAGAGAATCATTCAAAACCAAAGAAAACAATTTAATCAAAGATCCCGACAACAATGAAATGATAATGATACGGGGCGAGTGTTACCCGATTCTGAGGCTTCATGAGAAATATAGGATAAAGACGGATATAACTGATATTCCTGACGGGATTACAGTTATGGTTGAAAGTGACGGCAAGGCCTTCTGCATCTTTGCGGATGAGTTGATAGGCCAACAACAGGTGGTAGTGAAAGCGCTGCCGGAATACATCAAAAAAATGAAAAAGGTGAAGGGGGTGGAGGGCTGTACGCTGTTAGGAGACGGAAGTATCAGTTTGATTTTGGATGTTGCGGGCTTTCATGAAAACTAAAGGGAGGGAGCTGAAAACGTGGCGGATGTATTTGAAGACAATGTAGAATTGGAGGAAGACACTCAGAAAGGCAGATATCTGACATTCCTGATCGGAAAGGAAACTTATGGGATAGAAATCAGGTATGTCACTGAGATCATCGGAATCCAGGCGATCACGGAAATACCTGAACTACCGGAATATATCAAGGGGATTATCAACCTGAGGGGAAAAATCATTCCGGTTATTGATATCAGGCTGCGCTTTAAAAAGGAACCCAGGGAATATAATGACAGGACATGCGTGATCGTGGTCGATATCAGTGACGTATCCATAGGACTGATAGTAGATAGCGTAGCAGAGGTGCTTGCGATTTCCGATGAGGATGTCGTTGAGCCGCCTCAAATGAACAAGGGCTTTAATAACAGGTATATAAAAAATATCGGTAAGGCGGGAAATGACGTCAAGCTGCTGCTCGATTGCGAAAAGCTGCTTACGGAGGATGAACTGTCCAGTCTTAGCGAAGCAATATAATCAATAAAAGATCGAAAAAGGAGTGTTGAACGATGCAATGGTTTAGTAATTTAAGGATCGCAGCAAAACTGATAATCTGTTTTGTAGTAGTAGCTGCTATTGCAGGAGTAGTCGGTGTCGTAGGTATTATGAGCATCAGCGCCATCAATAATAACGATACGTTATTATATCAAGAGAATGCATTAGGGCTTGAGTATGCCGGAGGAGCCTCGATATATTTCCAGAGGACAAGATACCATAGTATCAGGATGACTGTAGACGACGATGTCAGCCAGCGTGATGAAAGCATCGACAAAATATCGAGTTATGGCGCCACAACAGACGATTATTTAAAGAAGTATGAAGAGGAGGCCGTGACTGAGGCTGACCGGAAACAATTTAACGATTTGAAATCGCAGTGGGATGAATTTAAATTATTAGTCGATAATGCGGTTAATCTTGTTAAGTCGGGGCAGCAGGAACAGGCAAGGAATATTATAGTAGGCGATTCTTCTTCGATAGCGACAGATTTACAGAATTCATTCGACATATTAATGGAACATAATTCCTCAGAAGCAAAGAACAAGTCGGAAAGCAATTCAAAGGCGGCTCAGAGCTCGGTAGTTACAATGTTCATTGTAATAATCACAGGCGTTGTTGTTGCAATTATTCTTGGCGTATTTATATCGCGCTATATCAGCAAGCGCGTCGGTTCTCTTTCAAATGCCTCCGATAAGCTCGCGCTGGGAGATGTAAATGTCAGTGTCAAGGCGGATAGCAGGGATGAATTGGGCAGACTCGCAAAATCCTTTGAAAACCTGATCGCCAGTGTACGCGAGCAGGCGCACATCGTCGAGAAGGTGGCGGGCGCCGATTTGATGGTGGATGTCAATGTAAGGTCTGACAAGGATCTTCTTGGCCAAAAGCTATTTGAACTTGTGGAGAGCTTGAATAAGGATTTCACGGATATTGCGTCTGCAGCGGAACAGGTAGCTTCTGGATCGAGACAGATATCTGACTCCAGCATGGCTCTTTCGCAGGGAGCTACCGAACAGGCAAGCGCGATCGAAGAGCTGACCGCGTCACTGGAGGAGATATCATCCCAGACTAAATTGAATGCGGATAATGCAAACAAAGCCAATGAACTTGCCGGAAATGCCAGAACAAACGCCGAACAGGGAAATACCCAAATGAAGGACATGCTCAAGGCGATGGATGACATAAATGAATCGTCCAGCAACATCTATAAGATCATAAAAGTCATAGACGATATCGCATTCCAGACGAACATTCTTGCGCTGAATGCGGCTGTAGAAGCGGCAAGGGCGGGTCAGCACGGCAAAGGCTTCGCGGTTGTGGCGGAGGAGGTCAGGACACTGGCCGCACGTTCGGCTAACGCTGCAAAAGAGACGGCGGATATGATTGAAGGCTCCATCAAAAAGGTTGAAGCCGGTACAAAAATAGCGAAGGAAACAGCTGATGCGCTCAACAGGATAGTAAACGAGATCGAAAAGGCAGCCAGGCTGGTTAACGATATCGCCTCTGCATCCAGCGAACAGGCAGTTGGCATCGGTCAAATCAATCAGGGGATTATGCAGGTATCTGAGGTCGTGCAGACCAATTCGGCGACCTCTGAGGAAGGCGCGGCGGCAAGCGAGGAACTGACGAGCCAGGCTGAATTGTTAAGAGAGATGGTAAGCAAGATCAAACTGAAGAAGAGCAATCAGGGTTTTAGCAGGCTGGATGAATTAAGCCCGGAAGTTTTGAAGATGCTCGAGGGTTTGTCCAATAAGAGAAAGATCGCGACAAAGTCGGAGGAAGAGCCATACGAGGATGTTGAGCCAAAGGAATCGAAAGGGAAAAAGATCGTATTGAGTGATAGGGAATTTGGCAAATACTGAACAATGTCGGGTATACATATAACAAAAAATCATAATCGGGAGGGACGGCGGCAATGCCGCCTCCTGCTCGATTCCTGCGAGACCGGCATTGTCCTGTATTGCGCACCAATATTAAAAGGATTGGGTTAATTCCCGATCCTTTTCTGTGTAAGAAGTTCGATTTACAATAATCTAGAATACATGAATACTTATTATGAACTAAACGAAAATGTATTTTCACTGCTCACTCCTTAAGTATGTTTCTAATTTTACTAAAATATTGTATAATTTAATTACTTTAGTTTTGGAGGTCTATACTGATGAGTGAATCGTATCGTCTTGAAGTAAAAGATGGAGAAGTGCATCTAATACTGGATGGATTTTTTGGTACTGATTTCGGTAGCTTGCATAAAACTTTAACAGGAAAACTTGTAACTAATCATCTGTTTGGCGAAAACTATGAATTGGAAGATATTTCTGGATTCTTTTCCAAAGGTCAAAAGTATAGATTTAAAAAGTCCAATGGTGAACAGGGAGTTCTGATTAAAAGAGGGAATAGATATGACTTTGTTAGTGACTAACTTTGCTACAAGAAATTTATAGAAGCCCCTGGACTTCTTTTCAATCTGGGCTGTGATTAAAGAGAGTAAAGGGAAGCATTTACAGAGACCGGTTCATGTGCCAGTCTTTTTATTAGAATAATATAGTGAAGATTAATTACGATAAGAACATCTTGCTGATTATGATGTAGTTTAGAACTTGTTAAGCAGTCTTTGCTGCATCACGAATATGCAACCAGGTGACAAACAGAAATGGGGATAATTTACATTAGGCTTAATATTTTTAGGTTTGCATAATACAGTATAGTATGGTTGATTTCTTTTAGGAATATAAAATATAATTAAAGTAAAGGGCATATAGAGCCAAAAAGATATGAGAGAAAATATGACAGGCAAATCCTACGAATCGACAAGCACTAAGCAAAATGTAATACAGTTTTTTAAATTCACATTATTTTCAATTTCGGCCGGCGTTGTCCAGGCAGTAAGCTTTACGCTGTTCAATGAACTTACCCGTTTCCCGTATTGGCCGAGCTATCTGATCGCTCTCATTTTATCCGTCCTGTACAATTTCACTGTAAACAGGAGATACACGTTCAAATCCGTTGCAAACATCCCCGCTGCCATGCTGAAGATCACAGCCTACTATTGTGTCTTTACGCCGCTTTCGACCTGGTGGGGCGATTATCTTACGAACCACGGCTGGAACGAGTATATAGTGCTTGGGGGGACAATGCTCATCAACTTCATCACCGAGTTTTTGTTCTGCCGTTTTGTTGTTTACCGCAATTCCATAAACACGAACAAGCTGGCACAGAAAGACCGGGAAAGTGCGGCTTGACAAGTATCACCGGACTCGGCGCAACTGTATTTATTTTCTGTAATATGCTATAGAATACGACATGTAAACTGATATGTTATCGTTGGTTTTCCTTGTTTAAAATTTCAAGTAATGGGCAATATTAATTTACATAATTCTTGACTCCGTATCTTTATATCGCTAAAAATCGTTAAATAGTGCTCAATCTCAGAATTTTTCGTGCAAATTTACCCATTAGTTGAAAAAGTAAGCAATCTCATAGAATGCATTATTTCTCTACTGCAAAAATGAGTAATATCCTGTGAAAATGATGCTCACAAAATCATTGTAAAACGTCAATAGTGTGCTATAATTTCTATTAGCATTATTTACATAAAAAGCTTAAATTTCGTCCTTGCGGTAAAAAAGCATAAAGAGGAGAATTTCATGGACAAGAGATCGTTTATACTGTCGAATGACAAAGAGGTTAACAAGCTTGTTTCCATACTGCTGCTCGTAATATGTCTGGTTGTTTTCCCGGCCTTGTATATACTGACGGTTATTAATTTTTTTAAGATAGAGACGGGCCAGTTACTGGTTTTCACAGTTGCCAGTTTCATTATGGTGGCGCTCGATTTTATCCTGGCCAGAAAAAATGCAAACCCGGTTTTTGTTAAATACCTGAATATCATTTTAAGCACTCTGATCGTCGGGATGCTGGCAACAAATTATCATATAGGCATTTATATGGCTTATCTGTTCCCTTCCATCCTTAGCTGTCTCTATTATGATAAGAAGCTTACCATTACCGCATTTGTCCTTGGAATGCTGAACCTTGTGATTTCGCAGTATTTCAGGCTCCAGTCGGTAGATATGCTGGCTTCCTATATCCCGTATCTCGTCGGATACATGGTCGAATTTTTTGCCATGTTCCTGCTGTTCAACCTGCTGATACGCCGCCTGAACAGGATGTTCGGCTCATTGGCCGACAAAGAGCAGCAGAAACAGCTTTTGGACATGCTGGCTTCAGTATCGGAAAAATCCAAGGAATCCTCGCAGGTGTTGTTTGATTCAGTGAGCCAATTTGCTGCCGCTATCGACCAGACAACGAAAGCAAATAACGAAATTGCCGGGAACGCGCTTTCTGCGGTTGGCAGCTGCAAGGATAACCTGCAATATGTTCAAACATCTTCCAATTCAATAATGACCATATCGGAAGATCTTGCTACGGTATCGGGCAAAACAACCGAGATGTCCGAGGTGTTCAAATCCAGCTATTCGGCTACACAGCAAAGCAAGGAACACATGGATATAACGATGCAGGACATGAGCGTTATTGAAAAATCGACGGCGGATACCGGAAGAGTGATGGCTTCTCTGATGGAGACCACCCGGGAGATCAGCAGCATACTGGATATTATAAAAGCTATATCGGACCAGACCAACCTTCTGGCCCTCAATGCTTCGATAGAATCGGCAAGGGCGGGTGAGGCAGGTAAAGGCTTCGCAGTTGTTGCGGACGAGATAAGGAAGCTTGCGGAGCAGTCGGGAAAAGCTACCGCTAATATAAGCAAACTGGTGACCGAACTGAGTCTAAAGACCAATTCCGTATTTGAATCCGTCGATGACGGCGCCAATAAGATCAAGACTTCCATACAACGGGTCATGCAGACCGCTGAGAAGTTCGATGAGCTCAAGAGGCTCCAGGACGTCCTCAAATCGAAGGTGGATGAGATAGAAGCGGCTTCCGTTAATTCTTCCTCCCAAAGCAGGCAGCTAACTGAAGTCATTTCAAAGATAAGCGGCCTGATAGAAAGCTCCCTTGAAGAGATCCAATCCATAGCCAGCGCTACGCAGGAGCAGGCGGCTACGATGGAAGAACTGACAGCTTCGTATTCTTCGATCGAGGAAATAGCATCCAACCTTAAAAAACTGAATAATGAATTGACAAACCTGAAGATTTGAAGCTGGAGAGCCAGGAAATCTTATCGATACTTGAAAAGCCCTAAGCAAGGGCTTTTTTGTTACCTGCAGCAACTATTCTCCGTTTTGTTGAAATTGCCCGACGAATCATCCCGTCTGACCGGCTTGATGCTGTCGCATCTGTTACAGCTTCTTCCCGAACTACAGCCGGAACACCCTCCGCATGAATTCGTTCCGCTGTTTGTGCTGATACCGCTGCCTGAACCACAGCCCGCGCAACCACCTCTTTTTCCAAGGCGTATTGTATAAGTCAAAGCGATGATAAAACAAACCGCAACTACCGCTAACAAAATGTAATCCGCCAGATTCATATGCTCACCTCATCCCATCCTGGTTTTTTAATATATCCGAGTACTTTTCAGATAAACAGCCTGCCGGCCTGGTAAACGGCAAATGCGGCGATCCAGGCGATCACGCATTGCATGACTATTACGCCTGCAGTCATAAGTCTGGAGCCAAGCTCTCTCCTTATTGTCGTAACTGCTGCGACACACGGCGTGTACAGCAGTGTGAATACCAGAAAGCTCAACGCGGTCAGCGGTGTGAACAAAGTACCGAGGGCATTTTTCAAATCGGAAACACTTGTGCCCATCAGTACGCCCATAGTACTGACTACAGCCTCTTTTGCCGTAAATCCGGTGATCAGGGAGGTGGCGGCTCTCCAGTCGCCAAACCCCAGAGGGGCGAAAACCGGGGCTATAGCCTGACCGATGATTGCAAGCAGGCTTTTGGAACTGTCCGTGACCGCATTTAGTCTGATATCGAAGGTCCTTAAAAACCAGATGATCAATGTTGCCACAAATATCACAGTAAATGCTCTCTGCAGAAAATCCCTAGCCTTGTCCCACATAAGCAGCATAACGCTTTTTAGAGAAGGCAGCCTGTAGTTCGGCAATTCCATGACAAACGGGACCGGATTACCCCTGAAGGCTGTATTTTTCAACAGAAGAGCCATGACTACCGCCAGCGCGATTCCTGAAACATACAGCCCTATCATTACAAGCGCCTGGCTTTTTCTGAAGAATGCCGCGGTGAATATGGCATAAATCGGTATCTTTGCCGAACAGCTCATGAAGGGTATCAGAAATATGGTCATTTTACGGTCGCGTTCCGAGGAAAGCGTCCTGGCTGACATGACTGCAGGGACTGAACACCCGAAACCCACCAGCATCGGTACGAAGCTTCTGCCTGACAATCCCAGCTTACGAAGCAGCTTATCCATGACGAACGCCACTCTCGCCATATAACCCGTATCCTCCAAAATGGACAGGAAGAAGAACAGGGTCACGATGATCGGAAGAAAGCTGAGTACGCTGCCGACGCCCGAAAAAGCGCCGTCTATGACAAGACTTTGGACAACAGGGTTTATGCCGTATGCGGAAAGGCCCGAGTCTATCAAGCCGGTCAGCAGATCTATTCCGGAAGACAGCAGGTCGCTCAGGAAACTGCCTATGACTCCAAAAGTCAGCCAGAATATTAGAAGCATGATGCCGAGGAAAAGCGGCAGCGCGAGATATTTGTTCGTCAATACATTATCTATTTTGACACTGCGGATATGTTCCTTGCTTTCTCTGCATTTGATTACTGTTTTCGCGCAAACTCCTTCAATAAAGGCATAACGCATATCCGCAAGCGCGGCGTTCCTGTCGAGTCCGCTCTCCCGCTCCATTTCCAATACGCTGTGCTCGATCATTTCAAGTTCGTTTCCGTTAAGCTCCAATTCTCCGGACAGGGAAGCGTCTCCTTCGATAAGCTTTGTAGCGGCGAAACGCGCGGGTACTCCGATCCTTTGAGCGTGGTCCTCGATAAGGTGGGATACGGCATGGATACACCTGTGAACGGCGCTGCTGGGGCAGAAGTCGATCACCGCGGGATATGTCCTGCGTTTCGCAACTGAAACGGCATTGTCGATCAACTCTGAAATACCCTCGTTTTTTGCGGCGCTGATAGGGATCACAGGTATTCCGAGCTGTTTGGACATGCCTTTTAAATCGATCGTTCCGCCGTTTCCCCGGACCTCGTCCATCATATTCAGAGCAAGCACCATCGGCACATGCAGCTCCAGAAGCTGCAGCGTGAGGTACAGGTTTCGTTCGATATTGGTCGCATCAACAATGTTTATAATGCCGTCCGGCTTCTCTCTCAGTATGAAATCGCGCGTAATGATTTCCTCACCCGAATATGGCCGCATGGAATAGATACCGGGCAGGTCGACGACGGAACAGTCCTTTGTGTCGCGTATCCTTCCGATTTTCTGATCGACGGTCACGCCCGGAAAGTTGCCGACATGCTGGTTTGATCCCGTCAGAGCGTTGAAAAGCGTAGTTTTACCGCAGTTTTGGTTGCCGACAAGCGCGAATATCATGCTCCCTCACCATAGCTTTCCACTTCTATATTTTTTGCGTCATCCATACGTATTGTAAGCTCATAGCCTCTGAGCCGAATTTCGATCGGATCGCCGAGAGGTGCTATTTTTCTGACACACACCTTCGTCCTCGGTATGATCCCCATATCCAGGAGCCTTAGACGAAGGGCGCCCGTGCCTCCTACACTTCTGATCGTTGCTGTTTTGCCCACCGGCAATCTGTCAAGTGTCATATACATTTCCCCTTATCTATG
The DNA here is from genome assembly GCA_023439545.1 of Bacillota bacterium. Classification (GTDB taxonomy): domain Bacteria; phylum Bacillota; class Clostridia; order Acetivibrionales; family DTU013; genus JAEYOM01. The sequence continues at coordinate 42,900 of JAEXNT010000006.1, forward strand.
TTAAGCTTATCAACTCTGGATAATTTATCTGTTTCTCATACTGGTTAGGATCTCCTAACCAACTATAGGTTAGCATAACCTAACTACCTTTGTCAATATAAAACAAGCGGAAAATTCATTCTTTACGGAATTTCCGCGGAGGATGCGCGGGCCTGCCCGGAACGTCTGCCCTCGTCTCTTGAAAACACTGGAAGTATGTGTTATCATGCAATTAGTTCAGGTATAATATCTAAGGAAAGGAGCTGCTCAAAATGGAGATCCACGAATCGGCTGAAAATTACCTTGAAACGATCCTTATGGAAAAGAATAAGAAGGGGCAGGTCCGCTCCATCGATATCTGCAATGCCCTGGGCTTTTCAAAACCTACCGTGAGCGTTGTTATGAAGCAATTCCGGGAAAACGGCTACATCGAGATGGACGAAAACGGTTATATATCTCTTACGGAAAAAGGCAGCAGGATTGCCGAGCGCATGTATGAACGGCATGTAATAATCGCAGATTTCCTGATGGCAATCGGTGTGGATGAAGCGACCGCCTATCAGGATTCCTGCAAAATAGAGCACGACATAAGCGAGACTAGTTTTGAATGCATGAAAAAACATTATCTTAAAAGTAAAGGATAACATAAGCAATCCGTCTGCTCGCGATGCTGATATGCACGCCTGGGGACTGAGGGCTTAGGATATTTGGAATGTTTGCCGACCGCAAGGTTATCCGAGCGGGAAGAGACAGGCTTGTCAAGGCTCGATACGGGCTGTTTCCGTATTTTTGCCGTTACCTTGCCATAATGCTCCCTTCCCGTAATATACGCGGGCAAGGGAGTTTTTTTGTTCATGTAAACACAGCGTAGCTGCCGCGAAGTACCGGCAATTGATTTCAGTGTTTTGTCTTAATACAGCTGACGTACCGGCGCAATAAGCCGGGGAAAGGAGATGAGAATATGGATAAAAGGATAGGTATAGTGGGGATAGTGATCGAAGATCTTTCCTGCGTGGAGCAGATAAATGGAATACTCCACGAATACGGGGGGCTTATAGTCGGAAGGATGGGCATCCCTTACAGGGAGAGGGGGGTATCGGTGATATCTCTGATCGTCGACGGCGTCAACGACGATATCAGCGCGATGACCGGAAAACTTGGAAGGGTTTCGGGAGCTTCAGTTAAATCCATGATTACAAAAAACGTGCGGTAATAGAAATGGGGGGGCTGTATGGGCAGCATGAATGAAACACCGACGGCAAACAGGTTTGTAATAGGGCTGTTCGGTAGGAGAAATACAGGGAAGTCGTCGCTGATAAATGCAATTACGGGACAGCCAATTGCTGTTACGTCCGAGGTTGCAGGAACAACGACGGATCCCGTCCGCAAAGCGATGGAGCTGTTGCCGGTGGGACCTGTTGTGCTGATAGATACGGCGGGGCTCGACGATACAGGAGAACTGGGCAGGCTTCGAATAGACAAAACCTACGAGGTCTTGCGGAAGTGCAATCTGGCCGTAGTTGTAACAGATTCGGAGCATGGCATTACAAGCTTCGAGTCGGAATTCATAAGCGTATTGAAACGCCGTGGAATAAGAAGTATATGCGTAGTCAACCAGTGCGACAGGCATATGCCTGTCGCCGGGGAGATCGCAGCGCTCGAAAGACTTGCCGGGATTCCGCTCGTATGCGCCAGTTCGCTTACCGGCGCAGGAGTTGATTTAGTTAAACAGCTGATTATAGAAAACTCCAACTATGATGACGTAGAGCCTGCTCTTGTATCTGACATAATTCATCCGGGGGATGTCGCCGTGCTTGTGACGCCCATCGATAAAGCCGCGCCCAAGGGACGCCTGATACTACCGCAGCAGCAGGCGATACGAGATATAATAGAAATGGGCGCAACAGCTGTCGTTACAAGGGAGTTTGAACTCGAGCAAACGCTTGAAAAGCTTAAGCAGCCGCCTTCAATCGTTATAACCGATTCACAGGCGTTTCAAAGGGTAGCGGCAGACACTCCCGAAAATGTTCCTCTGACTTCGTTTTCCATACTATTTGCACGGCAGAAGGCCGATCTGGCGGAAATGGTCAGAGGAGTCAGGCGTATCAAAAGTCTTGCCTCCGGCGACAAGGTGCTCATAGTCGAAGGCTGCACGCACCACCGCCAGGATGACGACATAGGAACGGTAAAGATACCGCGGTGGATAAGGCAGACGGCAGGCGACGGCATCCGTTTCGAATGGGCATCCGGAGCAAGCTTTCCGGCCGATTTATCAGGTTATGGCGTGATCATCCATTGCGGCGCCTGCATGCTGAACAGAAGGGAGATGCAGTATCGCGTGGAGTTAGCACGTGAACAGGGAGTATGCATAACGAATTACGGCGTTATGATCGCATATGTTCTGGGTATCCTGCCGAGAGCGCTCAAGCCTTTTCCGGAAGCATTGCGTGCATTGGAAGAACAATAGTGGGGGCAAATTGAAAGGGGTAATCAAATGTACAACGTAAAATCGCATGATTCAAACCAATTTATTGACGATGCTGAAGTGTTGGAATCGATCGAAGAGGCAAAAAAACTTGCACATGACAAGGACGAGATAGACCGGATTCTGGACAAGGCTGAAGACTGCAGGGGCCTTACGCACAGGGAGGTGGCAACGTTACTGGAAATAGATGACGACGATACCCTTGAGAAGATGTACAGCGCGGCAAAGAAAGTGAAGGAGAAAATATACGGCAAAAGGATAGTGCTGTTTGCGCCGTTGTACCTTTCGAGCTACTGCGTCAACAACTGCAAATATTGCGGGTACAGGTGCGCCAATACGATCGGCAGGCATCAACTGACCCAGGAGGAAGTGCGCGCCGAAATAAGGGCGCTCGAAGCCATGGGGCATAAAAGGCTTCTGCTTGAGGCAGGGGAGGACGATATAAAATGCCCGATAGATTACATCCTTGAATGTATAGATACGATATATTCGGAGAAATTCAGGAACGGCTCGATCCGCAGGGTTAATGTCGACATCGCCGGTACTACCGAGGAGAATTACAGAAAGCTGAAAGCCGCTAAAATAGGGACTTACATACTATTCCAGGAAACGTACCACAAACCTACCTACCTTGAAATGCACAGCGGGCCGAAGAAAAACTACGAATGGCATACCGAGGCCATGGACAGGGCAATGCTGGGCGGAAAGATAGACGATGTGGGGATAGGGCCGCTTTATGGGCTGTACGACTACCACTATGAGACCGTTGCGCTGCTTATGCATGTAGAGCATCTGGAGGCCGTAACCGGCGTTGGCCCGCATACTATTTCGTTCCCCAGGCTCCTGCCTGCGGAGGGCGTCGATTACAGCAGCTTCCCGCATCTTGTAAACGACAGGGATTTTAAAAAGGTAGTTGCGACCATACGCCTGGCGGTTCCGTATACGGGCATGATACTTTCAACCAGGGAGAGCGTGGAATTCCGGAAGGAGCTGCTGGATATCGGTATCTCGCAGATGAGCGCGGGTTCCTGCGTCGGCGTCGGCGGATATGCAAAGAGACAGATAACGGATGAAAACGGTATCGAAGAAAAGCCGCAGTTCAACCTTGCTGATCACAGGAAACCTATAGATGTCATAAAAGGCCTTGTAAAAGACGGCTATATCCCGAGCTACTGCACCGCTTGCTACCGCGAAGGCAGAACGGGGGACCGTTTCATGCCGTTTGCCAAATCGGGGCAGATACACAATTTCTGCCTGCCGAATGCCCTGCTCACATTTGAAGAATATTTACAGGACTATGCCGACGATGAACTGAAGGGGATGGGCAGGAACATGATCGACCGGGAGATATCGACCATTCCCGACGCAAACCGCAGGGCAAAAGCCGCTGTATATCTGGAACGCATCCGGAGCGGGGAGAGGGATTTAAGGTTTTAAGCAATAGTTTTAAATAATTTATATATACAGTTGACTCTTACATGGTGTCAGGATATAGGATAATATTGTAATCGCGATTATATTATCAAGCAGGAGGGGTTTATGTTCAAAATAGGCGACTTTTCCAGACTGACACAGGTATCTGTAAGAATGCTCAGGTATTATGATGAACTCGGATTGCTTAAACCGGCTGAAGTAGACAGATTTACCGGTTACAGGCTCTATTCGTCGCGGCAGATCGGAAGGCTGAATAAGATCATAACGCTGCGGGACATGGGATTCCTTACGGCCGAGATCGAAGAGCTGCTGCTGCAGGACATGGACGACGTGAGTCTGATAAAAATATTACGTTCCAAGGAAGCACAGTTAAGAAGGAATATCGCCTGTGAAAACACAAAGCTCCTAAAACTGCAGAATTTTATGGATTCAGTGGGAAAGGAGAATATGTCGATGAATTATGAAGTCACAATAAAGGAAGTACCTTCTTATAAGGTAGTTTCAAAACGAGGTATAATACAGGCGTACGACCGGGAGGGTCAGCTCTGGCGTGAACTTGGCGAATTTGCAGGGAATAATTCAATTAAGTGTGGAGATATATGCTTCGCGATCTATCACGATCAGGAGTATAAAGAAAAGGATGTCGACGTCGAAGTGGTAATGAGCGTCGAGCAGCTCCAGAAAGACAGGGACGGCTTTACGTTCCGCGAAACCGAGCCGGTCGGACAGATGGCGTCGCTCATGGTAGCAGGGCCCTTCGAAAACATATCACCCGCATTCAATGCCCTTGCGGAATGGGTGGAGAACAACGGATTCGTACCTGCAGGCCCTTCGCGCCAGATTTGCCACAAAGGTCCCTGGTGTGAGAGCAACCCCGAAAATTATCTGACTGAGATTCAGTACCCGGTAAGGAAGGCTATGGATAGACCGTAGCCGGAAGTCGGCAGCGCGGCCGAATGAGTATAAGGGCTGCAGCAGGGTGTGTTCCTGCCGCAGCCTCTATACTTCAGGCGGATTTCATTTTGAACCGAGCGGCATTTTTCAATCGATAAATATGCTGCCGCGGTCCGTTTCCAGCTCCATATTGCTTCCGTCGGCTGCTGCGGGAGCGGTTTCATATACTGTTTCATTCGCAGTCTTTTTACCGACGGTTTTTCCGCCATCCTTTATAAAGCCTGTAGAAGTGACCGCCTTGACAGCGGGCTTGGGTTCCCCGGCGACTGGCTGGAGGTAGATCGAGCCTGTATAGGTTTTAGCTTCCGCAGAGTATTTGGCGCTTTCGATAAAGATAAAGCCTCCCCTGCTTTCAAGCTTTATGTCATCGGCTTTATAGCCTGCCGGGAGTTTGATCGTAAGATCGGCGTTGTTTTCATGCATTGTGACCAGAGGGAAAAAGGGTATCCTGCCGTTGGATTTCTCGGAAAAAGCAAGCTTTCCATCTTTGTCCGATATTTCAGGATCCATCCAGTCGGACTGTTCATAGCTTATTTCGATCTTGTCGGATTTGCCCTCCTCGAGATGAATACGAGAATGAGCTGTTGTAAGGCTTATTTCATGGATATCGCCGGCGTTGTAGCTCCATTCGCGCATTGTGACACCGGCGGGCTTCATGCTGTTGAATACCGTGAAGAGCTTTACAGGCAGCCCCGTTGACAGCGATATGATCAGTCCTGCCGCAATAATGAACAGCCCTGCTTTTAAAGCCCTGCGCTTATTGGCCTTCCTCTCGTAAGCATCTTCACTGAATTCAGGAACGGATTTCCCCGGTTTTCTGAGCATACGGGCGATGAGTCCGGTGGACATTCTGATAAAAAGCCTGCAAAGTACGAAAAACAGGTACGCGACCAGCACCAGCAATCCCGAACAGAATATCCCGATGCCGATAGTGCTGATCATGCCGGTAATATAGGTAAACGGCATCTTCAAAGCTTCGTATGTGCAGACCGCCAGAGCAAGGCATGCGCCGGCAGCCGCGGCGATCGTTACCAGAAACAGAGAAATAGCTATACTATAGGTGCAAAATATAATTATTGAAAATAAAAATATGGAAATAGGCCTTGTTATATTGAATCGGGCATATTTTACGACGTTTGAGTAATTCTTGAGCCCCGGACTTGACTGAGCCCTCTTGATACTGGTTTCGGCCTTGATCATCGCCGCGATCTTTTCCGTGGAATCGAGCCGCGAAAGTATCTCGTCCGCGGTTAGTCCTTCGTCCAAGGCGTCGTTCAAGTATTCGGTATAATAGTCCAGCGCCTCTGTTTTATCCAATTCCGGCAGCCCGGAAAGCTGAGCTTTCAATGCCTCCAGAAATGCTTTCAATCTCTCATCCATTTTTTTCATCACCGCCTGTAATAAAGTCGATTATATTTTTCAGTTCCGTTAATTCTTCCTTATATTCATTAAGGCGCACTACTCCCTCTGTAGTGATCCTGTAATACCGCCTGAGGCGCCCGGAATGCTCGGCCGAATAGGTTTCGAGAAAACCCTGCGATTCGAGCCTGCGCAGTACCGGATAGAGTGCGGATTCCGACGCATCCATTATCACCGACATCTCCTGTGTAAGCTTGTAACCATAGGTGTCGCCCTTAAGCAAAATATGGAGGACGCACGCATCCAGCAGCCCTTTTTTCATCTGGGCATCCAAAAAAAACCACCTCCGCTCCTACTAACATTCTTATCCATACCGGGCTCTCTGTCAACCCTGTATGCGGGACAAAGTCCCTATCTCCCTGTCCCATGTCAAGCCAGTATGCGGGACAAGGTCCCTGTCCCTCTGTCCCGTTACGAAGGTTTCGCCTGCAATATGTCATCATATCTGATACGGCACATCCTTTCAGACATTTCCCACAGCCTTCCGGCAACGTCGGCCCGCTGGGAGTAACGGCTCGGCTTCATGGGAGAGCAGTCCTTCCAATATACCTCGCCTGTTTTTCGTGCTCCGGACTCGGCCACGAGGTAAGCGACGGAATGCGCGGGCTGTGTTGCGGGTGTTCCGCCCCTGCTCCTTATTTTCCAAACCTTCTTTACGATATCGTCGGTTCCTTTGAGCCCAATATCGGTGTTTACGAGGCCGGGATCCACTGCGAAGGCCTTGATCCCGCTCCCTGCGGACGAAAGTCTGCGGTTTAGTTCGGTTGCAAATAATACGTCGGCAAGCTTGGTCTGTTTGTATGCAAGCAGACAGTTGTAATGCTTGCGGAGCATGACGTCCTTCCAGTGGATTCTGGTCCTGTAATGGGAACCGGAACTAAGGCCGATCACCGCACCTTCCGACGATCCTGCCAGAAGGGGCAGCAGCTCATAAGTCAGCCGGAACGGCGCCAGATGATTGACGGCAAATTGCAGTTCAAAGCCGTCGACTGTCGAGACATACCAGCTCGATACAGTACCCGCGTTATTGATGAGTACATCGAGGCGGTCATAACCGTGTGCTGCAAGCACTTCCCGGATGTTTGACGCAAGTGACGCTACTTCGTCCAGTGATGAGAGGTCCGCGGTCAGGTAGCTTACCTTTGCATCAGGGTATAGAGCCTTGATTTCCGCCTCTGTTTTATCACATCTCTCTTTCGAACGCCCTGTCCCGATCAGGAAGGCGCCTTTCCCGGCCAGTTCCCTGGCAGTTGCAAGCCCGATCCCGGATGTGGCTCCGGTAAGGACGACGGTTTTGTCTATTTTTGTATTGGCAGTATGTTTGATATCATTTAATTTGTTCATAATTACTGTTTTCATATATACCTCCGTAATCATAACGGATTTGTCCCGATGATGGGCTGTATACCCTTCCGCTTGCTCTGTGCCGCGTTCCAGCGGGATCCGATGACCCTTGCGATTATTGACTGGGGTACAAGCGATCCCAGCGTCTTCAGGCATCTATTCAGCAAACCGGGAATATACAGCGGCTTCCCGGCCAGCGCCTTGTCGACCGTATGAGAGGCCACATAGCCGACGTTCTGCGTAGTGATCCTGCCTGCAAAGCCCTGTGCTTCAATAGCCTTGATGCATTCGGGCGTGGTCGGCATTCCGGCGGGGCAGAGGGCCGTAACTGTAACGTCCTGTGAACGCAGTTCTTCTCCAAGAGCTCTTGAAAAGTCCAGTATAAACCGTTTTGACGACGCATACATGGCTTTTACGGGCATCGGGTAATAGGCAGCCAGACTGGCAACGTTGATTACCCTGAAGGTTCTTGCCGGATCGCGCAGCTTCAGTATTTCGTGGGTCATTTCAAGATTGGCCTCGATATTCAGACGCAGAATGGTACGTATCTGTGTACGGGTTCTTTCAGAAAACGGTCCCTCGAAGTCGAGGCCTGCTATATTTACCAGAAGGTTAAAAATGTAACCGTTGCTGCGTATGTGTTCGAAAAGCTCCGTCCTTGCCTCAAAATCGGTAAGGTCACAGCAGTGGTAACGCACATCTATGTTATAGGTGTTTGAAAGGCTTGTTGAAAGTCTCTGAAGAGCCTGCCCGGAGAGATCTGTCAGAAACAGATCCCAGCCGCGGCTTGCACACTCAACGGCAAATGCCTTTCCAAGGCCGCCTGCAGCTCCCGTTATCAACACCATGGATTTCATATTCCTCACGCTCCTGTTTATATAGATTTCGTTTAATATTTATCTTATGTATAATACTATACAATGTATAATATTATATGTCAATAGGCATGAGGAAAAATTTATGCTGGAATTCAGATAGGGCAAAAAGGCTCCAAGGAGCAAGGAGGTAAGCAGATGGCAGTCAGCATGCGGAGGAGGCTTACTTCTACAGCCTGTTTACGACGGAGCCTGCTGTGCGCATCTGCTTACGTCTCTTGCCGCTTTTTCGCCCTGACTGATTTATGCAGCCTATTGTCTGCGGCTGCGATATTCTCTTGGCGACAGGCCTTTGACCTTTTTAAAGGCTTTGGAAAACATGAACGGGTCGTCGTAGCCCACGGAGCGTGCGATATCGCCGATCGCGAGCGAAGGCGCGCGCATAAGGTCGCAGGCTTTTTCCATCCTGTAACCTATTAGATACTCTTGCGGCGATGTATTCAGGAACTCGTTGAACAGCGAATAGAGATAGCTCCTGTCAAGACCGACGTTGTGCGCTATCTCTGAAATGCTTATTTTCCTGGAATAGTTCATTTTTATATATTCAAGCGCTTTCCTTACGTATTCCTCCCTGATGTTGCTTTTATCGGAGAGGCTTTTGTCAGAGTTTTCGACGAGCTGTGAGAGAAATTCGTACAGCAGCCCGAGAAGCCTTATTTCTCTGCCTTTTATCAGGTGTTTGGTATTTATCATGCTTAGAAGGCAGTCCTTGAGAAAATCATCGCGGTCATATCTGAAAACCGGGTGGTGCAGGTCGAGTCCGGCTTGCTGCAGGTAGGCTCCGGCTTTCAAGCCGTGAAAGCCGACCCACCCGTAACTCCAGGGGTCGCTGGTATCAGCCCTGTAATAAACGATCGTATCGGGGCAAATCAAAAAACCGTCATTCCCGGTAAGTTCATAAGTGACGCCATTTACCGAGAAGGCGCCCTTGCCGCCCAGAACATAATGAATTATGTAGTGATCCCTCACGGCAGGTCCCCAGGAATGACCGCCGTCACAATCTTCTATACCACACCGGTACATATTCATATCAGTGTGTTTTGGCTCATCAATATATATTTTCTCCAGCATTCGAGCACCTCGATACAAATTGTTTTACCGATTTCAAACAACATTATACCATGTTTTATTAACATCATGACATATGCTTTGTTGCCTCCGGGTGTAAAATAGAATCAAGAAGTGAAAAAAAGGCAACATACTAACTAAAAACAGTACGATTCGACAAATGGACTTGATCCCGATCATGACGTCGATGCAATACGGAGGTATTTATATGGCTGAATTACGCTGGCACCCATTGATCAAAGACTGGGTCATGATAGCATCGCACAGGCAGAACCGCCCTCAGATGCCCAAGGATTGGTGCCCCTTTTGCCCGGGTTCCGGAAAGGTACCCGATAACTACGAAGTATACGAATATGATAACGATTTTCCCGCTTTGATGCAGGATCCGCCCATGCCGGACGACGTAAAGACCGATTTTTACAAAACGGCCGAGGCTTACGGAAAGTGCGAAGTGATCCTGTATTCGCCCGAACATACGTCATCCCTGCACCAGTTTTCAAATGAACATATCGTAAAAATTATTGATTTGTGGACTGAACGTTTTGCAGAACTTAAAAAGGATGAGAAAATTAAGTATATATTCATATTCGAGAACCGCGGCGAGGTGGTCGGCGTTACGATGCCCCATCCGCACGGGCAGATATACGGTTACCCGTTCATCCCCAAGAAACTGCAGCTCGAGCTCGATTCCTGCAGGGAATACCATGAGGAGAAGGGTGCGTGCCTCATCTGCGATATGCTGGGGGACGAGAAAAAGCACGGGGAGAGAGTGATCTTTGAGAATGAGGATTTCCTGGTCTTCCTGCCTTTCTTCTCCGAATATCCTTACGGGATGTATATAGTGAGCAAGAATCACAAGCAGAACCTGACACAGTTCACGAAGAGGGAGAAGCTGAACCTTGCAAAAGCGCTCAGGGAGACCACGGGGACGCTTGATTCGCTGTTCGGATTCGCATTCCCATATATGATGTGCATGCACCAGGACCCGGTAAACAGCGGCGACGCAAGCGGTTATTACCATTTCCACATCGAATTTTTCCCGCCGATGCGTGCTTCGAACAAGCAGAAATTCAACGCTTCAAGCGAAACCGGCGCGTGGGCGCACGCCAATCCCACCAAGCCCGAGGAAAAGGCGGAGGAACTGCGTGAGGCGCACAGGAGATTTTTGGCGAAGATAGAGCAAGGTAACGTATGAAAAATGCTTTAAAGCGCTATCAAGGGGAAATCGGAGAAGAGCGGGGGCTTAAAATGAAACAAAAGAACCGTCCCTGCGTTTCAGTAAAAAAATAAGGAGGCAGCGATATGAATATGGTTGAATTGAAAAAGAAATTCATCGATATCTACGGGGGCTCTGAAACAGGTATCCGCGTATTTTTCTCGCCCGGAAGAGTCAACCTTATAGGCGAGCACACGGATTATAACGGCGGCTACGTATTTCCCGCGGCTTTGACGCTGCGTTCGACCATTATTGCGAGACCGCGTGCGGACAGGGCCGTCAGGCTGATTGCAACGGATCTTGGAGTACAGGTGGAAGGCTCTCTTGACAAGCTTGAAGAATACAAGGGCCTTAAGTGGGGCAATTATCAGCTTGGCGTCGCGGATGAGCTGCAGAAGGCCGGATACAAACTCACGGGCTGCGATCTCTTATATCATGATACGGTTCCGCTGGGCGCCGGACTCTCTTCTTCAGCCGCTATCGAAGTTGCTACGGCGATAACGCTGGTATCGCTCGGAAATTCGGCCCACGGCCTGAACCAGTCTGTCGATATGATACAAATGGCGCTCATCAGCCAGAAGGCTGAAAATAATTATGTAGGCGTCAACTGCGGTATAATGGACCAGTTCGCTTCGGCCATGGGCAAGGCGAACAACGCAATATTCCTGAATTGCAGGGATCTGAGCTACAAGCACGTTCCTCTCAATCTGAAAGGCTACAGGATTGTTATCGTCAACACAAATAAGAAACGCGGCCTGGCCGATTCAAAATATAATGAAAGAAGGAGCCAGTGCGAGCAGGCTTATGATATACTGAAGAAGTATATTCCAAACGCATCCTGTCTTGGCGAAATATCACTCAGGCAGTTTGACAGGTACAAGCACGAAATCGCGGACGAAACTGTCAGGAAAAGGGCGCAGCATGTCATCGCCGAGGACGACAGGGTACTGAAGTCCATAGAGGCTTTGAACAACGACGATATAGCCCTTTTTGGCAAATACATGATAGAGTCGCACAATTCGTTAAGGGATTTGTATGAAGTTACCGGCATTGAACTCGATACGCTGGTCGAAGAAGCGTTGAAAATCGAGGGCACGGCGGGCGCAAGAATGACGGGCGCAGGTTTTGGCGGCTGCACTGTCAGCATTGTCCGTGAGGACGCAATTGATGAATTCATTGAAAAGGTCGGCACGGGATATACGGCAAGAACAGGTCTGACGCCTTCGTTTTATGTATCGGAAGTCGGCGACGGCGGCAGGGAATTGAAGGGGGCTGAATAATATGGCAATACTGGTCACGGGCGGAGCAGGGTATATAGGGAGTCATACGGCGGCGGAGCTTCTCGCAGCCAATGAGGACGTCATCATTCTCGACAACCTCGAGAAAGGCCATAGGGGCGCGGTAAAGGGCGGAAAGCTCTGCAAGGGGGACCTTCGGGACGCGGAATTCCTCGACAGCGTATTCAAGGAGAACCGCATCGACGAGGTCATACATTTCGCGGCATATTCGCTGGTAGGCGAGAGCGTTACCGAACCTCTGAAGTATTATAACAACAATATGGTATCTACGCTGCGGCTGCTTGACAAGATGAAGGAATACGGTGTGAAGCGGCTCGTATTTTCCTCGACAGCGGCGACCTACGGAGAACCCGAAAATATACCGATCCTCGAAACCGACAGGACATTTCCCACCAATCCTTACGGCGAAACCAAGCTTTCCGTGGAAAAGGTGCTGAAATGGGCTGATAATGCTTACGGTATCAAATATGTATCGCTGCGCTACTTCAACGCCGCGGGCGCTCATATAAGCGGCGCCATCGGAGAGGATCACAAGCCGGAAAGCCACCTGATCCCGATAGTACTGCAGGCGGCGCTTGGTAAAAGGGACGCGATACAGATATTCGGGGACGATTACAATACGCCCGACGGAAGCTGCATCAGGGATTACATCCACGTAACTGATCTAGCGATGGCGCATATCCTTGCGCTGAAGAGCCTGAGAAACGGCGGGGACAGCAGGATATACAACCTCGGCAACGGCAAGGGCTTCTCTGTCAAGGAAGTCGTGAGTCTGGCCAGGAAGGTCACCGGGGTAAATATCAAGGAAGTCATCGCTCCCAGGAGGGCCGGAGATCCCGCCGTATTGGTGGCGTCTTCGGACAGGATCAAAGACGAGCTGAAGTGGGAACCGAAGTATGACGATCTTTCAACGATTATTGAAACGGCGTGGAAATGGCATAAGGACCATCCTGAAGGATACGGGGACTGAAAACTGGAAACTGAACACTGAACACTGAACACTGTACAATGATTAACCTGGATTTAAACCGGAAGAGCAGGTCTTATATACAGGCCTGCCTCTTTTGCGTGCATACGGCCTGCTGATTTGACTATATGGAAAGTTATTGATATTATGTAGCGTAACGGAGGCAGCAAAGGATGACTGACTGGAGCTGCTGCAATAATGGCGAATTTTCGAATATAGTGACGTTGCGTCGGAATTCAGGATGGATAACAAGCCGGGATCGAAATATGAGTATTAAAGAGAAAGCGAAACAACTTAAAAAAGACATCCCCGCCGTTTTTCTGGCGCTCGGGAAAAAGGAAACGCCATGGTATGCCAAAGCGCTGGCCGTTGTAACGGTTGGATACGCATTATCTCCTATCGATCTGATCCCCGACTTTATCCCTGTCCTCGGATATCTTGACGACATAATCATTTTGCCCATGCTTACGGCAGCCACAATAAGGCTTATTCCCGAAGAGACAATAGTTCAATGCCGCGCGGAATCGGAAGAGCTTTGGAAAAACGGCAAGCCGGAAAAATGGTATTATGCGATACCCATAATGATTATATGGCTGATAATCATAGGTTTGATTTTGAAAGCGATCTTATTCTCTTCCCAGAAATACAAATAAGTATACAAAATGTATAGTTTGTTTCAATTATATGATAAAATGTATCGTATATTATTTAAATACGGGAGGAAAAGATGAACGAACGCTACTTTATTCGAATTCCTTCTGCCTATAAAAAAGAGTTTGATCAAAAGATTCTTGCTGTCAATCTGTACAGAGAGAAGCTCTCCTTATATGTGATTTTGATGCTGCTGTTCTTTTACCTGGGCGCCGATATACTTTTTTACAGGCCTAGATGGGATATTCTGCCTGCGTATAAAAGCTTGTTTTATATTCATATCGTGGGAATCATCATATACGCAGGCATCGGATTTCTGTATCTGGTAAACAAAAATAAGCAACCAGGCTTCAATAGAATTATTCACTACATAATTATTACAGTCCACCTCGCCATGGGTGTAGCCCTTTCCCTGAATGCTCAATTCATCCACGGGCAGTTATCGGCATATATTATAGCTCTGTTTTGCGTATCTTATATTCTCTTGCTGAATAACATCGAGGGCCTGATCTTTATATCATCATCGCTTATAGTATTTATTACCGGTTTAAATATGATTGAGCACAATGCCGCAAAACTAAACGGCAATATTATCAATTCGTTAACAATGGGGATAATTGTGTTTCTTTGTATCAGCTATTCGATGTATGTAAAGGAGTTTTTGATCAATAAGGAACTTGAAGCTTCTATTAATATGAAGGACGAATTCCTTTCAACGATATCACATGAGTTCAGAACCCCCTTAACCGTGATAAATTCGGCAATACAGGCTATGGAGCTTTTGCGGGGCGGAAATGAGCGACAGGCTGAAAGGTTATCTGGATAAGATAAAGCAAAATTCATTCCGGCAATTAAGGCTCGTAAACAACCTTCTGGACATAACGCGAGCCAATGCAGGGCATATCAAGATCAACAGGAGGAACACGAATATTGTCTGCCTGACCAAATGGGAGTCGGTATTCCTGAGGATAAAAAGGATTTGATTTTCGAGCGCTTCGGACAAGTCGATAGCTCGTTGACTCGCCAGGCAGAAGGAACAGGTATCGGCTTGTCATTGGTAAAGGTGTTTGCTGAAGCCTTGGGAGGAAGCATAACCGTAAAAAGTAAAGTCGGAGAGGGAAGCGCTTTTTGTTTGCTTCTCCCGAATACGGCAGCGGAGAGAGAGCAGGACGGGGATACGGATGCTGTATGCCTGAAGGAAATTGCGGATAACAGGACTGTACAATCTACTACCATTGAATTTTCCGATGTTTATTTGGGTAACTGAATAATACCCGGTCAAGTCCTGCCTTTTTTTTATCACGACGTTATGATAGAATTCATTCTGCTGGAAAAAATATATCCGGAGGACTTGAGATGCTGCTTGCAGATGACTGGAAGGATTATGAACTGATAGATACGGGCGGAGGGGAAAAACTCGAACGCTGGGGACAATATACGCTCAGAAGGCCTGATCCGCAGGCAATATGGCCGATCACCGGAAATGAAATAGCCTGGGCCAGGGCGGACGCTCATTACCACAGGAGCAGCAGCGGGGGCGGAAACTGGGAATACCGGAAGAAGCTGCCCCCACAGTGGACTGTCCGGCACGGTGAACTGGAGTTTTATGTAGAACCTACAGGCTTCAAGCATACCGGGCTCTTCCCGGAACAGGCTGTCAACTGGAACTGGATGGAACATAAAATAGCCGGAGCGGGCAGGAAGATAAGTGTGCTTAACCTGTTTGCGTACACGGGCGGAGCAACAATCGCAGCGTCGCATGCCGGAGCGGAGGTGTGCCATGTAGACGCGGCAAAGGGTATGGTGACGCGGGCAAAAGAGAATCTGGCGCTCTCGAAGCTTGCCGACAGGCCTGTAAGATTTATCGTCGATGACGTGGTCAAATTCGTAAACCGCGAAATAAGGCGCGACCGTAAATACGACGCAGTCATCATGGATCCGCCGTCATACGGCAGAGGCCCCAACGGAGAGCTTTGGAAGATCGAAGACGAATTGTACGGACTTATTAGTCTCTGCATAGACATACTGACTCCCGAGCCTTTGTTCTTCCTTGTAAACTCATATACAACGGGCCTTTCGCCCACAGTTATAGGAAATATGCTCAGGCTTTCCGTGCTGAAAAAGTTCGGCGGTTCGGTAAATGCGGACGAGGTGGGGCTGCGCGCAACTGCAAC
>JAEXNT010000055.1 GCA_023439545.1 Bacillota bacterium
CTCCCCGGAGTAATGCAGCGGAAAGCGGTGGTTTCCTTTTGAACCGTAATCCCCTCCGCGCGGAAATCGCACCAGGGCGCCGTGCCGTAAAAGACGGTCTCATACTGCATTTTACCTCGGAGGACGGCGAGCATCGGGTCATCACCGTTTAAAAACAGAACGGATCTCTGTGTGAAACTGTCGGTGATGTGCAGCTTCTCCATCAGGATGTTCTCACGCGTTTTGAACTGGCCGATGTGGGCAACGCCGATGTTGGTCATGACGGCGTACTTCGGCTCGGCGACGCGCGCAAGGCTCGCCATTTCACCGAAATTACCTGTTCCCATCTCCACCACCGCCGCTTCGTGTTTCCCGGAAAGCTCGAACATCATCAGCGGCAGTCCGATTTCGCTATTATAGTTTCCCTTCGTCTTCATCACATTGTATCCTGCAGAGAGTGCAAGCGCGACCATTTCTTTAGTCGTCGTCTTCCCAACGCTACCCGTGATCCCAACGACAGGAATGAGAAATTTCTTCCGATAGGCGGCGGCAATGTCCTGGAGTGCCAGTTGAGTCGAATCCACAGCGATCCAGGCTTCTTCATTTTCCATATGCATATGCTCCTGCGTCAGCGCCGCGACCGCGCCTGAGGCGAATGCCTCATGCAGAAAGGTGTGGGCGTCCGTCCTTGCCCCTTTGAGGGGGACAAACAGGGAACCGTCGACCACCCTCCGGCTGTCGGTCACCACCGAGGTCACCACCGTGTCCGGGTTCCCGCAGAGCAATTTTCCGCTGCACGCGGCAACGATTTGGCGTACCGTCATTTCCATTGTACAAGCACCTCTTCTTTACGGTTTATGTTGTTTTATTGATTTCTTTGGCCGGCTCGACTAATACTACCGCGATAATTCGGTAGTTTTCGTTGTAGTATCATGCGACGGGAAAATCAAAATAAGTGTTTGGATAAGGTTCGTGCTTCAGTGAGTAATGCCACCACTCGCATTCGTATGAAACAAACCCGCAGGCCTCCATGATGGAACAAAGGTATTGACGGTTTTTCGCTTCAGCTTGAGTGATACCTTTTGCCCCATGATGCGAGACTGAATCCATCAAATCAAAGTAGCCGCCCATTGGAACAAGCGTACCGGCAGCCAAATGATAAAGCGTCAGGTCAATTGCGCCGCCCCGGCTGTGGCCCGACTTAGCGGCCACATATCCTTTTTCGACTATCTCGGTTTTATCAATATTCGGATAGTGCCTAAGCTTCGTCCGACCGTCTTCCGGTTGTTTTGACCAGCTCAGAAAACAATCCACGGCGCATTGAGGGCGATAACCATCCCAGAGAAGCAAGCCAAAGCCAAAGGATGCAGCGTTTTCCCGCGCTTTTTCCAGGGCTTGGCACAAAGCTCTCGTACCGACGATTCGATTTGCTGCATATCCATCCACCGGTTTGCCGGTAAAATTATCCCAGGTGGCGTATTTAGAATCCCAACGTATTCCGTATACAAACTCATCCACATAGACAAAATCATTTTTCATAACTTTTTCCTTTCAATGTCAATGACACAATCCGGTCAATCACTTCTGCAAGCGGCAGCCCTGCGGCCGCCATCATTCTCGGATAACGGCTGTATGAGGTCAAACCGGGCAAGGTATTAACCTCGTTAAGTATTACTTCCCCGTCTTCTTTCAGGAACATATCCACGCGCGAAAGCCCCCTGCATCCCAGGGCGCGATATATTGCCTTTGCCTTCTCCTGTACTAGCAAGCGTACCTCTGCCGGAATGCCGGCAGGAACGATTACCGTTGAGTTTTCGGAGCCGTTTTCAGGTTTTTTCTCCTGATGGATCCTGAAAAAACCATGAGACAGACAAATTTGATCTACCTCGCCTGTTATCAAATCCGTACCGTCCCCCAATATCGCACAGCCTACCTCGCTGCCTACGACAGCCTCTTCAATCAACACCTTTGAGTCATACTGTCTTGCGGCTTCCACCGCACTCTGTAATTCTTCTTTTCGGCCTACCTTGCTGACGCCGAAAGAGGAACCCGAGCGAGCCGGCTTCACAAAAACGGGATAAGTAAGCCGGTCGGCATCAATATCCTCGTTCGCCGTGACAATCCTGAAATTTGGCGTAGCAATTCCCGCGTTTCCGGCGACAATATAAGCAAGGGATTTATCCATACAAAGAGCGGAACTTTGGACATCGCAGCCTGCATATGGGATGCCGGCAAGCTCCAACAAACCTTGCATCGCGCCGTCCTCTCCAAGTTTGCCATGCAGAACGGGAAACACCATATCCAGACGGATCGTTTTGTACTGCCCATGCTCCAGAACCAGCAATCCGTGGACGTTTCTGTCCGGCGACAGCATAGCCGGAAGGCAGCTGTCGTTTTCCCAATCTGCGCCGGGGCAATGACAAAGCTTCCAGACACCGTTTTTCGTAATCCCGATATAGAATGGCTCATACTTTTCAACATCAAGGTTTTTTGCGACCTCCTGCGCAGATTTAACGGAGATGGGATGTTCTTCGGAACAGCCTCCGAATATAATTGCGATTTTCAACCTATCCATGCTGCACTCTCCTTTCAAATTTCAGGCAATTTATAATTGTATTTTCAACAGTATCGCTCAGGGCGTGTTCTGTGTAATAGGCGGTGTGCGGAGTGACAAGCACATTCGGTAATTCCTGCAGCCGCAGCAGCAGTTTGCTTTCAATGGGTTTTTCCCTGTAGTCGAAGTAGAATATTCCTTCCTCTCCTTCGAGGACGTCCAACGCCGCACCGCCCAGTTTACCGCTTTCCAACGCCGGAATAAGAGCCTCCGTATCAATAAGTGAACCGCGTCCGGTATTGATAATAAACGCGCCGCGCTTCATCCGCCCGATACGCTGTCTGTTTATAAGGTGGGTTGTATCCGCGTTAAGCGGCGTATGGAGAGTTATAATATCACTCTGCTGTAACAATTCATCAAGAGGAACGTATTCGGCAGAGGTTGTGAGACGCTGGTCACAGGCCAATATGCGGCAGCCAAAGCCCCGCAGCCTGTCCATAACCGCCGTGCCAATGCGTCCCGTTCCAATTACCCCGATGGTCATATCGCGTAATTCTTTCCCGCGTACATCATCCAACCTGAAATCATGAATATCCGCACGGCTGACAATGGATTTTGCATTTCTCACCGCCATCAGCATCAGCATTAATGTGTAATCAGCCACGCTGTCAGGCGAATAAGCTACGTTTTCAACGGAAATGCCAACGTTCCTGGCACAGTCAACATTAATATGGTTAAACCCGATACTTCTTGTGGAGATATACTTTACGCCGGCTCCGCTTAACGCAAGAAGTATGGAATTTGTGATTTGAGTTTTATGACCGACGCTGATGCATCGATTTCCAAGCGCCAGCTCAACATTAACTTCCGATACCGCTGCAGCTGTGATAGTTGGCAAAACGCCAAAGCGAGGCGCCATTTCACGGAATAAAACGGCCTCATCCTGCCCGCATCCGTATACTGTAATTCCTGTTTTTCCCATGATCCAGATTTGTCCTTTCATAGTACATTCATCTTTGCTTTTATCCCCAGATGGAATAAAAAAGCCTGTCCGATTCGGCAATCTCATCTTACCGGAATCAGGCAGGCTATATTGGAATTTTAACTTATCAAAATCTTAATAAATTCTTATGAAATGCTTATTCTTTTCATAAGCTGCAATACACTGTCAATGCGCCATATTCTTATGCCGAATAATCCTCCGCTTCGCTTTCTGCCACCGCCTCGTCGTTCCTCTTACTATTGCCGGAGAAATAAGCCTTGTCCGCCACAAGTTCGATAACATAGCGTTTCTTACCTTCCGGATCATCCCATGTTCTGGACTGGAGTCGTCCCTGTACAGTCAGGGACCCGCCTTTTCCAAAATGATCGGAAATAAACATGGCAATCCCATTCCACGCGACAACCGGGATAAAGTCCGCTTTCTTCTCGCTGCTTCCATCGAATGGATCCCGGTCGACTGCAAGTGAAAAATTCAAGACTGGTGTTTGATTTTCTGTAACATGCTTCAGTTCGGGATCCTTTGTCAGCCTCCCCGATATTATTGTATTATTCAACATAGTACGCCCTCCATATATACAATTATTGTATTATCAATACAATAATTGTATATATGGCATATTTTGTCAATGCATTATTTTGTTCTTTTGCTCAGCTTATCCGAAAATAGCATTCATTTTGGCAGGAACAATACGGTTACAAAGATATCGGGGACTAAACTCGCCTCTGTCTGGCATAGGCTGTAGAATATTCCGAATTGCAACCCGGCGTTTCGGTTATGGACTATATAAAAAGACGAATCGCACAAGCAGTTTCCGATATATTGGAAACCGGTTACAGCATAAAAGACATTGCCTTCAAATGGGGGGTTCAACTCTCACGAAAACTTACGAGGTTGCTTAGCAAGCGAATTTCACCTACGGCGTTACCAAATCAAAATACTGCCTGCATGTGAATGGCAACAAAATTGTAAAAACAGCCAAAGTTTATTTCTCAAGCATCCGATATCCAACTCCGGTTTCGGTAACAATGTAATTGGGTGCTGCAGGATTCTTCTCAATTTTTCTTCGTATATTAGCCATATTGACGCGGAGAGCCTGAATTTCGTTCGAATAAGGTCCCCACACTTCTTTCATTATAAAGTCGTGAGTAAGTACTTTTCCAGCATGCCGGGAAAGCAGCGCTATAATTTTATATTCAATCGGCGTAAGGTGAATCTCTTGTCCCGCAACCGATACAAGCCTTTTTAAATAATTTATCTCCAGGTCGCCAGATGTCATTTTTTCTATATCCGGCTGGCTTCCTGATGGATTCCCTGCCTGGCTGTGCCTGAGAGCGTTTCTGATTCTTGCAAGCAGTTCCGAAGTCCCGAAGGGCTTTATAATATAATCATCTGCACCTAAATCAAGCGCCTCAACCTTTTCACGTTCATGACCTCGGGCTGACACGACAACAACAGGAATGCCAGACCATTCCCTGATTGATTTCAATACTTCAATGCCATCCATATCCGGAAGCCCCAAATCCAGCAGTATTAAATCCGGGCAATGGGATGACGCCATTGAAATTGCTTCCTTGCCTCTTTTTGCTTTTACAACATTAAAATCATTTGCAGTTAGAATTGCAGAAATAAAATTACAAATACCATCCTCATCCTCGACAATTAGAATTAAAGTCTTATTTCCCATACTCTTTATTTCCTTTCAACGGCAATGTGAAACGGAAAACCGCGCCGCCCTCTTGTTTGTTGACAGCTTCCATTTTACCATCATGCGCCTTGATTATCGACATGCAAATTGAAAGACCGATACCAAGTCCCCTTGACGAGTCCGAGCTGCGCTTTCTATTTGGAGAATAGCTTTCAAACAGGTATGGCAGATCCTGCTCGGCGATTCCTTTCCCGTTGTCGATAACCTCAAAAACCGCTTCATGATTATTTTTTTTAACTACTACTTCTATTACTGAATCATCAGGAGAATGCTTTACTGCATTTTCCAGCAGATTGATAAGTACTTGCTCGATCAACGTTCCATCCATAGGCGCCATCAAGAGTTCGTCTGGAACCTTTGCATTGAATTTTCTATTCTCAAACCTTTTTTGAATCCGGCTGATGGAGGCTGCTACAATTTCCTCCGCAGCCTCGGGAACTTTTGAGACATTGGCTGTACCCTCGTTGATCCGAGTTACTGAAAGAATATTTTCAACCATGCGTATCAGCCACTGTGAATCCTCTTTTATATCATTAACCAGCTTGTCATGGGTCTGTTTGTCAAGCAGTCCGCCATTTTCAAGAATCGCCGAACTTGCTCCGGAAATGCTGGTAAGCGGAGTTCTAAGGTCATGAGATATTGCCCTCAGAAGGTTGCTTCGCATCTTTTCCTTTTCTGCTTCAACTAATATCTGTCGTTGTTCATCCGAAAGGAACTGCCGCTCTAAAGCCATCGCGACCTGGGAAGCCAACATGTGTAAAAAGAGCCGGTTGGTCTGACTCAGTTTTCCCCTGAGGCAGGATAGACCAATAACACCAAGAGCCTTGGCTTGTGAGCTTATTGGTATATAGAAGGCTTTTGAACCCATTAATGTATCTGTTCCTGCACCTGCATATTTTTGATTGACGAAAACCCAATGAGCTACAGCACGTTCATCCTCGGACAGCAGAAATGATGAGTCGGGATCTGATGAGGACTGCTTGAAAACACCTGTCGTATGGTTTTTAGGATCATCTGTATAAATAATGGCAGAGCGCCTAAAGAGCTTTGAGATATACTCGTTCATTACTGCAGTAATGTTGTTCAATCCCCTTGTCACCAGAAGCTTCTTGTTGATCTCATACAACACTTCCGTGCGGCGCTCTCTTTCGACGGCAAGCTGGGCCTGGGTTTTCACACGTACGGTCAGGGCGCTGGTAATAAGTGCAGCAAGAAGCATGATAAAAAAAGTTAGCGGATAACCGTGCTGTATTGAATTGAAGGTAAAATAAGGCTCCGTAAAAAAGAAATTGAAAGCTAAAACGCTGAGTATTGAACCAATAACACTGTATGCATAGCCTGCCGTTGTCCTTGCAACGATCAGCACTGACAAAATATATACCATGATAATGTTCTGGCCATCTATTCCCCAAGACCGCAGAAGCATGCATAACAGAGTCGCTGCTGTCAGGAGGCCGGCTGTTTTTAAAGTATCAGCTAAAGACAAAGACATTTTTTGCGCATTTTTCAGAACTTTCAGCCTTATATATTTTCTTTTTTTAGGCTTGCCTGGTATAATGTGAATATCGACATTGGGCAAAAGAGCTATAAGCTTATCCTCCAGACTTGTCTGAATAATATTTTTCAAGATGCCTCTGCTCCTGCTTTTACCTATGACAATATCCGTTATGCCTGACATTTTTGCATACTGAGTAATAACAAGGGGTAGGTTATCCCCCGTAAGGGTTACTATTTCTGCTCCCATCCGCTCGGCAAGATTTAGATTGGCTTCAACACTTTTCTTTTCATCATCGGAAAGATAACCGCTTTCCATATTCTCAACATATGCGGCTGTCCATGGTGCGTGGAAGGCCAGTGCCGTTCTGGCTGTCCAACGGATACAGCGTGCCGATGAAGGTGATGAGCCTATGCATACAAGCAGTCTTGCTCCTGTTGATTTCTCAGCTTTATGCAGCTCTCCGCGATTATCATGGCTGATCCTGTCTGCAGCTTTACGTAATGCAATCTCCCGAAGAAGCCTGAGGTTTTCTTTCCCAAAAAAATTGTCCAGTGCAGTTCTGGCTCTTTCCGGCCGATATATCTTCCCCTCTTCAAAGCGTTTGATCAGTGCATCCGGTTCAATATCAATCAGCTTCACTCTGTCAGCATGATTAAAAATATAATCCGGCACTGTCTCACGGACATTTATTTTTGTGATATCCTGCACCATATCGTTCAAGCTTTCGATATGCTGGACATTTACCGTTGTATATACGTCAATTCCTGCGTTCAGAAGCTCTTCTATAT
Organism: Bacillota bacterium; assembly: GCA_023439545.1. GTDB lineage: Bacteria > Bacillota > Clostridia > Acetivibrionales > DTU013 > JAEYOM01. The sequence continues at coordinate 7,528 of JAEXNT010000055.1, forward strand.
CCTGATACCTCTTTTTATTACGTACCCCTTCAATATTTGAATGCGCCAGCTCATCCACAAGGATCAGCTGTGGTTTCCTTTCAAGAGCCGCATCCAGGTCAAATTCCTTGAGCTGTATATTTCTATATTCTACAGTTTTCGGAGGCAGCATTTCGAGACCATTTACCAGCTGCATTGTTTCGGGTCTTGTATGTGGTTCTACATATCCTACGATTACATCAATTCCCCTTTTTAGTTGTTCATGGGCGTCATCCAGCATAGCATAGGTTTTTCCTACACCCGCGGCATAGCCGAAAAATATCTGCAGCTTGCCGATTCTTTGCGGCTCATTATATCTGATTTCTTCAAGAATAGCATCCGGATTCGGACGTTGATTCTCTTCACCGATCGTACTATCACCCCCATATAAGTATGTCATTTCCAGCTGACTAAAGCAAGCCGTCAAGTGCCAGATTCACTTTCAGCACATTTACCGCAGGCTCGCCCCAGAAGCCCAGAAACCTCCCGTTCGTATACCTTTTTACGATTTTTCTTACAGCTTCCTCACTCATACCGCGTTCCTTCGCTATCCTCGCCACCTGGTATTCGGCCGACTCAGGAGAGATATTCGGATCAACTCCGCTGCCGGAAGCTGTAACCAGGTCTATGGGTATATCAGAAGCGTTACCCGGATCAAAGGTATGCCACCAGTCAATACGCTGCCGCAGCAACTTTTCTTGCTTACTGCCCGTCGGCGAAAGGTTTGTTGCACCGATTGGCCTGCCAATAAGATATTCAGGCTTGGTAAACTCCTGAGCAAGCAATGCCGAACCATATGCTGCTGTTGTCCCGTCCTTCAGCTTCACTGTCATGATGCTGCCGTTTGCCTGTCTTGGCAATACAGTCTGCGCAACTGCCGTAACAACTCCCGGATAAACAACCCCGCATAATATCGTCATAATAAACAGACAGGCAATCGCCGGTCTCAATATTTTTATGATGTTTCTCATTTTCATTCACCTCGCAATCATGCAATTCCGCATATAGTCAACAGGATATCAATAACCTTTATTGCAATAAAAGGAGCAATTATTCCCCCAAAGCCATATATACCAAGGTTCCTTTTTAACAGATTTCCGGCGGAAGTCTCGCGGTATTTCACCCCTTTTAGTGAAAGCGGAATCAGGGCAATGATAATTAACGCATTATATATTATGGCTGACAGAATTGCACTCTTTGTACTTGCCAAGCCCATAAAATTCAGCACTGCCAGCTGCGGATAAATTCCGAAGAAAAGAACCGGTATGATGGCGAAATATTTTGCTACGTCATTTGCAACACTGAAGGTTGTCAAAGCTCCCCTTGTCATAAGCAATTGCTTTCCTATACGTACAATATCGATAAGCTTGGTCGGACTGGAATCAAGGTCAACCATATTTCCTGCTTCCTTTGCCGCCTGCGTACCTGTATTCATAGCAACCGCTACATCAGCCTGGGCAAGAGCAGGCGCGTCGTTGGTTCCATCTCCCGTCATTGCTACAAGATGTCCTCTTGATTGGTATTCTCTGATAAGGGACAGCTTTGCTTCAGGTGTTGCCTCGGCAAGAAAATCGTCCACACCAGCCTCTGCAGCAATCGCTGCTGCCGTCATGGGATTATCGCCAGTGATCATGATCGTTTTTATGCCCATTTTCCTCAAGTCCTCAAAGCGTTCCTTCACTCCGTTCTTTACAATATCCTTCAGATAAACTACTCCCATGATCTTATTGTTCTGTGCCACAACAAGAGGCGTGCCGCCCTTTGAAGAAATATCCCGGACGATCCGGTCACATTCTTCGGGGTAGGACCCGCCCTTGTCTATTACATATTCCTTTATGGCTTCAGCTGCACCCTTTCGTATTTCATTCCCCTGAAAATCAATTCCGCTCATTCTTGTCCTTGCGGTAAAGCCGACAAAAGTAGCGTTAAGCCTGGACATGTCGCGTCCTCTGATACCGAAGCGCTCCTTTGCCAGAATAACGATGCTTCTGCCCTCTGGCGTTTCATCCGCCAGTGAAGACAACTGCGCGGTATCGGCAAGCTGTTCCTCCGTTACTCCTTTTACAGGAATAAACTCGCTTGCCTGTCTGTTCCCAAGAGTAATGGTACCCGTTTTATCCAACAGCAGTACATCAACATCGCCTGCCGCCTCGATAGCACGTCCGCTCATAGCAAGTACGTTTGCCTGATTCAGCCTGCTCATGCCAGCGATTCCGATGGATGATAAAAGAGCTCCGATCGTAGTTGGCGCCAGGCATATAAGGAGGGCAATGACATTTGTGATAGATACTGCAGAACCTGCCCCTGCCATTTTGCTTGAAAAATCTGAAAAAGGCAGAAGTGTGGCCGTCACAACCAAGAAAATTATTGTAAGTGCGACAAGAAGAATCTGCAGGGCTATTTCATTAGGAGTTTTCTTTCTGGATGCCCCTTCCACCATGGCAATCATTTTATCCAGGAAGCTCTCTCCAGGTTCGGAGGTTATCCTTATCACCAAGCTGTCGGATACCAGTGTTGTTCCTCCGGTAACCGCGCTTCTGTCTCCTCCCGATTCACGAATAACCGGAGCTGATTCTCCTGTTATGGCGCTTTCATCAACAGAAGCTGCACCTTCAACAACTTCCCCATCCATTGGAATCTGCTCGCCGGCTAACACATAAACAAAATCGCCTTTTTTTAATGTATTGGACAGTACTTCCTGATAGTCCGCAGTATTGGTTACTGACCTCAGCTTTCTCGTTTTAACATCTTTGCGTGATTTCCTGAGAGTATCAGCTTGCGCCCGTCCCCTGCCTTCGGCTATGGCTTCGGCAAAATTGGCAAATAATACGGTGAACCAAAGGATCAAAGCAATGACCAGCGTGTATGCGGAGCTTTCATCTCCAGTGCCTGACAAGGCAAGTATCCAGAGCGCTGATGTAAGTATTGCACCAATGTACACAACAAACATCACTGGGTTTTTCACCTGTATTGCGGGCGAAAGCTTTACAAAGGACTGCTTGACGGCATCAACATATATTTTTGATGATAAATTATTCATTCTTTCCACCTCACCTTATGGTTGTAAAGTAATCTGCAACCGGCCCCAGAGCCAGCGCAGGCATAAAGGTCAAAGCACCTACTATTATAATTACGGCAATAAGCAAACCGGTAAACATGGTATTGCTGGTTGAAAGCGTTCCTTCACCGGCTGCGACAATTTTCTTTTTTGTCAGGTTCCCAGACAGGTATATAACCGCAGCCATAGGTACAAACCGTGCAATAAGCATGATGACACCTCCGACAATATTTGTGAAAGCAGTATTGGCAGAATATCCGCCAAAGGCGCTCCCATTGTTATTGCCCATGGAAGAAAACGCATACAGGATTTCCGAAAAGCCATGAGCTCCGCTGTTGGTGAGCCATGATACTACATTCGGCTTTAATACGGCAGCCATTGTTCCGAACAATGTGAGAAGAGGCGGAAAAAGGATGATAATGCATACCATTTTCATATCAAATGGCTCTATCTTTTTACCGAGATATTCCGGCGTACGGCCGACCATCAACCCTGCAATAAATACTGTAAGGACGACAAAGGCAATCATACCGTATAAACCGCTGCCGTCGCCTCCGAAAACCACCTCGCCGATCTGCATGAGAAACATCAGGACCATTCCGCTTAATGGGGTAAAGCTGTCATGCATTGCATTGACCGAGCCGTTGGAAGCAGCCGTCGTCGCTGTTCCCCAAAGGGCTGATGTACCTACTCCGTGAATGATCTCCTTACCCTCCATGCTTCCAGATGCAATAACACCATGATATGACGGAGCTGCATAAAGCTCACTGGCTGTCACAGCAGCAAGTGACAACACAAAAATCACAAGCATGACGATATATACAGCTCTCCCCTGTCTGAAATCATTGATAGCTTTTCCAAAGGATACGCAAAGCGCAGCCGGTATAAGCAGGATTGAAAGCAATTGAAGAAGATTAGAGAGAGGAGTTGGATTTTCAAAGGGGTAAGCTGAATTCATTCCAAAGAAGCCGCCTCCGTTGGTTCCCAGCTGCTTGATGGCAATCTGGCTTGCAGCAGGACCAAGCGGTATTGTCTGCGTCACTCCGCTTTCAAGCATTTTTACTTGTGCATAGGGACTAATTGTCTGCACTACGCCCTGAGAAACGAGCACTATTGCCAGAACAAGGGATAGGGGGACAAGGACATAGAGGATTGCCCGCGTTATATCTCTCCAGAAATTCCCGATGATATTTCCCTGTTTGACAATAAATCCTCTTATCAAGGCAAACATAACTGCAATACCTACTGCCGCCGAGAGAAAGTTTTGTACAGTCAGTCCTGCGCTTTGAGTAAAATAGGACAGCGACGATTCACCTGAATAGGCCTGCCAGTTTGTATTGGATACGAAGCTGGCAGCTGTGTTAAAGGCAAGATCCCATTTTATGCCTCCCATCTTCTCAGGATTAAAAGGCAGGAATCCCTGGAGCAGTTGGATACCGAATAGAAAAATAAATCCAGCCATGCTGAAGACCAACATAGAGCTTGTATACCTTTTTGCGGTCATTTCTTCCCCGGCATGGACTCCAATCACTTTATATATGACATTTTCCACAGGAGCCATAATTGGGGACAGGAAAACCTTTTGTCCCATCATCACCTTGCTGATGTATATCCCAAGGGGTATTGACAGGCCTATCAACAATAACATAAATATTACATCTTCTAATATAATCAGATTCATAAATTATCACCTCTGAACAAAACATAAAATAAATAGCATAATAGCGCCAGTGCGATAATTGCAGAAATTAACATGACTACTCCCATTTATTAATCGCTCCTTTCCTTTTTAACATAAAACATGCCAAATGCGCTTTCTAATTGATCAATTGCTAATAAATTTGGGCACACCGTAAGAATGTCTAGTTACCTGGTACTAAGTCTGCCGGAGCCTGCAGTTAACGCTAATCCCTTCATATCTGCCTTCTTCTTCATTTACCAAACACCTCGATTTGTACTGCTATCCCTGAAAACAACTTCATTATAGCTATTTTCTGATTAAGACAGTATCAAGGTAATATGTTCACATATAAAGAAAGCATAAAGATTATAGGGATATGATAGATAAAGGCATCAAGATTTGTTGTCCTGAAGCCTTTTATAGATGCCATATAGAATTACTTCCAATATTTTCGAATGAATATCGCCTATATGATGGTTTGCAAGCTCCGAAGCCATCTGCTTATGCTTAAAAATTTGGTAGTGCAAATATCGCTTACAGGATTTATGGAAGCGGTGATAAGAAATTAGTCATAGACACATGTTTAGGCTCTTGTTCTGCTGAATGGTGGCATTTTGGTGACATTTTAAGTGATAGATATAGAGTGCTTGTATATGATAGGGCAGGATATGGCAAAAGTACTGTATCTACTCTTGAAAGAACGCCGAGAAATATTGCTTCGCAAGGAGGATTAAATACTATACAGTATACATCAATGTATCCAGATCAAATAAGAGGACTATATCGATTACCACGTCTTTTGATTAAGCTTCATCCAGCCGGTACCTTATCGATATGGCCAAATAACCGTCATCTAGGTGCGCTTCGATTTCCCCGCCCGTCTTGTCCACCAATTCTTTCACGATCGCAAGCCCAAGGCCTGTATTCCCTGAGCTTCTCGATTTGTCGGCAGTATAAAATCTATCGAAAAGCTGTCTTGCATCGTCATCTGACAAATCCTCCACGGCATTTTCAAATCTGATTTCGACGTGCCCGTCTGCAGTTGAGATGGAAACCTTTATATTCCCTTTCCCATGCTTTAGCGAATTGCTTACCAGATTTTCGAATATACGGATCAAAGCGTTTCTGTCCAAAAAGGCAAAGAAACTTTCTCTCTCCAAAATTATTTCAGGGGTTATCCCCTTTGTGCTGAAATCGTCGTAATAAGCCGACAATACTTCGCATAGAGTGTCGCATATGTCTACTTTTTGCATTGCGATAGGATAATCGTCCGATTGCAGCATTGCATACTCAAACAGTGCATCAAGCATAGTCTTCACGGATTTAAGGCGTTTTTCTATCGTGTCGAGATACGCCTCCCGTTTTGAGTCGGGCGTTTTTCCCGACCGAAGCATCTGGATATATCCCGCGGCTGAAGTAAGCGGTGTCCTCAAGTCGTGCGAAAGACCAGTGAGGGCTTGTTTGAATGCCCGTTCATTCTGCTTGCTGGTTACGCTTTTTCCTTTAAAGCACGCGATAATTTTATTGATCTGCCGGACAAGGCGGTTAAGCTTCCATATATTAACGCTCGTGTCAAGCTGCATATTCGTCTCGTTTTCACTGATAAAAGCAAGCCTGTCCGCCAGTCTTCCGAGTTCGGACAAAACGACCGACAGAAAAACGGTCAACGCTAGTATTATGATAACTAACAAAACGATTATGGAAACAAGCAACAAATCAAACTTCCTTTCTAGTTCACATCTTGCCTCGACAATATCTGGCTGCCCGCGACTGTAGGAATAATTAAAAAGAGAGAGCCCACCAATAACGCTTTGGCTATCATATCAAAAGTGGGTGAAGGAACTGTCAATGCTCTGATATTGGCGCCCATGCAGAAGGATTGTATGCTTGTGCCGGTTTTGAATAACAAATCGGCCGCTTCGAAAAGCATCTTGTTGAATATCAATGTGCCAATGCTTACGGCGATGGAGACCCCGGTGTTCTTTATAAGCGCTGCGATCATGAAGAATACAGCCGCATAGGCAATATGCAATAACAATTGCAGCGCAAGCGTTTGAAACAACTTTACGGCATCGCTTATTTCGGAGCCGAATCCAAATAAGATGAATCCTGCGGCAAAAGCGGCTAAAACAATGGAAAAGAAAATTATGACGGCTGACAGGGATATCGTGATGAGCTTTGAGAAATAGAAGCTCGCCTTTTTGTTGCCCACTGCCAGGATATTTTTAACCGTTCCGAAAGAAAACTCGTTCGTGGTATAAATGCAGACGAATATGCCGATCACGAGGGGAATGAAATCGCCCTTTCCCGCCGCGCGGAAAGCGACGTCTATGGCGCCGGGCACCTTACTCAAGCCGACGAGGGATACGCCGAAAATATCCATGTCCGCCGATATTCCCTCTGGCGAGTTTAGCACTCCGTTGTCGATCTCATACTTTAAAATGAAAATCAGCATGAGGATAATGGCCGCCCCCACAAGAACTGTGTACAGCAACACACTGCTCTTTTTCAGCCTGTATAAATCGGCTCTCAACAAATTAAACATTTGCTTTTCCTCCCATAAGCGATATGAAGTAAGCCTCCAGGTCCCTACCCGTAATTTTGATTTCCTCAACCGAAATACCGTGCTTGACCAATTCCGCCGTGATGAGGCCCACGTTTTCAAACATCCCGTAAAGCCTGATGGATCCGTTCTGATGGACTTCATATTTTGAAGCTCCGGCCACGGTTTCCAGAACAAAACATGCTCTGTTCACATCGTCAACCCTGATATTGATATATTTCTTGCACCGTTCATCCAGTTCTTGCGTGCAAATTTGTTCCATAAGCTTCCCGCCGTTGATGATCCCGTAACGCGTGACCACTTTGGATAGCTCGCTTAAGATATGGCTCGATATGAGTATCGTTATCCCCATGTCGAAGTTCAGCTTCAGCAGCAATTCCCGTATTTCTATGATACCCGTCGGATCGAGGCCGTTCACGGGTTCGTCCAGTATGAGAAAATCCGGATTCCCCAACAGGGCGATAGCGATCCCCAACCTTTGCTTCATGCCCTGGGAGAACCGCTTGACCTTCTTTCCGCCGGTATCCTGGAGCCGCACCGTCTTCAATACTTCATCGATCACTTTTTTATCCGGTATGCCCAGAAGCCTGCGGCGGTACTCCAGATTCTCCAACGCGGTCATGTCAGGATACGGGGCGGGCGTCTCTATCATGCAGCCGAGGCGCCTGCGCATAGCGGTAATCTCGCTATCCGTCTTTCTACCGAACAGCTCAATAGTGCCTTTCGTGGGCGCTGCGAGCCCGGCAACCAGCCTCATGAATGTTGTTTTCCCGGCTCCGTTGTTGCCGATAAGTCCGTAGATGTCGCCCCGCTTAATGGTTATATCTATGCCGTCGTTGGCGGCCTTACCGGAATATACCTTGGTCAAACCGATTGTTTTCAATACATATTCGCTCAATGCAAACACCTCTATCCATGCAATATGCGTCCAGTATATATCCAAATATTTAAAAAACGCTGAAGGAATCCTTAAAAAAGTATAAAGTTTCAATCGCACATTCTGAATCCGATTCCCCAGACTGTCTGGATATATTCGACCGTAGGATCTGCCTTCGCCAGCTTTGCCCTTATATTGCTGATATGGACGTTTACCGTATTGTCGTCCCCGAAAAACTCTCCTCCCCATGCCGCCTCATAGAGATTTCTTTTGGTGAAAACCTTTTTTGGGTAAGCTATCAATACGGAAAGCAATAGAAATTCCTGTTTCGTAAGGTTCAGCGGAATTCCGCAGGCCGTAGCTTTATACGTATCGGTATCGAGGCTGAGATCTTTATACTTCAATATCGATCCCTGACTTCGACGCAAAGAACTCGAATAACGTCGCAGGTGGGTTTCCATCCTTGCCAGCAATTCGTTAGTATCGAATGGCTTCGTCATATAATCGTCCGCCCCGAGTTTCAGAAGTCCGATCTTCGTATTCTGATCGTTCTTCGCGGACAGTGCGATAACTATCAGATCCTGTTTCTCCCTCAATCTTCTTACCACATCCTCGCCAGAAAGCCCAGGGAGCATCAGGTCAAGCAATACAAGATCGAAACGGTTGAGTTCTGCCTGCAGCAGGGCTTCCGTGCCGGAAAAAGCGGTCTTTGCCTCATAGCCGTTGTTCTCCAGCAGGTCGCGGAGCATATTGCTGATATCCGTATCGTCTTCCACTATCAAAATCAAAGCTTTCCCCTTCATGATTCCTCCCCCTCGTTTCAGGGCATTATCCTGCTCTGATAGCCGGGCTTGCGCCGCGGTTGCATTCCCGGCATCACTCTTCCGTTCATCCCGTATCTGTCTATTACCAATAGGGCTTTTTATATCGCCTTCCAAGTCTGATGTTGTGAATTCGTTCCGTATATTCCCAGCATTAATAGTATCACACCGCCTGTTCTAAGTCTATGCCACACCTCGCCTCATCCTCCACGTAGCCGTCTGGGGTAATGCGACAATACTGGGTATGCTTGATGATATAATTGGTAATCATCTTTTAACTGGTTTAAAAAAGCAAATCCCCAAAATTGTTAAGCTCAATTTCGAGGATTTGCTATAATATAAATACCCTTTTATACACGTTTCCCATATAGGCATTTTTTATAATTTATCAAAACCAAAGCCACTGCCACTATAAAGTATAATAAAGCAGTAACCGTAATGTTTTGCAGTACATCACCGGCTTGAACAGCGAGAAAGTAATTAAAAAACTGATGAATCATAATTGGTATAAAGAGATTATGATTCCAGTTATAAAACACTGTCATAATTATTGTTGCGGCAATAATGTAAATCAAAAAGCAAATAATATATTCAATCAATTGTATTCCCGAATATCCTGATAAAAACCATAATGGTGTATGCCAAAGTCCCCAAGCCACTCCAATTATAATTGCTGATTTCAACGGACTGAATTTTTTTTGCAATTCATTTAATACAAACCCCCTCCATCCCAGTTCTTCTCCCAGTGGTCCCCGAATTAAACTATCTCCGAATGCTACCAGCCATGTTACCCATGAAGTTACGACCAATGATTTTATCGGTATATTCCTTGCAGTACTTGTAAATAGAATACTTCCCAGAAAAACAGAAAATTGAAGCAGGATTGCACATAATACGGTTGATATTTTTATCCTTTCATTAAATTGCCTTTTTATAAAGTGGAACAGATTATCCTTTGGATAAATTTTATGGAACATAGCAATAAAAATAAAGGTAGCAGTCCATGCAGATATCACTTTCAATATTTCAGCCAATGTTTGGGCTTTTAGAATAAGCATGGTTATGCCAATTGCAATAAGAAAACAATAAAAAGATCCATATGTCCACAGAACATATTGTTTTAATAGTTTCCTCAATAGAAGAGCCCCCTAAAATTTATCTATAAAATTAAAAAACCAACAGAGCGATTTTACATTTTGCTCTGTTGGTTAAATATAAACTATGGTGTTACACCCAGGTCAATACTCAAATCAAAAATATTCTACTTCTTTTTAACCGGAATAAATATCTCCAGGAATACCCGCTCTTTGTCATCAAGGTAAGTAATAAGACGAGTATTGGCAAAAGCAACCCCTTCAAGTTTAAGTCCTTGTTCCTCTGCCCATTTCAGCCCGGAATTGAAAATTTTAACTTTAATATCCTTAGCGCCATTTTGGTATCTTCCATCCTCGACAATAGTATAAATACAGGTGGAGTAACCCAAGTATGGCTTATTCTTTTCTTTTTGGTTATTTTCAATTTTTTCAACAATATACATCTTGGAATCCAGAAAGCCTGTTTCATCAAAAGTAAGTTTCCTCATGATTTTTGATAAAATGTCTTCCTTAATTATATCCATGTTTTCAAGTATAACCGGATATTCCTGAAAAGCATTAAAGTCTGAAATCTCTCCTTTTATCTCATACGTTGGTAATTCTCTGAGGGAATAATTATTCAAATATTTTTTTACATCCTTACAAAATTCTTTTGTTTCATTAATTTTCCGCAGCATGTATTCTTTGTTACGTATACTTACTTCTAAATCTCTGGCTTTTTCTGCCAACATGGATTCCAATTCATTTATTTCGCTTCCTGTTTGGAGTTTTTTAACCTCTTTAATAGATAGATTTCTCTTTTTATAAAAATCTGTAACCAGCAAAGTGTAAATATCATAAAAATCATATTCTCTATAATTATTTTCTTCTTTCTGGTCAGGTTTTATAATTCCTTTCTCTTCATAGTATCTAAGAGCATCCCTTGATACTCCGAGAATTTCTAACAATTGGCCCGTCTTATAAGTGTTGTTTTCTCCTATCACATCCCATGCCACCCTCCTAAGTTTACTATTCCAATATGATGGTTGCATATGTATTGTTTTTTGTATTAGCCGATATCTTTATTATAAATCTAATTCCTCTGTTGTAAATCGCTACTTATCGAAAAGTTCAATACATGCAATAATTTCAGCAAATAGCAGCAAGCCCTCAAATACACTATAAATCAAACAAAAAACGTCTGAAGCCCTTGCTGTACTAGGTTTTCAGACGAATTATGGCGGAGATGAGGGGGATCGACAATTCTGCCCTTGGTTCCTGTGTGGCATCCTTCCGCCTCACCCACCCGCTTTGGGTTCCTGGCTGCAGGACCCGGGCTGGTCGCAGGCATTACTGCCTGCTGCTCGCCTATGCGTCCTAGCTCGGCACTTCTTCGCTAAAAACATGCATTGAGCATGTTTTCTTCACGCTCGAAGCCGCAAGGTTCGATTCCCCTCCTTACATTTTCCGCACAAAACAAAAACCATCATTCCTTTGAATGATAGTTTTTGTTTTGTGGTGGAGATGAGGGGGATCGAACCCCTTACCTCTTGACTGCCAGTCAAGCGCTCTCCCAGGTGAGCTACACCCCCGTATTCCGTTTTGAATACATAACATATTGTAATATATCGTGCCGCGTCCAGTCAAGAAGAAAAATTCGGCTGTCATACTGTTTTCATACTGATAAGCTTTCCGCCGGCTCAGAATCTCGGCTGTCCGTCTATTTCCGGATCGATACGTCCGAATTCACATACTTTAGGTACTTGAACCCCATATCATTATAAAAATGGCGCTCGCTTTCCGACTCCAGCTTCCAGGCCGGCATATTATCCATGTTCGGGAAATGCCTGTCCGCCTCGAATTCCTTTTCGAACCGCGTGACATAGACCTCGCTGCAGTATGGCAGAAGCTGCCTGTAAACGGACTCTCCGCCAATGACGAATACATCGTCGGAGGAGTATTTCTTAAGCTCGGCAAAAAGCTCTTCAAGCGAGCGGCAAACTATAAGCCGTTCGTCATCGAAGCTGCCGTTCCGGCTTAATACTATATTTATTCTATCCTTAAGGGGCTGCCTGCCCGGAAAGGATTCCAAAGTTTCACGGCCCATAACTACGACCTTTCCGGTAGTCATCCGCATGAAAAACTTCATATCCTCTGGAACTCGCTGCAGAAGCCTGCCTCCGCAGCCTATACCCCAATTCATATCCGCCGAAAGTATCGCTTTTATGTAAACCACCTCATCATCAAACCGCCACAGGTATATTCTTAATCTGCGGCCCTTTTTCATAACCCTCGAGTACGAAATCCTCCACCCTGAAATCATAAAAATCCTTTACGTCCGGATTTATCGCAAGTTTCGGGGCCGGATAAACAGGTCTTTTTACAAGTTCCTCGACCAATGGAAAATGTCTGTCGTAAATATGTGCATCTGCTATGACATGAACGAGCTCGCCGGCCTCAAACCCGTTGATCTGCGCCATCATATGCACAAGAGCGGCATACTGGCATACATTCCAGTTATTTGCCACAAGCACGTCGTTCGAACGCTGGTTCAGTATGGCGTTAAGTTTTTTGCCCGTAACGTTGAAGGTAACGCTGTAAGCGCACGGGTAAAGGTGCATTTCATTAAGGTCGCTGTGGTTGTACAGGTTAGTTATTATTCGTCTGCTATAAGGGTTGTATTTCAGATCGTACAATACCCTGTCGACCTGATCGAATTCGCCCTCCGAATACTTGTGCTTCACTCCGAGCTGATAACCGTAGGCTTTCCCTATGGAGCCCGCCTCGTCCGCCCAGCTGTCCCAGATATGGCTGTTCAGGTCATGTATATTGTTCGATTTCTTCTGCCATATCCACAGCAGTTCGTCAATAGCCGCCTTCAGATTGGTAGGTCTCAGAGTCAGGATGGGAAATTCCTCGGAAAGGTCGTAACGGTTGACCACACAAAAGCTTTTTTTAGTATAGGCAGGCGTCCCGTCCTCCCAGACCGCCCTTACCTTCTCGCCCTCCGAAGAATAACCGTTGTCCAGTATATCCCTGCACATCTGTATGAAAATTGTGTCTGCCTTGCTCATACGGTCGTACCTCTCTCATTGATTTCGTCCTTTGAATCGGCTCATCAATTATTATATCTTACTTTATCCAAAAAGCATATGTCCGGGATAATAAACATCATCCGGTATCGAATGATCACAAAATGTATGAAAAGGCCTGAAGTCCAGGCCCTTTCCGATATCGATTGTTTTGGTTACAACTCTTTGTTACTTACTTCCCCGGTGATCTTTTCGATGAACTTATCCAGAGGCATAGGACCAAGATCGCCTTCCCTGCGCGATCTTACCGCCACCTCGTTGTTTTCCATCTCCTTGTCGCCTATGACAATCATGTACGGTACCTTTTCCATCTGTGCTTCACGAATCTTGTAGCCGATTTTCTCATTTCTTATATCTATTTCGGCCCTTAAACCATACGACTGCAGCTTTTCAAGAACTTCCTTGGCGTATCCGTGTTGTTTGTCGATGATCGGCAGCAGTTTGACCTGCACCGGAGCAAGCCATGAAGGGAATGCACCTGCAAAGTGTTCGGTCAGAATGGCTATGAAACGCTCTATACTTCCGAATACCACCCGGTGTATCATAACGGGCCTGTGTTTTTCCCCATCCTGTCCGACATAGGTCAACTCAAATCTCTCAGGCATCTGAAAGTCAAGCTGGATGGTACCGCACTGCCATGTACGGCCGATGCAATCCTCGAGGTGGAAATCGATTTTCGGGCCGTAGAACGCTCCGTCGCCTTCGTTAATCTTATACTGCATCCCCCTTGTATCTAATGCCTCCTGTAATAAACTTGTTGCCATTTCCCACTGCTCATCCGTTCCTATTGAATTCTCAGGTCTGGTGGAGAGCTCTACGTGAGTTTTGAAACCGAATACACTGTAAAAATCATAGATCAGGTCCATAACTCCGAAAATCTCATCTTTTACCTGCTCCTGCGTCATGAATATATGGGCGTCATCCTGTGTGAAGCATCTGACTCTCATAAGTCCATGGAGAGTGCCGGAAAGCTCGTGTCTATGTACCAACCCCAGTTCGGCGACTCTCTCTGGAAGATCCCGGTATGAATGCAGCTTCCTCTTGAAAACCAGCATGCAACCCGGACAGTTCATCGGTTTTACGGCATAATTGCCTTCATCGATCTTTGTAAAGTACATATTCTCCCGGTAATGGTCCCAATGGCCGGAACGGCGCCACAATTCCTCGCTCAGGATAATAGGCGTCCTGATCTCCTGGTATCCCCTTTTCCTGTGCTCCTCGTGCCAAAAATCCTCCAAAAGGTTTCTAAAAACCATTCCTTTGGGCATGAAGAAAGGGAAACCCGGACCTTCATCAAGTATGTCGAACAGTTCGAGCTCTCGGCCAAGCTTTCTGTGATCACGTTTTTTTGCTTCTTCGAGTCTGAAAATGTATTCGTCCAGGTCGCTCTTCTTAGTAAAGGATATTCCGTAGATCCTTTGCAGCATCTTGTTCTTTTCATTTCCGCGCCAGTAAGCGCCGGCCGTCGAAAGAAGCTTGAAAGCCTTCACCCTGCCTGTCGACGGTATGTGAGGCCCCGCACAGAGATCGTTATACTCCCCCTGCCTGTAGAACGATATAACGGCGTCTTCGGGCAGATCCTCAATCAATTCGGCCTTGTAAGGTTCATCCTTATCCCTCAAGAATTTGAGCGCCTCATCGCGCGGCAATGTAAAACGCTCCAGATAAAGATCTTCCTTGATGATCCTGCCCATTTCGTCTTCGATTTTTATCAGGTCATCCGGTGTAAACGGTGTGCTCACGTCGAAATCGTAATAAAAACCATTTTCGATTGCCGGGCCTATCGCCAGCTTTGCATCGGGGAATATCCTCTTTACCGCCTGCGCCATAATATGCGAGGTAGTATGCCAAAACGCTTGCTTGCCGCCCTCATTGCCGAAATCGAGCAAATTCAGACTGCAGTCGTTATCCAGTACGGTCGAGAGGTCCTTTACTTTGCCGTCTATTTCTGCTGCAAGTGCGGTTCTCGCGAGACCTGCGCTTATGTCCGCAGCTGCCTTAAGCGCGGTAATGCCGGCATTGTATTCCTTTACGCTTCCATCCTTCAGTGTAACCTTGATCATATAAACACCTCCTTAATTAATCTGTTCTAAAGAAATTAATCTGTTTTACAGACATAAAAAGCAAGGAATGCAAGGAAGCCGAGGCGTAAAAACCGCAGCATATTTTTAATATGTGAGGATTTTTACGACCGATGGCTGACTAAATATTTCGGTTGCAGCGAAATGTTACACTAATGAAACATTTCTGCGAAGCAGAAATATATTGTCAGTCCGCAGTTTTTTAAGTCTGTAAAAAAACAAGCTCCCGTCTCTTGCAATATGCAAGGGACGAGAGCTTTCTCACGTGGTTCCACCCTAATTTTGGTCTTATTGCGATTATAACGTGATCGACGTTCATACTCCGGGATGGTCTTCGTCTGCCTTCCTTCGATCCCGCTTCCAGCCTTCGGCGGCGTCTCTCTGTCAAGGAATGCGGCAGCTTACTGTTCCCTTCATTGCATGATCAGGTATTCTAAAACCGGTATTGTTTACAGCACCCTGTTTCTTACTTCTCCGGTGATCTTTTCGATGAACTGGTCCAGCGACATAGGTCCCAGATCGCCTTCCTTGCGCGACCTGACCGCCACCTGGCCGTTTTCCATCTCCTTGTCGCCGATGACCAGCATGTACGGTACCTTTTCCATCTGTGCCTCGCGGATCTTGTAACCTATCTTCTCGTTCCTGAGATCGGTCTCAACCCTCAAACCATAGGACTGCAGCTTGTCACGCACTTCCTTCGCGTATCCGTGCTGTTTGTCGATTATCGGCAGCAATTTGACCTGCACGGGAGCAAGCCATGTTGGCAGCGCGCCTGCGTATTTTTCCAGCAGGAGTGCCAGAGTCCTTTCATAGCAACCTATCGAAGTCCTGTGTATAACGTAGGGGTACTTCTTCTGTCCGTCGCGGTCGACATATACCATTCCGTATTTTTCAGCCAGCAGGAAGTCTATCTGAACGGTTATTAGCGTGTCTTCCTTCCCGAAAACGTTCTTTATCTGTATATCGAGCTTCGGACCGTAGAATGCCGCTTCTCCATCCGCTTCTGTGTACGGTATCTTGAGATCGTTAAGTATCTCGCGCATACGGCCCTGAACTTCATTCCACTGTTCCTCGGTCCCGATATACTTCTGTTTGTTGTTAGGATCCCATTTCGAGAAACGGTACGAAACGTCACCGTCAAGACCAACCGCCTTCAGCATGAATAAAGCAAGGTTAACGCAGCCCGCGAATTCTTCCTCGAGCTGTTCGGGCATGCACGCCAGATGACCTTCCGAGATCGTAAACTGTCTCACGCGGATAAGCCCGTGCATTTCACCTGAAGATTCGTTCCTGAAAAGCGTCGAGGTTTCGTTAAACCTCATCGGCAGATCACGGTAGCTCCTGAGGTGAGCGAGGTAGACCTGGAACTGGAACGGACAGGTCATCGGCCTCAGTGCGAATATTTCCGCATTCGGGTCTTCGAAGGATTTCGGGTCTCCCATTACGAACATACCGTCTCTGTAATGATCCCAGTGGCCCGATATCTTGTAGAGCTCACGCTTTGCCATGAACGGGGTCTTTGTCAGCAGATAGCCGCGGCGCTCTTCTTCATCCTCCACGAACCTCTGCAGTATCTGGATTACCTTGGCGCCCTTCGGCATGAGGATAGGCAGTCCCTGCCCGATATAGTCGACCGTGGTGAAATAATCGAGTTCCCTCCCGATTTTGTTGTGGTCTCTTTTCTTAGCTTCTTCAAGCATGGCAAGGTATTCGTCGAGTTCGTTCTTTTTGGTAAACGCAGTGCCGTAAATCCTCTGCAGCATCTTGTTCTTTTCGTTTCCGCGCCAATATGCGCCTGCGATCTGCGTAAGCTTGAAAGCCTTTATTTTGCCAGTCGAGGGTACGTGAGGTCCGGCGCAAAGGTCCGTAAAGTCTCCCTGTTTGTAGAAGGATATTGTCGCATCCTCAGGCAGGTCGCGTATAAGCTCGACCTTGTACGGTTCGCCCTTTTCCTCCATGAATTTGATAGCCTCCGCTCTGGGCAAAGTATAACGTTCGAGCGGTAGATCCTCTTTAACGATCTTCTCCATTTCCTTTTCTATCTTCTCGAGATCTTCGGCAGCGAAGGTCTTGTCGATATCGAAGTCGTAGTAGAAGCCGTTGTCTATTGCGGGTCCGATAGCCAGTTTTGCATCGGGATACAGCCTCTTTACGGCCTGGGCCATTACGTGGGATGCGGTGTGCCTGAAGGCATGCTTCCCGCCTTCGCTGTCGAAAGTGAGCAGGTTCAGACTGCAATCCTTATCCAGCACGGTGGAAAGGTCCTTCACCTCACCGTCTATATCAGCGGCAAGAGCGACTCTCGCAAGGCCTGCGCTTATGCTCTCGGCCACCTGCATTACCGTAGTGCCCGCATCATATTCCTTGACGCTTCCATCCTTGAGTGTAACCTTTATCATATCTATTCCTCCTTAATTAATACGAGTCAATAACCTGTTTACAGGCTTAAAAGCGCTTATAACGTCTGTATAAAAAAACAAGCTCCCGTCTCTTGCATATGCAAGGGACGAGAGCATTCTCCCGTGGTTCCACCCTAATTTGGTCTTATTGCGATTATAACGTGATCGTCGTTCATACTCCGGGATGGTCTTCGACTGCTTTCCTCCGATACCGCTTCCAGCCACGGCGACATCTCTCTTTCAAGGCTTGCGGCAGCTTACTGTTCCCTTCAATGTATGATACCCGTATATCTTTTCAGCCATAAGCGGCTTAAAGAGCTTTTATTTATTATAACCCAACTGCAATTAAAGTCAACTGTCAAATTAAATTAATTTCAGCATTCAAAGGTCTTTGCAAGCTCGAACTCATCCTGTATCGCTTTGTCCGGCTTCTTTGTGAGCAGAGAAACAGTGAGGATGGCAATGCAGGACAGTACGAAGGCCGGGAACAGTTCATATATCCCCAAAACACCTCCCATAGGTCTGAGCAAAAGCTTCCAGATGAACACCATACCGCCGCCTGTCAGCATACCTGCAATGGCGCCGGCTCTCGTCGTCCTCTTCCAGAACAGCGAGAACAGCATTATCGGCCCGAAGGTCGCGCCGAAGCCCGCCCATGCAAAGGATACCACCTTGAATATAATGCTTTTTTCATCGAGTGCAATGATGATGCCGAAGATCGATACCACCAGCAATGTGATCCTCGATACCGCCATGACCTGCTTATCCGTCGCTTCCTTCTTTATTATCCCCTGATAGATATTCTTTGAAAATGCGGAAGCTGCGATCAGAAGATAGGAATCAGATGAGCTCATCGTCGCCGCAAGTATGCCTGACAGTATCACGCCGGCGAGCAGAGGAGGAAGCAGCGTGGTCGACATTGTGATGAACACGTTTTCAGCATGGCTTGCGGTCAAAAGCGCCGCCGGTTGCAGCGATCTGCCGATCAATCCGATTGCAACCGCCGAGAAAAGCGATATCACGCACCAGACTATCGCAATCCTTCTCGATTTTTTTAATTCGGAAGCCCTGTTTATAGCCATAAACCTTAATAAAACCTGTGGCATGCCAAAATAACCGAGACCCCAGGACATTGTCGATATTATGGTTAACAGTCCGTAGCTGCCGGCTGCCCCAAACAGCGGTTTACCTGCGGCATCAAGCTGCTGGACGCCGTCGGCGAGCTGAGGCTGCGCTATTCCGAAGAAATCGAAGAAACCGGGGATCGCCTTCATGTTTTCCAGGATAGCCGGTATGCCTCCGGCAGCTACTGTCCCGACGATCAGGACGGCGCAAAGGGCTATTATCATGATGACTCCCTGCATGAAATCCGATACGCTTTCAGCCAGGAAGCCGCCCATGAACGTATACAATATAACTATCATTGCGCCTATTATCATAACAATCTGATACTTAACGCTGAAGAGAGTACTGAAAAGCTTGCCGAATGTAACGAAGCAGCTGCCTGCATATACCGCGAAGAACACCAGTATGAATACAGCCGCTATCATAAGTATGACCTTTTTATTTTCCTTGAATCTGTTACTAAAGAAGTCGGGAATAGTTATGGCATTTGAAACGGTCGAATACCTGCGAAGTCTTTTTGCAACTATCAACCAATTCAGATATGTACCGATGGCAAGTCCTATAGCCGTCCACACGGCATCGCTCAAACCGCACCAGTACGCAACGCCCGGAAGACCCATCAGCAGCCAGCCGCTCATATCGGACGCCTCGGCGCTCATCGATGCTATCCACGGGCCCAGTGATCTACCGCCTATAAAATAATTATCGGAATTCGTATTGGCTTTCTCCTTGAAATAGAAACCTATTATGATTACTGCAGCAAGATATGCCACCATCGCGATCAATATTTGCCATGATGCCCCAATCATTTATACGCCCCCTTTTCCATTTTGCTGCCATTATATCAGATATTTGTATTGATGAAAAGCAACAATGTGCAATATTATCACTTTACCTCGCTAAACCGGCGCCGGCCTGAACGACACTAACCTGAATCGGCACTGGCATAGATCGGCCTATGTGTTTGGAGCCATGCGTTTAATTATGATAAAAGTGAAAACACTAAATTGCAGATTGGCTGTACTCGGAATAAGTTATCATAGTTTGTCGGATATGGAGGAATCGTTTTGAATAAGATAAGACTTGGCGTAATCGGAACCGGTTTGGCGTGGGAAAGGCTGCATTACCCCGCATTACAGGAACTGAAGGATAAATATGAGATCGCGGCGCTTGCAAACCGTACAAAGGCGGACGCGGAGAAGTTTGCAGGAAAGATCGGCCTGGATCTGAAAAACGTTTACGGTGATTACCATGAGCTGCTGAAACGTACCGACCTTGATGCAATAGACATATTGGTACCCATAGGGCAGAATTACAAAATATCTGCCGATGTGGCGGAGGCAGGCTTCGATTTCATATGCGAAAAGCCCATGGCGCCCGACATGAAGCAGGCAGACAGCTTTCTTGAACTTGCTGGCAGGAAAAGCGACCTTAAGATCATGATCGCGGAAAACTACAGATATGACGATGAGCATAACAGGATAAAACAGCTACTTAACGAAGGCAGGATAGGCAATATTGTCTATTTCATGGATAACAACACGACATGCTTCCCATGCGGCATGGGGCAGGACACCTACGCAGGGACCGGGTGGAGGCAGCATCCCGATTTCGAGGGCGGTGCGTTTCTGGATGCGGCGCTGCATGATCTGGCGGGAATGAGGCATATATTCGGAGACATCGAATGCGTGCAGGCCTTTGGCAAGCCGCAGAAGCAGGATTTCAACCCGTACGTGTCGGTGAGCAGCAATATTCTTTTCAAAAGCGGCGTCATCGGACAGTACACTTACTACCCTTCGGGAATTGAAGCGCTGAAGCCGGCTGTCGGTTTAAGGATCTTCGGGACAGGCGGCCAGATATTCCTTGAGGATAAGACCTCGGGTGTCATCACTGTCGCCTATAACGGAGGAACGAAGGAAACCATAAGCTTCACGCCGGACAGAGGCTATTACAATGAATTGTTGAATTTTTACAACGCTCTTGAAGGTACGGAGGAAATAAGGGTTACTCCGGAAGTTGAATACGGCGACGTAAAAACTGTATTTCGTATCCTGGATTCGGTGAAATCCAGGCAAATCACATATGTAGACGGCATTGACCGGACCGGCTTCATGGAATCCGCCCCTGTACCCGACAGGATAAGCCCATACCTCCAGTGATTTCAGTTGTCAGGGCTTGGTAAGATCAGAGCAGACAATATCATTTTACTTGCGTATAACTGGTTATAATGATATTATTCTGAATAAAGTAAAATATATCCTTATTTTTGGGAAAGTGAGAATCCATGCTGCAATTTCTGTCCGCATTCCTGCCGTTGGCAGCCTTGATAATGGCTCTTTCGGCAGCAGTGCTGAGAGCTGGATATTCCGGCCGTAAAATGGTGCGGCTGTTGTATGATTTCGACCTGTGCGTAGCCAATTCACCGGCTCAGGTTGCATTTTTCATGTTTTCGGTTACGGCAGCCATGGCATCCGGTATCATTTCAGGAGCGTTTGCACAGGTTTCGACCTTGTGGATCCTCACCCTGGATATTCTATTCATGCTCAGCAGCATGCTGCTTGTGCTTTTCCACAGATTAAAGGCGCATCCCTTCAGCCTCATTGTAGTTAAGTAAAAATAACTAACAGGAGGCAATCATGTTAAAAAGTAAATCGAATATCTTTAAAATGCTTGGCGAGCTTAAGTCGACCGAGCTTAATCTTGAACCTGCAAAGAAATTATTGGAAGAGATCAAGCGGATCGACCTCAGTGAAAGGTCCGACGCAGAGCTGACGGCTATTTCGCAGGAACTGCGGCGGCAGGCTTCAACGGGCGTCCCTGCGGAGAAGCTTATTGCGAGAGCTTTTGCGCTTGTAAGGGAAGCGTCGTCGAGGACGCTCAAAATGAGGCCGTTTGATGTCCAGATATTAGCCGGTATTGCCTTGCACTACGGTGCGCTTGTCGAGATGCAGACCGGCGAAGGTAAAACCCTTGCCGCAACCGCGCCCGCATACCTCAACGCTCTTTACGGCAAAGGGGTGCATGTGCTAACCTTCAACGACTATCTCGCCCGCAGGGACGCAGGCTGGATGAAACCTTTGTACGACTTTCTCGGCGTCAGCGTGGATGTCGTTCAGGAGGGCATGGACAAAAAACGGAGAAGGGCTGCATACTACGCTGATATAACCTACCTTACGGCCAAGGAATCCGGATTCGACTATCTGAGGAGCTTTCTTGCCGAAAGCCCCTATGAGCTCGTGCAAAGGCCGTTCAATTACGCCGTAATAGACGAGGCCGACTCCATCCTTATAGACGAGGCAAGGATCCCGCTCGTTATCGCCGGCAAAACGGAAAAGGACCACAGTTACGATCCCATGGTCATCTCAGAGGTTATAGGCAGCCTTATGCCCGGAGAAGACTTCAGTCTCGACGAATATGAAAGGAACGTTTTCCTGACCGAACAGGGCGTCGGCGTAATTGAAAAGACCTTTGGCTGCGGCAACCTGTATGACGAAAAGAATCTTCAGCTTCTCGTCGACGTTGGAAACGCACTGCATGCGAGAGCTTTATTGAAAAAGGATGTCGACTATATAATACGTAATAATAAAATTGAATTGGTGGATGAATTCACAGGCCGAGTGGCGGACAGCAGGCAGTGGCCGTACGGGCTCCAGGAGGCGATAGAGGCCAAGGAAGGCATCTATTCCGAGACAAAGGGGCAGATCATCGCATCGGTGACACTGCAGAATTTTATCAGGCAGTATCCCAGGATCTCGGGAATGACGGGCACAGCCAGATCCTCCTCAGAGGAACTGCTGGAATTCTACGGACTGAGTGTTGCGGTAATACCGACCAATAGGGAATGCATCCGCATTGACCAACCCGACGTGATCTTTGCAAATCAGAACTCCAAAACGGACGCTCTGGTAAAGGAAATAGAGACTGTGCATAATACCGGCAGGCCTGTACTGATAGGCACAAGGAGCGTGCAGGAATCGGAAGCATTGGCTTCGAGGCTTGCTGCCGCCGGGATCACGTGCACCGTCCTGAATGCCAAGAATGACGAAAAAGAGGCCGGTATCATAGCAAATGCAGGCCGGCCTTTTGCCGTGACAGTTTCGACCAACATGGCAGGCAGAGGTACTGATATAAGACTCGGAGGAGAACATGAAGAAGAACACGACAAGGTGGCTGAGCTCGGGGGGCTGTACGTCATAGGCACGAATAAATACGAAAGCAGGAGGATAGACGACCAGCTGCGCGGCAGAGCAGGACGGCAGGGCGATCCGGGTTCGACCCGTTTCTTCATCAGCCTCGAAGACGACCTGATGAAGCAGTACAAGCTGAAGGAACTTATACCGGAGGCGCTTTACTCCACGTCAGGCTCCGGCCCGATAGAAAACAAGGTTATCAGGAGGGAGACCTCCCGGGCGCAGAGGATCATAGAAGGGCAGAATTTCCAGATAAGGCGCACTCTCCAGAAGTACAATGTTCTTATGGAGAGGCAGCGCCAGATAATCTTCAATCAACGCGCCGAAGTGCTTTTCGGCAGGCTGCCCGGATTGTTCAGGGCGAACCTCCCCGAAAGGTATGAAAGCCTGAAGCCTGTAATCGGCGAAGCCGCGCTCCTCAGGGCGGAATGGCAGGTATTGCTGCATTTCATAAATTCCTGCTGGACCGAATATCTGGATTACCTGTCTTATACAAGGGAGAGCATTCACCTGGTGAATATCGCCGGAAAGATCCCAATCAGCGAATTCAACAAGATCGCTATCGAGGGATACGAGAAGCTTCTGCAGAGTATAAGCCAGGAGACCCTGACCGTGCTTGAAAAAGCGGAGATCAAAAGCAATGGTATAGACATGGAAAAGGAAGGGCTCAAGGCTCCATCCTCCACCTGGACCTATCTGATTGACGACAATCCTGAACAGCTTGGTATAAGGCCTGTTCAATTCGCAGTGGATCCGTTTTCGGTCATGCTTACAACGATCTCTCTTGCAATGAATGGATTCAGGCTGCATCAAAAACATAAAGAAGAAAAAAGGAGCACTGGAAAGGAGAACTGAATATGGACAAATTCTCAATAGTCGACATCGGAGGCAATGCAAGGGACATTCCCTTCCTTGTCAGGGAACTGAGGCAGAAGAATCTTATCGTAGCTACTGAAAAGGATGCCGGAGGCGATACGGTTTATCTCACCAACGATCTTTTTGCCGTAAAAAATGTGGCCGGCGATTATGACGGTCTGATGCTGGACATAATAAAGGAAAAATAGGGTATTGTAGTTATAAGCCATTTATGGTATTATTTGTTACATACCATGGATCATTTGGCTCGGGGCAAACTTCCGCCGTAACGGCGGAAGCCCCCTCCTTTATTTACGGAGTTGATTATGAGATACAAAAGGAAAGAACGGTTCAAGAAATTGCGTCATAAAAGGGCACGCGGTCTGCTGCTTTTAACCGTGATAGTACCCTCCGTACTTGTTCTCGCCGGGTATCTGCTCGCCTCTGTAGTCATACTGCCGTCAATGTCGTGAAGCCCGAATAATTCGCAGGTTTGTTGAAATTGCATAAAAAGCTTGTGCAGCATATTGCAAAAGTCGTATATTAAGGCGATTACTATTCATTTACCATGCGTGTATAATAAATATCATAGTAAAGATAGTTTTCCTCCTTTTTTAATATTTTTAAGAAGCCGGCTTTGGTCGTAAGCCGGCTTTTTTGCGTCCTGAAAAATTTTTACTTCGATATTATTGTTTCATCCCTGGCAAACGGTTTGTCGAAGATGGCGTGCGTGTATATCTCGCGCTTCTTGCCTTCTATAAGAAATTGCACCTTTTTGACGCCCTCTATTCCTGTCAGTGTGTCCACTACAGTCCAAATTGCCATGCGTTCGCTTGCAGTACCGCCGGGGCTGTTGTCGACGTATTCCTTTGACAGGTTGACCGTACACAGGCCATTCTTCGTACTGACAGAAAGCAGCTTCGTGCCGTCCGGAATGGCATCCCACAGGTTCTCATTGACGGGACCCTTCAACAATTCCTTCAATGCCGCCTCTTCGATGGATTCACCGGCTTCCACCGCTATGTCCCTTCTCTCTCCGACAATGTATTCCGCGTTGGAATCGGAGAAGTAAAGCTTAACAGTTTTCATTTCACCTGCGACAGGCATACCATTTACGTCAAGAGATACAGGCCCTATTTCCCCAAGAGGCATTCCGCTGGCGCCTATCATCTCTTCCCCGTTTATATGGAGGCGGACCTTTTCGACCCCGCTGATCCCCGTGAGAGTATTAACAACTGAGAATCTTGTGGTGATTTCGGAAATGCCGTTCGTTTTCTGAAATTCATTCGAGAAATCCACCGTCGCAACTTTGTCATGTACCGATATGCCCAGGAGTTTGGCACCCTCGGGTATCGGATTGCGCAGCCCTTCCGTTTTCGGTCCTTCGGTCAGAGCCGTGATGCATGCTTTCAGAATGGCTCCGTCAACTACCTGTATGTCTCTTTCCTCGGTTTTTATGCCGCTGTTGTCTTCAGTCGGAAAGTATAGAGTTACCTTGACTGTTTTTGCATTGACTGCCGAGCTCTGCGAGGTCTCTTCCTCCTGGTCCGGATTCACGGAAGCGTCGTCCTGTTGTCCGTCCGCCGTGTTTTCGGCAGGTGTGCCGTTCTGCAGTGTGCTCTCTGAACCGGTGCTCTCGTTGTTATTGGCGCCAGGCAGGCTGCAGCCTGAAAACGACAATATTGCAATTATAAGAAATACAGAAAAAAATAACCTTTTCACATTGACCCTCCCCTTTGTACTAATATTGGACGACACGGGAGCCGCATTTGTTCCCGTTTCAGAGAAGCCGTTACCGGCTTTCACCGCAGTATCAATCTACCGTAATATAATCCCTGATGCTGTCGAACCGGCTTTGTTTTATCCTCGGCACCTTCATTATATCTTCGATTCGGATGAATTTGCCGTTCTTTTCCCTGAAAGCTATGATTTCTCTTGCCGTAGCCGCGCCGACTCCGGGAAGGGTATCGAGTTCATCCTCCTCTGCCGTATTTATATTGACGAGGTTTTTGCCGCTGCCTTTTAACGGGATACTGCCGCCGGCAGCGCTTCCGCCCGATATTACGGCGCCGCTCCCGCTTTCACTGATAAGCTCGGCTCCGCTGCCAAGTCCTGCGTTCGGATTTCCGGATGTATCCTGAGTCGCCTCACCCGGTTTCTTTGCGGCGGAATTCTTCACATCTGCCGCCGGTTGTTTTGAAGCATCGGTCTGCTCCGGCTTCTGTTTAGATTTTATGTTTAGCATTACATTTTCATTCAGAGAATAGACCAGATTTATATTCCCGGCATCCGCTTCGCTTGTAAGCCCACCCGCAGCCATAACCGCATCGTTGATCAGCTGTCCTTTTTTGATAGTCACTATTCCCGGCTGCTTTACGCAGCCGACGACATAAACGCAGATCGTCCCTTCCGCCGGCACGTTGCGTTCCATCGCCGGCACGCCGTCGGCCGGTGCGTCGGACAAACTGCCTGGCGCCGTATTTCCGCCCACGTCCGCGGTGATTGCGGTACCTGTCGTATATGTACCGGCCTGATCGCTGCCGGCTTCAATAATTATATCGTTATCCTGCCTCAAAAAAATATAGCCTGCCAGACATCCCAACAGCAGAAGTATTGCAGTCCCGGCCACAACGGCTTGCTTTTTAAGAGTTATTTCCCTGCCGAATATGTTGAGCTTCATTATGATCATCCTCCGCAATTGTATAATTCTCCCTTTTTATTACTTTTTCCTCTTTTTTCCAAAAATATTTAAATATATTTTAACTAAATGAAATGATTTTCTGATATACTTAAAATGTAATAAAATACCCGGAGGTACAGATGAAAAGGCTGCTTACGTTGGCAATGGTACTGTTCTTCTTCCTGTCAAATACCACTTTTGCGATCGAGCAACCGCCCGCTCCCAATGCCGGCGCCTATATCCTGATAGATTGCGAAACAGGCGACGTCCTGTGTGAAAAAAACCCGGATTCACAGGTTTATCCGGCCAGCACGACAAAAATAATGACGGCCATACTCGCGCTGGAAAACGGCGACCTGAACCGCGTCATGACAGCCGGTCAGTCCGCTATAGACGATATCGGCCCGGATGGCAGCAATATCGGTATCATCGCCGGAGAGCAGATCAAGCTTGAAAACCTTCTCCAGGCGCTTCTCATATGTTCCGCCAACGAAACCGCCAATATAATTGCAGAAAACGTTGCCGACAGCCGTCAGGCATTCATCGGCATGATGAATGAAAAGGCAAAGGAGCTCGGCGCAACCGATACTCATTTTGCAAATACCAACGGAATGCATGACCCGGATCATTATACGACTGCTGCCGACATGGCCAGATTCGCACGCTATGCCATGACCTTCCCCGAATTCCGGAAGATCGTAAGTTCGACCAACCTTCAAATGCCCCCGACCAACAAGCATCCCGAATGGCCTGTACTCGCCAATACAAACAAACTGATGATCACCGACAAAAGCGATCTTTATGTCATTGACGGGATCAAAACCGGATATACCGGTCAGGCAGGCTACAATCTCGTTTCATCCGCTAAGGATAAAAACGGCCTGGAGCTTATTTCCGTAGTCATGGGCGTCAAAAACGAAGGTGCGCAGGAAAAAGTAAGGACCTATTCGAAGGAGTTGCTCGACTACGGCTTCAACAATTTCAAGAAAGTGAACTTGCTTGAAAAGGGTAAGGTCTATCGCAATATAAAGGTCGAAAATGCCGCGGATATATACGGCCTTGACCTTGTGACCACTAGCAGCCTTTCATGCATAGTGCCGAAGTCTTCTGACCCGCAGAATGTGAAAGAGATACCCCACATATCGGCAAACATTACGGCGCCGGTCAACAAGGACGATATAATCGGGTACGTCGAATTTACAAAGAATGACGTATCCATAGGAAAGGTCGACCTGGTCGCAGCCAGAAGCATCGAACCCAAGCCTGCGCCTGTCACTCTGTCAAGTAAGATAAAAACTGCCGTGAATAATATTTTTGTAAGGATTGGATTATATATTGCAGGGTTCCTCCTCTTCTTCCTTCTGCTCCGCGCAACTCTGAGGCGCATCTCGCGCAGAGTGAATTCCCGAAAATACTCCTGATTTTTGTAGTATTTACTATTCCACGTTACGTAATATATAATATAGGAACAGAGAATCGTAAAAATGCCGATTTTCAAGTAATATCCCTTCAAGGAGTGTTGTGAAAATGACGTCAAAAGCTATTCGCAAGGTCCGGGAAATTACCGATCTTAAAGACATGCTTGAACAGAGCGTAAATTTGTTCGGCGAAAAAGACGCATTCTGGCTTAAGACATCAAATGACGGCTACAAGGGAGTTACCTTCAGGGATTTCAAACGCGAAACCGACGCGCTGGGAACTGCATTGATCAGTCTTGGTCTACAGGATAAATTTATCGCGATTATCGGTGAAAATCGGTATGAATGGTGTCTTTCCTATCTTTCAATAGCAAGCGGCGCGGGCATAGTTGTCCCTCTCGACAGGGAGCTGCCGCTGCCCGAGGTCGAAAACCTGCTGGTGCGTTCGAATGCCAGCGCAATAATCTTCTCGGGAAAACATGAAAAGGATATGAGGGCTATCGCAAGCTCCATTTCTTCTTGCGAGTATTATATCAATATGGATGCGGAAGATGACGTGGAAGGCTTCCTGTCCCTCAGGAAGCTGATCGGAAAAGGTAATATGCTAATGGACGGGGGTGACCGCTCTTACCTCGATGCGGCCGTAGATCCCGAAGCATTCGGCATCCTTATTTTCACCTCCGGTACTACCGATCTGGCAAAAGGAGTTATGCTCTCCCACAAGAACCTGGTATCCGATATCATGTCCGTTTGTTCGGTGCTCTATATAGACGACAAGGATTCGACGCTCTGTATGCTCCCGCTGCACCATACCTATGCTTGCACGACGAGCTTTCTGCTGATGCTGTACAACGGCTGCAGGATCTCGTTCATAGAAGGGCTCAAGCACATAGCGAAGAACATGAAGGAAACCAGTCCGACGATATTGCTCGCAGTACCGCTGCTGCTCGAATCCATGTATAAAAAGGTCTGGGAAAATATCAACAAGAGCAAGGCTACAGCGAGGAAGGCAAAAATTGCGCTGTTCATAAGCGATCTGGCATATAATCTGCTGGGTATCGATATCAGGAGAAAGCTTTTCAAACAAATCCACGACAATATAGGCGGAAAGGTCAGACTGATAATATCGGGCGCGGCAGCTATAGATCCTGAAGTTTCAAAGGGCTTCCGAAGCTTCGGTATCGCCATGCTCCAGGGTTATGGCCTGACCGAGTGCTCCCCGATCGTAACGGTAAACCAGCTTGAAAAATACAGGGATGGCTCTATCGGCCTGCCTCTCCCCATAGACGAAGTAATGATTTACAAGCCGAACAAGGAAGGCATAGGCGAATTGATCGTAAAAGGCGACAATGTAATGCTCGGTTATTTCGAAAACAAGCTTGCCACCGAAAAAGTAATAAGAGACGGCTGGTTCTTCACTGGAGACCTCGGGAAAATGAACAAGGAAGGCTTCTTCAGCATAACCGGTAGGAAGAAGAACGTCATCGTTACCAAGAACGGCAAGAACATATATCCTGAAGAGGTCGAAGCATACCTGGACAAATCGCCGTTTATAGCGGAGTCCATGGTTTACGGCAAGGACGACGAAGCCTCGGAGGAGACCTTCGTATACGCGATGATAGTGCCGTCGATGGATGTAATCCGGGAGAAGCTTGAAAAAACCGAGGTAACACAGGACGAAGTCTTCAGGATAATCGACATCGAAGTTAAGAATGTGAACAGGAATATGCCGCTGTATAAGCGCATCCGCCGCTTTACCATACGTGAAGAGGAATTCGCCAAGACTTCCACCAAAAAGATCAAACGTTACGTTGAAAAAATAGGCTAATGAAATAGGGGACGGTTCTTTTTTGAACCGCCCCCTGTTTCACTTCACTTATCTCACGACTATGTTCAGAAGCCTGCCCGGTACTGCTATGACCTTTACCACGGTCTTGCCTTCGATCAGAGCCGTCACCTTTTCGAGCTTCATTGCCTCTTCTTCCGTCTGCTTGCTGTCGAGCCCCGACGGGAGCGTTATCTTGTCCTTGATTTTCCCGTTCAGCTGGACAACTATCTCCACCTCATCCCTCACAAGAGCGGCGGCGTCCCATGACGGCCACTTCTCATTGAATATGGAGTAGGGCTTGCCCATCTTCTCCCAGAGTTCTTCGGACAGATGCGGCGCGAACGGAGCCATGAGCTTGAGCATATCTATTATCGTAGCTACATACAGCGAAGCATTTTTCCTGCCCTGCGAATCGTACTTGTAAAGCGCGTTTACTTGCTCCATCAGCCTTGCGATGGACGTGTTGAACTGGAACCTCTCGGTATCATCTGTGACGCCTTTAATCGCCATATTTCTGACAAAGTTGAGCTCCTTTTCGTCGCTGCCAAACGGTTCGTCTGCCGGAACATCCTTAAGCTCCGCTGCGCCCTCGACCAGCCTCTCCACTCTTGCCATAAACCTCGAAATAGCCTTGATACCGTCGTCGCTCCAGGGCCCGCCCTCCGTATAGGCGAAACCGAAGGCCAGGTACATCCTGAATACGTCGGAACCGTTCTCTACTATATAATCATCCGGTGAAATCGTATTTCCCTTGGACTTGCTCATCCTGTTCCCGTCAGGCCCGAGAATCGTTCCCTGGTGAACCAGCGACAGGAACGGTTCGTCGAAATGCAGGTACCCCATGTCGCGCAAGGCCTTGGTGAAGAACCGCGCGTACAGCAGGTGCATTGCGGCATGTTCCGCGCCTCCGACATACTTGTCTACAGGGAGGATATTGTCTATCCATTCGGTGTCGAACGCTTTATCAGAGTTCTTATTGTCGGGATAGCGCAGGTAATACCAGGAGGAACACACGAAGGTATCGAGCGTGTCCGGATCTCTTCTGGCAGGTTTTCCGCACTTCGGACAAGGCACGTTCATGAATTCCTCACACTTTGCCAATGGCGACTCACCGTCCGGTTTGAATTCCACATTGTAAGGAAGCACCACAGGCAGATCCTTTTCGGGTACCGGTACGACGCCGCAGTGCTCGCAGTGAATCACCGGTATCGGTGCTCCCCAGTAACGCTGCCTCGAAACCAGCCAGTCCCTGAGCCTGTAATTGATCTTCATCTCTCCCCTGCCCACTTTGCCGAGCTTTCCTACTATTGCCCTTCTGGCATCGTCGGAACCGGTTCCCGAGAACTCGGCGCTGTCCGTAAGAATGCCGTCGTCACAGAACGGGAGTGTATCGTCCGCCCCATCAGCGCTCCTGATAACGCGCTTTACAGGCAGCTCGTACTTGTTTGCAAAATCGAAATCCCTTTCATCGTGCGCCGGTACTGCCATAACGCAGCCCGTTCCGTAACCGGCCAGCACATAATCCGCTATCCAGATCGGAACCTTGTCGCCGTTGACCGGATTTATCGCATAAGCGCCCGTAAAGACTCCCGTTTTTTCACGCGCGGTAGAGAGCCTCTCTATTTCAGTCTGTTTCTTTGCGAAATCCCTGTATTTTTCTACTGCGGCCTTGCGGTCCGGCGTTGTGATCCTGTCTACGAGTTCGTTTTCCGGAGCCAGCACTACATAGGTCACACCGTACAGCGTATCCGCGCGGGTCGTGAACACCTTGAAGCTGAAACTGCCGTCAGCGCCTTCGAATACGAGCTCGGCGCCCTCCGACCTGCCTATCCAGTTCTGCTGTATCTTCTTCGTCTTCTCGGGCCAGTCCAGTCCGGGCAGACAATCCAGCAGCTCCTGCGCGTAATCTGTTATTTTATAAAACCACTGTGTAAGATCCTTCTTTGTAACTTCAGTCTTGCATCTTTCACAGGCGCCGTCGACGACCTGCTCGTTTGCAAGGACGGTCTTGCAGCCCGGGCACCAGTTTACCGGCGCCTTCTTCCTGTACGCGAGTCCGCGCTCGTAAAGCTTCAGGAATATCCATTCGGTCCATTTGTAATATTCGGGGTCGCAGGTGATGACCTCATAATCCCAGTCATACGTCGCGCCCATTTTTTTCAGCTGTCCTTCCATTGTCCTTATATTCTGATAAGTAGAATCCTTCGGATGGATACCGGTCTTTATAGCATAGTTCTCAGCCGGCAGGCCGAACGCATCAAAACCCATGGGATGGAAAACATTGTAGCCCTGCATACTCTTGAATCTCGCCCAGCTGTCGGTAAGCCCGAAATTATACCAGTGCCCTATGTGCAGCTTGGCGCCCGAAGGATATGAGAACATCTCGAGGCAATACAGCTTTTTATCGGTATTTTCCCTGTCAAACCTGTATAGTCCGGTATCTTCCCACTTTTTTTGCCACTTTTCGTCCGTCTTTGTTGAATAAGACAATATGAACAGCTCCTTTCGCGTTACATCCTTGTATCGTCAGGTGTCCTGAATTTTCCGTCCGACCAGAGTCTCTCCAGATTATAAAAGCTCCTGTCCTCCTCGTGGAAAACATGTATCACAAGCTCTCCGAAATCGAGTAAAATCCATCTGGCGCTCTCGTAACCTTCCTTATGGATCAGGTTGTAACCCGCCTCACCCATCCTGAACTCCAACTCATCCGCTATGGTCCTTATATGTGTGGTGGAGGTACCGCTTGCTATTATGAAATAATCCGCAAGAGTGGAGACCTCCGTTATATCGATTATCTCTATATTTCTGGCTTTCTTGTCCTCAAGGATCGTATATGCCTTGTCTGCGATTTTGTCGATACCCAATGCAATCCTCCTTCATGTCATGGATTGATTAAATATTATACCATTAATGCATCAGCTTTGTGAAGTCCTTAACAGCCTTTATATTTCCGACTTAAGTGAAAAAGATAATTCCATTTTAGCCATGCTTTCAGCGGTTTTTCTTCCCGGCGCGGCCTTCACGGTTTCACTGTTTTATTTGCTTTTCCTGCTTCCCCTTCCTGAACATTTCATAAATACTCATCGCAATGAGAAACCAGCCAAAGAGCTTTTTCAGCTGCCCTCCTCCGAGCCGGGCAGCCAGCAGAGAGCCGAGAAACGCACCGCATAGTCCTGATATGATAATTGGCCACGCCATTTTGAAATCGATCTGTTTGTTTTTTATATGTATGATCAGCGCAACTACCGCCGTAGGCACGAAAAACAGCAGGTTCACGCTCTGTGCAATGTGCTGCTCGGGGTTGATGGCAAGCACAAGCGCCGGTATAAGTATGGCGCCGCCGCCCATCCCCATCCCGCTTATAATGCCTGCAGCCACTCCAATCAGGAATAATATGACCGTACGTGTATCGAACAAAACATCAGCCTTTCCGCCGCAACCGGTACGGGTGGGACAGTGGACAGGGACCTTGACTCACTTTCCCACACCTTTCCCACTTCCTAAAGGATCATCCTGATCCCGGCCGCAGCCATAAAAATTGCAAAAATCCTTCTCAGCCATTTCTCGGGGCAGACATTCAGAAGCCGGGCTCCTATGTAGCCGCCTGCAAGGCCGCCGATGGTAACCTTTAGCGTAAGGCCCCAGTCGGCATAGCCTTTTGAAATATAGAATACCGAACTCACTACCGTCAACGGCAGTATGACGGAAATTGCCGTCGCGTGCGCCTTGTGCTCCTCGGCGCCGAGAAAATGCACCATTGCCGGGACAGCTATCGTTCCGCCGCCTGAGCCGAACAACCCGTTCGCCGTCCCTGTAACCAGACCTATGGCGATATATTTCAGGTATTTTATCAATTTATTTTTCTTTTCTTTTTTTTTCTCTTTATTCTTCACGAAACACCATCCGCCTTTTGTAAAACAATCCCATGCTCATATTGTCTGATTAAAACATGCTCAAATATACAATCTGCGGGTATTTATCAAAAATTTGATTCAGCAGCTTTTTTCATTTGTAAGTAATTTTGAAAAGCAGTTGCAAGATTTACTAATTAGTTTTAGAATAATGAGTGAGTACTCACTCATTATTCTGTAATGCAATATGCAGATAACCTGAAACCCAAAAGTTCAGGCTTCGCAAAGGAGGGTTAACAATGGAAGAATTCGATCTTTCCGGACTTGACATGCCGGAAAAGGAAAAAAAGATACTCAAGGCGGCAATAGCCGTTTTCTCAGAAAAGGGGTACAGCGCCTCCACCACGAGCGAAATAGCCAAAAATGCCGGAGTTGCCGAGGGTACGATCTTCAGGTATTACAAGACCAAAAAAGATATACTGCACAGCATCCTGATCCATTTTATAAATTCATTCGGCAGCAAACTTATTTTTTCAAGCATCGAAAAAATCCTGGAAAACGCAGATGAGAAGGATCTCCGTTCCCTGTTCAGGGAACTGCTGTACGATAGGCTGAAGCTGGCCGAATCATTCTTCCCTCTTGCGAGGATAATGATTTCCGAAGCCATGTTCCACGAAGATATAAGGGAAGCACTATATCAGAGCATCCTCCCGAAAGGAATAAAAATGATAGGCACAGCACAGGAAAAACTCAAGGAACGCGGCCTGATACGGAGCGACATATCATCGACCGCCATGCTCCGCAGTACGATGGGCTGTCTTGCCTCTTTGATAGCACAGAAGCTGTTGTTCAATAACAAAACAAGCATCGCGGATTTCGAAGCCGAAATCGATCAGGTGATAGACATTCTTCTATACGGGCTGGTTCCAAGGAGAGCCCCTGATAAATAGACGCATTGACAGGCAGCCGGTAAACATAAATCGGACTGCAAAAAGGAGGCTATTCATGATGAAAAGAACACTTATCGTCCATATACTTGTTCTATTGACGTTCCTCACACCGGCCCTCCTATTCACAGGCTGCGGCAGCATAAGCGCGCTCGAACTCAGCGGTACGGTCGAGGCGACTCAGACGGAGGTCAGTTCCGAAGTGTCGGGCAAGGTAATGAGCGTTGAAAAGCAGGAAGGCGACGCCGTCAAAAAAGGTGATATCCTGGCTGTACTGGATCAAAGCATGCAGGAAATCACCGTCGAGCAGCAGCAGGCCGTCGTAGATATGAAAGAAGCAAAACTCGAGGAGCTCAGGGTGGGAAATCGCCCCCAGCAGCTGGAACAGGCCGGTCTGTCCGTGAAGTCTGCCGAGCTCGCAGTGAACAATGCCTCAACAAACCTGAAAAATGCCCAAACGACCTATAATTACGCGCTAAAGAAATATGAAGACGTAAAGAAGCTCCATGACGATAATGCGGCCGCCGACAGCGAAGTAGACGACGCAAAATACAAGGCGGACACCTCGAAACAGCAGCTTGATATAGCCATAAAGCAGCTCGATACCCAGAAAACACAGCTCGAATCCGCCAAAGTACAGGAAGAGCTGCTGAAATCAGGCTCCACTACCCAGACTATAAAAGCTGCCGAGGCAGATCTCGAACAGTCGCGGCTGGCGCTCGAGCAGGCAAAGCTCGTACTTGGCAAATACCAGGTCCGTTCGGCTACAGACGGCATATTGTCGCTTGAGAATGTCAAGGCAGGCGATCTTGTCAATACAGGCGCCAGCATTGCAACTGTTTCCGATCAGGGCGATCTGTGGGCATACGTTTTCGTCCCTCAAAAATACCTGGCAGATATAGCAAACGGGCAGGAACTGGACCTGCGCGTCAAGGCTCTCGGCAATGGAACCATAAAAGGCCGGATAGTACAGATAGCTGAGAATGCCGAATTCACTCCCAAAAACACCGAAACGGAAGATGCAAAAGAGAATACCGTGTTCAGAACAAAGATAAAGATACTCGAAAAGACGGATTTACTGAGGCCCGGCATGACACTCGACGCGATCATACCGCTTCATGCCTGAGGGGGTGTGGTCATGGTTAATCATAATATCTCAAACGCTATTGAAGTCGAGCAGTTGACAAAGAAATTCGGCAGCTTTACGGCTGTCGACCGTATAAGCTTTCAAATTCCAAAGGGCAAAATCTTCGGCTTCCTTGGCCCGAATGGTTCGGGTAAATCGACCACCATCCGCATGCTGTGCGGCGTGCTTACCCCCACCTCGGGCAGCGGACGTGTAATGGGTCTCGACATAATCAAGGATACCGAACCGATCAGGCAGAATCTCGGTTATATGTCCCAGCGCTTCAGCCTTTACGAGGATCTGACCGTAGAGGAAAACCTGGACTTTTACGGCGGTATCTATGGCCTCGGCAAAGAAACCGTCGACGAACGAAAAAAGGATCTTATCCTGATGGCAAGCCTCGAGGGCAAGGAAAAAAGCCTGGCGGGTTCGCTCTCCGGCGGCTGGAAGCAGAGGCTTGCGCTTGGGTGCGCTTTGATACACAAGCCTGAATTTCTGGTGCTCGACGAACCGACGGCGGGCGTTGATCCTGTCTCGAGGAGGATATTCTGGGAAATCATACACGAATTATCCTCACAAGGCATTACGATACTGGTCAGCACGCACTACATGGATGAGGCGGAAAGCTGCGATATCACAGGCTTCATATTCAACGGCCGCATAATGGACATTGCAGCTCCGCAGGAGCTGCTTGCCAGAAACAATGCTTCGAACCTTGAAGACGTATTCATTCTTTACGTGGAGAAAGCAACAAACCGGAAAGTCAGCTCTACCTTCAAGGAATTGAAATTTCTGCACGGAGGTGAATCCCGATGAAAAATTTCAACTGGAAGAGATTCATAACTATAATTAAAAAGGAATTCATACAGGTCAAGCGGGATCCTATCAGCCTTCGCCTTCCGTTTGCCATGCCGATAGTAATGATGCTGCTCTTCGGATACGCCGTTAATACGGAGGTCGATAATATCTCCACCGTCGTATTCGATCAGAGCAGGACGCAGGAAAGCCGCGCCTATATCGACAAATTTGAGGCCTCGGGCAGCTTTTATATTACCGGTTATGTTACAAGCGAAGGCGAGCTGTCCGACGCAATAGACGCAGGGAAGGCAAAGGCGGCTATCATCATACCTTCGGATTACGCAAAGCAGCTCAAAAAGAACAACGAGCCCCAGACGGAGCTGATCATCGACGGCGCCGATCCGACTACCGCCCGAACAGCCCTGAACAGCGGCCTGCTCGTTTCACAGATGTATTCTCTCGATATGAAAAACGGCGAAATGAAAAAACTCGGAGTATCGGCGGGAAAACTGCCGGGCGTCAGCCTCAATGCAAAAGTATGGTACAATCCCAACCTGAAGAGCACGAGATTCACCATCCCGGGCCTTGTGGGACTGATATTGCAGAATATAACGATCATGCTGACCGCCTTCGCCCTGGTGCGCGAAAAGGAACGCGGCACGATAGAACAGCTGATAGTAACTCCGATCAGGTCGCCCGAGCTGATCCTCGGAAAGCTGGCGCCATACATTATAATTGGCTATTCGGGCTTTCTTTTTACGCTGGCCATATGCATATTCTGGTTCGGCGTAGGAGTATCAGGAAGCCTGGCGCTGCTGCTGCTGCTCGGCTTCCTGTTCGTCTACTGCTCTCTATCCATTGGAATGCTGATTTCGACGTTCGCAAGCAACCAGATGCAGGCTATGATGGTCATGGTCCTCGTACTGCTTCCGAGCATACTGCTCTCGGGATTTGTTTTCCCGAGGGAGGCAATGCCCGTTGCAGTCTCGGCTTTGGGCTACGCCATACCACTGACCTATTTCCTCGATATAGTCCGCGGCATCATGTTAAAAGGCGTTGGAGTAGGCTTTCTCTGGGACGATGTGCTTGCGCTGTGTCTGTTTACTGTAATCATACTGACCGTCGCCGTCCTCCGGTTCAGAAAGAGCCTGGACTGATTTTAGCTTTCTTGTACGCAGCCTTTAAGCAATTCATCCTTTATATTGTTAACAAGTTTTTTCATATCAGCGTGAGGAACCGTATTTTCAAAAAAACCTGCCCCCATGGTCATTATACCGTTGTAGGTACCGGCAACCAGCAGTATTCCGGGTGCGCTGACGACAGGAGGTATAATATAGTAGTCAATAGCATTTACAGCGCCGAATTTAATTAGTTCCTTTGATATAACGCCCAGGTTGGATAAAGCCGGCACACATCTGTTACCATAAAAAGCAGGACAATCCGGCAAATTTTTCCCAACCTTCGAGCTAGCTTGATAATAGGCGAGAGTCTCCCTAAAGCTGATCTTTTCCAAACGTTCCAAGCCTATAGCGCTTTGCAGTCCGGGATAGCCCTTTTTCATTTCATTCGTCAAAAAAGCAACCCTGGACAACGTATCGCCAAAAGCTTCATTTTCAACCATGGAAAGCCAGATATTCGACGAGCCTGACAAATTCCTTATGGCTTCAGTCTTTTTATCGGGGAGATATCGACGCAAATCAACCGTAATATTTATACCCATAGGAACGCCGTACACCGGCTGCCCCATTTCAAGCATTGCTCTGCAGTATGCTGTAATAATCAGATCATTAATTGTGACGTTTCTGGACTTTGCATAGCTTGCGATCATATCCATCTGGTCCGGCAGCAGTCTGCAGGTTACAATGCGGGTAGCGTTGGAAGTGCCCTGTATCCAGGGGAACGCCCATGTTGGTATTGTGACATCCGACCCCGGAATCCATAAAGCATCCGGGTCCGTTATCCCCAGACTGTTGAACAACCTGTCCTGGTCGTCCCTTCCGCGTTTTGAGGGTATTGGAATTAATTTATCTCCAGAAAGAATTTTGGAATATATATCTGAAAGAAGCTGGACATACTCTTTAATCCCGGTTCCATCGCAACATGCGTGATTGGCTTTTATCGCCACGGTATCATATGGCTCAGACCGGATCAGTTTTACTTTTATCTTTGCATCCTTATCCATATCAAGGGGACTTTCCATAAACCTCTGAACAGCTTCATCAATATCATCGGCTTCCTCAAAAGTGCAAAACTTTACTTTGTCGATATTCCCCATACGTTTCCAGTATGGCGGATTGCTTTCGACAAATTTGCAGCCTAAGACCGGTTCTGCGTCAAAGGACAGTCTTACTGCTTTTGTTAACTTATTAAAATCCAATTTCCCGTCGAGCTTCACGATAGCCTGACAATGAAAATTCCCGGTCCCGTAGCGGGCGACATAATTATACACGTCATGCCCGTTTGCCGGCAGAACGTCCGGGCTGTCCGGAATCTTGCCAATCCCGGGTTTGATGATATCGAGGTATTTCTCGAGCATTTCGCTAAACAATTTATAGTAACCGAGTATGCTTTGGGGCATATTATCATAAAACTTGTTATATAAGTCCATATTAAGCTTGGAAACCATTTCAAAAGGATTTCCCGAGCTGTTGCCTTTTTTAAAAAACTCCCCATAAAATTTTTTCAATGTGGTATCGTCAAACTTAATTTTTATTTCCATTTTATGTCCACTCCGGATAGATCAAAATCAATGCTAATCTTCAAGCTTTTCCAACCGTTTGTTTATAATTTTCATTAACCACTTTTCCTCTCCTGGTATCCTGTCTTTAAGTTTGGCTGCCGCCACCGGAAGTACCCATGCGTCAATATCCTCAAATCTGGTCTTTGATACCCTCATATACTCATTTAAGTAGGTACTGCAGGTCAATGCCTTCGGAAATTTTGACATAGCCGCCAGAATACCAGGGGTTCCGGGAAGCACAGCGGGTGAATTGATTATCAGACATGTTCTGGCAACATCTCCCGAAGGGTCTCCCCTGTAGCCGCTGCTCCAATCAATGGCCACAAGCTTATCGCCGGAATTGATTATATTACTCAGATACATATCTCCATGACAGATGTTGTCGCCATCCGGCAATCTGTCGATATAATCCAGTATTTGTTTTACCTTGTCACCAAGTATTTCAGAAGAAAGTGAAATGGTTCGTGTAAACTTTTCCTTTTGAGAAGGTATACCGTCCGTATGATGCTTATGAATATTGTTTTGAAACCCCGCCATTTGGTATACGCAGCTTCCGAACAACCAGGGCTGCTTAAAAATCATGCCGGTTAATGTCTTCCCGAATACCCTTTCAAAAATTATCCCTTTGCGCCCGTCAATTTCCACCATATCAAATACGGCAGGTGAAGATACGCCTGCCTCATGAATCTTTTGGCCGATTTCAACCTCATACCTTACCCATTCCTCGCCATAGTTACTCCAATAAAGCTTTAATACTTTATCATGACCCCACCTGTATACTTCGGCGGTCATACCTTTTCCCAACAGCTCTCCCTTTTCCATGCATACCTCCCTTTCCGAGGCATAGATATTATGCCGGCTAAAACAGTCGCCGGCCTAAGTATTATCCTTGGACTCGAAAAACTGCTTTAGCCCCCGATAAACATCCGGAGCTTCCTTTTCCATATTTACCGGCTCTACCTTAGGATTAGTCCATACATGGACCGTCTTGCCGGTTGCAAGCAACTTCCCTTTGGCCTTGTTGAACACCTCGTATCCAAATTCTGTCCTAACACAGGACATAGATAATATTTTTGTTATGACAAGTACCACGTCGCCATATTTTGCCGGACGCTTAAATTTGCATTCAATTTCAGAAAGAGGAAGAAAGAAGCCTTGACCGGCAATTTTTGAAATAGAAACTCCTGCCTTTCTCAAATAATCCTGCCTGCTCTTTTCAAACCACAGCGGATAATTCGAATGATGTACGATACCCATCCTGTCTACTTCAGTAAATAGAACAGGGAAGTCAATTTTTGTTGTCATTTCTATCTATTCCTCGCTTTTGCCAGGCTTGCTCATTTCACCAACAAACTTTTCCATCCACTTTCTGTATTCTTCAAAATAACTGGCATAATCTGCGGCAGCCTTTTTGAAAAAAACTTCGAAATCCTGGTTGCGTTTAGAAAACATAGCGCCAAAAGGATTTTCCATGCTGTATTTCAATAAAAATTTTTCATAAGGAATTGTCATTTTTATGTTGCCATATTTAATTTCCATAACTGATTACACTCCTAACATTATTTTTACTGAATACTGATGCTTCTAACAATTCGCGTGTAAACATAAATTATTTCAAAAACAGCAGTAAACCTTGTAATACTATATTATGGCTGTGCAGGCCCAAGTGTTACATCTATCATTTATGTTAACTTTTTTGTGACACTTGCATTTACAGCTTCATAATATGGTATTGCAGCAGAATATCATTATGTAAATGTAATTACATTCAGTAAACAGTATAAATTTAATTCGTAAGGAGCAGTTGGTTATGAATTTAAAAGCTATCGGCAAGCCGTTTTCCAAATTTGCCAATATGAATAACCCGGTTCCGGAAGGCAGTCCGGACGTTATGCCAGCATTCGCGCACGATTACGGCAATTATGTCGCACGGTACGGAATGGGTAATTACCAGATCCAGGCAGTCATGAAGCTCGATGATAGAATAGACTTCGATAAGCTCTCCGCTGCGGTACGATTATCAGTTGACGCGGAGCCGGTCTTGGGATGCAGGTTTATAGAACATGACCCCCCGTATTGGAAACGTCTGAAAGATATTGACAATACAATGTTTTGCTCAATCGAGGAGACTGATAATACTGAAGAAGCTGTTAACAGGTTTTTGGAAAGTCCTTTGGATATGGATCGCGACCCCATGGTTAAAGTAAGGCTGATACGTTCGGAGCAATGTGATACCATAGTTATAAAGCTCAACCATACATGCTGCGACGGAGCCGGTGCAAAGGAATATATCCACCTTCTGTCCAGGATTTATTCCGATACTTGTGGAAATGGCGCTTATGTGCCGGAACCGAGTATACGTGACAATGAGGACCACATTAAAATATATAAAAACCTTGGAATAAAGCACCCTGAGTTGGACAATTCCGTGGTGGAAGCCCCCAGAACCGTATGGCCATTCCTGTGGAAGTCCGCAGGGCAGAAGAATATCACTCCCTTTGTGGTATGCAGGCTCCCCGACGGGCTGTTGGATTCCATGTCAAAATACGGAAAGGAACGTGGGGCTACAATCAATGATCTGATTCTTACCGCGTTCTATAGAGCAATGTTTAAAATATCCAGGCCTCCATACCATGTTCCCATGGATATCGGCCTGACGATAGATTTGCGCCGGTACCTTCCCGATAACAGGGCTTCGGCAATACGAAACCTTTCGGGAGGGATCGTATTAAGAATCGCAAGATTAAAGGATGAACCCTTTGAAAGAACGCTTGCGAGAGTGGTATCCGTGATGGATCGTAAAAAAAGCAAAAATCCCGGTTATCAATGCGCTACGGGAGCAGAACATGCTGAGTTGATAAGTTTTTACCAGTTTCTTGCGTTTTCCAAATTCATATCAAAGGCTTCAGACTTATTTATGAAGAATTGTTGGTATTGCTCTCCGGGATTATCCAATCTGGGTTTTATTTCGAAGACTCCGATTAAATTCGGCGACAGTTCGGTAACCGACGCCTACATTATTCCGCCGACAATACGCATGCCCGGAATTCTGCTCGTAGCTTCCAGCTATAACGGGATATTGACATTTGCAATCGGATATTACGAGGGTTCAGTCAGCAGGGGAAAACTCGAAAAGCTTCTCGACGGCATAAGAAGCGAATTGGTAGAAGGCTGTAGATAAAACAGCCTTCTACGAAGTCATATCCACTGCTTCGGATGTTCTTCAAATACTTCACATATTTTAAAAGGTAGCATATTCTATTATGTAAAGTAAATGCAACCATACACAGTACCCCAGCTGAATATTTTCATTATGACAAAAAGGAGAGTTTTTATGGACATTAAGGAAAAGTTGAATATTCTCGAGAATTTACTGGATGTCGAACAGGATACGTTAAGAGAGGAAACTGTGCTGGATCAACTCACAGAATGGGATTCGATAGCTTCCATAACCACAATTGCAATGTTTGACAGCATGTTCAAAAAAGAGCTCACACCGGAGGAAGTCAAGGGGTTTAAAACGGTAAGAGACATCACTGATAAAATGGGATGAGGTGAGATCAATTGGCAACAGGAATATTGAAAGATGTGGAAATCAAAGGAATAGCATGTGCGGTACCCGATCATATAGTAAAAAACGAGGAATATAACGAAGTATTCGGGGAAGAAAACGTCCGGAAATTTATTAATATGACAGGCGTAGAAACCAGGTATGTAGCTCTGGATGAGCAATGCACCTCGGATTTGTGCCATGCTGCAGCGACAAGGCTGCTGGAAAAATTGGGCTGGGAGCCTTCTACCGTCGATGCTTTGATCCTCATCACTCAGACACCTGATTATGCAGTGCCGGCGAGCGCTTGCGTTCTGCAGCACAGGCTGGGGCTCAGCGAAGATTGTATTGCCTTTGATGTGAATCTGGGATGCTCGGCTTATGTTTACGGTATCTGGCTGGCGGCTACCATGATCTCGACTCAGGATCTGAACAGAGTACTCCTGCTTGTCGGAGATACCAGCAATTACGGGATTAACCAGAATGACAGTGCAACAGCAATGATTTTCGGCGATGGAGGATCTGCCACAGCACTGGAAAGATCTGCAGGGAAAAATATAGAATACTTTTTGAAGACCAAAGGAAGCGGTTATAAAAATATCATTGTCCCTGCCGGCCATGCAAGAAGCAGGGGCAGAAAAGACGTGGATGAATCAGAATACGAGCTTTCCATGAATGGATCAAACATTTTCTCTTTCACCATAACAGATGTTCCCCGGACTATTGAAAGCTTCATGTCCCAATACAATATTAATCTGGACGATATAGACATGTATGTGTTCCACCAGGCCAATCGTTTTATCATAAGGCATTTGGCAAAGAAAATGAAGTTGCCCATGGAAAAAGTGCCAATATCTATTGAAAAATACGGCAATACGAGCGGAGAGTCCATCCCGGTGACCCTTGTAGATGCGCTGGGGAACGAGGAATCAAGCGGACCGGTAAAATTGTTTTTATGTGGCTTCGGTATTGGCTTATCCTGGGGAGGCATTTATCTGGAAATGGACAAATCTGTTTGCCTTCCAATGATATACACCAATGACTATTATAAAGAGGTATGAGATATAATGATAAATCCATTGAATCTGAGCGGGAAAAATATAATGGTCACAGGTGCTTCCTCCGGCATCGGCAGGGAGATCGCCATCCTCTTAAGCAAATTGGGCGCAAATGTCATTATGGTGGCAAGAAATGAGGAAAGGCTGAAGGATACGTATAACGAACTCGAACCCGGCAACCATTCCTATTGCTTGCTGGACTTTAATAATCCGGATGAAATTGAAAGCATGATGGACAATGTCTGTGCCAACGGGTTAAAGCTCGACGGACTGGTACATTCGGCAGGCATATCCCAAACCATGCCTCTGCAGTACTTAAAATTAAGCGATTTAGGAAGCATAATGACAGTAAACTTTTTTTCTTTTGTAGAGCTCGCAAAGCATTTTTCAAAACGGAAGAATAATAATAAAGGCGGCAGTATAGTTGCCATTTCATCCATATCAAGCAAGGTGGGCGCCAGAGGCCTGACTGCATATTGCGCAAGTAAGGGAGCTCTTGAAAGCGCTATCAGATCCATGGCGCTGGATCTTGCCCCAAAGAAAATAAGAATCAACTCAGTTGCTCCCGCTATGATAGGAACAAAAATATATGACGGATTAAAGGCAATCGTCAATAATAAGGATTTTGAAGCCGAACTAATGAAGAGACAGGTTCTGGGAATCGGAAAACCCGCAGACGTTGCTCATGCGGCTGCTTTTCTGCTAAGCGATGCTTCCGGGTTTATCACAGGTACATCCATGATCGTTGACGGAGGATATACGTCGCACTAGAATCGAATTGCCATCGGATTGCCATCGGATTGCCATCTCACAGTACTTTCCCGTAATGATATACAACATTGTAGGAATTCGTTCAGTAAATAGAATAAAGTAACAGAAGGGTTCCGCTTATTAGAGTGTTAGCAGAACCCTTCTTTTGCTTTTATATGGCTATGCGGCCTGCTCTGCCACAGGAGCTGTTGCGTGCAATATCGTTCAGAAAGAATAAACGGAAAATTGCATCATAAAGTGGAGTAAAACAAAAAAAACAAACATAATAAATATGCAGTATAATGT
The DNA here is from genome assembly GCA_023439545.1 of Bacillota bacterium. Lineage (GTDB taxonomy): Bacteria > Bacillota > Clostridia > Acetivibrionales > DTU013 > JAEYOM01. The sequence goes on from JAEXNT010000055.1 coordinate 52,413, forward strand.
GATAGAATTTAAAGGGGCGGAACAAATACATATTCCGGCGCCATATGACAGGAGGTTTCAGATGAAAAGAAAACTGACGTCGCTGATCCTTGCGGCAGTCACACTATTGGCTGTATTTTCATCCGGATGGACGGTCAATGCCGACTCCAGGTATTATACTATAGAAGGCTACGCGGTAAATGTCGGCGTACAGCCCGATGGTTCAGCAAATATCGAAGAGAGGATTACGTACCAGTTCAACGGCAGCTTCAACGGAGTTCTGCGCGATATCGACTTCAACAGCACTGACGGAATACAAGGCGTAAAGGTTTACGTCGACGACAACGGTACGGAAAGGGAGCTTTCGGTCAATTCGGAAAACAGCCTCGACGCAGAAGGATCATCCGGGACATATAACATGGTGACGGAAGGCAATCTGGAGCGCTTCAAGGTTTATGAAAAATCGAGCAGCCAGAGTAAAACATTCATTTACAGATATACCCTTCTCAATGTCTGCACCAGATATAACGATATTGCCGAATTCAACAGAAAGATAATAGATTCGGGCTGGACAGTGGCTTTAAGCAACATAGTCGTAAACATACAGCTGCCCGAGGGCGCTTCGGCAAACGATATAAAGGTATACGGCCATGGTCCGCTGACGGGAAAAAGTGAAATAATCGACGGAAGGAACGTGCAATTCACGTTGGATTATCTCCCTCCGGGAAACTGGATGGAAACGCTCGTGCTGTTCCCCACCTCGCTGATACCTCAGGCGGGCAGAGTCGTCAAAGAGGATGAGCTTCCAAAGATAGCGGCAAATGAAAAGCAACAGGCCGAGGAAGCGAACAGGCAGAGGGAGGAAGCTCGCCGCCAGGTCGAGGCATACCGGAAGCATCAGGAGGAAATACGGAAGCAACAGGAGGCACAGCGGGCCAGGGACGCAGCCATAAGACCCATAGGCAACGCGGTCGGCGTGACGGCGTTTTGCCTTTGGTTCCTGCTTATCTTCTGGATCTATTTCAAATATGACAAGGAGTTCAAGCCTGGATTCGAAGGTAAATATTACAGGGAACTACCCGGCGAATATACTCCCGCGGAAATGAGCGTGCTGATGTCGATGGGCGGCGTAGGTACGCGCGACATTACGGCGACGCTGATGGATCTTGTAAGGAAGGAGCAGCTCCTGCTCAACAATGACACCTACGTCAAGCACGGATTCTTCAAGGATAAAGAAGTGCAGGACTACAGCCTTGCAATCAATCCTCAGGCGCCCAACGTGAGCCTTAAGAGGCATGAAGCTTTCCTGATGGATTGGTTCCTGGGCAGGGTCGGAAACGGATACAGCGTACGTCTGGACGATATCTCGGATTATTGCAGATCCACGTCGGGCGCACGCCATTTTACCGAGGATTATTCGAAATGGCAAAGTCTTTCCAAAGAGGAAGCCGAAAAAAATAATTTCTTTGACGAGACCTGCGGCACTGGCCGGCTCATCGGCATACTGTCCTCGCTTGGCTGGATCGGACTTGGAATATTGGTTGTGGCTGGCTTGAAATCAGCCGTTGGCTCAGCTTTGGTGATACAGGCGATAATTCTGATGATCTTCTCCGCAAGGCTAAAAAGACGTACTGCTTACGGAAACGAACAACACGCGATGTGGCATGCTTTCAAGAACTTCCTGAAGGATTTCAGCAATCTGGAGAAGGCTGAGATGCCTTCGATAGTAATGTGGGAGCATTACCTCGTGTATGCGATCTCGCTTGGAGTTGCAAAGGAAGTCATCAGACAGCTTCCTCTTGTATTCACCGATGCAGACCTGCAGAATACGCACCTGACCTTCATGTACGGTTACAGCTTCAACAATTTCGCAGCGTTCACGAATGCATTCGATACGACTGTGGATTCCGTCGATAATGCGATCAGCAGTGCATTCTCTGTCGCGAACTCGACCAACTCGTCGGCTTCGGGAGGCGGCGGGGGCTTCAGTGGCGGCAGTTCCGGCGGTGGAGGCGGCGGAGGCGGCGGAGGTGCGTTCTAGCGGCCGCGTTCTGACATATGCGTTCTGGCAGATGCTACGTTCTGCCAGATGCGATCGACATGGCACATCGTTCAAACGATATGTCGGAACCGATAAAAGTATCTGTTCAATATGTCACGACCCTGCTGTCAAGGACGGCAGGTTTAATAAACAAGAGGAGGATATTTAAATGGTACCATTCCTGGTAATTTTAGCACTGGTTGTCCTGGCAGTCGTAATATTTGCAATAGGCTCATACAACAGCCTCGTCGGTAAGCGTAACAAGGTTGCGAATTCATGGAGCCAGATAGACGTACAGCTAAAGAGAAGATTCGATCTCATACCGAATTTGCTGGAGACGGTCAAAGGCTACGCCGCGCATGAGAAACAGACCTTCGAAGCCGTGATGCAGGCAAGGAACAATTATATGTCCTCGGGCTCGCGCCAGGATGTCATGAAAGCCAGCGGTGAGCTTACCCAAGGGCTGAACAGGCTGTTTGCGGTAACCGAGGCTTATCCTGAGCTGAAAGCGAACTCCAATTTTCAGGAGCTCCAGCATGAGCTTTCGAAAACCGAGGATAAGATCATGTTTGCACGACAGTTTTACAATGACGTAGTTATGGAGTACAACAACGCTATACAGATGTTTCCCACGAACATTTTTGCAAACCGCTACAATTTCATGGAAGAGCCCTTCTTCACCCTCGATGAGAACGAGTCGGCCGCCCCGAAAATACAGTTCTGATAATTGAGATACAATAACAGGTTATCGATCTGAACATGTAAAAGCGAATAAACAAGGCGCTGGTCAACAGGGTGAATTCAACCCCGGCCAGCGCCTTTTGACTTATGCATGATAGTAGTATATGCGGTTTAGAAGCAAGTGAATGCTGCTATCCTCCTCAGATCCGTACCAAAGAAGACCCACCTGAAACCGGTCCATCTCCAGCCTGAAATGGAATCCCTGCCGATGAATACGGGCCACATCCAGAACTGCTGCCCATTAACAAGCCAAATAAATGTGAATCTGAACAGGCAGGGCCTGATGGAACCCGGATTTACTGCAAATACGCCCGGCTGAAGCTGACCGGCAAACTGCGCCGTCGCCTGGCTCGGTATAAACGCCGGTGGTGCTCCTGCCGGCGGACCTCCACCCGGGCCGCCTCCGGGGAAACCGCCCGGACCTCCTCCGGGGAACCCTCCGGGACCTCCTCCGGGGAACCCTCCGGGACCGCCTCCGGGAAAACCGCCCGGACCGCCTCCGGGGAACCCTCCAGGACCGCCTCCGGGAAAACCGCCCGGACCGCCTCCGGGGAAACCGCCCGGACCTTGCGCAAATTGATATCCAGGATCCTGTCCCTGGGAATATTCCTGCCCCTGCGACGGCATGTAGTCCGGCGCCTGCCAGGGCATACTGCCGAAGGGCTGAGGATCACGTACTATATAATATTCATTCATCCCATACCACTCCTTTATAGGTCTGGTATAGTTTATGAGAAGTAGTAACAAAAGGTTACATAATGTCTTTCAGAGCAGCTAAGCAAATAAGCAGTTAATCAGTTCACTGTGAAATCAAATCAGACATAAAGCGGCGAATCCTTTTTTTGTTTCCGCTAAAGCCGAATCCATTCTTGACAGAACCTTGTCGATATTTTCCATCGAGATGGTCGCTCCGGGTTCAAATCTGATGGTCTTCGCATTTATCAGCGTCCCGGCCGTCATAACCCTCCGTGCAAACATACCTTTTGCCACAGAATAACCCATTTCGGACGTATGGAATTCCACTCCGATCATCAGTCCGATACCGCGGACATCCTGAATGATATCCGGATATTTATCCTTCAGGTTTCTAAGTCCTTTGATCAGGTAAGCGCCTTTGGTTTCCGCCAGCTTCGGGATATCATTTTCCAACATGTAATTGATGGTCGCAAGCGCTGCCGCACAAGCCAGCGGGTTGCCGCCAAAGGTTGGGGAACCGAGGAGCCACGGGTTTTCCTTCAACTCATCCACCCAAAGATGAGGCCTTGCGATAATTCCCGTAATAGGCATGATTCCGCCGCCAAACGCTTTTCCAAAGGTCATGATATCCGGCACGACACCATCTGCTTCACATCTGAACATAGTGCCGGTCCGGCCCATACCGGTCTGTATTTCATCAAATATCAGACAGACTCCATATTCGTCGCAAATGCTCCTCACTTCTTTCAGGTACGTCTCCGGAGGTATGATTATTCCAGCCTCTCCCTGTATAGGTTCGACTATGACAGCTGCAACCTTTTCACCGACATGGACCAGATTCCTTATTGCCTTCCTCATATCCAGGGCATTTCCGTATTCAACATGCTGGATTTGCTGAACCATAGGAAGATAGGGCACACGATAGGTACTCTTCCCTCCGACTGAAACCGCTCCCATGGATTTGCCGTGAAAAGCATTTATGGTTGAAACGATCCATCTGCCGCCCGTTGCGATCCTGGCCAGCTTCAGCGCCATTTCCACAGCTTCGGCGCCTCCGTTGGTAAAGAAACAATACTGTAAATCGCCCGGAGTTATTTCAGACAGCACCTTCGCCAGGTACCCCCTCAGCGGGTCTACAAGCTCCTGGCTGTGCAGTGCCTGGCGATCCAGCTGTGCCTTGACGTATTTGAGTATCTCCGGATTTCGGTGACCGCACATATAAATGCCGAAACCGCCCAGACAGTCGATAAATTCCTCGCCGTTAACGTCGTAAAAATAATCCCCTTCATCCCGCCATTCCACAAATGCTGCATTTGTAGATACTGATTTTCTATACTTCAACCAACCGCTGTTGATATACGTATTGTAATTTTCGATTGATTCCTCGACAATCTGTTTACGCTGTGTCTCGTCGAGCTCCTCTGAAGACATATATCCAAGAACCTTGCTCAATACGTTTTTCGCATTCTTTATACTCATAATTACCTCGCTTGTTCTACATTATTTTTATAGCTTCATCCGGCGAACCAACCGGTAGGCGCCGGATTCAGGCTGATATTGATCTGTTTTACTTCAGTGTATTCCTCGTAGCCGAAGGTCCCCAGCTCCCTGCCTATGCCGCTCTGTTTGTACCCTCCCCACGGCGCTTCGTTAAAAGTGGGGTTGTAGGAGTTGATCCATGTAATACCGGCCCGCAGTTTTTTGATAACTCTGAGGGCTTTTGCCCCGTCGGTGGTGAAAACGCCTCCTGCCAGGCCATAAGGGGTATCGTTGGCCATATAGATAGCCTCCTGCTCCGTGGAGAATTTCTGCACTACCAATACAGGGCCGAAAATTTCTTCTTTTACTATACGCATATCGGAGCGCACATCCGCAAATATTGTCGGTTCTATAAAATAGCCCTTTTCAAGCCCTCCCGCCAAAAGGCGGCTCCCTCCGCAAAGCAGCGCCGCGCCTTCTTCAACGCCTGATCTGATATAGTCCATCACTTTGAGCATGTGTGCCTCGCTGATCAGCGGTCCCATTTCCGAAGCCGGATCATCACCGGGTCCCACAACGATCTTTTTTGTCCTTTCCACAAGCCTTTTAAGGAATCTGTCGTAAACAGTGTCCTGGAGAAGCAGACGGGAGCCTGCCGAGCAAACCTGTCCCTGGTTGCAGAAAATACCGAACATCGCGTAGTCGACCGCTGTTTCAAAGTCTGCATCTTCAAATACGATGTTCGGGGATTTGCCACCCAATTCGAGCGATATGTTCTTCAGGTTTCCGGACGCAGCCTGCATGATGCTTCTTCCCGTCTTTGTGCCCCCGGTGAACGCAACCTTGTCTATGTCCGTGTTCGAAGCGATCTCGTGCCCTACCGTGGCTCCTGCTCCGAGCACAAGATTGACCACTCCCTTTGGAAGACCGGCTTCGTGAAATATACTGAACAGTTCGATTGCTGTCAGCGGCGTTATCTCAGAGGGCTTGAAAACCACAGTATTTCCGGCGGCCAGTGCAGGCGCCATTTTCCACGCGGCCATCAGAAGCGGATAATTCCAGGGCACGATCTGGCCGCAGACGCCGACGGGCTCGCGGACTACCATGCTCATCTGCCCTGCGTCGGGTGTGTCGTATGTCTGCCCATGTGGTTTCGATGCAAGCCCGGCGTAGTACTTGAAGCATTCTATAGTATCATTGACGTCGTATTCCGCCTCCCTCAAGGGTTTACCATTATCCAGCATTTCCAGTTTCGCAAGGTCGCTCCTCCTTGCGTCAAGCTTCTGCGCAACCTTTAACAGCAGATCGCTTCTCTGCTGAGGAGTGGAATCCTGCCATCCATCTTTGTAGAATGCCCTTTTGGCAGCTGTCACTGCCAATACGACGTCTCTTTCGTCACCTTCGGTTATGACAGCCAGGACCTTTCCGTTTGCCGGGCATATTGTATCCCTTGTTGCGCCGGATATTGAAAGCACCCAAGCCCCGTCGATATACATCATTTTGACATCACTCATTTTAACCGTCCTCCTTGCCTGAAAGTCTTTTTACTTGTTTTTGAATTCCGTCCACATGTCGTCGTACAAGCCTGCCGAATCGCCGAGATTCTCGAGCAGCTGTCCCTTCGCCAGTGCTTCCGACGGCGGATTGGAAGCCGGATTGTTTTTAAATTCACCGGACAGCAGAGGCTGTGCGGCGCCATTCGGATTTACGTACGGAAATTCATCAGAAAACATTTTGCTTATCTCAGGTCTTAAAAAAAAGTTGATGAACAATTCAGCGTTTTCTTTATTCTTCGCCCCTTTTGGTATAGACAGATTGTCTATCATAAGTACAAGTCCGTCTTCAGGGTAGACCGGCACTATGTTCGGATTCTCCTTCATCGCAAGCGACGCTTCCGCGCACCACAGATAACCGATCGATGTTTCCCCGCTGATCATGGACGATTTCGGAGAATCACTGTCGAATACTTTGACATTCTGTTTGAGTGAAAACAATTTCTCCTTAACTTTTTCAAGCTTTGCAGGATCTTTTTCGTTGACCGATTCCCCGGCTGCGATGGCCGCCATCCCTATAACCATCCTTTGATCGTCGATACAGACTATGGAATTCTTATATTTCGGATCGAATATTTCGCCAAAGGTTTTGATCCCTTCCGTTATCTTCGACTTGTCGTAACACAGGATCGCATTCGAGATCATATACGGCACCGAGTATTCGCCGGTAGGGTCGTAATAAACATTCCTGTACTTGGAATCGATGTTCTGGAGGTTGGTGAGCTTGGAAATATCAAGTTTTTCAAGCATTCCCTCGGTACGCATCTTGTCAACCATATAATCGCTCGGGACTATCAGATCATACATGCCGGCTTCGCCGGACTTGATCTTGGCATACATCTCCTCATTTGAAGAGTAATTCGTATAATTGATTTTAATGCCGTACTCCTTAGTGAAGGCATCAAGTATGGGCTGAGGCATGTACTCGGTCCAATTGAAGAAATTCAATTCCCCGCCGCCCTTACCCGACGAACTGCCGCAGCCGGCTGTCAAGGAAAACGAACTAACGATGGCAGCCAAAAGCATCCAACCTAGAAACTTTCTCATTTTAACATCCCCTTTATAACATAATTTTATTGGTCATTCTGTTTTTTAACTTGATTATGATCCCGCTTTGCGTCAGGACCGCCAGCGCTATTGTTCCTGCCAGTATCAGCGTGGACAGCGCGTTGATGTCCGGAGATACCCCCGACCGTACCATGGAGTATATTTGCATCGGCAGTGTGACACTCTGCGGCCCGGTGGTAAAAAAGCTGATAATGACGTCATCCATCGAAAGTGTAAGCGACAACAGCGCGCCGGACACTACACCGGGCATGATGGGAGGAAGCACGATTTCGAACAGCGCCCTGATCCTATTGGCTCCGAGATCCAGCGCCGCTTCCTCGATGGAAGGATCAAAGCCGTTGAGCCTCGCCCGTACCGTAAAAACAACAAATGGGATACAGAAGGTGGCATGGGCAATGATCAGTGTCAAAAGTCCCAGAGGCATATGCGCTATTGAAAAAATGGCCAGAAGCGCTATTCCGAGGATAATTTCCGGTATGATCACAGGGATGTACATAAGAGTTTCAATCAGGGCTTTTCCCTTGAATTTGTACTTATGCAGCCCAATCGCACCGAGAGTGCCGATCACAACTGAAATAACCGTACTTGATGCTGCGACGACAAGCGTGTTTTTAAACGCCTCTATAAGCCTGGTGTTACTGGCTATTCTGCCATACCATTCCAGTGTGAACCCTTCGAAAATAATGTTTATCCTGGAGGTATTGAATGAAAATATAACAACCACAAGTATCGGAAGGTATAGGAACAGCAATACCATACCGGCATGTATCTTTCCCAGGCACTTTCCCGCTGCTTTTTTCAGCCTCATCTATGCCACCCCCAGATCGTCAGGGTCACCCCCGACGGAAGTGTATAACTTAACGAGCAGTAAAGTTACCAAAATCAGAACTATGGAAAGAGCCGAGCCTAGCGGCCAGTTCTGGGCCGTATAGAACTGGTTCTTTATCAGGTTCCCTATGAGCATGATATTGCCCCCGCCCATCAGATCGGAAACAAAGAAATACCCCAATGCGGGAATGAAAACCATGATGCAGCCTGCAAAAATCCCCGAAGCCGTCAACGGAAGCGTCACCTGAAAAAATGCCTTAACATATCCGGCTCCCAGATCGTAGGCTGATTCCAGCAGTGTTTTGTCCAATTTCTCAATAGTGGAGTAGACCGGCAGAATCATGAAGGGTAGCAGAGTATACACCATGCCGAGGATGATCGCCGGCATGTTGAATAGCATTTCGACAGGCTTCGATATTATGCCTGCACCAAGCAGGAGCCTGTTGAATACTCCATTGCTGCCTAAAAGCGTCTTCCAACCATACAAGCGGATAAGTGAATTGGTCCAGAAGGGAATTATAACAAGAAGCATCATGATCACCTTCTTCCTCTTCGATCCGTTCGCCATATGATAGGCAAAGGGATAGCTCAAAAGGATGCAGACAACGGTCGTCACAAAAGCAATCAGTATTGAATTGAGGTATATCTGCAGGTAATCGGCATTGAACAGCTTAGCGTAATTGACATATGTGAACGTAAACACTACGTTTCCGCTTACATCCCTGGTCAGAAAGCTCAGCGCCATAACGTACAAAAGCGGTATTGCGATAAGCACGAGCAGCCATAAGCTTACAGGCGAAATGGTTGATATGACCGGAAGGAGCTTAAACTTACGCTTCATTTCGTATGTATGTGTTTTCCCCATTCGGCTCCCCCCAGTCTATATTGTCGATCATTGTAAAAATCTCATGGGATTTGGTATGCATGACCACGGCATGCTCGATGTCCCAATATATGCAGGTTACTGAGGCTACCGGCGGAAGATAATCCCCCGCAAGCCGGTTTATCTTGATTTCCTGACCGTTAGGCATGACAACTATACTCTTGATTATTGAACCCACATAGATATGTTCTTTTACAATACCGGTAAATACAAAACCCTCGATCGCATTTTCCGAAAATTTAATCTTCTCGGGCCGGACAGAGATATGTACCAACTCTCCCGCTTTAAAACCTTCGCTTTTTGCCATGACCTTGCCGGTTTCAGTCCGGAGTTCCAGCAAACCGCCGTCCGCTGAAACTACTGTAGCATCGAATATGTTTGACTCACCAATAAAATCGGCGACAAATTTAGTTAGAGGTTGTTCGTAAATCTCGTCGGGTGTTGCCAGCTGTTCCAGTACACCTTCATTCATGATGGCAATCCGGTCGCTCATGGTCAGAGCCTCCTCCTGATCGTGGGTTACATAAATGAAGGTGATCCCGAGCATTCTCTGCAGCCGCTTGAGTTCGATCTGCATTTGTTTCCTGAGTTTCAGATCCAATGCGCCAAGCGGTTCATCCAAAAGCAGCACCTTCGGCCTGTTGATCAGCGCCCTGGCGATGGCGACTCTTTGCTTCTGCCCGCCTGAAAGCTGCGACGGCATACGCTTTTCAAAGCCTTCGAGCCTGACCATTGCAAGCATTTCTTCAACTCTCTGTTTTATCTCTGCTTTATTTACTTTTTTCATTTTCAGGCCAAAGGCAATATTATCGAATACATTTTTGTGCGGGAAAAGCGCATAGCTTTGAAACACGGTATTTACGTCTCTTTCGAACGGTTCCCTGTTTTCGACATCGACTCCCTCGACACTTATGGCGCCTCCGGTGGGCTGTTCAAAACCCGCGATCATTCTCAGCGTCGTCGTCTTACCGCAGCCTGAGGGACCAAGCATGGTCAGAAATTCCCCTTGTATAACGGAAAGATTCAAATTGTTGACAACATGGTTGCTGCCATAAAATTTATTTACATTTTTAAGTTCAACCATAAACCCCATTGTCCTACCCCCAATCCAAAGTGAAAGCAATACTGCAGCGCCCGGTTTACAGTACCTTTTCTCCGCGTTCTCCGGTACGTATCCTCATGACGTCGCAAACGTCGTAAACGAACACTTTACCGTCTCCGACGTGGTTTGTGGATATAACTTCCTGTATCCGTATCAGTACATTATCGAGAAGCTCATCGACAATAACCGTATTTACCTGTATCTTTGGCAGTAGATTTATATTGACCTTCAGCCCCTTTATTTCATTGACGGTACCCTTCTGTTTGCCGCAGCCCATAACGGCCATGATAGTCATTCCCCCGCAGTTGCATTCGTCCAGAATACTTTTCAAGGTTTCCAGTTTGTCGGGTTTTATTATGATCTCCAGTTTTTTCATCTTATCCACCCCTCCAGGTTTATTTCATTATTTAGCCCATATAAAAACTCGCTCAACCAGATTTCGATTGAGCGAGTCTTCGTGGACTTGCACCGATATGCGTCAGATATTGGATATTTAATTAACAAAGATATTACCACATAAAATCAATATTTGCAATAATGAATTTAATATTATTCATATTTTTATTATTAAGAACATAATTTCACAAATATTAAACGTTTTTTGCAAGTTCTCACCGATATTATTGCAATAGTACTTATACCTTCCTGCATTTCTCAATTGCATTTTCCAAAATGTCAAAACCGGCTTCCAATTGGGCGTCAGTAACGACCAACGGGCACAAAAATCTTACGACATTCCCATATGTACCTGCACCTTCAATAATCAGGCCATTTGCCGCACACTCCGAAACCAGCCGGCTTACTATCTCCCCATTGGGTTCCATGGACTCCTTATCTCTGACGAATTCAATACCGAGCATGGCGCCAATTCCTCGCACATCTCCAACTTCTTCGTACCTTTCCTTCCATGAACCGAACCGATCCATGCACATAGCAGATATTTTCATTGCCCTGTCGCATAGATTATCCCTCTCGATAATGTCGATCACCTTAAGAGCTGAGGAACATGCAAGCGGATTGCCGCTGTAGGTCCCGCCAATGGTTCCGGGCCGGACGGCGGCAAATATTTCAGTCCTGGCAGTGACAGCAGAAAGAGGCACTCCTCCGGCAATCGATTTTGCCGTAGTAATGATATCCGGAGCACAACCCGCCTGGGCCCAGTAGTCTGATACGAACCACCTGCCGGATCGGCCGAAGCCGCATTGGACTTCATCAGCTATTATCAGGATTCCATGCTCGTCGCATATCCTTCTGACTTCTTTCACCCATTCGATAGGTGCAGGGATAAAGCCGCCCTCGCCCTGTATGGGCTCAACAATGATCGCTGCGACATATTCCGAAGGCGTACACTCATCAAACACCTTTTCCAATTTATTTACATAATACTCTATCGCTTCTTTATTGCCAAATCCCTTCGGTTTCCTGTAAAGGTACGGAAACTCAGCTCTATAAATACCGTCCGGGAAAGGACCCATACCGGCCGAATAAGCCTTTTTGGCTGTCATGGCCATAGTCAGCGTCGTTCTCCCGTGAAAAGCTCCTGAAAATACTATTATATTCGGCCTTTTTGTATATGCCTTGGCTATTTTGACCGCATTTTCATCCGCTTCCGCTCCGCTGTTGACAAACATTGTCCTGCGGATATCGCCGCGAACAGGTACGATACGGTTCATTTTCTCGGCAAGGCTAATATAGCCCTCGTGGGTGGCGATATTCATCATGGCGTGAAAATAGCGATCAGCCTGTTCCTTTACGGCATTGATCATCTCCGGCTGGCTGTATCCGACATTCAGCACACCGACGCCGCCTACCCAGTCGAGAAATATATTTCCGTCCACATCCTCCACCATGGCGCCTTCGCCGCGGTGAATGACTAGCGGATATCCGCACCGGATCGCGGACGGTATCGCAGCTTCCCTCCTGCGGATGATATCCGAAGCCCTGGGGCCTGGCAAAGCACTGGTAATTATTTTAGGCAACGCATCCCTTAACATTTGAATTCCCCCTACTCTGGCAATTTTATATAACGTTCCTCTTTCAGTAGACCGACTTGTATATATGATAAACGTGTTCCTTTGTTAGCTCTGTGTAATTGTTCGCCATCAATCGCCCTTGCTTATTCATAACTGATTGGGTAAAGTCCTGCAGATCAGACTCTGTTACGCCGTATGACCGCAGTTCCCTACGTGGCAGGATCCTGGACATCAATGCCTCAAGTTCGTCAAAGGCGGAAAAGTAATTACAGCCAAGAATATCCGAAATCAAGTCCTGCAGTCTCCTCATTTTCCCACCCGGCACGAGCTTTTCATACATCCTCAGAACTCCGGCAAACAAGGCGTAATTCGACTCGCCGTGAGGTATATGGAATGCTGAACCAAGAGGATAGCTCATGGCATGGACTGCGCCTACGCCGGCGTTGCCGAACGCTATCCCGGCATAGGTGCTTGCTGTTAGGAAATCCTTCAGGAGAGGTTTTGAAGCCTCGAATCCATTCTCCGCGATTACCTTGTACCCTTCCAGGATCATTTCAATAGCTTTTCCCGAGTATAGCCATGTAAACTGGCCGGCCCTGGGTGAAAGACCAGATTCCACAGCATGTATCAATGCATCGGCGGAACTCGCTCCAAAAGCTAGCGCAGGCAGTGATTCAAGGAGTTCAGGGATCAGAACCGCCTGATCGGCAAAAAGCTCGTCCCCTGCAAGCCCTAATTTCGTATTCATCGAAGCTATCCCGAGGATCGAAATATTTGTTACTTCGCTGCCTGTCCCGCAGGTGGTCGGAACCAATACGAGCTCTTTTTCCTTTATAAGCTCGATTTTATGCTGAAAAAGCTCCGAAACGGGAGCTACCCTCTTAAGCGAGAACAGCTTGGCGACGTCAAGAATGCTCCCGCCTCCAACGGCAATCACCCTTTTGAACGGAATTTCCCTTATATCCCTGTAAGCAGCCTCGACCAGCTTGTCGTCCGGCTCCCCCGAACCGTATTTTCTGATATCTACAACCGCAGCCTCTGGTGCGGAGGCTTTCAAATACCTGCCATAGATATGTCCGCTGGAAATGATCAGATCTCCGCTTCCTATACCGAAGGACCTGCAGAATTCGCTGCACAGGTTATATTCGTATATTTCAGTTTTAAGCCTGAATTGCTTCATTGCGGGAAATACCCCCTTCAAATCACAGACAGCTTTTATAGCGGCCTGTTATCGGAATAAAGCATGCTGTTTATGCCCTTTCTTAGATCAAGGAATGCTTTCGTATCCTTCAGATCGAGCGTCCTTTTGTAGGGAAGGTAAACGTTTATTTCTTCCTTGATCCTACCCGGCCCTGCTGACATGATATATATCTTGTTTGCAAGAAAGACCGCTTCATCGATATCGTGCGTAATAAAAACGATAGTCGGTTTTTCCTCCTGCCAGATATCTCTCAACAGAAGCTGCATCGTTTCCTTTGTATGCGGGTCCAAAGCGCCGAAGGGTTCATCCATCAACAGCACCTCCGGCTGATTTGCCAGCGCCCTCGCTATTGCCACGCGCTGCTTCATCCCGCCGGACAATTCTTTCGGGTAGCATTTGCGGAAATCGGTCAAACGTATATGTTCAAGGTACCTCTCAGCTATTTCTTTCATCTGATTTTCCGGCATTTTTCTAAGCTTGAGGCCGAATTTTATATTCTCTTCCACAGTCATCCACGGAAATAATGTGTAAGTCTGAAATACCATGCCCCTGTCCGAGCCTGGGCCTGTTACCGCCTTGTCGTTAACAAGGATCTCTCCCCCCGAGGGAAAATCGAGTCCTGCCATGATTCGAAGCAGTGTCGACTTTCCGCATCCCGAAGGACCTACGATACATACGAGATCATTATCCTGTATCTCCACGGTTACATCGGCAATGGCCGGTATCGTTCTTTTCCTTGAAATAAAGTTCTTATCGATATGCCATGCCACAATCTTATTGTTAGCTACGCTTGCTTCCAGCGGCTGGCCTACCGGGTGTTCAGAGTATACTGGTTTTGCCATTATGAACCGCTCCTCTCATTCCATGGAAACATCAACTTTATTCCCAGTGCGAACAGTCTGTCTGTAATGAGCCCGATTATGCCTATTATCAATATCCCTGCAAATATGGCTTCAGTCTGGAAGAACTTCTGCGCTTTCATAATTGAAAATCCCAAGCCCGAACCGGATGCTACGAGCTCTGCCACCACCAGATAGGTCCATGCCCAGCCGATGCACATTCTGAGAGTTTCCATCAGCCTTGGCGACATGGCAGGGATCAAAACCTTGAAAATAGTCGACCATCTCCGGGCGCCCATAGTATAGCTGGCGCTGAGCAGGTCTTCAGGTACGGAGGATGCATCGTCCGCAACCATAAGTACCAGCTGGAAAAACGTTCCGAGGAATACGAGCACTATCTTTGCCATTTCACCTATACCTGTCCATACCATAACCAGCGGTACAAAGGCAGGTACCGGCATGTACCTGACGAATTCGCACATGGGCCTTATCAGAGCCTCCGCTTCCCTGAAGGACCCGACCAATATACCAATAGGTACGCCAAGTGCAACAGCCATCAAAAATCCCATTATAATCCTGTAAATACTGATGCCTGCATTAGCCGCCAATGAACCGTCTCCGATAGTTTCCAAAATATTCCCGACAACTTTGACCGGCGAGGGCAGAAACAATTTATTGACCAGGCCGGACCCTGCGATCAGGAACCAGCCGCCGATCAATATGACAAAAGATAGAACGGCAATGAATATATACTTCTTCTTATCTATTTCCCTGCGTAAACCAACCCACCTTTTCATATCCAACCCCCCCTAAACCAAAGCATTTTCCCCCGTTTCACCCGTATGGATGCGAATGCTGTCCTCAGTCGGTATGACGAAGATCTTTCCGTCGCCCGCCTTTTTACTGCAGTTTACTTTAGTGATCACCGCAATAAGGCGTTCCAGATCCTCATCCCTAACATATATTTCAATCATTTTCTTAGCTATCATATTATCCGAATATATTCCGTCGACCTCCCGGCCATCCTCGTTCGAGTTGAACCGGGTCGCCTTTTTCCCCCTGCCGACCACATTCCAGGTGCTCATTGAAAAAAATCTTTCCTCGATCAATGCAGCTTTTGTAAGATAATACATTTTAGGTCTGATAATAATTATTACTTGCTTCATTTGAACACTCCTCCACAAGCAAATCTGGTTGATGCGTTATCGAACGGAAATGATCAGAGCGTTTGTTCCCCGCTGCTGATGGTAATCGCCCTTTCGACGGGAAGAATGAAAATTTTTCCGTCTCCGAATGCACCTTTGCCGCTTGTCCTGGCAGAATTTACGATTATTTCGGTAACAGTATCGACATCCTTGTCCTCGACCACGATCATGATCATTTCTTTCGGTATCTCATCGTAATAGACATCTCCGACTTTTAGGCCCCTCTGTTTACCCCTTCCAAGGATGCCGAACCTCGTTGCTGCCCTGAAGCCTTTCGCGTTCAATGCTTCCAGAACTTCAGAATACTTTTCCGGCCTGACGGTCGCTTTTATCATTTTCATAGATAGCCCCCCTTTTCCCAAAAAAAGGGCGTATACCGCTTCGATTCGGTATACGCCCTAGTATATCTCCTCAAGTTTACCATACTTTTATTCAAATCTTCAATAAATTATTTAAGCATCGAACTATTTTTCAAAAACTCCACATTGATCATATCCTTGATTTCAGGAACGGTTTTGATAACATCAAGGTCCTTAAGGAACTGTGCGATCTTCTGATTGACCTTGACAAAAGTGCTTTCGCCGGAAGCCGGTTCGAACGCGTCCAAGGCATCCTTTGCATTGGCTATATACAGCGTCTCCATCATAGCCCTGAAATCCTCCTGGGAAACCTCCAGAGCCTTTGCCATGATCGCTTCCGATTCATCCCTGTTGTTCTTCCAGTAATCAACGGCTTCATACCAGCTGTCGACAAACGCCTGGACTGCTTGCGGACTGCTGTCGACAATCTTCCTGCTGACCGAGATGCTGTCAGTTATCAGATCCGGGTTATCCTTCGAGGTATATAGCATATTTCCTTTACCGTCTTTCACCGCTTTGCTCAGATACGGCTCCCATATAACGGCCGCATCTACTCTTCCTGCGATAAATGCAGTTCCGGCATCGGCAATGGTCATATTCGTCAATGAAACGTCCTTAGCCGACATACCGGCTTCATTCAGAAGTGAAAGCAGGTACATGTGATCCACGCTGTAGAACTCTGTCGCGACCGTTTTCCCCTTGAGGTCGCTTATCGATTTTATTTCGGGCTTTGTAACCATACCATCGGATCCCATCGATTTATCCGTAAGCATGATCACGTCGAAGTCCGCTCCCTGGCTGAAAGGCGCGATCGTATCAGGCGATGCAGCCGTAATGAGATCGAGGTTGCCTCCGATAAACGCCTGCAGCGAGTCACTGAAGGAGGCGAATGTATTGAGCTGCACATCCAGGCCGTGCTTTTCGAAGATTCCCTTTTCCTTTGCAAGGTATGCAAACATGCTGGTAGGCCATGGGGACGTTCCAAAACTCAGTTTTGTCAATTTAGCGGGCGCACTTGCCGCAGTCGACGCCTCTGCGGTACTTTCTTCCGCGCCTGCAGTCGTACCCGCAGTACTCGCTGCCGTGCTTTTTTCAGAACCTTCATTGGCGCCCGTCGCTGCGGAATTCGCTCCGCCGCATGCCGTAAGCATTACCGCCGCTAATAGAACAACTGTTACAAGACTTAAAATCCTTTTTACTGATAATTTCATTTCATCGACACCCCTTCCTAATAAAAAGGCGTATACCGCTAATGTGGTATACGCCTTAGTATACTTGACCCCTTGTTTGAATTTGTTATTTTGATTTTACAGCAGCTTTGGAATTTTTCCTATATCCCTCCCGTACAAAATCTATTGTATTCTCTGCACAATAGGCGTTCAGTACATACGCTCATATATGCTCCTTATCGATTCGGCCGTAGCTTCCCTGGGATTGTCCTGTGTGGAAATGTCCAGGAATGCGTCCTCAGACAATCCTGCCAGTTCCTCCCTGTCGATGTCCAATTGTGATAAGGATGTCGGCAGCCCTGTTTTCAACAGCAGATGCCTGACCGCTTCAACCGCCTTTCCCGACTTTTCACCGACGCTTTCGCCTCCGGAGAATCTGTATCCGAATGCTTCCGCAATCCTCGCGTACTTACCGGAGACGAAATCGGCGTTATACTCCATAACATACGGCAGTATCATCCCGTTGGCTATACCGTGATGTATTCCGAAGCGGGCGCTCAGAGGATGCGCCATCGAATGGGCGATCCCGAGTCCGGCATTGGTAAAGGCCGCTCCTGCCAGATACTGGCCTGTTGCCAGGTCCAGCCATGCAGAAAGGTCATCGGGATGCTCCATTGCATTCTCCAGACTTCCTGCGATAAGCTCCGCCGCTTTCAATGAAAAAGTTTCGGTAACGGTCCAGGCTCCTTTTGCCGTATAGGACTCTACAGCGTGGGTAAGCGCATCCATAGCCGTAGCCGCGGTCAACCTTGCCGGCATGGATGCCATGATCTCCAGATCAAGAATGGCTGCGGCAGGGACTGCATTAATGTCCATACAAGCCATTTTTCTTTTTTCATTCTCGTTTGTAATTACGTAATCCATTGTAGTTTCAGATCCTGTTCCTGCTGTAGTAGGGACGGCAATTACGGGAATGGAAGGCTTTTTGCTTTTGTCGGCTCCTTCGAGCGACACGACATTGTAAAACTCCGGGTTTCGCGCGATAATGCCGATCGCTTTTGCCGTATCGATTGCCGAGCCTCCTCCAAAAGCGAGTATGAAATCAGCCCCGGAAATCAAAAAACAATCGACGCCCATTTGCACGTTTTCCACTGTCGGATTCGGTTTGACGTTATCCAATATTTCATATGGAATTCCGTCCCTTTCCAGTTCTCCAGTGACTTTATCCGTCGCTCTTATTTTCACGAGATTGGCATCCGTTACGATAAAAGCTTTCCTCAACTGCATCCTAACGATCACGTCATTTATTTTCCGTCTGGCATTCGGCCCTATGAACATGTTCCTGTTCGAAACAAACCGTAAAATATCCATAAATCTCACCCCCTGTATGACTTGATATGCCGAACATCATAGCTCTGCCGCCGCAGGTCCTGAAGCGGGGCGCCGAACTGCGCCTGCTCCGGCCGTATTGTTTTTGTATCTATATCACAAACCGCATAGCTCGTGCCGTTATCCGACGTTCGTGCCACAATCCTTCCCAGACCGTCAATGGCCATGCTGCCTCCGGGAAAAACTGCCGGACCGTCCTGTCCAACCCTGTTCGCACCGAGTACGAATATCCCGTTATCCAGCGCCCTCGCTTTTAACGCGGTTTCCCACTGTTCCTCGAACGGATGCTCCCAGGCCGCCGATACAATCAGCAGACTGACACCGTTCATTGCATAAAGCCTCGAGGGCTCAGGAAAAATACAATCCCAGCAGATCAGCATCCCGGCTTTGCCGAATTCCGTTTCCACACATACATACTCGTGACCTTTTTCGAATATTGTCCGCTCCTGTTCGATCAGATGCATCTTGTCATATGTGCATATGATATTTCCATCCCGGCTGATGTATGCGATACTGTTGCAGAGCCCTCCCAAGACTTTGTCCCTCCTGCCGAAGCCCGCCACAACCGGCACACGGTTCTTCCCTGCGGCGGCACATACCCGCTTCAGAGCCGAATCGGCCTTTTCAGAATAATCGGGATCGTACAGCCGTTCCAGCTCCGCATACCCGTACAGGCACATTTCGGGAAAAACTATCAGTCTGCAGTCAGGATGATGCTTCATAACATCATCGATAACAACCGAGATATGCTCCGCATTTTTCACGACCTGCCCAAGTTCCGACTGAAATTGCACTACAGCTGCTTTCATAATCCAGTGCTCCTGTCTTTTTCATGTATCGAAGTCGTCTCTGCTGCATTGTGCCAGCCTCAGATATATGGCTGCGTTTCCTTCAAGAGCTTTGACCATGTAATCCGTTCGGACCTTGTCATACGGCGTGTGCGCATACTGCTCCTGCATAGGCGAGTAGCCGAAGGTTATCCTGTCATCGATGCCGGCAGTCTTGCTTGCATCCGTGCCAAAATTCCAATATCCGTATTCCACCTTCTGGCCGATATCCTTCAATGCACCGGCGGCAGCCTGAATAACTGGATGCTCTACATCGAATTTCCATGACGACATATATTTGTCGGCAATAGTTTCCACCCCGGTATATGATCTCTCCTTCACCGATTTGATCACGACGTCGGCCCTGAATTCCGGATCTTCCGCAGCCAGCCCGTCGATTATCGTCTTTATCTGCCTTATGGCATCATCGGCTGTCTCGCCCGGTATAAGTCTCCTATCGATTGAAACAAAGCATTGATCCGGGATAATGGAGAGCGCTCCCGGCGAGCAGGAAATAACGGTAACCGTTGCCGCAGCCTTTCCGAGTTCAGGATCGGAGCCCAGTGAAGGATCCAGCTCATCTCTGATCTTCCCTATCAGTGGGATCGCCTTGTAAACCGCGTTGATGCCGAGCCAGGGAGCACTCCCGTGTGCTGTCCTGCCATATACCGTTACCAGTAGTTCAACCCTTCCCCTGTGTCCGCAATAAAGCTTAAGCGAGGTCGCTTCGGAAGAGATCATGGCATGGTAAGAAAGTCCCTCCTTTGGGAAGGTCCTGTTGATGAGATACAGCATCCCCGCCATCTCGGCAGGCTCTTCAAGTACAACGCCTGTAAAGATGAATCTGCCTGGAAATACTCCGCCCTCTTTTTTCATCCTTGCAAGGATTCCGCCCGCATAGATCTGGACTGCCGCACCACCCTTTACGTCGGATGCGCCTCTTCCGTGTATGCATTCGGCCAATTCAACAGCCGTGCCGTCCCGGTTATCGACCTCGCATATGTCCCTTGCTCCGCCGAAGGGGTCGTAACCCAGCCAATTACTACGGTCACCCGCGCCCACATGATCCATATGGGAATTGAACATCAGACTCGGTCCGTCCTGGGCCCCCTCCACGACGCCTACGACGTTTCCGTACTCATCCCTGAAAACCCTGTCGTAGCCCAACTTAACCATTTCATCGATATAAAGATCGGCCACCGCCTTTTCATTTCCGCTCTCACTCGGCGTTTGAACCAGTTTGACGGCAAATTCGAGCATGTCGTCCGTGAATAATTCTACATAACTTCTTAGTTCATCCATATTCGCCACCTCTTCCCCGGTAAGCGTGGACCGGCTTTGCCGGACGCACCGCATAAAAAAAGAAGCTGCAGATAACTGTCAGCTTCATCGCTTGACTTATTGATGTTTCAATAATTTATTTCATAATATCAAGATATTTCTTTATTCTGAATGCAATGCTCAGATTGACTATGTTTTCCACCTCTTCAATGTCCGTTTCCAATACCGACTGGATCTTATCAAGCCTGTATCTGAGGGTATTCCTGTGAATGAACAGTTCGTCGGCAGCCAAGCCGGTGTTGTTGTTCAGTCTGATGTATGCCTCCAGCGTATCGAACAGTTCGGAATGATTCATGCGGTCATATTCCGCAAGTTTTCCGAGAACATTGTTATAATATTTCATCAGCGCCGTTTTGTCGTTTATCAGGAAAAGAAGAGGATAAATTCCCGTATCCTGAAAATGAAGTATTCGCTTTTTGTTACCGATCACATCGACGAGCTTCGCCGCCTTTCCGGCTTCAATAAAGCTCTTCTTCATTTGTTCCACCTGTCTGTAGCCGTTGCCGATACCGACGTTGATTATGATTCCGGGAAAATTGGCCTTCATCCTGGCCTGTACATTTACGGCGATTTCCTCAAGCGCATGGTCCTCTATCTCCCGGACCGGAAACAGGACCACGACCGAATCGTCCTGTATCAGCGACATAACCTTTTTCATACCGAACTGCTTGAACTCGAACTTAATGGTCCTGTGAAAGCTATCCTTGAGCCTGTTTATTTTTTCTTCGTCATCCAGTTGATTCGATTTTATATAGCCGCTGAAGCAGTCTATATCGAATACCGCTATCCTGCATTCCTGTCTCAGGTCGATCCCGTAATAAAGGCTTTTATTCTCGATGTCCTCCGAGGACTCATAGCCTGTGTAGATTATGCAGCTCAGCAGATGCTCCAGCGTGCTTTCGAGGTTCGTCTCCTGTATCAGCCTTGTGCAGATATGCTGGGAAAGATCGACGAGCTTGATTGACCACGGCAGTTCAAAAAGCGGAAATGCAAGGTTGTTGCAGAGCTCTGTATATTCCTTTTTGCCATTGCCAACATTAATAATGAAGCCCGCCGCTTCTTTTTCGTACGCTTTTTTCATGAGCTTCAGCACGCTTTGAATATCGTTCAGCATCCGGTTATTCGTCAGTACATACAGCTCGCCGCTGTGTACCCAATTTTCAGGATCGTCCTCCTTAAAGGTGCATTCAAGGCTATCCGCAAAATACAACCACCTTATATTCCTGCTCAAGCCTTCTTTTCCTGCAAGCAGCTTCATGTCCGAAAGCTCATCCATCAACAGCAAATCCTGGCATACCATAAGCAAACTCCATACAAAGTTTTTCTAAGTATATGCCGTAAAAACGGAATTGTCAATTTCATTTGACTTCAGGTTTGCCGGCTTAATATACTAATCCCTGAGCAGAGGAAACGTCATACAGTGAGGTCCTCCGCCCGCCTTCAGTATTTCCTCCAGTTCCACTGCAATGACCGTCAGGCCGAGGGCGCGCAATTTATCGTTCACTTCGTTGTTGTTTTTGAAAGTCAGAACCCTGCCACCGCCAAGGCATTGTATATTGCAATAATGGCGGAAGACGCCTTCCTGTGGGACCTCTATCAATTCAAAGCCCCTTCGTTCCAAAATTTTAAGAAAATTTTCCGGCAACGCCTCTCTACAGATAACGGCAGTTTTTTCCGCGACAATGTTAAAGCACATATCCAGATGAAGATTGCGGCTGCTGCATTCCACGCCATACACGACATATCCGAGGCGCTCCAGCTGTCGTTTCACATTGTTGAAGCCGTCCCAATCGGTTCTTGCGATTATACCGTGCGCAATAGTGGAATCGTCCAGAAACCAGAAATCTCCTCCTTCGAATACTCCGGAAGTACATCTGGCCACACAGGGTATGCCAAGCTCCTTCAGCTTGCTTTCGTAAACGGCGGATTCCCCTCTTCTGCAGGGCTCCCTGAAACTACCCATGATATAACCGTCTGCCAGGCAAGCGCCGAAATCCCTCGCAAAAACCTGATATTTCAGCTCTGGCAGGGGCTCCATCAGTACGACCTCCACCCCATTTTCAGTGTAAGCCTGGATAAATTCCTCATGCTCCCGGAGACAGGTTTTTTGATCGAGCCTTTCACCGTTCCTTAACCAACTCTTCGAGATCATATTTATCGGTTCAAGTTCAAGATAGGCGGGAGGGCAGAGAAGCACCTTCCGCAATACATTTGTTGAATTCGCGACATATTTCATTTTGGCCTCACTCTCCTGTTCATAGTTATAATTCTAGAAGAATGAAATGAAATTGTCATCGTCTCACTGTACAAATGAATTTGGGCACACTGCATATAAACTGCTTGAGTTAGAATAATTTACTTATTATGAGCGCATTGTCTCCCGCGTCCACAATTACCTTCGAACCCTCCGATACATCTCCTTTTATTATTAGCTTTCCAAGCTCAGTTTCAAGCTCCTTCTGGAGAAAGCGTTTTACTGGCCTTGCGCCGTACTCCGGTGTGTAAGCCGTATCCGCTATATAGTTCTTCGCTTCGTCGGTCACATCAAGCGTTATATGCCTGTCTTCAAGCCTGCGTCTGATATCGCCAAGAGACAGGTCAATTATTTTAACGATCTCTTTCTTTTGCAGAGGCTTGAACATCACAATCTCATCGATCCTGTTAAGAAACTCGGGCTTAAAGCTGCGCCTCAATTCAGCCATGACAGTCTCCCTGAGCTTTTCTTCATTTCCCCCGCCGGAGCGTATGCCCTCCAGCAGGAAACTGCTGCCCATATTTGACGTCATTATCACGACAGTATCCTTGAAATTGACCGTCCTTCCCTGGCTGTCAGTCAGCCTGCCGTCGTCAAGCAGCTGCAGCAGCACGTTGAACACTTCGGGATGGGCCTTTTCTATCTCATCGAACAGGATGACACAGTAGGGTTTCCTCCTCACCGCCTCGGTGAGCTGCCCTCCCTCTTCGTAGCCCACATAGCCGGGAGGCGCCCCGATAAGCCTGGCGACGGTATGCTTTTCCTGGTACTCGGACATATCGATCCTTACCATGTTATCTTCGCTGTCGAACAACGCGGAAGACAACGCTTTTGCCAGCTCTGTCTTTCCCACGCCTGTAGGCCCGAGGAAAATGAAGGATCCGATGGGCTTGCGCGGATCCTTGAGTCCGGAACGCGCCCTGAGAACTGCCCCTGCGACAGCCTCGACCGCTTCATCCTGCCCTATTACGCGTTTGTGGAGCAGTTCTTCCAGATGGAGCAGCTTATCCCTTTCATTCTCGACAAGCCTTGTAACAGGAATACCCGTCCACTTCGAAACTATCTCGGCGATCTCCTCCTCGGTAACCTCTTCCTTGAGAAGCCTTTTCCCTCCGGGGTTTTTAAGCCGTTCCCTTTCCTGCTGCAGCTGCTTTTCAAGCTCGGGCAGCGTGCCGTGTTTAAGTACTGCCAATTCGTTGAGGTCGTAACGGCGTTCGGCTTCCTCTATCTTCCGGTTTGTCTGCTCTATCTGCTGCTTCAGTTCCTTTTCGCGGGAGAGGTTGCTTTTCTCGCTTTCCCATTGCGCCTTCATAAGGTCTGCCTGCTCCCTTTGGACTGAGAGCTCTTTTTCAAGGTCCGCAAGCCTTTCTCTGGAATTACGGTCATTCTCCTTCAAAAGCGTCTGTTTTTCTATCTCAAGCTGCATGATCTTTCTGCTTGTCTCATCCAGTTCGGCAGGCATACTGTCGATTTCCGTGCGTATCATTGCAGCCGCCTCGTCCATCAGGTCGATTGCCTTGTCGGGCAGAAAACGGTCGCTTATATACCGGTTCGAAAGGACTGCGCAGGCTATGATGGCACTGTCCGTTATCCTTACGCCATGATGTATTTCAAATTTCTCCTTCAAGCCGCGCAGGATGGATATAGTATCCTCCACGTCGGGCTGGTCCACCATGACGGGCTGGAACCTTCTTTCAAGCGCAGCGTCTTTTTCGATATATTTCCTGTACTCGTCCAGCGTCGTCGCACCGATGCAGTGTATCTCTCCCCTCGCAAGCATCGGTTTCAGAATATTGCCCGCATCCATCGAACCTTCGGCTTTGCCGGCTCCGACAATGTTGTGCAGTTCATCGATGAAAAGTATTATCCTTCCCTCGGATTTTTCAACTTCCTTCAGCACCGCCTTGAGTCTCTCCTCAAATTCACCGCGATACTTTGCCCCCGCAATAAGCGATCCCATATCCAGCGCAAATATGGTCCTGTCCTTAAGCCCTTCTGGAACGTCGCCCTTCAGTATTCTCTGTGCAAGCCCCTCTACAACTGCCGTTTTGCCTACTCCGGGCTCGCCGATCAATACCGGATTGTTCTTGGTCCTCCTTGAGAGTATCCTGATTACGCGCCGGATCTCGGAATCCCTGCCTATGACAGGATCAAGCTTCCCCTTGCGCGCCATGTCGACAAGATCGGAACCGAACCTGGCGAGCGCCTCATATGTCTCCTCGGGATTCTTCGAGGTTATACGCTGGTTGCTTCTCACCTTTCCCAGCGCGGCAAGGAAATTTTCCCGGTTGATACCGTGCTGCCTGAGTATCCTTTCAGTCGGAGTATTCCTCTCCCTTATCAATGCCAGATAAAGATGTTCGACCCCGACATACTCGTCCTTGAATTTACGGGCTTCATCGCCCGCATGCAGAAGTATCTCATTCAGGCGCCTTGTAGCGTATATGTTCGACGCTGTACTTCCGTATACCGAGGGCTGTTTTTCAAGCTCTTTCTCAGCGTCGTTTATCAATAGGCGGATATTTACCCCCATAAAATTCATCAAGCGCGGAATAAGGCCTTCCTCCTGAGTCAACAGCGCCATGTGCAGATGTTCTCCATCCACCTGCTGGTGATTCATTCGAAGCGCCGTTTCCTGCGCGCTTCCGAGAGCCTCCTGCGCCTTTTCTGTAAATTTATCCAAATCCATCATATCGATGTACCTCCTTATTTCATCCAAGTGAACCGATGATTGTTCCTGGCTTGCGGAATGATTCAGAGAACCGTCCCCGACTCATTTCCGATTCACGTCACTTTGCTTCCGTCGCCACTCATTCACCTGTGCGGCTGCGATATCCTGCTCAGCTTCTCATATAGCTCAAGCTGCGCGCTGTTCAACCTTTCAGGATTGACAAGCGTTACCTTTAGATACAGATCGCCCCTCGTACCCGACCTGTCCCTGTATCCGCGACCCGTCACTCTTATTTTGTTTCCCGACTGTATACCTGAGGGGATCTTAACGGAGATCCTTCCATCCAGCGTATTGAAAGATATCTCAGAGCCCAGGGCAGCCTCCCACGGGTACAGCGCCACCGGCGATTCGAGGTCGAGACCGTTGAGTTCAAAGCCCGAATCTTTGGTAAATTCCACATTAAGATAAAGGTCGCCGTTACTTCCCCCATTAATCCCCGGTCCTCCCTGGCCCGCAAGTTTAATCTTTTCTTCAGGCCTTATCCCTGCCGGTATCCTGAGCGAGATCGTCCGTTCTCCGGTTGGAGTCCTCAGGCTTATCCTCTTTTCCGCGCCTGCAAAGCCTTCTGCCGGAGTTATCTCCAGCAATGCCTCGTTATCCTGTCCCGGCATCTGCCTGTTGCGTGTAACATTTCCGCGTCTCCCCTGTCTCCGTCCGAATACTTCGCTATTATCAAATTGATCGAACGGGTTTCCGCCGCCGAAAAACATATTGAAAAAATCGCTGAAATCCCCGGCATTCCCCTGCCTGAACTCATATCTGACATTATTTCCAAACCCGTACTGCGAAGGATCGAAATCGGCGCCATTCCTGAATTGTCCTTCACTGCCGAATTGGTCGTACTTTTTTCTTTTCTCATCATTTCCGAGAACTTCGTAAGCTTCGTTGGCTTCCTTGAATTTTTCCTCAGCCGCCTTGTCTCCGGGGTGCGCGTCGGGATGATACCTTTTGGCGAGCTTTCTGTATGCCTTCTTTATCTCATCCTGGGACGCCCTCCTGTCAACTCCCAAAATTTCATAGTAGTCTCTGTATTTCATGTAACCACCTCATTACACAGAGAATATATTCCTATATTATGTTCAATCGACTTCATCATAAACTTGCCAGTCGTCGATTGTCGCGGGCAATCGTAGCCGTCAATAGTCGTCGTTAACGGTCGTCGAGCATCGCTGACTTTGACTATCTTTGACCTATTTACAATTATACTCTGCCCTTATGAAAAATCAAGAATTATTTTACAAGGAAAAAGCCCCTCTCCCATTATGACTTGAACTGTGGCAACATACAGCAGTTTCAAACCATGGGATCGGAGCCCTCTTGTTTACGGGTAAAATCTTAATCCGCCGGTGGGATGATGAGCTTCTGACCTTCCGTTATCTTGTCCGGATCTGTCAATCCGTTGGCATCCATGATCAGCCTGTACTTGTTTTCACTCCCGTAGAATTTTTTTGCGATATTCATAAGCATGTCGCCTGCCTTCACCGTGTAGGTAGTTCCTTCGCCATTTGTCTGGCTGCCGCCCGATTTGCCGGATCCTGTGCCGGCGCCTTTATTACTGTCTGCATCCGTGTCGGTATCTTTGTTACCGGCGCTGTCAGAACCGATTTCATCTCCGGAAGTGCTGGTATCTTCGTCCTGCGTGTTATCTTCATACGCTGTTCCGGTTGCGTCGATCGAGGTATCCTCGTTCAAAGCCGTATCTTCAGGCGACAGCGTTGTTTGCTGCTCCGCCACGGCGCCTTGGGTATCCCTGCCGCTAAGCATCATCCAGAGCTGGAACCCGCCGTACAAAACCGCCGCTACCAATATGAACAGGATCGCCATCGATGCTATTCTGCCGAAATCAGGCGATTTTTTATGTCTTGCTGCAACCACTCTTGCATTTCTTGGAGGGATAGAACCGGGTACCGGCTTTGCAGGTCTGTACTGGTTCACTCTCGGCATCTGCGCGTCATCACTCTTCACGCCCATGCTTTCGACCTTTACGACCATCGCTGTTATATTGAATTCGGATTCATTGTTGATAGCCGCTTCAACGAGCTTTCCTGCTATTTCGTCCGGTTTATCGCCAGATTGCATTATGTCGTATAGGGTATCTTCGGTGACTGCGTCGGTCAAGCCTCTGCTGCATATAAGATAAACTATCCCCTCCCTGAGAGGGTTGATATCGGACTTTTTGACCGTAGACGCGCCTTCCTCCATTGATGCTTTCTGCTGTCCTGACAGCATTTCAGCCTGCTCGTTGCTGATTATGCCCATCTTCAGGAGACGCTCGGCCTTTTTATAATCATTTACAAGAAGCTTGAAGGTCTCGCCGTCAAGTTTGTATATTCTGCAATTGCCCAGGTTCACAGCCGCTATGCTGCCGTCGTCTATGATCAGCCCTGCAAAGGACGGCTTCCTATCCTTGAAATAGTTTTCGCCGAGTGAAATGCTGTGAAGAAGATTGCTCGATTGTTCCACACATTGCACCAGATCGTCAAGCTTGACATGTATGTCCTTTGAGCTGCCCATTGCCTTCTGGTGAAATCTCTTAAGGTCATTTGTGAGGGAAATGCCCGACTCTTCGTCCTCCATATATTCGGAGAGCGCAAAAAAGCACTTGCCGTCGCTTACATCCAACGAGACCTGTGCAAAATCAGCCGGGCTTTGATAAATGTATCTGCCGTTGGCGAATATTCTGTCGTTATTTGTCGTACACGCTGCTCCTATGTGGGTTGCTGCGGAAAATGATATTTTTATGGTATTTTCCATATGTATACCCCCTCATCTTCTGTAAAGCCGAACAAATCGAATAAGTTAAGAATTGCCTAACAGTATAATACCATAGTTATACTGTGTATTCAATAAAATACAATTGATGTCGGCCTGGATATTTGACGAATTTTAACATTCCGAGGTTCCATATTATGAAAATAATATAAAATGAAAATGGATTTTATATTATTTTGATTATATTCAGATTGTAGACCATCATCCGGCCGTTTTCACGCGCAAGTTCCACGCTGAAAGTATCCTCTGTTCCATAAAACTGGCAGCAGGTATCGCTTGGCTCGGCTGGTACGAGCTTGCCTTTTTCCAGGTTTCGGCTTATTACGGGGAGCACCTTTTTTTCAAGATGGTTCTTAAATGCCGCAGGGCTGCTGTCGTCCAACCCTTCAAGCCCTAAAAATCCAGGAAGGATAACTGAAGCGTATGCTTTATCGAAATCCCCCGCCCAGACTGACTGCAGGAAATCAGCAGCTGTATTGAAGCTTATATAAGGCGTCCTGACTTTGCATACCGACCGGATATAGGAAGCGCCGTCCCATTTATATGAGCAGGCTGCCCTGACATGGTAGGAAGAATCGTTTACCTCGATGAGATCATTTTCCGTTTTTACGCCGTATTCGACGATTATTTCAGGAATACCGCCGTTATCCGTATCATCGACATCCATACTGCCATGATAAAATACTTCGCTGCTGCGCCATGCAGGTGCAAAGCTGTCCCCGTTCCAGTCATAGACGGTGACTTCTATCTCGTGCTCGCTGTTCAGGGCCTTCGATACGATAAGCTCGGGGATGCCGTCGTTGTCGGTATCAGCTGCAGCCGCATTATCCAATAGCCCGGCCTGATCGGTCAGCGCCGGATTATCCGTCAATGGAAGCCATATATGCTTTAATTCCTCTTTCTGGCGCTTGACGAGAAGGATAGCCGAATCAGGCGGAAACGGCGAGAACCGGGAGAATCCTATAATTGCTTCTTTTATGCCGTCATTATCGAAATCCTCATAAAAAATAAATTGTATTACTGCGCCGTTCGGTATCCGCGATAAGGCGAATTCCGACATGCTTTTTTTCTTACGGGTTCTTTTCCTGTCCATAATTTATCTCCCGAGCTGCGATTCGACGCCGCAGTTTATCACTATCAATATATTCAACCGCTATGGCAGGGGAAACCATTACGATTCGATTTTTATAACGCTTAATGCATGTTATAATTAAATGGATTGGGGGTGTGGTCAAATGGAGGGTTGGATATCCTTCGGTCCAAGCAACGGCTATATGGTTTCGTATTCCGCGCCGCATCTTATATCCATAGCGTTCATAGCTATTTCCTGCATCGCGCTGCTGCTTTGCAGGAAACTGTTCGCAACTGACCGGACGAAAAGGAATTTCAGGTATGCTTTCGCTGCTTTTATAACGCTGCAGCAGGCGTCTATCTATATATGGTATACAGTCTCGGGAGAATGGTCCCTCGAAGTTACGCTGCCTTTGCAGCTATGTGATCTTTCGCTGTTTCTTACGATTGCGGTTTTGCTGACCAAGCGCCGCCTTCTCACCGAACTGCTTTATTTCTGGGGAGTCGGAGGCGCCACTCAAGCCATACTGACCCCCGATATTGGCCCTTATACCTTTCCTCATTTTGTATTCTACCAGTTTTTCGTGTCGCATGCCGTCATACTGCTGACATGCATCTACATGATAACGGTCGAAGGCTTCAGGCCGTCCGGTAAATCGGTGCTGAAGACGTTTTTGATAACGAATCTGTATGCCGCTTTTATCTTTCCTGTGAATATGCTCATCAAGGGGAATTATCTATTTCTCAGCCGCAAGCCCGAAGGTGGGACATTGCTGGATCTGTTGGGACCGTGGCCCTGGTATATACTGTCGCTGGAAGCTGTGGCGCTCCTGCTGTTCATACTGCTGTACCTTCCGTTCGTCCCCGGCAACAGGAACTCCCACGGAACAGGGATCGGAACAGGAACGGGCATCGGAACAGGAGTTTGAACAGGAACGGCAATGGGCGCCGGAACAGGAATCTGAACATGAACCGGAATGGGCGCCGGCATGCCGGTGTGACCGATCTGCACGCGCAGCCATATATCATGTGTAGAGCGCCGAGTGGGTTCAATCCTCAGCTGGGTTCAATCCTCAGCTGGGTTCAATCCTCGGCCTATACGCTCCTCAGTTCATAAAAGACAAGATACCTGTCGCCGACCGGTTCATGGTTTATGTCAGTATTATAGGCATAGCTCCATTCCGCTATCACGGACCTGCCTTCACTAATCTCACCCCTGAACCTTCCCCTTATTACCGAGGCATATTTAAGGAGTTCGGACAGCTCGGACTTATCCAGGAACGAACTGTTACCTGCGAAGCTTATGCCGCATGTTCCGCAGTCGGCCGGCGGATCCTTTATGAGGGACGTTTCCTTTATGCGCGGTGTTTCCTTTATGAGGGACGGATTCTGCATTACCGGTGAATCTTTCCGAACTATTACGGTGACGTCTCTTCTGCCGTCAGTAACAAGATTCCACAGATCCCTCTCCACCGCCTCGATGACGGTTTTCTCTCCGGCAATATCTAGCACGCCGCTTTTTTCGGCTATAAAGTACGGATAATATATTACAAGCCCTTTGCCGTCATAAAGCTCCAGGAATTGCCCGCCCTTTTCTTCGGCTTCCGCCGCAGTAACACCTACAGCCCTGGGCAAACTCATATCGCCGCCGCTTTCGACTGCAGTCCTTACGGTCCACAAAAGTCCCGGTTCAAGCTTCGTCCCCGCTTCAAACTGCCGCCAGGGCACTGTTGGCATGTTTATTCCCTTAAGTTCGTAAAAGCCCATGTATTTATTCATCAGTTATCCTCAATGGGACAGAGAGACAGGGCCCATGACCCAGTTTCTATTGGAACAAGGTCTTTATCCCTCTGTCCCGTCTTGTCGGGACAAAGTCCTCCGTCACACCTCTGTCCCGCCCCTGCCCCGCTTAAAGTCTGAAATAATCGAACAGCACTCCCAGGTCCATTCCAGCTATCTTCTTATGCCCGAAATTTTCGTACAGGTTCTGGTGTCCCTCGAGCAGATTCTGTGAAGTTATGCCGTGCTTGATTGAAAGGTAGGCCTCCATGTATGCGGCAAATTTGTCGCAGAATTCTATCAGGCTGCCGTCGACCGGCGAGAATCGGTCCTCATTGTAATATTCGCCGAGCTTTTCGGTATTTACCTCGATTGTTTTCCCATCGAGAATTATCTTGTCTGCGAACTCATTCCCGGTGAAGTATCTGATCTCAGGCCTCCAGCCTTTCGGAAGCAGTGGCAGCAGGACTTCCTCCATCTGCATGTCTTCTATATTTTTGATCAGATCGCCGAGGCCTTCTATCGAATTCTTTACCGGCGAGATTATATCCCTCGTAAGCACTTCGGGCATGTCGTGGAAAAGCCCCGCAAAAAAGTTGTTATACTTGCGTTTTTCGCATGCATCAAGCTGCAGTGTCAGCATGTAGGTCATTAGCGCAACGATCAGCATGTGTCCTGCAACGGAGGTCTCCGGTATCCTCTGCGTCTGCGCCCATCTCTGCTGGAACCTCAGCTGCCCCACCAGGTTGAGGAAGTCGACGGCTTCCCGGTTGAATACCAGTTTCCTGACGCCGTCAATGTTCTGGTGCTCTTCGAGCTGCCTTTCGATGCTTCGCCTTGTTTCCTCGATGCCGAAGAAGCCTGTACTCATGCGATAGACGATATCGAACTCCCATTTTGTCGCCATATAATGAGATGCGCTCAATATCCTCTTCTCATGCCTGCTGTAGCCGGGATCGTAAAGATAGCTGCGCATTCTTTCGCCAAAACCCTTTTGTATGTCATTAAGTCCCAGTCCGTCGAGCTTCTCCATGACAAGGCTGTTCAGCTTCTCGCCGTGCTTTTCCATAAGCATGTGAAATATCGGCGGTTTTATGTCGGTCAGCAATGAGCGCTGGAAAAATTCGAACAGCGCACCTTCTATCAGTGCAGTCCAGTCTACGGTTTGCGTCTCTTCTTCAAAACGCCCGATCACGTAGGCGAAAAACAGCTTCTGGGCCTGCTTGTCCAACTCCGTAAAACCTTTGTTCGGCCTGTTATGGTCATTCCAGCGCTGCATGCTGGCAGCCTGGTATATGAACCTCAGAAAACTCTCCCTGATCATATTGCGACCTCCTTGCTAAGGCTCGGCTAAAATATTACTTCCGCTTCTTTTATGGAGAATGGAGCGGTTAGCGAAGTTTTCCAGAAAAGATCAGAGGAAGTTATATTTTAACGATGCCTAAACTGCTCATACCAATTTTATCATAGTATATAGTATAATGTTGGTATGTTTTTATTGAATTATTGCAAACTTAACCGCTTTTTTATCGTAAATACTATATGGTATAAAGATATATCGAAAGGATAAGCATTTGAAAAAAAACAACCGCCATATTGCAACAGTCATATTAGTAATCGTAACGATCGGCTTCCTGCTGTCGCTCCCCTTCAGCGGCAGCTTTGCAGGCGGACTGTTAACCGCGTTGTTCAGCGCATCGATGATCGGCGGTTTCGCGGACTGGTTCGGAGTAACGGCGCTGACAAGGAAACCCCTCGGTATCCCGTTCAAAACGGAAATTGTCCAGCACAGCAGGGAAAAGCTTTTCAACTCCCTCGTATCTATGGTCGAGGACGAGCTGCTTACGAAAGACGCCATTCTGGAGAAATTTGAAAACTTCAGCTTTTCTGCCAGCATAATTCGCTATCTTGACGACAGCGCCGGCAAGGAAGAGATAAAAAAGCTTGCCAACAAGATTGTAAGCGACATGCTGTCGGGCATCGATATGGAAGAAACCGGAGAATATTTGCGAAAGCTCCTTAAGGATAATACAGAAAATATAAAGCTGGCGCCTCTTGTTTCGGAGGCTGTCGAATGGCTTTCCACAAACCTTACGGACGAAAGGCTCATAAAACGTACAGTCGAGGAATTCAAGGAATTCATGCTGTATCCCCAGTTCGGAAAGCTCGTCAATGATTTTGTCTCGGACGTATATGCGGGGATTTCGAAGAATGCCGAAAAGGAAACCGCCGGAAAGAAAATGTTCTTCAGGCTTGCAATGGCCCTGGCCGAAGTATCCCAGGTCTCCCCTATGAAGCTTTCCTCGCGGCTCCTGACCGAAGGTCTGGAATACATGAACGCCTTGAAGGAGCCGGAGAGCGAACAGAGGAAAGGCCTGGAGGCGTGGCTTGTAAGGACTTCAGACGACCTGCTGAATAACAATGAGCTCCAGGACAGTATCGAAGGCAAGGGCCGCGGTTTGTTCGAACGCAAGGGCAGCGGCGCTGCTATCGCCGACTATGTATATCCTCTTCTCAGGGAAGGCGGAACGGCGGAGGGAAGCGCCAATTATATAAACAGCCTTATAGACAGTCTCGTGGAAGATTTTAAAAAAGACAGGCAGAAGCAGGCCGATGTCGACCGTTATATAAAGACCGCCCTGACTCAGCTTATAGAAGATAATCATGACGTCCTCGGTCAGCTTGTACGTGAAAAGCTAAACAGCTTCTCGGACGAAATGCTAGTCGACCTTGTCGAAAACAAGGCGGGAAATGATCTGCAAATAATCAGGATCAACGGTTCCCTTGTGGGAGGTCTGGCAGGCGTGGCCCTGTACCTTATCTCCTCAGTTGTCGGAATCGTTATGGGAGGTTAGCCATGGAGCAGGTCAGACAGCCCAACAAAACCAGGGCAAACACTTTATTGATCATATTTTTCGTACTATTCATCGCCGCGACAATAATAAAGCACCTTTATAGCGGCAGTTTTACGGCGGGACTCCTTGCGTTCACTGCAGAAGCTGCGCTTGTCGGCGGCATAGCCGACTGGTTTGCCGTAACGGCTCTTTTCCGGAAGCCTCTGGGTATTTCATGGCACACTGCAATAATACCGAACAACCGCGAACGTATCGCAGCGAGTGTTTCAAACCTCGTAAGCAGCGAACTTCTGAGCGTTGATGCTTTAAAGGGCAAGCTGGAATCATTGAATCTCGTCGATACCATAGTTGACGGACTGCTTGGAAAATTCGACGAACTGCTTTCGGAAGAAAAGTTCCAGAAAATGCTCGGAGATAAGGCCGATAGTTTGGACAAAACAAAAATCGCAGCCTACCTCGATAATTTTATAAAGGAAGGCCTTAAAAAAGAGGAGCTGTCCGGCGATATACGCTCCCTTCTGGTCAAGGCATTCGAAGACGGCAGGCATAAGGAATGGCTTTCCGGACTTGTCGGAAAGGCTGTGAAAATAGCCAAAAAGGATAGTACCCGCGAGAAGATATACAGGCTGCTGCGTGAGCAGGAACGCTATAATGAGTCCAGCACGCGGGCAGGCTCGTTCTTCGTGAAGATGCTTCTCAATATGTCCAGAAACAGCAAATACAGCAATCTGTTCAGCATTACCGACCTGCTGCAGCGTGAACTCGTGAAGACGCTGGAATGCGTCAGAGATCCATCCAATCCGATATTCCTGAAGTTAACCGAATGCGCCGGCGATCTGCTGAAACGCCTCGATGGCGACCAGACCCTGCTTGAGCTGCTTCAGACCTGGAAAAACGGAATACTGGAACATCTGGGCCTGCTTGAGGCACTGCAGCAGCTTCTCACCTCCGCGATCGAATCCGGCTTCCGCAAGCAGGAGGCGGCGCATTGGCTGACAACCAGCATCGGCAATTACCGTGGCCGGCTCAAAAATGACGAAGCGATCCGCAGTGCGACGGAGGACATGTTGGGGACAATACTGCAGCGCGTTATCATAAACGAGCACCACCTCATCGGCGAAATCGCAAAAGACACGCTTGGAGCGTTCTCAAATGAAAAGCTGAACAAATTTTTCGACGACAAGGTTGGCAACGACCTGCAGTGGATAAGGATCAACGGCTCTATAGTGGGCGCGGCCGCCGGCATAGTTATCTACCTGATCGAGCATCTGATTTATGCTCCGTATATCATGCCGTTTATAGGCCAGTTTCTGGGATGATCCTGAATATTCTCCTGTAATATGGTTTTACGAGCACTATATTGAAATATGTGTGAAAGCTGGGATTATATTGCAGTCTTCGAAAATCAAGTTGAGCAACTAAGAAATATACTTCCGTGGGTACCTTCTACCCCGTATGAGCGGTTTGGGAAAGCAGCCTCTTTATTGAGTGTTATTCTGTTCTCAGTTTTTGCTTTTCCGCCTAACTACATCTTTCCCACCCTGATACTGTTTCCATGACACTATCAAGCTCTGAATTATATTCTTCAATCTTCGCCCAGGTATCGGACACTATTAATGCAAAGGCTCTGCCCGTATAATAGTCGGCGCCATCATTCAATTCGGACGGAAGAGTTCCGGAGGTGTAAATGAAAACTCCTTCCTGGCGATTCGGATCAATCAGAATCCCTTTTTTATCAAGTTCCCTGCTTAGATCGGCATATCCTATAGGACAATCCGGAACCAATTTAAAATACCTGGACATCAGTTTCCCATTTCCAAATATCTTATTTAAAAATGACAAATAGGTGGACAATGTAAATCGTCCATTGATTTCAATGATTGGAATAATCGTATCCTGTTCGGTTATAATGGAGTCAATCCCCGCAACACCTGTAAAACCAATACTATAAAGGAATTTCCCTATCCTTTCTCCATACTTCTTAAAAGAGTCCAGCGTACAGTCTTCTAAATCACTCGGAATTTTTGAGCCGATATAGACTGTATCCCTCAACAATTGCTGTTTGATTGAAAAGACCTCAACAGAACCCTTGGGAGAAATGTAAATCTGGTAATTGATATCGGCCTTCTTTTTATACCACCCCTCTACCAGCCATTTGCTGCCAGGTTTACTCTTCGAGAACCGGACAATCATTCGCAGGCTCGATTCCAGTTTATCCTTGCTATCAATGACATACAGGCCTTTCCCGGAAGCGCCGTTGGGCTCTTTTATAATCACTTTTTCAAAAAAGGGAGCTCCCTCCGTCAAGGCCACATATTCCTGACGAATCTCATCAACCGTATTGCACACCTTGCCCTTGCAGACCGGGAAGCCGAGCTCCTCCGATATTTCCCTGTTGAATATCTTGTCATTCACTCTGGCATTGATGGATGAAGGTGCTCCAATGAGGTTCAATCCGGCTTTTCTTGCAATTTCTTCTTCCAGATATGTGACCGCATAGGGAACAAAAAATACATCCTCTCTTCCGGCAGCGATTTCCTTCAATTTTTGCAGTAATCCGTCATCCTTCAAAACAAGCTCGGAAATGGGTGTCAATAAATCCACCTTTTGGGGCAACAGGATCGTCGGAATCGAAAAGCCCAGCTTCCCGAGGCTGTCAAGATACTCCTCATCCGGTTTTCTCCTTAGTATTACAATATCCTGTTTCCTGCTTACAAGAAGATTCATCTCTTCAATCCGATTGACAACAATGTCCTCGTACCTGTCAACCACGCCCATACTGAGCTGGCTCCAGTATTTCTCGGCGCCGATATTACACAACCAGATTATGACGCCCTTGCTTCTTTCTACTGTCAGGTACCGGACCAAATCAAATTCTCCATTCATACTATTTTCTCCATATCATTTAAAGACTCTAAAAATGTGACATCCGTATTGCTTATCGCGATTTGACCTTTCAGGAAGTCTTCCTTGCTCCCCCGCTCTCTTAAAATTGTTGTCCTGCCTGTATCATACAGTACCTCTGCTGCAAGAGGATGACTCAGGAACAATACCGGGCTTTGTGTCATTCCATAGGCCCCGGATTTCTCAACAGCGATGATGTCTCCCGGAGCAATCCCGGGCAGCATCACAGTTTGCCCGATTACATCCGTTGGGGTACATAAGGGACCAACTATATTCACTTCTTCTTCGTTATCCGTTTTATTCACAACATGCATTGGAAAATTATTTCTGATATACCTTCCCAGAAACGCAGATGATGCATGATGATTGGACCCTCCATCGCAAACCGCATATTTTCTTCCCTTGCATTCCTTCTGATACAGAACTTTTATCAAATAGGTTCCGGCTTCCGCCATCAGGAACCTTCCGCTCTCAACTGCAACCTTCGTTTTGGCAAGCCTTCCCTTATACTTCTCCCAAAGAACGGCGAGCTCGCTTCTCAGGGTATCCAGATCAAGATGCTCTTCTCCTTTAAAATAGGGTATTCCGAATCCCCCGCCCAAATCCAGAAATTTTAGTTCGAAGCTGTACCTTTCGGATAATTCCAACGCCAGCAGGATGATCTGCTCCATATTAAGGACAATATTGTGAGCGTTGAGCACCTGAGTACCCGTATAAATGTGCACCCCTATGACATTTACACCGGTCAGGGAGTTTAAAAGCTGAAACGTTTCTTCCATTTGTACCTGGTCAATTCCAAACTGAGTCGGTACACCTGACATTTTCAAGCTGGAACCCGAGACATCAAAGTTGGGGTTGATTCGGATGCAAATGTCCACCTTTCGGGACATTTGCAATGCAATCCGGTTGATTATCCTGGCTTCCTCAAGACTTTCAATCGTGATACTGAAGATTCCTGTTTCAATTGCATATTCCAATTCTTCCTGCGTCTTTCCCGGACTGGTAAAAATGATTCTTTCCGGTGGGAATCCTGCTGCAAGAGCAGTATGCAATTCTCCCGGGGATGCCGCCTCAATTCCGCTCCCCATCTTTTTGAACAGCTGGCACAAGCCTATCAGCGGGTTTGCTTTCATGGAATAGAATATCTGAAATTCTTCCGGAAGACAGTTTTTCAGTTTTTCAAATTGAGAAAAGACAATTTCCTTCTCATACACATAAACCGGTGTACCATACCTTACCGCAATATTATTTAAGATCTTGTCATCCATAGAGTCCTCCTGTCCGATCACTGTCCGGATACCTGCAATTCAAATTCATCCTTTGGTGGAGCAGGTCCTGGAGTGTATCAGTGTATTATTGATAATCTGTGTTATTTCCTCAGTATGATCGTGGAGGTAGAAATGCCCCCCGTCGAAATAATAAAATGTGCATTGACCTGCAGCGTATATCTCCCATTCCTTCATGTCCGACGGCTCGGCCAATGGATCATCCCTGCCTGCCATTACAGAAAAGTCAAACTCGAAACGTTCTTTCGGATGATCACAGTGATATGCCTCAATTACCCTGTAATCGGCTCGCAAAGTTTCCAGAGCGATTTTCATCAAACCGCCGAACCGAAACAACTTTTCAGGGATGCCCCCGAACTTTATTACTTCCTGTTCAAACTCCGCCTCGGGCAGCAGATGCATATCCTTCTTTTCTTTTTTAATGGTTGGAGGATATCTTCCGGAAAAGAAAACATGGGCCGGCAGTTTCAGGTTTTTTGCCTGGAACCGGCTAATCAATTCATATGCGATCATGGAGCCCATACTATGGCCGAAAAGTGCATATTCGCTTCCATCCAATCCATTCCCGATCAGGTTCGCAATATCCTCGACAGCCTCTGTCATACTGGAATAATAGGGTTCTTTGAATCTGCCGGATCTCCCGGCCAACTCAACGGGGCACAGTTCAATCGAACTGTCCAAATATTTTCTCCACTTCGAATAAATTGTTGCAGACCCTCCTGCATACGGCAAGCAGTAAAGCTTGATGCACTCCATCTGCGACCTCCCGTTTCTATATGCCGGACAGCTTTTCTACTACCCGGCTTTCCTGATCTATGATGTTTTCCAGTTGCCTGTATAAATTCTCGATATAAAGGCTATTTTTTGTGGCGGCTATCCGTAATGCAAGGCGTGAGCAGATCTCCCACAGTTTTGCAGAATCCTCGCAAAACCGTGCCGCCTCTCCGATTTGTCCTTCATGCAGCATGGGTGCAATCTCCCGCAGAAAAACGCTGAACCGGGTCCTGCTTCTGAACAATGCTTTGAATGACGCATAAAAATATGTCCCGAAGCGTGAAAGGGTTTCATCGTCATGGCCATTCCCCAGTTGAACCATCAAATCCCGCCGGAAGGCGTTCAACCTGTTCAGTCCATACTTGCCGTCCCCTTCTCCGTTCATCCTCCTGCAGCTTTCCGATAGAATCGAGTTGACTTTTTTCACGTTGAAAATAAATTGATCGCTTTTCGTAACTTCCATCCAGGTATTATTAATTGGCTTGGAAAACGTCCCTAACCAGTTATCTGAATTTCTTGCCAGAATTAGCTCATCTATGTTAAATCTTCCATCAAAATCACAGCTTGCAAGACCGTACTTGTCAAATAGCTCGACATAACCCTCTTCCTGGTTATATCCCGTAATAATCACCGCATGTGCCCCGTGCTCTTTTTGATAAGCCCTGTGGTATCGCATGTAATACATATCCACAAGCACAATAACAGGAATTCCTTCATCTATCAGCTCTTCCATGCGGGAGTGGGCAATCATGGGGTCGTGGTCAAAATACAAAGCAATTTTTATTTGCTCGGAAGGCGGCTCCCTGCGTTCCTCCTCCATTCGTCTGCTGAACTCCGTCACTGCCGGAAAATAAACGTATTCCAAAGAAGCATTCAGCTGTTCTTCCGTGTATACAAACGATCTGGAGGTCTTCCTCAGAAAATTCGTGCCGATAGTACCTGTTTCCGCTTCGTACATAAATGACAGATAATCCGCCAGAATCAGATTCGGGTTAAGCTTCATATGGGACACCAGGGCCCCATATGCATTTTGAAAGCAGTTGTCCGTATATGGTGCAAAATACCTTGGAACATTCTTAATTGAACATTTTGACATATACGCCCATCCTCCTTTTGCCCGAAAGAACCTTCTCTACAGATTCTTTTACGTTTTCCATATCGTCGTTTACCTGTATGATTTTTGATTCCTTTCCTGCCATTTGGTTGTGAAACAGGCGCATGTATTCCCTTCTCAGCTTGACAATATAGTACAGGTCCTTGTTTTTGAGAATCCTGCTTTTCCAGATGATTTGATTGGTATGAAACAGAGGTTTCCCTCTTTCTTTGATCCGTTCATAACATACTTGCGGATCTACATCGTAAAAAAATGTCAAATCGGGCTTGATAACAACAGAATGCAGGAATCTTCCCGGTGCAGCCCATGCGCCATTGACAATATCCCTTGTCATGCCTGTGTATACATATCTGTCAGCAATCAGGACATAGTCTCTCTTTAGCAAAGGAACAATTTTAAAGATGTAGTCGATTAAAAAGCCGACCCATTGAAAAAAGCTGTAAATACCTGATGTAAGAATATTGAGCGAATCCATTTTCCGAACGATTCTTCGAATGATTCGATTGGAGTTCCATTCTATTACACAGGTTTTATACCCTTTTTCGTTCAGATAGTATCGCAGATCCTCTACACTCTCACTTTTCCCACAGCCGCTGATTCCTTCAAAATCAATAAGAATTCCCATATTCTTCAAACATTACACGAAGTTTTCTGTTCAACTATCTGATGGAGTTTGTTTATGGTATTCAGATTTTGAAGCAGAAGCTCTTCGTCGGAAAAATTGATCCCGAAATTCTCTTCTATACTCAAGACAATATCTATGCTATTCAAGGAATCCATTCCCGCCGTACTCAGGTTCTGATCCTTTGACATGTCCCGGATTTCTTCGGGGTCCGCTTTCAAAGTTGTTGCAATACACTGAACAATTCTTTCCTCAATATCCATATCCTTATTTAACCTCCATGCTATATCAAATAAATTTTCATGTATGCTACAGGTTGTTCCGGCACTTGTAATCCTCCAGATAATCAGGTACCGTCTTCCTGCCTTCCAAAAGATTCTCGTGGAGTTGATGCAATATCTCTATGGAGAATCCAGACTCCTCCCACTTGTCGAAGGAAATTCCATAACCCAGCCGCTCCCATAATCCGGAATTCCTTTTTTCATGATCCCCGAAGGGCTCAAGCATGAGGATAGGGGTGGCAGCCGCAAGAGAATCCATCAGCGTCCCGGCTCCCGGCTTTCCAACAATAGCTTTGGCTGCTCTTGTCAGATCAAGTAGATCATGGTATTCCCTTTTGTTTGTAAATACCGGTTCCTCGGAAACCTTGACCTCGCCGAAGGGAGGAAATTCGTGATAACGGCTGTTGTATTTGTTCCAGGCGCACCATGAGGGATCCGCCATGAAACACCGGTCTCCATCCTTCTTGTTGCCAGCCTCCTGCAGGTCGTATGCAATAATATCAAGAGCCATGTCCTTCTCCTGCAGTACAGGTATTTTGTCCCGGTATGTTCCCATTCCCCATCCGCCTCCATGAATCAGAAACCGTTGAGGTCTCTCCCTGTATGGGATGGGATCTGCATTTGAAATCGGGATCTGGTATTGGATCCTTCCATTTTCGAAATCGTATAGCCAAACCTCGTTATAATGCCGATTGTAGTCGGGAATGTGCTGTTTCAGGCTCTTCCACGAGGGAGGCAGATCGCAGTCCACATAGAGGATATCTGCATTCAAGGTGTCCGGTGCTATTTTCTGCCTGTATTCCTCCATAATATAAATCCAGTGACCGGAAAGGATGATAAAATCCCGTCTTTTGTCCTCCAACCAGCTTACCATAAGCTCGTTACCCAGATCGAAGTCGATGCTTTGCCTGATATCCATAGGCATCCTTGCAGACATCAGTGCAAAGGAAAACTTGTCATGGCATGCCTTCCTGCTTCTGAGAATGGTATCCCTTTTTTCTTTCAAAATCAGGTTTTCAAACACCACCACCTCGGTGGAAACGTTTTTTTCCTCCAGCCTGAGGCTTGCCAGCAATCCCGGGATATATAGTCCGAGTCCAAACCCGGAGCA
Organism: Bacillota bacterium; assembly: GCA_023439545.1. Taxonomy (GTDB): domain Bacteria; phylum Bacillota; class Clostridia; order Acetivibrionales; family DTU013; genus JAEYOM01. The sequence continues at coordinate 94,640 of JAEXNT010000055.1, forward strand.
CAGCAGGGTAACTGTTCTTTTTTTCATGAAATCATCCCCTTGACCAGGCATAACGGTATTTCTCAACCGAACTTTGCCTTCAAAAATCTTGTCATACCTTCCGCCTTGCTCTGATCTATATTCATAATCCTGTTCACGTCAAACAGACGGGAAAAGAAATCAAATTCCCATTTGGAAGGCTCTTTATTTTCAATGGCATACTCATCCAGGTACGACAAATCAAAAGGTCGGATCTGATCCTTAACAAACTGCGGCACAATCTCTCCAAACATCAGCTCGATATAATAAAAGTTGTAATACACGATTTTCTCAAGCCCGTATTCCCTTACCCTTTCAATCAGCAAAGCCCAGTCTATACATTCGGAAAATTTCCGAATGTACATGTGCAGGTCGGCGAACTTGTAAATCTTCAGGTCCTTAAGGCTGGCGATCCATATCATCAGGCAGGCTTCCTTGTAAAGGTGGCAGCAAAGCTGGATGATGTTATCGATGTAATCAAGCATGTAGCCCTTCACAGTATTGATCTCAACCGGGATTGCCCGTCCGATCAGGTCCCTTGTCGCAACCTTGTACGGGCAGTTGCCTTTCCAGAGGATATCGTGATTGACATCCACTTCCACTACCTTTGCGAACTTGTTGTCGCTGAGTTTCAGAAACTGATGGATTTCATGGGTTGCCATCTGGTGCAGAACCTTCTCTTTCCTTGACACTTCGACAATGATGTCTTTCTCTTCCTGGTAGTTCCCCTGGATATAGCCCAGGTGTTCCAATGCTTTCACCACTGGAACCACATCCTCCAGCGTCATTAGCATATCCAGGTCATTGAATATCCTTGTTTCGATGGAAGGGTAGACAATACTTGCCAGGAGGTTTCCTTTCAGGACAGGTACTATCACCTTGTTTTTTTCAAACTCCTTCAGGATTTCCCCCAGTCTTTCCAGGTAAAACCGGTTTCTCTCCCCAAATACAAGCCACTGCATATTCATAAGCCTTTGGAGTTCTTTTTCCATGGAATCAAACAGATTAAACTTTTTCAGGTTATACCGGAATATGTTCAATGTCCTGTGGGTAACCATCTGATAGATTACCTCTGACCATTCAATCCCTTCTTCCATTATCCTTTTCAATTTCTCTCCCTGGGAATCCTCCATTTCCACTGCCGACATGAGCACAAGCTGCCGTTCAAGCGATAGTTCCTCTCTTTTCATGATACAGCCTCCTGCTTTGTTATTAAGCTTTGATACAATTCCTTGATGTCCTTTTTGCTGATTTTCCCGATTACATTCCTGGGGATCTCCTCAATGATGTGGATTTCCTTCGGAACCTTCCTGTCTTCCAACTGTGAGATGCACCATTTGTAAATGTCCCTGACTTCGGCATGACACCCCTGGTTCAGGACAACCAGCGCCACTATTTTCTGCCCCAACTTTTCATCATCAACTCCAATTACTGCAGTCTCCTTTACAACAGGATTCTTCAGCAGCACTTCCTCAATATCGATCGGATATGCCCTGCTGCCACCTTGCATGATCATATCGTCATTCCTGCTCAGTACATAGAAACGTCCTTCCTCGTCCCTGTAGCCCAGGTCCCTGACACGGAAGCCCTTTGGTCCCAAAGCCTCCCCGGTTAACTGTGGAGATTTGTAATACCCGTCCATCATATAGTCGCTGGTGATGAACAATTCTCCCATTTCTCCTGTTGCAGCTTCGCTCCCATCCTCCCTGACAATCCTGATGCCGCAGCCCCTCATGGGCTTCCCGATGACGCAGGGCAGGGAAGTCACATCTTCATGCTCCCCGAAGGTTACCCTGGCAGAAGCCTCGGATGTGCCATAAGCGTTGTACAACCTCACCCCGGGAAAGGCTTCCTCGGCACGGCGGTATATAGTAAGCGGGTTTACCATACCTCCGATCAGAATTCTTTTGACAGAGCTCAGATCATATTGTTTGAACTGGGAATACTCAATTATTTGCAGGAGCATCGTCCTGACGATATAGAAGTTGGTCGCCCTGTGATCCTGAATTGCTTTGAGAAAGATGGCCGGATGGAATACATTGTTCAGTAATATAATGGCCCCTCCCCGGCTGATTGCCATTAATACATCCCCCGAAATGGGACTTGCCTGGGCAAGGGATCTTGGAATGATGGTTCTGTCGGCGCTGGTAAATCCAATATGCTCGGCAACAGCCAGCGCATTTCCGGTAATCGCACGGTTTGACAGCACGATTCCCTTGGGTCTTGAAGTGGAGCCTGACGTAAAACAGATACCGAAGGTATCCCCGGTGATCCCCGGCAGATCCCTTTTACTTTTACCAGGAATCTCGCAGGGAAGGAAGGAGCCGTTTTCCTGCAAAATCAGAACTACCCTGACATTCAGCAGGTCAATGCTGCTGCGGATTGCGTCATAGCCCTTGGAATCCGTAACCAAAAGTTCGATATCCGTATAGTTGATCAGTTCTGTGAGGGTATCGCCCTTAAACTGGTACGACAGGCAGGTAAATACCTTCCCCTGGCGGTTGAAGCCCAGCATGGAGGTAATGAATTCCGTACAGTTGGGAAGAAAGACTCCGCCAATGGTAAACTCCCATCTGTCAATCAGGCTGCAGAACTCCCGTACCTTGTCGTATATATGTCCATAGGTGAATTTGTCATTGTTGTATATAAGCATTGTATTGTCCCGGTATTTTTCACAGCTTTCTTCGAAAAGCTTCCATGGGGATTCCTTGTTTATTTCCATATTTATTACTCCTTTTAGGCGATTTACAGTCTTCTATTGAAATGGTCTTCAAGAACTGCCACAATACGGCCTTCAATTCTCCGAACCTCGCCCAGATGCTTCAACAGATCGTCGGTGAGGGAAAGAGATTTCTTGATCCCCATCTTCAATGCAATACTTGCAGATATGTCCCAGTGCGTCGCAGATTCCTCCAGGCAGCCGGATACTTCGGACACCAACCGCTCCGGAAGCATGGAACCCATCTCCCCCAGAAACGCCCTGAAGCGCTTCCTGCTCCGGGCAATCACCTTGAAGGACGAATTCAGATAAGTCCTGTACCAGCCGATCCTTCTTTCATCAAGCTCCTCTTCCTGCTTTCGCAGCAAATCCGTCCGAAAGGCATCCAGCATCCCCAAACCGCATCGATGCCCAAGGACTTCCGTTTTGCCGGACATCCGCACACAGCTCTCATCCAATACATGGAATAATTTATCCTCCGAAATTTGAAACTCCGGATCTGCCTTGATCTCGATCCAGAGATGCCTTATGGGTCTCTTGCTGTTCTCTCCGCACGGCAACGGATTCTCCGACGCCCTGCCCATGTTGACATCCCGGATGGGCATTCTCCCGTCAAAATCGCTGCTGGAAAGCAGGAACTTGTCAAAAAGCTCAAAATAGCCTTCTTCTTCGTTATATCCCGTTATCACGACGCAGTGCAGACCATGTTCCTTCCGGTATGCCCTGTGGTAACTCATATAGTACAGATCAACGGCTGCAATGACAGGTATCCCTTTATCAATCATTTCCTTCAGGTGGGAATATCCTAAAAGGGGGTCGTCTTCAATATGCATTTCAATGGTTACCCGGTCCCTGCGTCTGGTTTCCGGATTCACCACGGCGTTTGGATTGTAACGTGAAGTAGCCGGAAGGTAGACGAATTCCAGCGAAGTATTGAGTTCCTCTTCCGAAAATTCTACAGAAGAATTGGTCCTAAAAAAATAATTTACACCGATTTGATCCTTCTTACCGTCATACAGGAAAGAAAGATAATCTGCCAGAATCAGTCCCGGATTCAAGCCCATATGCTGAAGTACTGCCGCATAGGAATTATGAAAGCAATCGTTCACATAAGGTTCAAAATACCGGGGCACCTTTTCTATTAAAGTATTCATACTCAATCCCCTTTGTTTATCCTCATACGGAATAGGAGCCCAGTTTCTCGCAAACATATTCCGAGATGGATCCAACAGTAGAAAAGGAATCATAGGTCAAGAGGCTGCTGTCGAAAGTTATTCCGAAAATGTCTTCAACCTCCACCAAAAGTTCCACCAACACAATGGAGTCAACCCCATAATTGTCTCTCAGATCCTTATCTAACGTGACATTATCATTGTTGAACTGGCCCAGCCTTCCCACTACCTCGCAAATCCTGCTTTGGATTTCCTGTTTTTGCATAACACAAACACCCCTCGTAAATGATTATTTAAAATAGCCGTTTTCAAATGCTTACTTATATCTCTCATTCACTACCTGAATCCTGCCTTCCAATTCCTGCGTGACTTCACCCTTCTCCCTGATATACTTTGCAAGTACATCCTTGAGCAGTTCGCCCTTGCTCAGCAGTTTGGCGTCCTCAAGCTCCTTGTAACCGTCTCCGCCGTTGTACAGGTAATCATTGGTAGCCACCTTGTAATATTGATTTACATCCAGAGGCTTCCCCTGCACTGTGACGCTTACGACCCTGCTCCCGGCAGGTTTGGATGCATCGAACCGGAAGGACAGTCCGGAGACTTGCAGAAAGCCCCCGTTGGAACCTCCATTTGGATAAAGCCGGATCCCCCTCTCAATCGCGCTGCGTATTTTATCTCCCCTCACTTCTATTGTCACAAGGGAATTGATAAAGGGAAGCGATTTTCCAACATCATAAAGGCTTATCTCCCCAGCGGGTATGCTTTCCCTGATCCCCCCGCCGTTCATCAGAGCTATGTCCGCCTCTCCGATCTCACGCATGGCATCTGCAAGAAGATCTCCCAGTGTCGTTTCCTTTGTCCTGACACTCATCCGGAATCCATCCAGTTTGTTTTTTGTACTGCCGACAACCTCTTTATCTGTTTCCAGCGCAATCGCATGATACTTTTCAGCCACTGAAACCAGCTCAGGATCCTCTTTGGATTGGTCTTTGGAGTTGATCGCCTCCCAGGCAAGGCTTGATAGTTTCCCATTTCTGAAGTACAGATCCGCCAGACCGACATGGGTGCTATACCCTCCTGCCTCAACGAGATATGTGTTATTGACCTTGACTGCCTTTCTGTAAACAAAGTGATGATGCCCGCATAGAATAAGGTTTATTCCGTTTACCTTCGCGACAAGCTCCCTGTCCTTATCATCTCCCAGATGGGAGATCAGGATTATGACATCCACCTTCCCATTCAGCTCTGCAACCATTTTCTCCGCAATTTTCACCGGGTCTTCCAAAGTCACTCCATGGGTATCCCTTGAATTCGTATTGACAAGAGCCGTCTGCTCGGTCATGCCTAACAAACCGATTTTTTTGCTCCCCACCTGAACAATTTTATATTCCTGGAAAACAGGCTTGCCATCCTTGTATATATTTGCTGAGAGAACAGGAAACTTGAGCTGGGATTTGATTTCCTGCAGCCGGTCAAAGCCGAAATCGAAGTCGTGATTACCTGGCGTCATGGCATCATACCCCATCAGATTGGCTACCTCCAGGACGCCCTTCCCTTTCTCGATATTCGCCTCGTTCGTGCCGTGGAACATATCCCCCGAGTCCAATAGCAGCGTGTTTCTATTCTCCGCCCTGACCTCATCTATGATATGTTTCATCAAGGGCATTCCCATCATGATATCGACTTCATCCATGGAATAATATCCCCCGCTCTCCTCGTCAAAGACGATATGCCCGTGAATATCAGCAGTATTCAGGATGCTGATTTTCTCGTCATAATACCCCACAGACTTCAGCAGATCGTTGAAGTTTACAAACTTTATCACCAGAAACACTGCAGCAGCCAGGGCAAATAAACTCAACACAATGACATTCTTATAACTCTTCATAGAGAAATCCCTTCTAAATTAATATAAAATAATTGCAGATTACCCGAATGATTACATGGGTGTACCAGTACTGGAATATCTTCTGACTCCCTGTTTCCAGAAAAAATATACGAGTACGAACATGATTGCCGCCACCAAAGGGGTCAAATAGGGATATCCGTTCCAGAACATCAGCATTTCAGGCTTTTTAAGAAAGTATTGTGCAGGAAAATAGTTTACAAAAGCAAATGGGATGACAAACATAATCATCTTCTGTATCATTCCCGGATAAAAACTTATAGGGTAGCCGGATATCCTCCTCGCGTTGAAGAACATCAAATTACGCAGGTTGTCGGTTTTCACAGTCCAGAAGCTGAAGCAGGCTGAAAACAGGAAGATGGATGCCTGGATAATCGCTCCGCCTAACAAAGCGCAAATATAGTACAGAATGTTCCGGGCATTCCACACTATTCCTACTGAAAACGCAGTATTCACAAACAGGATGATCCCCACTATTCCATGTCCGAGGGTTGCGCTGAAATCTATCTTGGCTGCTATGATCTGGTACATGAGCCCCAGGGGCCTTGTCAGGAACCGGTCAAACTCCCCTGAATAAATCATATTGGCAAAATCCCTCAGCCCTGCAAAGAAAAAAACGAATACACTGTAGGACAAAAACAGGAAGCTATACAGGAAGAACATTTCCTTGTAACCCCAGCCCTTGATTTCAACGAATCTGGTCAGAATGAGGAATATCACCGCAACACTGATCATTTCCCTGCAGAATATGGCAATCGCCACAAAAGTCTTATCGAATTTATATTCCAGTGTTCTTTTCAGACTCATCTTTGCAAATTTGAGCAATATAATTAATAATTCCGATATCCGGTACAGAGAGTTCTTTGTCATGGATTATCCCCCTTGAACTACAAGTTTTTTCAACGCCGTTCTCCACAATAGCTTTCCTGCAACAAACAGGACGCCTGCCCAAACCAGTTGTTTGACAATTGTAAGAGCAATTTCCTCCGGAGGGATCTGTCCGAGATAGATGGAGATCGGAATGTAATAAATGGATGCGAACGGGGTCAGATTGATTACATCCACCATTGCCTGGGGCATGAACCAAAGCGGAAGCAATGCCCCCGACATGATCATGACTGCCGCGTCCTTTATCGTAATCAGGCTGAAGGACCAATAAAACCAGAATGAGCTGATCCACATGATATAGTTCAGATTATAGAGTACAAGGTATCCGATTATCAGACTCAGGAAAAAGCAGGCCAGCATGAACAGGCTGAAGGGCGGCAGCATTTTGAACAGTAATATGGAAATCAGCAGCGCCGGGGTAAGCTGCATAAACAACCTGAAAACCAGAATACCCACATTGTACGAGAAAATGTATCCATTGAAGTTAATCGGCTTGATCAGGTCCGTACATATGGATCCGGACCTGACCTTGCCTTCGATGTAGTATTCATCCATAACATAGATGCACTGCATGAGGAATGAAAGCACCAAATAGGTTATCAGTATTTTGAACTGGACGCCGTCAATTGTCTGCTCCTCCTCATATATGGCTTTCCAGATTGAGATATTGACAAAAATCATAATAATGGCATTGACTACGCCGGCGATATAATCCGACCTATAGGTAATATTAATCTGGAATGCTTTTTTAGCAAACTCCACATAAGCTCTCATCGAACTTGATTCCCCCCCGGTAGATCTCCCTGATGATCCCCTCTATTTCCGGCTCCTGGATCGTCAGATCCAATATGCCGTATTTCTGGTTCAATTGAAAAATCAAACCTGACACCTGGACTTCGTCCTTTTGAAACCGTAGCCATTTCTTGTTTCCCTTTTCTTCAACAACCACAACCCCCGGGATCTCTATCTTGCCCGGCCTATCGGCAAAATCCACCACCAGAGTCCTGCTGGTGCCATACTTTTCCTTTATCCGGCCGACTGTACCGTCGTAGATGATAGTGCCCTTGTCAATAATGATCATTCTTTGGCAGGTCTTTTCGATGTCCTGCATGTCATGAGTTGTAAACAGCATGGTTGTGCCCTTTTCCTTATTGACATACTTGATGAATTCACGAATATTTTCCTTTGCTATGACATCAAGCCCAATAGTCGGTTCATCAAAGAATATTATTTCCGGATCATGGAGTAAGGCGGCCGCAATGTCAGCCCTCATCCGCTGACCGAGGCTGAGCTGCCTTACGGACTGGGACATGAACTCGTGAATCCCCAGCAATTCATTAAAGAGATCCATGTTTCGCCGGAAAGTATTATCCGGAATCTTGTAAATATGTTTCAGGAGATCAAATGTGTCGGCGGCCGGCAAATCATACCACAACTGGCTTCTCTGGCCGAAAACCACACCGAGGAGGAAAGCGTTCCTTCTCCTGTCCTTGTGCGGACAAAGGCCGTTAATGGAAATGGTCCCTGAAGTAGGCACCAGGATTCCGGTCAGCATTTTCACCGTCGTGGATTTCCCCGCGCCGTTGGGACCTATAAAGCCTACCATTTCGCCTTTTTCAATGGAGAAACTGATATTATCCACCGCACGTTTTATTCTGTACTCCGGTATCAGCAAACTGTGCAGAGCCCCCATCAAACCCTTTTTCTTTTCATTGATCTTGTAGTCCTTTACCAGATTATTCACTTCAATCAACGGCATTTTGGCATCCTTCCCTCAATTGGTCTAGCTTTATATATCTAATAAAATCCAATTATGAAATATACTGTAATATTTATTGTAACGAATAATCCAATATTTTACTATTATGTTTTAGAGTAGTGAGAAGTGTTTATAAAAAACGAAAACTACCTGTTTAGGTAGTTTTTGTTTTTTCCATCGGTTTGTGAGTGATCGTCAATTCCAGACTTACCAGTGCGTTTCCATAGATTCCCGAATGGGTCATAGCCTTGACCAATTGAATTCCCGATTTCTCCAGACCTACTCTTACCGGCTCGAGAAAAAGGGAATCCTCGGCATGAAATATGCCTCCGCCCAATGATACCCTGGAAAGCGCGTATTTATTGCAAAGCCGGAGAATCCCCTGAATTAAATACTTTATAAAATCGTCAAAAATACCGGTAAAGAACTCCCCATATTCCGGGCTGCTTCTTTCCAGCTTTAGATACTCAACAAACCGGATTCCATAACTGCTATCGATTGCATCGATGGAAGCTTCGGACGGAAACTCCCTTTCCAGCCAGGCCGGGCAGGCGGAAGCGCTTCGCTTTGATTTCAGCAGCGCTTTTACCTTGTTGGCCATCGGACCCATGCAGGGACAATCATAATAATGCTTGTCTTCCGGCCCTTCCGGAAATCGCCCGGATTCATCGGGGACAGCAAATGTACTCATTTCACGGATTGATTTTTCCTTCTCGAGTATATCTCCTCTTTCATCAACCAGACTACAGCCGATAGCCGTCCCGATGATTACAACCACGGCCTTCTCCCTGCTGTTTCTCAGACTGCCCATTTTGACTTCGGCAATTGAGGCTGCTACTGCATCATTATATAATGAAACAGGGATATCTTCCCCGAGACCGATATTTTTTACCAAAAGTCTGCGAATCTCATCTGCGCCTTTTCCCAAAAGGAAGGAAAGGTTCGGGTTGGTCCGGGTCACTTTGGGGTTCTGCGGCTCGGAGTAGTCGGTATCGCCAGGTAATCCGATTCCTATGGAACAAATATCCTCTCTATTGATTTGCCGGAGCTCACATAAGCGTTTCACACAATTGGATATCTTGAACAGGAATCTTGCCAGACTGCCCGCATTATCTTTCATCAGCAAGCTTTCATATTCCAAAAGCGATATGTTGCCGCTTTGCCGGTCTATTACCTCGAACAGCCCTATCTTTATACTGGTTCCCCCTATATCAACCCCTATGCAATATTCCATAAAAAACCTCACTCCGATATTTCTCTGTTTTCCGCCGGTTTCATTCAAACGCCAGATTCTTGTTTCTATACCTTTTGTTAAAGGTAACTTCTTCCCCAAACCAGGCAGGAGGAAGGAAACTTTTTGCGGCGGTTTCACTTTCAAATTCTATTTCTGCAACGATCAATCCAAGATGCCTGCCCTGATATACATCGATCTCCAATGACAGATAATCAAGCTTTGAGAAGTACCTTTCCTTGAATATCAGTTGGCTTGAAACGCAGTCGGATAGTCTATCGTATAAGTCGGTACTTATCATGATTTCAAATTCATCGCGAACCAGATCGCCCTCTGATTTGATTGTCAAAAAGCATGTTTCCTGCTCAGCGTCTTTCGTTTTTCTAATCCTGATTTCCGGATCCAACGAGAGATATCCCTGTTCCATGGCACATTTCCGTAAACCGGATAAGTTCGGAATCGAGTCCTTTGACAACAAAAATTTTCTTTCCACTTCCAATTTCCTTCCCTTATCCATACAAGCTGTTCCTTCCTTATTTTGATGACATCATCCTATATCAAACGGTCAATGCCTGTCAATATTTTTATCCATTTCTTACTTTTCATGTAAAATTTACTTGCATCTGTCATTATTATATCGGATAATTGATTTATCGTGAACCGATCTTTACGGGAGGCGTCAAAATGAAGATTAGTTTGGGTTTTCAACCATTCAATGATTATTGGATCACCTGTTACTACAACAAAATTCTCACTCTGCTGATATCCATTGATCCAGGCTACAAACTGGCAGCATATATGAATGATGATAACGATATCATCAAAGCGCTTGTTCGAAAAAGTAAACAGCTGCAGGATGGTTGGCTGATAATAAGGTCCAAACATCTGATCATATATAGATCAAAGGCAGACAGAACCAGGCTTTTGGCCAGTCTCAACGAAGATGTCAGGCGCTTGTTCCAGGAAGAAATGGAACTGTGGGAAAGCGTAATAGAAAATCTTAAGCCGGCATAATCTTCTCGGGTCGTCATTTGATTTCACTGATAGACATTAAATTCAGTTTCAGGCATTTGACAATTGCCTGCACAGAACACTCTACGTCCAATTTTTTAAATATGTTCTTTTTGTGATACTTCACTGTATTCAGAGCAATCCCCTTCTTCAGCGCAATAGTTTTATCGGGCAGCCCCATTGCCAGGAATCTTAAAATTTCCAACTGCCTTTCATTTAGCTTGGTTTCCATGCACTTTGGTAAAACAGGACCGCTTTCTTTTATTTTGAATTCATGAACCATCTTATATGCAGACAGCTCAATAATTGCCATTAGTTCCGTATTAACAGGCTTTCCCAATCTGCAAACCGCCAGATACCCGACAATAGCTCCATTGACAACAAGTGGTGTTGCATAAAAATAGCAGCTTTTCAAAAAATCACAATAGTGATGACTCGGCATGGTATATACAGATTTCCCCATTCTACCGGCTAAAGAGATCGCATTCGTTCCGCAGCTTTCCTCTGCAAAAGACAGTCCCTCCATGATCCCCAGTATGTTCAGTTGTGTATTCATATCCCTGCAGCATCTCTTTTTTAGAAGCAGCCCCTCTGAATTTGCCAGTAAAAATGCCAGACTGTCATGCATGGCTAATTCCTCAAATTCCTTGCCAAGACTTTCAAACAGGGACATCAGCAGTTCACTTTCCTGAAATATCGTTTGCAGGGCTTCGTCATTCACATGTGCACAGGAAGGGTCAATGGAGTTTGCCAACCCCGCATTGATACATCTTGTCCAGGATGCCAGAATTTCGTCAATTGATTGATTCTTTTTCATACTAAGCGCCCCACTAAAACAATACGTTTTCTGTATTCATCTTCTCTCTTTCAGGTTTTAATATAATTATTCGATGAAAATTATCATTTTCCTACTTTTCTTCTATTATTTCCCATTTTTAACGATTCGTGAACCCTCTCAACAATATACAATATGGAAATCGCTGAGATTTCTGAAAAATTAGGCAGAGAGGAGGCTTGGGAAATATTTTGCTGACGGCCTGCCACGGTCGGGAGGATTACCGTATCATAACCTTGAAAAACAGCAAACTCGAGCCTTACAAGCTGGATATGAACCAAATTACCCGGGACGCGGAAAGAATGCTTTCCAACCTGGATGAATTCATCGGGAAGAAAACCCTTTTGGAGAAGACGAGTCTGGCAGATGATATTTCAAATGTATACTTTTACGGGAATGAATTCATCAAGATTTCCCGCAGGTGTTGGGGAATGAGCTTCTGTTTGAAACAATGAGGGCAAGCAAGCTTTTGAGCGATGTGCCCGTTGCCCGCTTGACTGAATCTGTCAGGGCGCTCAGTATCTATTGGGAAATGGTGCATTAATTAGTCATGTCGATATTCTTCTCTACGATACCAATTAAGTCCTTATTATGTATAAATTTGTAAATCATTATTGTCTATGTTAATATAATAGTAAAAAAGCTGAGGTGAGTTTTGATGAAATACCTGAAACAAATCGAACCGTATAACGGTTTCTGGGGCAACTGCATCACAAACATGCTGGTGAGTATTCTTATGAGCAGGGACCCAAGCTACGAGCCGCTGATCTTCATGAATGACTACGAATATAGCTGTGATTATTCGACAGGCGCCCTTTTCCACATAAACTATACAAGAGACTATTACCGATATTTCAGGAATAATCACTTCAGCTTTCAATATTGTCGCTTTGCCAATAGAGAGAGCTTTTTTGACGAGTTCAAGGAGGTTCTGATCAACAGCCCTTATATCTCTGTAAATGTGGATTTGTATTATTGGAACAGGGAAGGAGCCTATTTCAATAAGGTACACTACCCCCACTTTTCCTTTATCATAGGATTTGATGAGGAAGAAGGTATTATTTATGCGGTTGAAGATGACACAAACCTGAACTACCTGATTCGAAAGATTTCAATGGATGATTTTTTCAAAGCAGTCTACTCGGAATATAAGGGCGACCAGGAGGATTACCGGATCATATCTTTCAAAAACAGCGAACTGAAGCCATACATTCTTAACGTAAATCAGGTGGTAGCCAATGCCGGAAAAATCATATCCAATCTGGAAGCATTTATAGGGTCAAACTATATCATTGATCCGAAGCTGTTAAAGGAAAACAGCTCCTATGCTACCCATCTCGCCTATGAATTTTTTAAAATATCCAATCGGTTTACAGGGAATGCACTTCTTTTTGAATCACTGAAGAAAAAGGAACTTTTGGACGAAGCGCCGGCTGACCGGCTGATGCAATGTGCCAGGGATATGAGCGTCAGGTGGAACCTACTCAGAAGTCTTTATTTGAAATACTGCAAAAGCAATTTGATATCAGATATTGATAAAATCGAAAAAAAAGCTATAGGCCTTTTCATCAATGAAAAAGAACTATGGCTGGATTTCATCAATGGATTGCCAGGGTAAGTCTGGTTATTCACCTTGTTGTCACTGGTGGCAATCCCTTTTTTCTGCCAAACTTCAGATAATTCGCTACTCATTACATGAAATGTACGTAATATAGTGGAGTTAGAATTGTTCTAAAAAAGCACCTATATCTTTTTTGCTTCCAAGCGTGATGACTTTCTCCGCATAGGGAGCGATCCGGCCTCTCAAGCCGTCCTTCTGCAAGTCGTAGTCTCTCGACCATTGAAGCATGCTTCTCAGCATTTGGAAATTCGGAGCATATAAACATTCTTCGAGCCCCAGACGCTGTCTAAACCAGCGTTTGATGATCCTGCAATTCCTTATGGCAGAAGGGATTTCAAGCAGCACGATCATATCCGCTTTCTTCATACCGGCTTCAAAGCAGGGCCTGCCTACGTCTTCAATGATCCAGTCTGGCTCTTCTATTATTGATGAAAAAAGCTTGTCGCGGTCTTCAGCCTGTCGCTTAATATTACCCCAGGGGGACGAACTGTCGGGAATATGTACGACCTCGTCAAGCGACCGACAGGGTATGCCTGACACCTTGGACAGTTTTTTTGCGAGCGTGGATTTGCCGCTGGAAACCGCGCCGACGATATATATTTTCATTCTCGTGCTTTCTTTTCTACAACTTATTTGTCCAGAGCTTCAGAGTAATGCTGCCTTTTATGCGTAAAATGTAACTAATACAAAGTAATAATATCGATATTTTCCCATACGGTCAACTTGCCGGTGTCATTATAAAGGCCGGTTGTTCCCTTTAGGAAGAACCGGCCCAGGATATCAGTAGTAAAGGTTAGTTGAATGAATTCCAGAAAGCTCCTTCCTTATCCAGAATATTCACCATCTCATCGAATTTGACAGAAAATTCGGGGAAGCCTGCTGCATAAGGCGCTATTTCGTAAGGAGTGAAATACAGTACGAGCGAATCCCCGGTAACATAAAATAGTTGATCCTTTGCTATGCCCTTGAAATATTCAGTCCAGTAGAGATTGTTTTCGGGATCGGACGCCATTTTGTCCTTCATCTGCTTTCCGACGATACCGCTCAAAACCTTGGTGTAGTTACTGCCTCTTTTGAACAGATCCTTCAGCTGGTATACCGACCCGCTTTTCAGATCGATATGGATGTACTCCTGACTGGGCATCCCGTGTGCGGCTCCCTTGGGGTAATAATAACCCGTTTTCTTCAGCGCCAGCAGATCCTTTTTTTGAAATCCGACGGAAAAATCACTGTCATATTGATAATCAAGGCTGTCTTCCGGCTTTATCGACGCTGCGGACGTATCGCTGGTTTCACTGCCTAGCAATTCATTCAACATCTCTTGAGCTTTGGGATCGGACATACCGCTCAATACGGGGTAATAAACGAGGTAATCCCTGTTCGGTCTGAATTTATTCTCGGTGATTGTCACTCCGCCGTCCAGTTGTATGGAAGATGCTGGTTTATAGACCACTTCGCCCTTATCATTCATATAATAAAGCCTTTGATCGACATTTGCACATATAAGGTCGCCTGTCTTCTCCAACGTTCCCGAGCCTTCCGCCGAGGGAAGCGAGTCGACGCGTTTACCGGCAGTATCTATAAAGTAAAGCTCTTTGCCGTCATTGACCGATGCGGTCCCATCCTCGAAGGGTTGCAATATGTCATTGTAAATGAAATCGGTCAGCAATTTACCGTTCTGATCCGCAAGCGCATACCTGGTTCCCGCAGGCGGAAAATTCGGATCCACAGCCATGCCGACCGCGAACATATTCTCACCCAACTGCCTTACATCGCTGTATTTTGGCTGGATCACAAACTGCCCTACCCTGTCGGTCAGTCCGTACAGGTTGTTTCCCGAAGCGTCCTGTATACCTGCCGACGCCTTCCCGCCCTCAAAGCTTCCGGCAAAGGAAAAGGACGGCTGAATAACGATATCTCCGTTGATATCCAGGTACCCGTATTTTTCATTTTCGTCGGAGCGGAACTCCATCATACCGTCAGAGATCTTGCCCACATATATATAATTGAACATCTTCAAAACATTTCCCGAAAGATCAATCAAGGCAAACTGCTTCTCTGATAGCATTACCGTCGCCTTGCCGTCTTCGAATTCCGTGGCGTTCTGATAAGCAGCCCCGATAGCCGGTTTTCCGCTTTCATCCAAATAGCCGTATATATATGCGCCATCCTTTGTTTTCGTCAGGTAAATCGCACGCTTGTTATTATAAGTGCCGATGAAGCTGTATTTATCGGATATCTTTTTACCGGATTCATCCAAAATAACGCTGCCTTCGGCAACCGAAGCTGTGGCAAAGCCTTCCCGGTAATCGGCTATATAGTCATATACAGGCTCAGCAATAAATTTGCCCGTCCTGTCGATAATGCCAAACCTGTTACCCTTGCAAACAACAGCCAAACCGTTGTCCTGAAATTCCCCCGCCTGCGAAAATTGCGGCTCTACGGCAAATCTGCCCGTATCGTCGATGTAGCCCCATTTGCTGCCGTCCAGGTAATTTTCCTGCGCAGGGTAAAGCATTGTATTTTCCGTATTCACTGTATCCTTGCCGCTCGACGTTCCTTCGGCGCCGGCGTCTGTCCCGGTGGTTGCCGCCGCCCCGGTGACTGCCGTATCATTTTCCGCGGTATCCTGCATGTTGCCGACAGTAAGGACACTGCTGCAGGAAGCAGTAATGACGAGTATTACCGCCGATATTGCCAAGGCAAATGTCTTTCTCAATCTGTTCATACAGCCTCCAAAAATTGTTAGTCTACCATAATTTATAATAACATATCACTTGTGTTATAATGTTAAAAACAAAGTAAAGGATATCGCTAAAATATGTTCAAATACGAAACACATCTGCATACCGACGAAACCAGTCCCTGTGGGAGAGTACCCGCCGTTGAGTCAGTCCGCATATACAAAAAAGCCGGTTATACAGGAATAGTCGTAACAGACCATTACACCCGCGGTTTTTTTGAAAAGCAGCTTTTCAAAAGCTGGGATGACAAAATCGACCTTTATCTGGCGGGTTACCACAAGGCCCTGGAAGAAGGCGCAAAGCTCGATCTGGACGTCCACCTCGGAATGGAGATACAATTTAATGAAAACGCGAACGACTACCTTGTCTACGGTTTTGACGAACATTTCCTCCGCATGTACAAAAAACTGTACAAGCTAGGTCTGGAGGCTTTCAGAAAGCTCACGGCAGGGAACGGTATCATTATAGTGCAGGCGCATCCCTTCAGGCCGCGGATGATACCGGCCAAACCTTCTCTGATAGATGGCGTCGAGATATATAATGGCAATCCGAGGCATGATTCCTCCAACCACCTGGCATTCGAGTATGCGAAGGAGAACGGACTTAAAATGCTGTCCGGCTCGGATTTCCACCAGGTGCAGGATGCCGCAAGGGGCGGGATAATCGTCGGCAGCCGCATCGAACCCGGCGCTTTCGCAGGTACGATAATGGAGAGCGGCAATATCGAATACATACAGACCTGAACGTTTTAAGCAAATCTTCTATAAAACAATAATTCTTTCAGACACCGCACCCCGCCTTTCGTATGATTTAGTGTAAACAATAAAACAAGCATATTGAAATAAAGGAGTGCAAGATTATGGATAGAAGACTGTTTTTGTCTGACAGCAATAAAAAGATTGGCGGCGTTTGCGGAGGCATCGGCGAATACTTTGGTATAGATCCTACAATAGTAAGGTTGTTATGGTTCCTCTCGATCTTCCTCGACGGTATCGGACTGCTCGCGTATTTCATCGCATGGATAGTGATACCCAGGCGCAGCAGCTGCAAGTATCACGACTGGTAAAACTAGCTGAAGGAAGTTTGTTTATCACCCTTTGAAGCAGGTCCGCAAGCCGGGCCTGCCTTTTTTTTGCGGAATGAGTTGAAACGCAGGGATGGTTCTTTTGTAATATTTCACTAACGAAACGGAACAAAAGAACCGTCCCTACGTTTCGTTCCCCCGTTTTACTTGCTTCATCGTACACTTTTCTGGTAAAATATAAATAAATTCGACTTGTTCCGGAGGCGTTCGAGATGAACAACGAGGCCTGGATCATTTCCGCAAACATGGGGCTCGGCCACCAAAGAGCCACCTACCCTTTGAGAGAAATAGCATACGGCGGCATACAGCTTTTTGGAGAAGACGAAATATGCCAGAAAAAAGAGAAAAGGCAGTGGAGGATATTCCAGAATTCCTATGAATCGCTGTCCAGAACGAGGCAGATCCCGCTTATAGGTCCATCTCTGTTCAACGTACTTGAAAAGATACAGAACATATCGCCGTATTATCCTCTGCGCGACCAGTCGAAGCCTTCGCTTCAGGTGAAATCGCTTTATACGCTGGTAAACCGGGGTATGGGCAAGGGTATGAGCATGAAGCTGGCTGAAAAAAGGCTGCCCGTAATCACATCTTTTTACGCCGCTGCCATTGCGGCGGAACAGATGACGGACCTGCCGGTATACTGCATAATATGCGACGCCGACATCAACAGGGTATGGGTTGCCGAAAGGCCGCGCGAAAGCAGGATAATATACTTCGCCCCCTGCGGCAATGCAATGCGGCGCCTTAAGGAATACGGCGTGCCCGACGAGAGGATCTTCCTTACAGGCTTCCCGCTTCCCAAGGAAAACATCGGAAAGAACATGCACATAATACGCAGCGATCTTGCAAAAAGGCTTATCAGACTTGATCCGACGAAACGCTTCAGGGTGATTCACGGAGAGGAAGTAAAATTCTATCTTGGCGACTGCTGGAACCCCGATCTGCCCTCAGGCCCGATAACGCTGACATATGCGGTCGGCGGCGCAGGAGCTCAGGCGGAGATAGCGGAAGGAGTCCTGAAAAGCCTGTCAAATAAAATAAAGGAAGGTAAGATACGCCTTAATCTTGTCGCATCGCACAGGCAGGAAGTAAAGCAGTATTTCGATAAACTGCTGCAGAAAAACGGCCTGTCAACAACAGCTGGCGTACGGATCATTTACAATCAGGATAAAAACGAGTATTTCAGGCAATTTAATGAAATAATGCACGATACGGACATACTATGGACCAAGCCCTCCGAACTGTCATTTTACTGCGGTTTGGGCATACCGATAATAATAGCGCCTCCGATTGGTCCTCACGAAGTATATAACCAGCGCTGGCTCAGGGATCTCGGAGCCGGTCTGCATCAATCGGACCCGCAGTACTGCAGCGAATGGATAATTGATTATCTGACGGACGGAAAACTTTCACTTGCCGCATGGGACGGATTCCTGTACGCCCGTAAGCTTGGCGTCGACAAGATCGCAGAGGTGCTCGGCACTGGTGATATGGAACGGCACTACTCGCCGCTTTTAAGATGAAAAGCCCGGCAGGACATGATGATCGGCTGTCGGGCTGTTCAATTTTCATGCTCTACTGCCGGGCTTTTATCCTTCGTACATCTTCCCTACTACAAACGATTCCAATGCTTTAGGGATAAGCCGTTTCATAAATACGAGGAGCTTATATTGAAGTCCTACCGTTTTAACAACAGGGGGATTTCTTTTTTCAATAACCTTTCCGACAACTTTTGCAACTACAATCGGATCAGGGCCGTGAGTCTCGTCATGCTCCATCACCGCGACCGATTTATCACTGTATTTCTTGTAAGCCGAGCCTTTACCGCCTTCCTTAACGAAAATCCTGCCCGCGGTAAAGCCGGTTTTCGTATCGCCCGGTTCCACCATCGAAACCTTGATGCCGAAGGGCTTGAGTTCATTGCGGAGCGAACCGCTCATTCCCTCGATCGCAGCCTTACTGGCAACATACATGGATTGGTATGGAATGGGGAAAAGCGCGCCTACCGAGGACATATTGACGATAAGTCCCCTGCCCTTTTTCCTCATATACGGCAGGACTTGCCTTATAACCCTGTGCATTCCGAAGAAATTAGTATCGAGCTGTAAAAAAGCCTCTTCCGGAGAAGTGTCTTCGACAGAACCCGCAATGCCTATTCCGGCATTATTGACTACAACCCCGATCTCACCTTCAAGTCCGATCACTTTCTCTATGGCGGCTTTGACCGAAGCCTCGGAGCATACGTCCATCAGAAGCATTTTTACAAACCCGCCGGAACTCTCGAAGCGTTCGGACTCACCCGAGTCCTCCGGTCTGGATTTTCTAGATGTCCCATATACCCTGTAGCCTTTGCGGGCCAGATAAACGGCGACTGACCTGCCGATCCCTGAAGAAGCGCCAGTAACAAATACTACATTACCATATTGACTGCTCATATGTACCTCCGGAAAACAGCTATTTCACTTATTTTACCATAAAACCGCTTTAAGTGAAACCGCCGTATAAAGACCCCCGGAGGAGCTGTATCACGTTCTTTTCAGTACAGAACGATGTTTTCAATCGCGACTCCCGCGCCGATCAGGGAGTAAGTGTTTTTATCCAGGTCGTAGACATACAGAACCGACAGGGCCGAGCCCGTATTGCCCTTATCGGTTCCCGCCATCAGCAGCTTATGCGGATTTCCCGTAACAGCCGCTTTGGTAAGCACAAACCCGTCCTTGAGCTTATCCGCTGCGTTTCCTTTGACCGCATATGAGCGTGAACCCTCGTCGCTGTTCCCTGTAACATAGACGGTATCCGTAACAGGCTCCCAATACCTTGCGGCATATCCGGGTAGGAGCTCCCTGGAAGAGAAGAAGTAGCTGCTCACGGATTCCTTGATTTTCTGTCCGCTGGAAACCTTGCTTGGAGCTGTATTGGCGCCTGAATAGATCAATGTCGATCCGTAGACGTAATAGTTTTTCATAAGGTAATCCAGTGCTACGTTTTCAATCTTCATGGAATTATTGACAAGCAGCACTGTGTTCCTTCCGCGGTTCGTCATTGAATCCGTATCCTTGACATTCAAAAAAGTTCCCGCCGGAGTGTCGATAAAGGACTCTATGCTTGTGATGCCGAATACAGGATACGCCCAGGTGGTTCCGTCATATATGTACAAGTCCTTTGTGGCCGAATTGCTCCCTGCCATCAGGTACATCCTGCCGTTATCCACGTAGGAGTTTCTGAACGCTGCATACGAAATCGATTTTGTGCCCGCAGAGCCGGAGGAAAGCACAGACTGCTGGTAGGTCAGAGCTGTTGCCGCCGCTGTCGAAGGTTCATATAAATATGAATGCTTGATTGGTTTATTCCCTTCTTTAATGGAGGCGGAAAGATATAGTTTATCCTTGTATGACTCTATCGCCATTAAGTCATAATCCGTTGACAGAGCGTCCGAAATCATCGAGGTCATCTGCGCCGACGTATCCACCTTCAGCAATTCACGTTTACTGTCCTTGTTCCGGTCGAAGGCGACATACAAGTAATTGCCGCAGACTCTGACATGGTTGAAATCAAGTTCTTTTTCCTTCGCATCAAGCGATACCCATTTCACATCCCTGCCGTTATAGGCGATAAAGTAAACCTTATCCTGCTCTCCCTGTACGATAGCCTTGAAATATGCCCATTCACCGCTTACAAGGGTATCCAGCAGGGTCAGTCCCGGGTGCATGGACTCAGGGCCCGGAACGATATCCGTACTGAGGGTCTTGATCTGCCAGTTCCGGTCTATCGCTTTGATATCATAGCGTCTGTCCTTGTTGAAGGCGCCGACAATAACGGTATCGCCGAGTATCGTCTGTTTGGGGCTGTAGCAATCCCCTTCGACAAGTATGAACAGCGTACCGTCAAAACGGTAAAGCTGATACTTTTTTACGTCGTTGGCATATCCGTAGAACACCTTGTAATTCCCGAAATCATAACTGTCGACTATATCGAAATTCTTAATCAGTTCTGTGAATTTTCCGTTATCAAAGCTATAGAGGCTGTTGTATTTGGACGCCTTGTTGTATCCATATACTGCAAGCTTGCCTTTATAAGGGTAGACTCCGTTTATTTTGATGTCTGCATAGCTGCTCGTTTCGAGCCCTGCTTCCGCTATACTGTATACGACCTGCTCCTTTGCCGCCCTGTCGTATATAAACGTGTTACCCAGTTTGTAATCCACAGTTTTCGAGGCCGAGCAGGTCTTTGTCTTAACATCCCATGTAACGGTAAATTTATGTTTCTTCATGAATTCTTCGAAGGCTATCAGAGGAGTACCCTTCTCTTCCTTGTATACGGCAGGGTTATTTTTGCCTTTTACAGAAAAGCTGAGGGTCTCATTTCCCAGGCTGGCTGTCAGGTTCTTCGTTTTTCGGTCATATTTTGCAGTATACCCCAACGCCGTCAAAAACCTGTCGGCCTGGACAAAAAGAATGTTTCCGGTCCTGGCAGGCGCCTTGCTGAACCTCGATACAACATTGTATACCGAAAATGACATATCGCCTTCAGTGACCTTTACATAAATGCATTCATTATTTATATTGATGACCGGCGCCGTTGTTTGACTGCCGGCCTGCGGAGCGGCGAATACCGCATTGGGTGCGGTCGATATCAGTATCGTAATGACTAGTGCAATTATTCTTTTCATACCACGCCTCCTTATCTATCCTGATTTTACCATGTAGGGCTGCTTGCCCGGTATCAACCGTTATGCTTATTTTGCCCCGAATGATAGGCCTATTTTGATAGGTCCTTTTTCACAATAAAACTGTATTTATGTATATAGACCGAGGGAGTGCAAATATAATTATTATAACGGGCAACATACCGGAAACACTACATTTCCGCCATCGTATATACTAATTCCATAGAATGTGGTAAAATGGATGCAGTCTGGAATTATTTCTTCCGTCATCAGACAAAGAAGGAGCGATTATTTGATAATGGATATCTTTGAGAAATGCTTTAATTACACGGATTATAAGGAAGTTCTTGCGGCAGGTCTCTACCCGTATTTTCATGCTCTCGAAACCGGACAGGATACTGAAGTAGTAATAGAAGGCATAAAAACCGTAATGGTCGGTTCAAACAATTATCTCGGACTTACCTCCGATCCCAGGGTAAAAAAAGCGGCAATCGAAGCTGTCGAGAAATTCGGTTCAGGTTGT
Organism: Bacillota bacterium; assembly: GCA_023439545.1. Lineage (GTDB taxonomy): Bacteria > Bacillota > Clostridia > Acetivibrionales > DTU013 > JAEYOM01. The sequence continues at coordinate 116,817 of JAEXNT010000055.1, forward strand.
TCCGGATCAAGATTTCTGAACGGAACGCTGACGCTTCATCTGGAGCTTGAGAAAAAACTGGCCGAATTTGTCGGCAAGGACGCAGCCCTGACATTCAGCACGGGCTTCCAGACAAATCTGGGAATTATCACGGCTATTGCGGGCAGAAACGATTACGTGCTCTGTGACAGCGAAAACCATGCCAGTATCGTTGACGCCTGCCGTTTGAGCTTTGCAAAGATCCTGAAATTCGAACATAACAATATGGAAGATCTCGAACGCCTGCTGAGCAAAATCGACGACGACCACGGAAAGCTAATCGTCGTGGACGGTATCTTCAGCATGGAAGGCGATATAGCCGATCTGCCCGCGATCGTAAAGCTGGCCAGGAAATACGGAGCCAGGGTAATGGTGGACGACGCACATTCCTTTGGAGTATTGGGTGAACATGGCAAAGGCACCGCCGAGCATTTCGGGCTGGAAAAGGAAGTCGACCTGATCATGAGCACCTTCAGCAAGTCGCTGGCAAGTCTGGGAGGCTTTGTTGCAGCAAGTCAGGATGTTATCGACTATATAAAGCATAATTCCAGGCCCTTCATATTCTCGGCTTCCATCCCGCCATCCAATGCGGCGGCGGCTATCGAGGCGCTGGAAATAATCAAGGCCGAGCCCGAGAGGATACAGAAGCTCAGGGAAATTTCCGTTTATATGAGGCAGGGCTTCAAGAAGCTCGGGATACCGATATATGAATCGAACAGCGACATAACGCCTATAGTACCGATAATGACCTACGATAACGAAAGGACGCTCGTCGTCACAAAGCTGCTCCGCGAGCAGGGCGTATATGTAAATCCTGTCGTTTCTCCCGCAGTCAAACCGGGACTTTGCAGGATCCGCACGAGCTATACGGCAACGCACACCAAGGCGCAGCTCGATTATACCCTCGAAGCCTTCCGCAAGGTATTCGAGAAGCTCAGATGATAGCAAACCTGAAACACAGGGAAACGCAGGGACGGTTCAGAACCGTCCCTGCGTTTCAACTTGCGTTTCAATTATTTCCTGACAGTGCTCAATAGATCACTTGCCAGGCTATTTACCAGATTGGCCGTCTTTATCAGTTCTTCGCTTGCAGCAAAGCTTTCCTCCGTTGACGCTGCAACGCTCTCCACACTCTGGGAGGTGCTTTGTGCGGAATTGCTCACTACCTGAATGAAACTGTTCAATGAATCCGATTCCATTAGCTGTCCTTCTGAAAGCCTGCTTGTTTCCAAAAGCAGTTCCTGGGTATCGGCAAGCGTATTGATGATCTTTTGGTAGCATGCGTCTGATAACCTGACAAATTCAACGCCTTTATTTACTTCAAGAACGCTATCCTCCATCAACTGGTCGACTTGCCGGCTATGTGTCAATATTTCCCCGAGAGTATTTGAAATAGTTTTGAGAGATTCATGGCTTTGCTCGGCAAGGTTCCTGATCTCGCTTGCTACGACCGAAAAGCCTTTTCCGTGTTCTCCAGCCCTGGCTGCCTCGATCGAAGCATTCAAAGCCAGCATGTTGGTTTGATCGGCTATCTGCCTTATGTAGGATACGACCTTGTCTATTTCTTCAGCTTTTTGACTCAGTTCCCTGGCGCTTTCTGACGATATTGAAACGCTGCTCTTCAGCCCGTCGATCTTTTCAACGGCATTATTGACCGATCTCTTTCCCTCATTGGCTACCTCCTGCAGCCTTTTTGAAGACTCTTCAAGTTCGGACATTTTTCCCATATTGAATCTTATATCCTTTACCAGCGTATCTATCAATCTGACGCTTTCATCGACGCTTCTGGCAGTATTGGTCGCCTCTTCCAGTACATTGGAAGACTTGTTGGCAATTTCTTCGGATGCTCCGTTCTGCTGGTTTGCCAGGACTGATATTGACATGCCGGCTTCAGACAATTTGCCTGATATTTCTGTCACTTTATCCATTATTATCTCAAGGTCGTGAAGAGATTTTCCGGATTCCTGCTCACTCCTGGATGACCTCATAAGCAGCTTTTTTGACAAGCTTGCAGTTATGACCGAGCACACCGCCCCGAATCCAAAACCAAGACCTCTGACCAGCAGCTCCCTGTAGACATCGTTTTGAGGCACGAAATACGGGTTGTGCGTCAGGATGGCAAAAAGGCAGGCAATTATTGAAAGCCCTATTGAATATAGTACGCAATTTATTTCAAGGTAAAAGGAACTCAGAAAAAAAACTAGAAATATACTGCTCCACATTTCATAGTAAGGTATGTATGTTATCAATGCCAGGTAGTTTACGGTAGCGCACGTAATCAGTATGAACTTGAATACATTAACGAATTGTCCGCTTTTGCTCCTTCTGACAAATATAAAGTAGAAGAGCATCGGCGCCGACAGGTTGATAACGCTCATGATACTGAATCCGACGATATGCGTCCACATCAGCCTGTCGAGGATTCCCAGAATCTTCATGCCGCAAAAGAACAGTACTCCAAGTATACCGCCGCTAAAACATACTTTCAGGACAAACAGATTGATTTCCTTCTGGTACTCCTTGAGGTTTTTCCTGAAAAGCCCCTGTACTGAGTCGATCATCTTGAATTTGCCTCCCTATATAGTTTTTACTAAATTATACCATTATTTTCTTGTCGATCAATAGTTTTGCACGTAATAATGATAAATATATATGAAATTATGTAAAATTATATTTATTTAATTTATTTATTGTAAAATCCAAGAATGTTTGCAATAATTATATTATATTACATAATTTTACTTAAAGGAGACTACTATGAAAACGATGATAAGCGGCTTCGAAATGTATTACGAGATCTCAGGCGCGGAAAACAGTCCATGGCTTGTCCTGATCCACGGTCTGGCCGGTTCGACGGTTTGCTGGAAGCATCAGACAGTGGAGTTCTGCAAGCATTTCAGAGTATTGAATCTTGATCTGGTCGGGCATGGCAGGTCGGGAGCATTGAATAACAAAAGATACAGCGGAGAAATAGTGGCTAACCATATCAGATTGCTGATGGACCATCTGGGAATTGAAAAAGCACATGTACTTGGCCTTTCCCTGGGAACTATCGTACAGCAGTATTTCTGCGAAATGTTCCCGGACCGCGTATTATCTACTATATACGCAAGCCCAGTAACAAAATTCACTTTGGTTTCCTCTCTGTTCAACAGATTCAGCGATCTGATATTTCTAAGGCTCTTCCCTAAAAATGCATACCTGAAATTAATGGGACACGTGATGCTGCCGGGAAAAATTCACGAAAAATCAAGAAAATTCTTCGTCCAGGAGACTTTGAAGATGACGGATAAGGAATTTTCAAAGTGGTGGAGGCTCGTCATGGAGGGCAACCATTTCTATTTTATCGGGGAAGCGGATATACCGGCATTATTTATTGCAGGAGAAAAGGATTTTTGCTTTCTCAAGGATTCACTGCTATTAAAGACAAGGTATAGAAACAGCGAGCTTGCAATTATTAAAGACTCCGGACATGTGACTATTTTCCAGAAACCTGATGAATTCAACCGTTTGGTTATAGACTACATAAACAGGATCGAGAAATCGAAAAACTCCGGGATAGATATGCTAGATAAGGCTATTTAGGTAGAAACATGGGGACGGTTCGACGGTTCTTTTGTTTCGTTTTAGAGAGCCATAACGAAACAAAAGAACCGTCCCTAAGTTTCTATCAAACGCCCAGTATGTTCATGCCGCAATCGACATGGAGGATCTCGCCCGTGACCCCGTTCGACATGCTGCTTAGAAGGAATACCGCAGAATCCCCGAGTTCCTTGAGCTCGACATTCTTGCGGAGCGGCGCCTTGGCTTTAACCGTTTCGAGCATATTGCCGAAGTCTTTGACGCCTTTAGCCGAAAGAGTTTTGACTGCGCCGGCGGAAATGGCGTTCACACGCACTCCTGCAGGCCCCAGGTCGTTGGCGAGGTACATCACGCTTGCTTCAAGAGCGGCTTTGGCAACTCCCATAACGTTGTAACCGCTGAATACCTTTTCCGAACCCATATATGTAAGAGTGACTATGCTTCCACCCTCGGTCATCAGTTCGCCTGCCTTCCTGCTCACAGCAACGAGAGAATATGCGCTGATATTTAGAGCCAGCAGGAAGCCTTCTCTTGAAGTGTTTACAAAGCTATCCTGGAGGTCCTCCCTCTTCGCGAAGGCTATGGCATGTACAATGCCGTGTACAACTTTGTACTCAGCCTTTATTGCCGCAAAGAAAGCATCTATATCGCTGTCCGACGTCACATCGAGCTGATATGCGGCAACGTCTCCCAATTCTGCCGCGAGCTTCTCGACGTCGCCTTTTTCCCGCTCTCCCTGATATGTAAATATAAGCCTGGCGCCCTCGCTGTGAGCCGCTTCTGCGATCCCCCATGCGATGCTCCATTTATTTCTTACTCCCATTATGATTACGTTTTTACCCTTTAATAAATCACCCATTGCTTTACCCTTCCTTTCGAACGGCCTGCCCCCGCCCCGCTTCACTCGCTACGGGCCGAAATCGCAAGCCTTTATATAATAACTTCTATTTTAAATTTTACCATTTGCTCCAAAATTGTCAACTGGTCATAAATTCAGGTACTAATGCTTGGTAAGTATTTCACCGGCAATCCGCATCAAAACAGCTTTATCGTTTAAGGACGGGTCTTCAATCACTTTTTCGAATAGAATGCCTAGAATCTCTCCTATTTCACGGCCTTCTTGAAATCCAAGGCCGAGCAGATCCCGGCCATTGACGGCAAGGTCTCTCAACCTGAGGCAGCTGTTGGCTTCAAGAAGTTCCTTGTAAATTTTCTCTATATTGTCGATGTATGCTATGCCTTCCTCCGCATCCTCAGGATTCTGCGCGATTTTATCGGCGCGCTTGACCTTGAGGAGATCCACGAACAAATCCCCTCCGATCGAGCTCACCGCCTTCGCAACCGCCTTCGGCTGCGGTAGTATGTCCCGGTCATGGAATCTGATAAGCCGCAATATCCTGTCAATGCTTTTATTGTCGAACCTCAGCCTCTCCAGGATATTTTCCGCTATTGTAACGCTTTTATCAGGATGGCCGTAGAAGTGATCCACCCCATCCCCGTCCGTCGTCCGTGTCAACGCTTTGCCTGTGTCATGCAGCAGCATGGTCCACCTCAGGCATCTGTCGTTTTCTATAGCCACAGCCGCCCTGATGCTGTGCTCGCCTACATTATAAACATGGTGAGGGTTGTTCTGCGGTACATTGAAACAAACCTCCAACTCTGGCAGAATAAGCCCCATTATTCCGGTATCACTGAGCAGAGTCAATTTCCCGGGCTCCTCCGAGGTAAGTATCCCGTTCAGTTCTTCCCTGATACGCTCGCTGCTCACGTTTAATATCAGTCTGCTGTTTTTTCGTATGCCTTCCAGCGTGCCGGTCTCTATCTCAAATCCCAATCGCGCCGCGAACCTTACAGCCCGGAGCATGCGCAGAGCGTCCTCGCGGAATCTTTCGTCCGCGTCGCCGACCGCCCTTATGTAGCGCGCCTTTATATCGGACACGCCGTCGAAGGGATCGACAAGACCTCTGGCGGGATTCCAAGCCATCGCATTTATTGTAAAGTCCCTGCGGCGCAGATCATCCTCGAGGGTCCCGGTAAACTCGACGCTGCTTGGATGCCTGCCGTCCTCATAAATCCCGTCGAGCCTGAAGGTAGTGACCTCGTAGGCATTTTCCCCCAGTATGACTGTTACGGTGCCATGCTTTATTCCGGTATCCAGCGTACGGTCGAAAAGCTTTTTGACTTCGGCAGGCGCGGCGTTTACCGCTATATCCCAGTCCTTCGGGACCCTTTCCAGGAGCGCATCCCTGACACAGCCTCCGACGGCATATGCCTCGAAGCCGTTATTCTTCATGACGTCTAATATATATAAAACATCCTTCGGCGGTTTTATGGAAAATTTCATTCTTTACCTCTCATGAATTCAGGTATCAAACCGTTTTGATAAATTACCGGTTCTGGCGCCGGCGCAATCTTATTTTAGCATACCAAATACACCTTATTCCAAAACATTTTCATAATACAGGAACAAACGAACTGATTTTACGAAACTATTTTCTTTTTTTTAACGTCTTAACAAGTAATATAATGTTAAGTTAGAAAATAGCACCAATAAGGAATGCGAGGTCTTGTATGAAGAAAAAATTGTTTTTATTTTTCAGCAAAAAGCCTGTATTAATAATATCCGCCGTCATAGTCGTCTTGGCGGCGGCTGCGGTAATTGCAGCGGCGCTTGGACTGTTCGGCGGCAATGGAGCCAATCCGCCCGGCACACCGGTCATGACGGACACCGGGGTATACGCCGATAACCTGAGTTTCCTGGATTCGGATATCCAAATAACGGCGGATGACTCCGACAGTATCGGCGTCAGCCCCACCTCCTCCTTCAGGCTTTTATTCGGGAAGACGCCCGATGAAAAATCCCTTTCAGCCTCACTGTCGGTCGAGCCCGAACAGGCCTACAGCCTAAAGAAGGTATCTGAAAAGGAATACCGCGTGAAATTTGAAAACCCTTTGACATCCAACAGCATATACAGTTTTATCCTGAATGATAAAAACACAGGGAAAAAGCAATCGTGGTCCTTCCAGACAAAAAAATCCTTCCGCGTCGTCCGGACGCTACCTCGCGACCAGTCGGCGCAGGTTCCCGTCAATTCGGGGATCGAGATCACCTTCAGCCATAAGGATGTCGAAAATGCCGAAGAAAATTTCAGCATTTCACCCGAAGTTAAAGGCCGTTTCGAATGGCACGGTAAGGTTCTGGTGTTCGTTCCCGAAAAGCTCGAAAAAGGAACCATATATACTGTCACGCTAAAAAAGGGTATAGGCCTCAAAGGCAGCGGCGAAACGCTTGCGGAGGATCTTTCCTTCCGGTTCCAGACAGAGATGCCTAACAACGGCAGCAACAAGCTTAATTATTCTTTCTCGGATATAGTTTACAGCTTTACCCCCCGGGAAACCCCCGCATTAAGCATTTACGCGGATGAAAAGCTCTATGATACCGATATGCAGATAAGCCTTTACAGCTATGACGATAATGAAACCTTCCTCAATGACCTGAAAAAGAAGACTTCACTGCCATACTGGGCAGTTTCGGAAAATAAGGATATGTATGACGAGAGCAGGATGCAGAAGGCTGCTACTGTAACCGCCCATGTATACAAACAGGCTGCCGGTTACTGGAGCAATACCTATCTGGTTCTGCCCTCGACGCTGCCCGAGGGCTATTATCTGGTCTGCGCGGAGGTGGACGGTTACAAATACTATACGCAGCTTCAGATCAATAATACCTCGGTCTATATTATGACGACCGAACAGCAGAGCATTGCCTGGATCAACGATTCCGTCACGGGTCAGCCGCTTGAAGGCGCGGAATTCATGCTGGACGGAGGCAAGCCGGTCAAATCCGACCAGAGCGGTATGGCTGTCATAAAGGAACCGCTGCCCACTACCGAAGCCAACTGCACCTTCTTCCTGGTGCGCCCAGCGACCGGACCTGTATTTGTAGCGCGTGTGCTAAACAATATTTATCAGCCGTATTACGATTATAATTTCAGGAACGGCTCGGATACGAGAGATAATTACTGGACATATCTTTACCTGGACAAAGACATGTTCCTTCCCGAGGATACGATCAATATCTGGGGCGTGCTGAAGCCAAGGGACGGCGTCGCAGCAGAGAACGAGGCGAAACTTGAGCTCATACGCTATGTTTACTATTCGGAAGAAAGCGACGCCTCCGTACTGTCTTCTCAGAACGTTAAAATATCGCCGAGTGGAACATTTACCGGCAGTCTCAAAATATCAGGATACAATCCCGGCTCCTACGAGGTGCGCGTCCTGGTCGGCGACAAGGTGATGATGACTCGTTATATAGAGGTGATGGACTATACCAAGCCCGTCTATAAGCTTGAAATCGATTCCGACCGCAAATACATCAGCCTCGGGGAAAAGATAAATTACAGCATACTTTCATCCTTCTACGAGGGCACGCCCGTATCCGACATGAAGCTCAGCTATACGGGAGACATTTACGGCTCCAATCAAATCGAAGGCAAGCTTGTCTGCGACAACTCGGGAACCGCGAAGCTGACGCTTCAGCCCACAGCCACGGAGCAAAGCTTTCGCCCACTATCCTTCGGCCTTACTGTAAGCAACAGTGAAAGCGGCGAGCAGCAGGTAATGGAAAGTAATTATGTATATGTTTTCCCCAGAGATACCATGATAGAAATAGAACCGAAATCAGACAAGGATAAATGTACTTTTAATTTTGAAACAAATAAGATAGACCTCTCACGCCTCGAAGAAGATGGCGTCAATATATACGACGAGAAGAATTACAAGGGTGTTTCAGTTGATATTCCCCTGTCTGCGGAGCTTTATGAAAGGCATTACGAAAGCAAAAAGACAGGAAGCTACTATGATTTCATCAACAAGGTCACGCGTGATACCTATGAATATTACGAAGTACAGAGCCTTGTACAGAAATATTCGTTTACAACTGCCAACGGAAAGTACACGCTCGATTTTACGCCGGGTAAAGACAAACAGTATATTCTCGAAGTTTTTGGAAGTGATTCGGAGGGCAGGACCATCCACGAGACGGCATACGCATACGGCTGGGACTGGTACTCTTATGATGGCTTCGGCGAAAGCACCTATGGCATCGGCGGCAATGAGAATAACCGTACCTTCAAACAGGACGATACCGTGTCCGTCGAGGTAAAGTACAACAGCAAGCAGCCTTTTACAGGCAGCAGCAGGAAATATCTCTTTATCAGGCTTCAGAACGGCATTCTGGATTACAAGTTATCCGCGGAGCCGATATACAATTTCGGTTTCGATAAAAAATTCATTCCAAACATGTACGTGAAGGCTGTCTGCTTCGACGGCGCCAATGTGTACAACGCAGGTATCCGTGAATACCGGTATGACAGCTCGGAAAAAAGTCTGGATATAAGCGTCAAGGCGGATAAGGAATATTACAGGCCGGGAGATACGGTCAAACTGGCTTTTGAGGTGAAGGACGCAAAGGGAGTCCCCTGCTCTTCCGAACTCAACGTAAGCGTAGTCGATGAGGCATTCTTTACACTGTCGCCGCAGTATGTAGATACGCTGTCCTCTCTATACGGTCCTTCAATATCTTCGGGACTCGTCGCGGATTATTTTTCATACACGCCTCCCGACAGCTTCAATTCCCCTATGGCAGAGATGGGAGAAGGCGGCGACGTATACGTCCGAAAGGATTTCAGGGACAGCGCGCTTTTCCATTCGATTGTCACCGACAGCAGCGGAAAGGCAATGGCGACCTTTAAACTGCCGGATAATCTGACCTCCTGGAGGATCACCTACCAGGCTGTAACGAACGATCTTAAGGCAGGTAACGGCAAGCTGAATATATCATCCAAGCTTCCATTCTTTTTGGATACCGTCTTCAATAACAGCTTCATTACGGGAGATGATCCGTCCATACAGCTGAATGCTTATGGTACGGAGCTTCCTGAAAACGGGAAGATCGATTATGAACTTGAGTTGGCAGGCGCAAACGGTGTAAAAAAATCCTTTACTGCCTCCGGTACTGCGCATGTGCCGACATTCCTTCCGCTTGGCGCAATGGACTCGGGCGAATATACCCTTATCGTCAAAGCTTCCTGCGGAAGCCTGCAGGACGCACTCGAGCGCAAATTCAAGGTAACCGGCAGCCTGCTCGAGACCTGCAGGGTCGATTATAAACCGTTGGCAAACGATACTGTATTGACAAACGGAGTAAAAGGCCTGACGTCGCTCGTATTCTACGGCGAAGATTCGACGCTGCTATATGACGGACTGCAGTCGCTGTACTGGAACTGGGGGCAGAGGCTGGATCAGAAGCTTGCTGAAAGGATCGGTGCAAAGCTGCTCAAGAATTATTTCGGAGAAGAGACATATACGGACGAATCCTTCGACATAGGTCAATACCAGACGGACGACGGAGGTCTGGCTCTGCTGACCTATGACAGCAGCAATTCAGCATTGTCCGCCAAGCTCTGCTCCCTCTCGACGGAAGGGATAGACCGCGATGCGCTTGCAGCATATTTTTACAAGCTTCTCGGAAACAAGGACACAGTGCCGGAGGATGCAGCCTATGCCTATTGGGGACTTGCGGCGCTGAAGGAACCCGTGCTGCTCGATATAAGATCGCTGCTGGCTTCAGACGGCATCACACCGGAAATCAAGCTTATACTTGGTAACGCGCTGGCGGAAATAGGCGATTTCCAGGGAGCACGCAATATTTACAGCGAAGCCATGAAAACCTCAACCGTGACCGATACGATGGCTTGGCTCGATGCAGGGACAAGGGATAAAAGCATCGATCTGACATCGCTGTGCTCGCTTATCGCACTCAGGATAAACGCGCCTGAGAAGCTCAAGCTGTTCACCTATATTTCTTCGAACTCCACCTCGGAACTTCTGGTAAACCTTGAAAAGATGGTATTTGTCACGAATTACATCAAAGAGGCGAGCCTGAACAACAGCTTCAGCTATGAACTGGAGGGCGCTAAAAAACAGGTCGAGCTGAAAAACGGCGGCTGTTACAGGCTCATTCTGACGCCCGAAAAGCTCAGCAATATCAAGTTCGGTGATGTTAAAGGCAAGATACAGGTCGCAGCTTCTTATGTGGCGCCTGTCAGCGAGGTCAGGGCGACCGGCGGGAACCTTGCTTCCCTGGAACGCGTTTACACTGCCGCGAACAGTACGGTTTCCGGAGATACCTTCAGCAAATCGGATAAGATCAAGGTGACCATCACTCCGAAGTTTGATGCTGCCGCGCCGGACGGTTATTACGAGATCACCGACATTCTGCCGGCAGGCTTCAGATATGTCCGGTCAGACTTCGTTGAGGATGCCGACAGTCATACATGGTACCCGGACGAGGTGACAGGACAGAAGGTCGTTTTCGGCTACTATTACAACAAAAACAGCAAATTCAGTAATATGCGAGGCAGTATAACTTATTATGCGGTAGCCGTGTCGCCAGGCTCGTATACGGCGGATAACGCTGCAATCCGCCACACCGACGGCAAAATAACGGGATTCACCGAAAGAAAGCAGATAAGGATCACAAAATGACAGTGCAAAGAACCGGTGACGCCGGAAAAAAGCAAAGGAAGGCAAAGCGGGGCATCTGCAGATATATGGCAATAGCTGCAGCTCTGCTTTGCCTTTTTGGGACGATAACAGGCTGCGCATCGTCCGCCGCAAGGCTTACCGAAGCGGGTCAGGGATCGGTGGGCCAGGAGATATCTCAACAACTCATTGCGCCGGAGACTGAGTTGCAAGACAGTTCCTTGACCCCAAACCCGGGTTCTGCCCCTGAAGACGCCGGGACCATGTCCTCACGCCCCACTCTCCGCTGCAATTATTACGTCGAGAAAGAATTCATGTCATCGGTAAAAGCTGCGGAGCATCAAGGGGATACCGATAAGGGAAGCGCTGTCAGACCTGATGCCACTGGAAATGACGCTGCTGCAGCGAACACCGCCGGAGACAAACTCGCAGGCAGCAGCGGCCGAATAGCCGGGGGCATCACTCCCCACCACTTACTTGCGGCCAAAATGATCGCGGGATTTTTCAGGGAATTATCGGACGATCCGCCAAAAACGATCGT
>JAEXNT010000085.1 GCA_023439545.1 Bacillota bacterium
CACCGCCTTCGCCACTCCGCACTGCCGTATTTCGCACACGTTGCAATAGCCGATCTTACGGCCGTCCTTCGACAGGCAGCCGTCACAGTTCACATCCTCCGGCTTTATTTCCATGCCGAATTCCTTACCCCATTGTTCCGCCACCTTCGCCCGTGCATCGTTGTCATCGTTGATTGTTGCAACGTAAGCAGGACAGATACCGCAGTCCAGGCCACAATAGGCAATTATTTTTTCCATTTAGAACCCCTCCCGTATCGTAATATCTACAGGATATCTCAACACTGTGACATATGTCTGTCATATTTATCCCTGAACATAAAAAAAAGAAAACGCATGTTTGCGTTTTCTTTTTTGGAGCGGGATACGAGATTCGGACTCGCGACTTTCACCTTGGCAAGGTGACACTCTACCACTGAGTTAATCCCGCATACAGATTATACCGCTTTCACGGATAATCTTTCAGCCTCGCTGTGCGAAGCCTTCAAGCTGATATTAGTACCGCCTGCTGCGGATAAATATTGGTGCCCAGAGCCGGAATTGAACCAGCGACACGAGGATTTTCAGTCCTCTGCTCTACCAACTGAGCTATCTGGGCATAAGTACAGATAACATTGCTGTTATCTGTCTTAGTGGCGACCCGAAGGGGGCTCGAACCCCTGACCTCTAGCGTGACAGGCTAGCGTTCTAACCAACTGAACTACCGGGCCAAATGTCGCTTGAGCGTGAAGCTTTTATTAAAAAGATCTTTTAAAAGATCTTTGGTGGGAACTATAGGGCTCGAACCTATGACCCCCTGCTTGTAAGGCAGGTGCTCTCCCAGCTGAGCTAAGCTCCCGTGAACCTCTCGCGTCGAGCGACATTAATTAGTATACAAAAAAGACCCTTCAAAGTCAATAACAAAATGAATTTTCTGCAAAGATAATTATTCCAACGTGTTTACCAGCGCCCTGAGCTCGTCTTCAGTGAAATAGTATTTCCTGTTGCAGAAATGGCACATGAGCTCCGCGCCGTGCTGTTCGTCGGCCATATCGACCAGCTCTTTTTTGCCCAGGCTGACGAGGTTGCGCTCCATACGCTCCCTGCTGCAGTTGCATTCGAATTTGCATGGCAGCCTGTCCGTTATTTCAAGACCCTTTTCTCCAAGCAGCCTTTGCAGTATCCCGGTGGGATCCAACCCATCGGTGAGCATGCATGTTATGGAATCCGCCAGGAAGATCTTGTCCTCGAGGAATTTGATGGTCTCCTCGTCGGTTCCCGGCATGAGCTGGATTATAAAGCCTCCGGAAGTGACAATGTTCTCGTCCGGGCTTACGAGTACTCCAAGGGAAACTACCGTCGGTATCTGCTCGGAATAAGCAAAATAATATGCCAGATCCTCGCCTATCTCGCCTGATACAAGGTCAACGTAGCCTACGTAAGGCTCTCTGAGGCCAAGATCCTTTATTACATTGAGATAGCCGGTCTTGCCGACTGCCCCGGCCACGTCGAAATGGCCTATCGCGTTCAGCGGCAGATAAACTTCGGGGTTGTAAACATAGCCCCTGACATTCGAGCTCGAATCGGATACTGCAATGATCCCGCCAAGCGGGCCGTCGCCCTTGATCTGGATAGTCAGCACATCCTTCTCGTTTTTGAACATCCTGCCCATCATCGCCGCCGCCGTAAGCGTCCTACCCAGGGCCGCCGAAGCTGCGCCCGATGTGCCATGCAGATTGTGGGCCTCCTGAACGATATTCGTCGTGACTGCGGCAAACGCCCTTATCGAGCCGCTGGCAGCCGTCGCCCTAATTATATGATCCTCCATACTCTCTCCTTCATTTAATACATTTAAATGCTATGCTGTTGTTTTGAATTACGTGAGTTTTATGATGTAGAGCATATTAATGAGGCATTACTAAGGGCAAAGCTCTGTTTGAGCGAAGCGAGTTAGATTTGCCATAAAGCCGAATTTATATGCTCTAAGAATGAAACTCGTAATGAAAAACAACAGCATAGCTATTATATAAAAAACCCCGATATGATAATATCGGGGTTCTCGTCTGCTGATCTTAGAATTTATGTTAAAGTTGTTAACTTTAATTACATAACCTTCGAAACATTTGCAGCCTGGGGTCCCTTTGCGCCTTCGACTACGTCGAATTCTACTTCGCAGCCTTCTTCGAGAGTCTTGAACCCATCCATAGTGATTGCTGAAAAGTGAACGAATACGTCGTTTCCGTTATCTCTTTCAATGAAACCAAAACCTTTTTCAGCGTTGAACCATTTTACTCTTCCTCTTTGCATTGCTAAAAACCTCCTGAATTTAACTTGGATCTGGCAGCACTATGTGCTCTTTTTGCCAAACCTTAATAAGTTTAGCACATTCCTTCATGGCTTGTCAATGAGAGAAGATTACATAAAACATGCTCAATGATATTTATCTATCCCTCATTAAGTTACCATAAATATGTTGCAATTTTATTTTACCACAATCCTGTGTTAATATTCAAAGAAGCAACAAGTAATATTATCCTGCTTTTTTGCAGACGAAGAACATCCTCTCGCAATCTTGCGGAGGTTTTCTAAAACGCAGCGCGTCATATACAGACAGCGTCTTAAAGCCTACCGCAGCCAGCATTTCAGATAATTCTTCCTTTTCGTAACAGCGTTCGTATTGCACTTCATCGAACCTTCTGTACCGGTCGCCTTCGCTTACGAAAAACGTAAGATCGAACCTGCACAGCCTGGTACCGCTGTCGAAGCAGTTCTGCCAAACGTAAGCCACATCCTGGTCTGTCTCACCGAACGTGTTGTTTGATAAAATGCTATTGAATTTGAACGGCGTATTTATATCGAAAATGAACAACCCGCCTGGATTCAGGTAATTCGCCGCAAGCTTGAAAAATCGCCTCAGATCGCGCTTGTAAGTCACGTAATTTACGCTGTCCATCAGACTGGTTATAACATCCACCGTCCCGTACAATTCAAACCTCGTCATATCCTGATTCAGGAACAGTATGTCCGCTCCGCTATCAAGCGCCTTCTGCCGCGCACAGCTCAACATTTCGGCAGACTGATCGACGCCGATCATTTCGTAGCCTTTTTGGGACATTTCAAGGCAAAAGCTGCCCGTTCCGCAGCCAAGATCGGCTATCAGCCGAGGTCTGAGCCCGCTGCGCATACATATTGCTTCGACGTAATCCGCCCATTGCTTATAATCCACGTCATGCATAAGCCTGTCGTAGAGATATGCAAAATCACCGTAAATGAGAACCACCCCACAAATACATAAAGTCATGTGTACATTTATTCTACCACATGACTTAAGTCCTGCAAGGCTTTCTTTCTTTTAGAGATAAGTCCCCCAATTTTCCCGGTCTCCTTTGCAGAAAGGCTCTTCCAGCCGAATTGCAGCACCTTGTCGGCCAATCCGAGCTCCCGGGCTATTTCCAGTTTAATAGCATCAAGCTTTTTATCAAGCTTTTTATCAGGCTTTTTCTCCATCTCCGCACCTCTTTGTAAATTCTGTTTATCCTGCCATTGTATTTTGTGGAGAAAACAGCCTTTTATGCGTTATCTGCCTATTTTGCTTTTTACATTATCCAAAGCTGCCTTGAGCTGCACATCTTTATCCCTTGGGATCTGTGATGCCGGCAGGTTCCTGTATTCATCGGGAACCTTCACATCTATGTCAGGCATTATACCCTTTCCCTGTATGCAGACCCCCGAAGGCGTAAAGTACCTTGAAATGGTAACCTTCAGTCCCGAGCCATCCTGCAGCAGCTTAAGCTCCTGCACAAGACCCTTGCCGAAGGTTTTGGTCCCTACAAGTGTCCCTCTCGAATAATCCTTAACCGCACCCGCCAGTATTTCTGAGGCGCTGGCACTGTTGCCGTTTGTCAATATTGCAAGCGGCAGCTTGATATAAGATTTGCCCGATTTCTTATATTGCCTGGCGCCGTTCCTATCCTCGGTATAGACTATGGTTCCTTCAGGAAGCAGGCTGTCGGCTATCTGCACGACTTGTTCATAGGATCCTCCCGGATTGTCCCTCAAATCTATCACAAGCCCCTTGATCCCTTTATCGAGCATAGCATTGAGATTGTTTGCAAAGTATTTGGCAATCTCGCTATCGAACATCACGAGTCTTATGTATCCGATATCCCCGTCCATTACCTCGCTTCTTATATTCGAGGCCTTGATCTTCTGCCTTGTGATGTCGAACTGCATATATCTGTCTTCAGACGGCCTGTATACCGTTATCTTTACTTTTGTATTTTCCTTGCCCTTGATCATGCTAATTATCATATTTTCATCGCTTAATGCCGTAACATCCGTATCGTCGACCTTAACAATCCTGTCGCCCTGCTTTATGCCTGCTTTTTTGGCAGGCGAACCTTCGCTCGGCTCAATGATCGTCAGAAGGCCGTTCGTATCAACATTGACCGTGACGCCGATCCCGACATAACTGCCTGTGGACTTCTCCATGAAAGATTTCATCTGCTCCTTGTTGAAATAAACGGTGTAGGGGTCCTTTAAGGAATCGGCCAGACCGCTGACAGCTCCCTCTATCAGTTTGTTTTGATCAACGTCCTGATAATAGTCGTCCGTCAATGTCTTCCTTACCTCGTTAAATTTAGCTACGTTCTGGTAGCTGACCTTGTTTGCATCGAAGAAAATGACATATCTGTTCCGGAAGGAGTTTATCGTGAAAAGCAGCATTACGGTTGCCAATATTGCGATTGCTGCCGTTACCGCCAAGAAAATGATTACCTGCCGCTGCGTATACTTTTTCTCCATATTATCGCCCCTCGCTAAAACATATTGATGTACTGGTCCAAAAGCCGATCAGTATATCCTATGCTGCTTGTAAAATAAATAAACCCGGTTTTTTTACCGGGTTTGAGTTTATCCTTTAGTCAGTTATTGTATGTATTCTCACTTTTTAAGGTAACCCTTCATCGGATTCTGCGTTGCGCCGTTTACCCTGACTTCAAAGTGCAGGTGGTTACCTGTTGACAAACCTGTGCTGCCTACCCTGGCGATAACCTGGCCTGCTTTTACCTTCTGTCCTACCTTTACAAGGAGCTTACTGGCGTGTCCATACAAAGTCGTAATTCCGCCGCCATGGTCGATTACCACCATGTTTCCATAACCGCCGCTTCGGTCGTATTGAGACATGATAACCGTACCGCTGTTGGCTGCGACTATGTTATTCCCTCTGTCAGCTCCTATATCGATACCGGTATGCATTTTATATTTTCTGAGTATGGGATGTTTCCTCATACCATATGGAGAAGTAACGTTATAATTGCCAGGACATGGCCAGACCATCGAACCGCCGGCATATTTACCTTTCGAAGACAGGTTTTTGATGACGCTGTTCAACCTGTTTGCCTCGGCAATTTGTTTATCTATATCACTTTCAAGTTTTTTGAGGGCTGCCTTGCTTCTTTCTAACTGGTCCTCGACCTCCGCCCGGGAGCTTTTCAATTGTGTAAGCCTCTGTTCCTTTTCGTTCGCTTTTTGCTCAAGAAGGTTCCTGGCTTGCTGTTCGAGCCTCTTTTTGTCCTCGACGTCCTGTCTGGCGCTGTTGAGGTCATCTATCATATTATCATCGAACTGGGATATCGTTGACATGTACTGTAAACGCTCGTAAAATTCCAGCGGACTTTTCGACGCAAGAAGCGTGTCGAGTACCGAAACGCTGGAGTTCACGTACATAACCTGTAACCGGGTCTTGACAAGCTCTCGCTGGCTGTTGTAGTTATCCTCGGCCTCTTTCAGAGCTTTCTCCGTTTGTCTGAGATTTTCTTCGGCGTCGCTTATCTGTTTCAGCAGTTCCTTATATGCATTGGATACACTCGCCTGCTGGGTGGTAATATTACTTTTTTGGCTCTCCAATTTTGATTTTTGCTGCAGTACCTCTTTTTTTTGCTGGTTCAGCTTGTTGATACGGCTGTCAACTGACGATTTTTGGTCCTTTACATCACTTAACTTGTCGGCCGAGACAGTGACCGGTATGAAAACCGTTATGAGTAAGGTTGCAAGAAGCGTTACGATTGTCAATCTCTTCACTATTCCAAACCTCCATACACAAAAAATCTGTAGCTTGTTTTTTT
>JAEXNT010000016.1 GCA_023439545.1 Bacillota bacterium
ATTCCTTCCTCAATGGAAGCAGTACAAACAAGAGCTTAACAAATGAACTGCGTGTATTATGTATACACAGTAGTGAATGTTGCACAAAATAAGTTGTTAAAATTATGTCAAAGTTAACGAAAATTATGTTGATTAAGGGTTTAATCTTTGCTATTCTTGATTATGTTCGGCTAAATCTGGCGCGTATTTAGACCATAATCTGAAAGTACGAATACCGGATTAAATATAACGAAACAGGGAATCTAATATAATTAAAGAGGGGATACAAATATATGGGCAATAACAGATCGAAGGTAGCGATTATTGGAACAGGTTTCGTAGGAGCTTCGACGGCATTCGCGCTTTCGCTGAAGCAGATGGCTAATGAGATGGTATTGATCGACGCCTTCAAAGACAAGGCAGCCGGTGAGGCAATGGATATCAATCATGGATTACCTTTCCTCGGACAGATGGACATTTATGACGGAGATTATTCCGACTGCGCCGACTGCGATGTCATCATCATGACCGCAGGCGCAAACAGAAAGCCCGGAGAGACCAGGATAGATCTCGCAAGGAAAAACCTCGGTATCGCAAGGGATGTAACGGAAAACGTAATGAAACATTATACCCGGGGCGTTATCCTTGTAGTTGCAAACCCTGTCGACATTATGACTTACAAGATACAGAAGTGGTCGGGACTTCCCAACGGCAGGGTACTGGGTACCGGCACAGTACTTGACAGTGCGCGTTTCAGGTATCTGTTAAGCGAGAAATTCGGGATAGACGTAAGGAATGTTCACGGATATATAATTGGCGAACACGGAGATTCACAGCTGCCTTTATGGAGCGCGACACATATAGCAGGCAGGAACATCAGGGAATATTTCAATGATCCTTCGTACGGCATGTCGGCCGAAGAAAGAGCAGCGATCATCGAAAATGTAAAGACTGCAGGCGCTGAAATAATCAAGAGGAAGGGCGCAACCTACTATGCTATCGCAGTTACAGTAAATACGATACTGGAGTCCCTGCTGAAAAACCAGAATACAATAAGGACAGTATCCTCTGTAATTAACGGTAAATACGGCATAGAGGACGTTTCGCTCAGTCTTCCGTCCATAGTAAATGCAAACGGCGTACAATCCATAATGGACCTTAGTATGACAGACGAAGAACTTGCTTCACTGAGACATTCCGCAGATCAGCTAAAGGCTATACTGAATGAAGTAACAGATCTTTGATATTAAAAAATAAGGAGTGTAAGAGATGGATTACAGAAAAGAATCATTAAGACTGCATGGCGAATGGAAGGGTAAAATCGAGGTCGTCAGCAGAGTCCCCGTTACAAACAAGGAAGATCTTTCACTGGCTTATACGCCCGGTGTCGCAGAGCCCTGCCTTGCGATACAGAAGGATGTCAATCTTTCATACGAACTCACAAGAAGGTCGAACCTCGTTGCAGTTATCACAGACGGTACCGCAGTACTCGGACTCGGCGATATAGGACCTGAAGCGGGCATGCCCGTTATGGAAGGCAAGTGCGTCCTCTTCAAGACCTTCGGCGACGTCGACGCATTCCCGCTTTGCATCCGTTCGAAGAACGTCGATGAAATAGTTCAGACTGTAAAATTACTGGCCGGCAGCTTTGGCGGAGTAAACCTCGAAGATATCGGCGCACCCAGGTGCTTTGAAATAGAAAGACGCCTGAAAGAAGAATGCGATATCCCGATATTCCATGACGACCAGCACGGAACGGCAGTCGTAACTCTGGCAGCAATGCTCAATGCATTGAGACTTACGAAAAAGAATATAGACAATATAGAAGTTGTTGTAAACGGTTCAGGCGCCGCAGGCATAGCGATCACAAAATTGCTGATGGCAATGGGCCTGAAAAAGGTCATACTCTGTGACACCAAGGGAGCTATTTACGAAGGCAGAGACAATATGAACCCGGCAAAAGACGAAATGGCCAAGATATCCAATCTCGAGAAGAAAAAAGGCTTGCTTAAGGATGTCATAGTGGGAGCAGATGTATTCATAGGAGTATCCGCCGCCGGTATGGTAACAAAGGAAATGGTAAAATCCATGGCCAAGGATCCAATCATATTTGCAATGGCCAATCCTACTCCCGAAATCATGCCTGACGAAGCTTTGGAAGCAGGTGCAAAGGTTGTCGGAACAGGACGTTCCGATTTCCCGAACCAGATCAATAACGTTCTGGCATTCCCGGGTATCTTCAGGGGAGCTCTGGATGTCCGTGCAAGCGATATAAACGATGAGATGAAAATCGCCGCAGCGAAGGCTATCGCAAGCCTGATCACCGAACAGGAACTGAGGCCCGATTACGTTATACCCGCTCCGTTCGATACCAGGGTTGGACCCAGCGTAGCCAAGGCAGTTGCCGAGGCAGCTATAAAAACAGGCGTAAACAGGATCTGATAGTGAAACAGAGGGGACGGTTCATTTGTTTCGTTTTTGCTCGCTAGAACGAAACAAAAAAACTGTCCCCCTGTTTCTATATGTGCTGACGCAATAAGCTTTGCGAAGTCTTGTTCAAAGATCACAGGCGCTCGATACGCCTGTGATCTTTTATTATAACGTGCGAATGAAGCCAGCCGGAGTTCGATTACTTTGGCGGCAGCAGGAACAGCTTGCCGATCGTATTGCCTGCTACGTACTTATCGTTGTTGTATACGGCCGTAACACTGAAGTAATACTCGGTTCCATCCGTTAGGTTCTTGAAATCGCCGTCCTTATAGTCAACTGAAGATGAAACCACCGTTCCGGTTCTGTTCTTGTCATATATTCCATAATAGCCGTTAGCCGGGTAGGCGGGAGTAGGATCCTTTTTAGAAATGACAAGCCTGTACTCCGTCAGGTAGGGGGAATCGATCCTGTTCCACCTGACGATCAGCTTGCCGTCCTCATAATCGACTTTCACGACGGGTGCAGGGAAGAACTCCGGATTGTCCTCTCCGTCGTATTGGAATTCAACGCTGTTTCCTCTGACATTTTTATCTTTATATACGGCTGTTATGCTGAAATAATAGTACTCCCCATTTACGAAGTATTTACCGAAATCTCCATTCACATAGGCTTTCGAATTGTCGACCACAAAGTAATTCCTGTCGCGGTCGGTGATCCATGAAAGGTAGCCGTTCTCCGGATAACCTGGAGTATTATCGCTTTTTGAGGCTACGACCCTGTATCCGAGGAGATTTGCCGAATCTATCTTATTCCACCTTAGAACGAGCTTGCTGTTTTCGGTCGATGCCTTCACTATCGGAGCAACATAAGCTTCGGGGTTTTCAGTACCGTTATACGTTATCCTGACAGTATTGCTTTTGACATTTCTGTCTTTATAAACCGCGGTTACGTTTGCATAATATTCTTCACCTTTTGTCAGATACCTGCCGAAATCTCCGTTATGATACGCTTCGGTATTATTAATGACCGCGTATGTCCTGTTCCTGTCCGTAAACCAGTAAAGATAGCCGTTGTCGGGGTAGGATGGCGATGAATCGTTCTTTGAAATCACGACCCTGTACCCTGACAGGTTTGATGAATCAATTCTGTTCCATCTCAGGACGAGTATCCCATTCTCTGTAGCGGCATTCACACTGGGGGTTACATACGATTCCGGATTATCGGCGCCGTCATAAGTGAAACGCAGGGTATTACTGGGCACATACCTGTCGCTATATACCGCTGAGACATTTACGAAATACTTTTCGCCTTTTGTCAGATATTTTCCGAAATCTCCGTCATGATAGGCAGTTGAGTTGTTTATGACCGCATATGTCCTGTCGTTATCTGAAAACCAGTAAAGATAGCCGTTTTCAGGAAAGGACGGAGAAGAATCGTCCTTTGAGATTATCACAATGTAACCTTGCAGATTTACCGACGTCACCTTATTCCATCTTACTACAAGTGCGCCGTTTTCTATGGAAGTGTATATGCTGGGCGCAGTATGGAGGGTTGGGCTGCTTATGCCGTTATAAACGGCCTTTTGGACGTTGCCGGCTACGTTTTTGCCGCTGTATACGGCGGTCACGCTGAAATAGTATTCTACACCGGGCTGCAGATATCCGCCGAAATCATTGCCGCCGTTATATTGCTTATCGTTTTTAATCGTATATGACGTCTGGTTCCTATCGGTAATATAATCGAGATAGCCATTTTCGGGATATTGAGGTGTTGAATCATACTGTGATATTACAATTGCATAACCCTGCAGATTCGAAGAACCTATTCTGTTCCAGTGAACTACAAGTTTTTCGTTTTCATAGGACAGCCAGACTGTTGGCTTAATATATCCATCGTCATCGTATACGACCTTGTTCCCGTTTTCATCATAGGTAACCTTTTCCTCCGCATTTTTGAAAGCCCTGTAAAGTAAAGTCGCCGCTTCCGCCCTGGTTAGGTTGCCTTGCGGATTGAACAATGTACGCCCGTTTTGCGTGAAACCCTCGACAAGCTTATGCTTTACCGATAATGCGACATACCTTCTCAAATTCGGAGAGATCTGGTTCGCATCGGCGAATTGGTTCAGAATACTTTCATCGGCGGATTCATTCTGATACCCCAGCGCCTTGACGAGCGCTACCGCCATATCTTCCCTTACCGCATTCTGGGCTGGCCTGAAATAGTCCCCCGCGGAGGTACGGAATCCTGTCAGATATGACTTTGCGGATTCTACATAGGGATACTCCCACGCGTTCTTCCCAACATCCAGGAATGAAGGCGTGCCGGGAGAATAAAGATCTATATCCAGTGTCAGGACCATCATTTTTGCAAATTGCGCGCGCGTTACATTGTTGTTCGGGCCGAACATGTTATTGCCGATGCCTTCGATTATTTTATTGTCAAGCATCCACATGATCTGATCATATGCCCAGTATCCCTGCGGAACATCCTTGAAACTCGCGAAGCGCCCGTTGTTATTGCCATTAGTGGCGTATGCTGTGAGGGACATTGAAAACACAAGAGTCATGCAAACTATAAATGCGATGACTCTCATTATTTTTCTTTTCATACCACAAACCTCCTCCAAAACTAATATATGGATAATGAATATTTCACTATATATTATAATTGGAAAAGGATTACAGTTCTATGAAGTTTAATTAACAATACTGTTACATTTGTGAGCTTACTGGTTTTTAATATCTATGCTTACGTCAACGTTAAAACCGGGAAGCATAAATTCATCCGGCTTATCTACCGATATGCGTACCGGGATCTGGGTCTCTCCATTGCTGTTTGTGGCTTTGCCCGATATATAGGCGACCCTTCCTTCGTATTTACGGGATTTATCGGCTACCGGGATAATAGTCGCAGTCGATCCCACCTTGACGTTCTTATAGAACTCCTCGGGTATATCTGCCAGTATCTGCAGGGTGTCCAGGTCCAGTATGCTCAGAAGCTTTTTCTGGGGGCTTGCTATATCGCCCTGTACGTAGCCTATATCATATACGATACCGTTTTTGATGTCAGATACTACGTCGGAGTTGTTTATATACGGCTTCGCGAGTTTATTGCCAAGCGCCTTGAGTTCGGATTCGAGAAGTGACGATTCAAGAGTCTTCTGATCATTTGCGGAACCCTTGCTGTTTTTGGCGTTTTGTATCGCAAAAGTGATATCTTCAAGGTTCTTCCTGTCACTGTCAACCTGCTTTCTGAAATTCTCCAGATCGTTTTTCGAAATGCTTCCCGCAGTGTAGAGCTGCTCTTTTGTCGCAAGCTCCTTTAAGGACTTTTCATATATGCTTTCTGCATTCTGCTTGTCGTTTATAAGTTTTTTAAGGTCTATGCCTGTCGATATCCTGCCTGCATCATTCTTAGCGGCTTCAAGCGAAAGCCGTTTTGTTTCCATAGTGCTCGTCAAACCCGTCAAATCGAGCGACAGCAAACGCTGCCCGGAGCTTACGCGTTCGCCCTCTTTTACATAAACCTTTGTTACAGGCGCTTCAAATTCCAAGGTTATGTCTTTTTCCGAGGATGCAATTACTGTGCCGAAAGCTTCCACCGACTGTTTCTGATCCTGCGATCCCGTTGAGATCGGAGCTGCCTGCGCAGGCTCGCCGCAGGCTGCTGTTGATGCCAATAGGGCTATTGCCAATAAAACAAGTAATATCTTTTTCATACTGCTTCACTCACCTTTCCATCTCTCACATTGATGATTCTCTTTCCATAATTCGCCGATTCCTTCGAATGAGTCACTTGGATGATCGTCTTTCCTTTTTCCCTGTTGATTTCGGCCAGGAGCCCCATGACTTCCATCCCGGTCTTGGTATCCAGGTTTCCTATGGGTTCATCCGCCAGGATGATTTCCGGTTGGTTTATCAGCGCTCTTGCTATGGCGACCCTTTGCTGCTGGCCGCCGGACAGCTCCCTGGGCGTGTGTCGGCGTCTGTCGGAAAGACCGACGATTTCGAGTATCTCGTCAAGCTCCTTTTTATATTCCTTAAGCTTTTTCCCGTCGAGAAGAACGGGCAGCATTATGTTCTCTTCAACATTAAGGTTGGGTATCAGATTGTAAAACTGGAATATAAAGCCGATTTCCTGACGGCGGAGCCTGCTTTCCTCATCATCCTTCATATCGGACATCTCGCGGCCGTTGATCCTGATCTTGCCCGAAGTCGGCTTGTCGAGCCCGCCTATCAGGTAGAGAAGGGTGCTCTTGCCTGAACCGGACGGTCCCATTATAGATACGAACTCACCTTTTTCGATGCTTATGTTGATATCCTTCAGTACTTCAACTTCGACCCTGCCCATGGTATAAGTCTTGTAAAGGTCGATCGATTCAATGATTGCTGGCATTTATGGTCTCCTTTCACTTAATTGACTGCTGCTATTATATAAAGCCGGTTTATTCGTATTTCAGCGCCTCGATCAGGTTTAGCCGTGAAGCTTTTTTGATCGGGCTGACTGAGGCTACGAGTGTGATGACTGCGCCAAGCAGGAACGATACCAGGATCAGGGACGGGTTTAATAATATGGGCATCGCGAAATCCATTGCTTCCATGACATACGGAACTGTCCAGACCATCATCAGACCCGCTGTAATGCCCATGATTCCGCCGATGATCCCGCAGGTGGCGGATTCTACGAGCATCATTCCAACTATCTGGCGCCTGCTCATTCCCACCGAACGGTACATCGCCAGTGAACGCTTGCGCTCTATGAAGCTGACGATGTAGTTATTTATGATACCGAAGATACCGATTATCGCTGCCAGATAGGCGAAAGCTTCCATTGATCCGAAAATGCTGGCGTTGGCGGCATAATTCTGTTTTTCCAGCTCCTTCAGGGTTATCACATCGAAGGATTGGCCGCGGTATTTCCTGTTGATTTCGTCCACTACGGCATCAGGGTCCTTGTCGGTTTTTATATAGATCTCGTTATAGGTCTGTATACCCGTATCCGCTTTGAAATACTTGTCTGAGATCAGCCCAAAGCCGCCTCCGTTAAGTATGGAGTCCTGAAAGCCTATTATTTTGTAGGTGAAATCTCCTCTGTCCAGTTTGAGCGTTACATTGTCGCCAACGTTAAAGCCGGTTTTCTTCCTGAACATACTTGTCAGTATTATGCTTCTTTCATTATCCAGCGACTTCAGAAGGGCTTCCTTGTCCCCGTCCATGTTCAGGTCGAAGAAGGATGTATATTTTGCAGTATTTACACCGTTGACATAACTTAATTCATACTCGGAGCCTATTATATCGACAGGGTTCGATGCCAGACTTCCGCAGACCTGCCGTACTCCGTCTATGGTCAGAAGGGATTGTTCGAAGGACCTGTCCGCGCCCGGCTTGAACATCCATACATCGAAGCGGGCGCTTCTTGTGAAGAAACTCGCGATCTCCGTCAGTGCGCTGTTGCTTATCGTAGTTATCATAATAAGTGTGGATATCGAGATGGCCAGGATCGATATATTGTTCAATATACTCTTGTTTTCCCTGAGGTTTTTTGCCGCGATCACGCCGACATTTCCAAACAGCCAGACATATATCTTTTCAAAAAGCCTGACGAAGCCTTTAACTATCAGTGGCAGCAGCATTATGAGCCCGATAATCGCCGACATCATGCTGACTGTGTCGAGGACGTAAGCCATTTGTTTCGGTGATACAGGCGGGAGGAGGATACACGATGCCAGTAAAACCAGTCCTCCAATATATCTGCCGAGCTTCTTTTTGTTCTTCTTTTTTTCTATTGAATTAAGAACTATTTCTTTTACCGGGATTTTCGATATTTTCAGTATGGGCAATACGGAGCTTATCACGGACAAGCCTACTGCCAGCCCAAACGCCGCCGCCATCTGTGTCGATGTATATATAAGTTTTATTTCATAACCTGCCGAAAAATTCGGAGTAATGAATAATGTTATAATATAGAGAACACCCAGTCCCAGTACGCATCCCAATGCCCCGCCGATGATGCCGTATGCCAGACTCTCACCGAGAAGTACGAGGTTAGTGGTGCGCTTCGTCGCGCCTACACTCCTGAAGGCGCCAATTATCGGCAGTCTTTCGAGCGTTATGACTTTAAACGAGGTATATATGATGAACAGGCTCATGAACGCCACAACTATTGTCATCATCATAAAACCTACGGACATTGACTCTACGCTTGCCTCTGCATCTTCTACAGGGACCGGTTCCTCGACGCTGTAGCCCCTGTATCCCGTCTTTATCTCCGCTATGCTTTGCTTAACGTCGACGCCGTCCTTAAGTCCTATGAATATGATATTGTTCACGTCTGGGCTGCCGAAGATCGACGACAGGGCGGACTTGGGAACAATGACGTTCATGGTCGTGCCGCTTTCCGCAAAATAGCCGTCCGGCTGCGCGACCGCACAGACTGTGAATCTGTAAACCTTTCCTCCCATATCCAGCTTGATCGGATCGCCGGTCCTGATACCGTACTTTTCGGCTGAGGTTTTTCCGATAATTATTTTCCTGCCGCTGAAGTTTCCGATATCAGCCCTGCCATCTGTATAGAATGGGCACATCATGTTCATTTCTTCCAGGGTGGTTCCTCTTACCGCAACTGAAACGGACTCATCCCTGCTGCGTTTGTAGAGAGCCCTGGTCCGCAGAGCGCCGATTATATAGTCGGCATTGGTTGACATAAAATCAAGCCTGCTGATCTGCAAATTTTCAGAGGGAGAATTGTTTTCAGGGAAGACCATAATATCGGCGTTCCCGTAAAACTGCTTCGAATCGGTCAGAAACATATCGACTACATTATCGGTTATAGCCTGGGCTGCAAAGAAAAGAGCCGAGGATAAAACGATGGAAAACAGTATAAGGAAAGTACGCAGTTTCTTTTCGTACATATTCTTAATGATGAATTTAAGGATTATCTTCACTCGGGTACCTGCCTTTTCCATTTGTGATTTCACGGGATAATACGATATATGGAAGCAGGTGTCTGAAAAAAATATTGTTAAAATAGTAACAAATTTTTTGTTTTGAATATTGACAATTATTTAACAAAGAATTATAATTGTATCAAGATCGTTAATTAATTAACAATATAGCCTAAAATTATAGCGGAATCAGTGACTAATATGTCAATGTAATAAGAAGAATAATTAGTGCAGGGGAGGTATCCAATATGACTGAAAAAACAGTGATGAAAAGGGAAAATTATAAAATTGCAAATAGCGAAGCTTCGAACGGACAGACGTCTGAAGTGGTAAATGAGGCGGTACGTGAACCGGCGCGCGGACCGGGCGGAGATAAGGAGAATAAAGCGTTGCAGGATGAGAAGCTGCAGGTAAGGAAATCCATAGACAAGCTTGTCTCGGGCGCTCAGAAAGCTCTTGACCAGTTTATGCGGTATGACCAGGAAAAAGTGGATGCGATAGTCAAAGCAATGGCCATAGCAGGTCTCGACAATCATATGAAGCTTGCCAGGCTTGCTGTGGAGGAAACAGGAAGAGGCATTTACGAAGATAAGATAACAAAAAACATATTTTCAACGGAGTATATTTACAACAGTATCAAGGATATCAAAACCGTCGGCGTTATCACAGAAAACGAAAACGAGGGCTATGAAGAGGTTGCCGAGCCAATCGGAGTAATTGCGGCCGTTACGCCGGTGACGAACCCCACGTCGACTACCATGTTCAAATCGCTTATTGCGATCAAGACAAGGAACCCGATCATTTTTGCTTTCCATCCGTCTGCGCAGAAATGCAGCTCCGAAGCGGCAAGGGTATTGAGAGACGCCGCAGTCGGGGCCGGAGCGCCTGCCGATTGCATACAGTGGGTTGAGAAGCCTTCGATAGATGCGACACAGATGCTTATGAACCACGGCGGTGTATCAATGATACTCGCCACCGGCGGCGCCGGCATGGTCAAGGCTGCATACAGCACCGGGAAGCCGGCGCTTGGCGTAGGCCCTGGAAACGTGCCATGCTATATAGAAAAGACAGCCAACCTGAAACGTGCGGTCACCGACCTGATTCTTTCCAAATCCTTCGACAATGGTATGATATGTGCTTCCGAGCAGGCGGTGATAGTGGATCGTGAGATTTCTGCGGATTTCGAGGCGTTCATGAAGGAGAATAACTGCTATTTTCTGAATGCCGAAGAGACTGAAAAGCTTGCCGCAACGGCCATCGACGAGGAAAAATGCGCTATGAACCCGACCGTTGTAGGGCAGTCGGCCTATACGATAGCAAAGCAGGCCGGTATAGATGTGCCCGAAACAACGAAAATCCTCGTAGCGTATCAGGAGGACGTAGGCCCGGGTTACCCACTGTCGCGTGAAAAACTGAGTCCCATCCTTGCCTATTATATAGTTAACTCTGCAGAGGAGGGCATAGGCAGGGCAGAGCAGATGGTCGAGTTCGGCGGTATGGGCCATTCCGCCGTCATACACTCCGAAGACGAAAAAGTAATTGGCGCTTTTTCAAACAGAATAAAGGCAAGCCGCCTGATAGTGAATTCACCATCCACACACGGCGCGATAGGCGACATTTATAATACAACGATGCCGTCGCTTACTCTGGGCTGCGGCTCTTTTGGAAAAAATTCCACCACCCAGAACGTATCGGTCGTCAATCTTATGAATAAGAAAAGGGTTGCTGTAAGGAAGGTCAACATGCAATGGTTCAAGATCCCTGAAAAAATATATTTCGAGTTCGGCGCAACACAGTATCTCAGGGATATGCCCGACATTTCCAAAGCTTTCATCGTAACGGACCCTTACATGGTCTCGGCCGGTTACGTGGACAAGGTCCTGTACTACCTGAGAAAGAGACAGCAGTATGTGCACTGTGAGATATTCTCCGAAGTGGAACCGGATCCTTCAATGGAAACGATTAAGAAAGGCTGCGACATGATGAACCGGTTCAAACCCGATGTTATAATAGCGCTGGGCGGCGGTTCGGCTATTGACGCGGCAAAGGGCATGTGGCTGTTCTATGAGAATCCGGAGGCCGATTTTAATTCCATGCGGCTTAAATTCATGGATATAAGAAAGAGGATATATAAATTCCCCAAGCTGGGCAGAAAGGCCAGGATGGTCGCAATACCCACGACGTCGGGAACAGGTTCCGAGGTGACCTCCTTTGCCGTTATTACGGACAAGGAGAGAAATGTCAAGTATCCTCTGGCCGATTATGAACTGACGCCCGATGTCGCCATCATCGACCCGGATTATGTAATGACTGTGCCGGCGGCGATAACGGCAGATACGGGGATGGACGTGCTGACTCACGCCATAGAGGCATATGTATCGATACTTGCGTCCGATTTTACCGACGGGCTTGCCATCAAAGCGATACAGCTGGTTTTCGAGTATCTGCCGAGAGCGTATAAAAACGGTGATGACAAGCTTGCAAGGGAGAAAATGCATAACGCTTCTACGATTGCAGGCATGGCGTTTACAAATGCTTTCCTCGGTATCAATCACAGCCTTGCGCACAAGCTAGGAGGCGAGTTCCACATACCGCACGGCAGGGCGAACGCTGTCCTGCTGCCATATGTCATAGAATACAACGCACAGAAGCCGACAAAATTTGTGTCATTCCCGAAGTACGAAACCTTCGTGGCGGATAAAAAATACGCGGAGATAGCCAGAGCGTTGGGATTGCCTGCAGCTACCGACGAAGAAGGCGTGAGGAGCCTGGTAGAAGCGGTAAGGCGGCTGATGAAGGAGCTCAACGTGCCTGCGACTATAGCGCAATGCGGAGTCAACGAAAGGGAATTCAAGGCGAAGGCGCCGGAGTTGGCCGACAGAGCGTTCGAAGACCAGTGTACTACCGCAAACCCAAGGCTTCCGCTGGTATCCGAGCTGGAGAGATTGTACCTTGAAGCTTATGACGGCGAATAAGGGCCCAATACGATTTCGACATCATGAGTTTTACCGTCGGAGAAATTTGGCAATAAATTTCCGAGGTATTCCACCTGATCGACGACTATCTTCCTTACTTCGTACGGGGCGGGGGTAGAGCCGGTCAGTGATATTTTATACAGGGCGTTCCTGAAATACCTGCTTACTTCGCAATGCGTAAATTTCTCAGGGACGCACGGATCGACATAAAGCCCGTCGAAACCGGGCTTTATGCCCATGATCCATTCGGTAGTCTCTTTAAGACCCCACTCCCCGGAGGTTCCGAGCCAGTACCTGCACGCATATTCTTTGCTGAAGAGGCTTATTGTTCCAAGCATATAGGATCTGATGAATTCCCGTATTTCTTCGCAGCAGCATTTTTTGTAATTCGGACCCTTGCCGCAGCGGCATTCTCCATGCTTCAGGAAATCCAGCACGCCGGTTATCTGTTTTTCGTCTGAGAAGGCGGTATTGCAGGCGGCAGTAACCTGCTTCAGCTTTTTGGAAGCCAGCGCCGCGCCGAAGTAAGCGTTGGAGTAACCGCACAATTTTACAAAATCCTTGCCGATATATGAAAATAGGCCGGCGGCTATTATGTTTTCGGGAAAAGTCATCGAACAGGCCATCAACTGCTTGCAGAAGGTATCATACGCATATTCGAGGTGATAATACAGCGGGGATTCCCCCGGCTCATACTGTACCTTGCCGCTTTGTGCGCTCAAATGCATCCTAAACGATCTGCCGATGAACCGAAGGCTTTCATCCAATATTTCGAATCTTCCCGTTTCCTTGATATATTCTATCGTAATGTGGATGAACCAAAGCGGAAACAGATCGACGCCGCCCAGCCTGTAACTGTATATAAAACTGCCGTCTCCGTATTGAGCCGATGCCAGCTGAAATATCTGTTTCAACTCCATATCGAAGGATTTTTTCAAATGACTGAAGTTATCTTCTGCCAGACATCCCTGCATAGTTAATCTCCCCCATTTCAATACTACCTTAAGCCGCCGGAGGAGCACAGATAACGAATGTAATCCGCTGTTACAGGTAATGTCATTGTTTTGGCGAAATACAAATGACATGTGTCATTTTTTATTTCACATGTCATTGAATATTTATATTAATCGGCGCAACCGGTCAGCCTAGATTATATTGTGTCTTACCGCGAAAACCGCAAGCTGCGTGCGGCTTTTAAGATTTACCTTAAGAAGTATGGAAGATATCAGGTTCCTGATACTGCCTTCGGTCATATATAAAGATGCGGCAATCTCTCTGTTGCTTTTTCCGAAAACAATCATTTTAATTATTTCGATTTCCCTGTCCGTCAGTCCGAGATCCTCTGTCTCGCCGGCTTCATTATTTACGGCGGTACTGGTCCTGAGCTTCCTTATTACATGGCTGTAGGCATCCTCATGCATTACCCTCAGGCCTTTGTTAATGCTTTTGATGGTAAGTATGAGCTCATCCGAATCGATATCCTTCAGTACATAACCGTCGGCGCCGTTTTTAAGGGCTTCCGCAATTTTTTCGTCGTCATTGAAGGTGGTAAGTATCAATACCTTCGTACCGCTGCACGACTCTTTGATCAGCCTGGCGCCTTCCACTCCGTCGCATACGGGCATTACGATATCCATGAGGATGACGTCGGGTTTATATTCTTCGCACATCGAATATGCTTCACTCCCATTGCCTACGCACCCGATCACCTTTATGTCCTTATCCTGTTCAAGAATGAACTTCAAGCCTTCCCTTATAACCGCCTGATCATCCGCTATAACGACCCTTATCATTTATGGTACCCCCAATTGTTTGATTCCGCTTATTGCGCCAAAAACTCAGCCTGCTTCAGCGTCCCTTCCGGGAAGCTCAACGAATATGTTGAAACCGTTTTCGCCGTCCGAGCCGTAATGTATCATTCCGCCGAAGGAATTTATCCTCTGCTCCATACCATTGAGGCCAAACCCCTTTTTAATATACTTGCAGCCGATCCCGTTGTCCTTTATCAGGACCTTAAGCTTGTCATCGGCCGAGTTCATGACGATATCGACATGAGTTGCCTTACCATGCCTCATGGAATTGGTCAGGGCTTCCTGGCAGAGCCTGTAGAGAGCCTGTACCTTGTCTTTCGGCAGGTTGTCGAACAGTCCGTTCACGGTAACGTCGATCTTCATGCCGGTGGATTTGAAATCGTTTATAAGGCGTAGTATGGAGGCTTCAATATTATTGTCCGCCAGCTTTCCCGGAGCGATGCCCATGATGGATTTTCTGAGCTCGTTAAGGCCTTCCTTTGCCATAAGTATCGTTTCGCTTATTTTTGACTTTGCGGCGTCTATATTGCTGCAGCAAAGGATCTCAGCCACCTTTAGCTGTGTGATGAGTACGGTCATCGTATGTCCCAGCGTATCGTGAATATCCCTTGAAAAGCGCTGCCTCTCTTTGACTATAGCCAGCTCCTCGGCTGTCGCTGCGTATTGTTTTAGCTGTTCGTTCTTTTCTACGAGCTGGTTGTTAAGATAGGAAAGGATCTCGTTATTCTCCTCGAGCTGCGCCATGGCGGTTTTTATCCGCGTATTGTCATCAAAGGTGATGATTCGCCCCAGTATGTCCTTTTCCTCAACGACAGGCTGGACGGCCACCTCGTAATACTTTCTGCAGGGCTTATCCATTATCAGCTCGCCTGTGAATACCTCCGTCGTTATCGAATTAATAGCTGAAAGTATGGCGTAATTGGCCGGTATATCCAACATATTCTTTCCGATATAATCGTTCAGAAAGGCTATCGTATCGTTGTGCCGTACTGTTTTTCCGCCTGAGAAATTTTCCATGAGCGATTTGTTCTTGCTGATAACCTTATGTGAGGAATCAACTATGATTACGGCCATACTCAGGTTTTCTACGATCTTGTTGGAGGCCATGGGAGTTATGTTCAGGAAGCGGTACCTCGAGATAATGAATATGATGAAGGCGTTGGCAATGAAAAAGGTAAGAGGAGTCAGAGTAATGTAGTCGGGATAGTTGCCGGAAATTCCGATGAAATCCCGTACGTATTTTTCAAATACGATATATAGCATTGGGATCATATATGCTGCAAGCAGCAGGAAGGTCCGTGTTTTTTCGTACTTCTCCTGTGTGATCGCATACCTTGTAAGTATAATAAAGCCGGCTGCGGTATAAGCGATCGATATCACGAGGTTGATCCAGAAAAGATAGTAATGATGTATATATAATCCGTAGAAAAGGTGATGATAACGGTTTGTCAAATAAGATACAAACAAAAGAATCACAGGTAAAGCAAATATACCTACGTACTTTTTGTAGATGGCTTTGTTCACATAATTCAGCGAAAACATGAGCCATCCGAATCCGGTAAATCCGCCTAGCAGCACGGCTGGTTTGCCGTACACCAGATCTGCCGCGAAGGTGATCATAAACCTGTTGGTCACGAAAGTATCGGCATAAAGAGTTATTATGGAATAGACGCTCCAAAGAGTTGTCATTATATGAAAAAATATAAAACTGGATAACAGCGGACTCTTTTTGGCAAAGAAAAACAGATAGACAAGAAGTCCGACGGATAATACGAGAAGGATCACATATAATGTTGCCCATGAAAAATAAAGTAACGTCATATAATATCCTTAAATGTTTCTTGTAACTATATTACCATTAATTACATGGAGATTAAATAGCATATTGTAGATAAGCCGTGAAGAGGTTATAATCGGGATATGATTACGGAAAACGGGCTGTATTCCTGAGACGGAGGTAGATACTGAAATGAGTGGACTCGCGCTGCCCAGATTCATGGGCTGTGACGCCGATATGGACAATGCCGGGATAGTGGTTTTCGGAGCCGGATTCGACGGGACGGTGACTTTCAGGCCGGGATCAAGGTTCGGCCCCGCAGCCATGCGAATGGAATTTTACGGGCTTGAAACTTATTCGCCCGTACTGGACCGCGATTTGACGGATATAAAGGTATGCGACGGAGGCGACCTGGAGCTGCCCTTCGGGAATACTGAAACTGCCCTTGAAATGATAAGGGATACGGCAGCAGGTATTGTAAAGGCCGGCCAAAAGCCCTTTATGATAGGCGGAGAGCATCTTGTAACACTCCCGGCTATTGAGGCCGTACATAAAAATTATCCCGATATCTGCCTTCTGCACCTCGACGCGCATACGGACCTGCGGGAAGAGTATCTCGGGGAGCGTCTCACGCACTCGGGCGTGGTAAGGAGAATATGGGACATTGTAGGAGACGGCCGGATATGGCAGTTGGGGATACGCAGCGGAATGAAGGAGGAGTTTGCATGGGCCTGTGAAGGGCATACCTTCCTGCGCCCGTTTGATCTTTCAGCAGCCGCGGAAGCGGTTTCGGCGCTTTCAGGCAGGCCGGTCTACCTTACGATAGACCTTGACGTGCTCGACCCTTCCGTAATGCCCGGAACAGGTACACCCGAGCCCGGGGGAGTCGCTTATAAGGAACTGGAAAAAGCTCTGTTATGCTTCAGGGAGCTCGATATAGTCGCGGCCGACGTAGTAGAACTGGCGCCCAGACTCGACAGCACGGGTATATCGACCGCGGCTGCCTGCAAGGTCATGAGGGAAGTACTGCTGCTGATGGGAGGCAGATAATATCATATTGTATATGCAATATTTCCGTTTTACTTATAGAATAGTCGGAAAATAATATCCTGATTATAATTGCCGAAGCCTGAACCAAAAATAGTGACGCCGCCGGCATGAACGGCGTCGTCCTTTATTGTAACTCTGAAATGCCATTGTTTCCGGCGAAGATCAAGCTGCTCAAGTGTAACGTCGGAGATTTTCCTGCCATCCATGTATGAACCCGTATCGTCTATTTTCAATATTTTCAGCAAGCCGAACTGCCCGACTGAAAGGCTCCACCACTCCGGGGTAAATGTGCCTCTTTTTCCGCCAAAATCGCCGGGGCTGGTCCACTTTCCTATTTCGATACCGTTTATCAAAAAGGTTATGTCCGACGGCCAGTTATTGTTGACACCGGGCGCTTCGGAACCCAATTCCATTGATATTTCCAACGATACCGGTTCCTGATCCGAAAGAAGATAGTTGGGCACCTTGTACTCTACAAAGCCTTTTGTAAACCAGAGTATTTTTGCGTTGACCCTTTCGGGATCAAGAAAATATCTGGGGTCGTCGAAATAACCTATCATTTTTTCGGTAGTTGCAAGACCGCAGGTCGGAGCGACGCTGAAATCGGTATAATGCCCTATGGGCAGCGCGAATTCATGCACTTTTGAATTGCTCCTGGTTTTCGAGGGAAAGTCAATCTCCAGCGAATCTATCTCCAGATGGCATAGCTTATAAGTGGAGCGGCCCGAATGAATCCTTTCCGATCTGATCAGGCCGGATTTTTCAAGCTTGCCAATATGCATCGTCAGAATGGCGCTGCTCAAGCCGAGCTGCTCCGCCATTTCTTTGACATTCATCGGCTTCACCGACAGCATCTCTATTATCCTTATTCTGGCGCCGTTTGCCAATGCCTTGAATAAATCCAGATTGTCCTCTGATAAAGATATTTTCAACTTAAAACCACCTTCCAATTAATATAATTATAAATTAGTTCGCATATATAGTAAAGTAAAATAGTCGTGTTGACTTATTTTGCGTGTGGATTTATTATATAATTAATATAGTTATTAACCAATTAATAAAAACTAATATCGGTGTGGAGTGATAAGTCATGAAAAAAGCAAGTGTCAAGCTAGACAAGGACTTTAGTATCGGTAAGGTCGACAAAAGAATTTTCGGTTCGTTTGTCGAACAGTGGGGCCGTTCCGTATATGGGGGCATTTATGAGCCGGACCATCCGGCGGCCAATGAAAAAGGATTCCGACAGGATGTAATCGATCTTGTAAGAGAGCTTCAGGTGCCGATAGTCCGTTATCCCGGCGGAAATTTTCTGTCGGGTTACAATTGGGAGGATGGGATCGGACCTGTTGAAAAAAGGCCTAAAAGGCTTGACCTGGCATGGGCCTCGATCGAAAGCAACCGGGTGGGTACCAATGAATTTGCCGATTGGGCAAAGTATGCGGATACCGAAGTAATGATGGCGGTGAACCTGGGTACGGGCGGACCCGACGAGGCAAGGCATCTGGTTGAATATTGCAACCATCCCGGCGGAACGTATTACAGCGACTTGCGCCGTTCTCACGGTTTTGAGAAGCCCCACGGAATAAAAACCTGGTGTCTTGGAAACGAAATGGACGGACCCTGGCAAATCTGCCGCAAAACTGCCGAGGAGTATGGACGTATAGCCAGTGAAACCGCAAAGGTCATGAAATGGGTCGATCCCGGCATAGAGCTTGTTTCCTGCGGAAGCTCGTTCAGCGGTATGCCAACGTTTGGCGAGTGGGAAGCAACTACTCTCGGACATACGTACCAGTATGTCGATTATTTGTCGCTTCATACCTATTACAGGAACGACGAGAAGGGCACTGCCAATTTCCTTGCCCGCTCATTGGATATGGACTATTTTATAAAGTCGGTAATATCCATTTGCGATTATATCAAGGCTAAAACCCACAGCAAAAAAACGCTCAATCTGTCCTTCGACGAGTGGAATGTATGGTATCCGACGGAAATAACGGAAGATATCCGGTGGAAGAGTGCACAGTCCATCAACGAGAACATATACAACCTTCAGGATGCACTGGTCGTGGGATGTATGCTCATTACGCTTCTCAAACACGCCGACCGTGTAAAGATGGCGTGCATGGCCCAGCTTGTGAATACGATTGCGCCGATAATGACTGTGACCGGAGGCAGTTCCTGGAGAAATACCATTTTTTATCCCTACCTGCACGCTTCCACGTTCGGAAGGGGACAGGTGCTTCAAGCGTGTGTCAAATCCCCTGTGTACGATAGTGCTGATTTCTGTGACGTACCTTATATAGAAACAGTCGCCGTATATGATGATGAAAAGGATGAAATTACGATGTTCTGCGTGAACAGGGACGAAGAGGACTCCATGCTGGTGGAAACCGATCTGAGGGCTTTCTCTGGATATGGGCTCATAGAACATGTTGTTCTGGAGCATGAGGACAGGAATGCAACGAACACATTGGAAAATCCGTTCAACGTGGTACCTCATAACGGCGGTAACACAGTTGTTGAAGACGGCGCTGCAAAATCGGTCCTTAACAAATTATCCTGGAATGTTGTCAGGTTTGGAAGAAAAAAATAAAGCAAGGGATATAATGCATAAAAGTCAAATAAGGCTCCCCGGTATTAAAGCTCCGGGGGGCCTTATTTGCGGGGTAAAGTTACATGCGCGCTTGACAAAACCTTTGTATTTGATAAAATAAAAGTTAATCGTTTAAGAAATGGGAGATGGTTAAAATCGCAGCAACTATCAAGGATGTAGCAAAATATGCAGGAGTATCTACCGCAACCATATCCAAGTATATCAACGGAGTTACGGTAAAGGAACAAAACAGGGTCAGGATTGAAGAAGCGATCCGCGTTCTTGATTTCAAGGTCAA
The DNA here is from genome assembly GCA_023439545.1 of Bacillota bacterium. GTDB lineage: Bacteria > Bacillota > Clostridia > Acetivibrionales > DTU013 > JAEYOM01. The sequence continues at coordinate 19,857 of JAEXNT010000016.1, forward strand.
TACCATGGCCAGGGGGTTGAAAACCAATAAGACCATGACGATCGGAGTTTTGATTCCCAGTCTGGAGAACATCTTTGCCACGAGTATCGTATCACATATAGAAGGAATTTTTTTGGAAAACGGATACAGTACGATTATTTGCGATTATAACAGGGATATCGGTTTGGAGAACAGTAAGTTTGATTTCCTGATGAGCAAGAATGTAGACGGTGTAATCATTATGCCTCTCGGAATTACGGAAGAGAGAGTCAGGAATGCAATCGATATGGATGTTCCCGTCGTCCTGATCGACAGGCCCATGAAGAATGGAGAATGCGACGTAGTACTGGTAGATAATCTGAATGCGTCCTATAATGCGGTAGAGCAGCTTATAATCAGAGGGCACAGGGAAATTGGCATCATAAGCGGTCCTCAGGACGTCTATACAGCTCAGGAGCGTCTGAAGGGATATTTGAGGATTCATGAAGACTATGGGCTGACTGTAAATAAAGACAATATCAAATACGGAGATTACGAAATACAAAGCGGTTATGACCGGATGAAGGAGTTCTTGGATTCGGAAAAGCTGCCGGACGCCATATTTATCACCAATTATGAAATGACCATCGGGGCTGTCATGGCGCTTAACGAAAGCAGCGTCAGCGTTCCCGGGGAGTTATCCCTGATCGGCTTCGATAACGAGCAGCTTGCAAAAATAGTCAAGCCGAATCTTGCTATCGTAGTGCAGCCAATCCAGCAAATCGGCGAGTCTGCCGCCAACATAATCCTGAAACGCCTGAGAGGGGACAGGACCAACTATCCATCCTTACTAAGGCTGAAAACGGATTTATTTATCGGGCAGTCTATCCGAGAACGGACCATCTGAAATATAAATAAACAGGAATAATTATTGACAAAGTAAAAGAAAATTGTTACCTTAAAAGTGAAACGATCTATAAATTATTAACAAAAAATATAAAACGTTTAATAAAAACTGAAAGCATGAAAAACTTAACATAAAACGAGGTCTGATCATGAATATGAAAAATGTGTATCAACCCGCGAGGGATGGCGTGGACCCCAGGCTGATTCCGCACAGGACTCTTTATACAGGGGCGGAAATACCAGGCGTAGGCCTCGGTACCTTCGGCTCCGACAGATATTCCGGCGTTGAGGTTGCGAATGCGGTCAAGGAAGCCATCGCCGTCGGTTACCGGCACATAGACTGTGCAAGTGTTTACGGAAACGAGCATCTGATTGGTCAATCCCTAAAGGGGGTAATGGAGGATGGGTTGAACCGCGATGAATTGTTCATCACCTCCAAACTATGGAACAATATGCACGGAGAGGGGGATGTTCTGCTCTCCTGCGCAAAAACACTAAAAGATCTCAAACTGGATTATCTGGACCTCTATCTTGTACACTGGCCTTTCCCGAACCATCACGCGCCGGGCGTCAGCGTGGATTCCCGGGATCCGGGCGCCGTACCCTATATACATGAAAACTATATGAAAACCTGGCGGCAGATGGAAAGACTCGTAGATGCGGGCCTCGTCAGGCATATCGGCACATCCAATATGACAATACCGAAGCTTGAGCTGGTTTTGCGGGATGCCAGGATAAAGCCTGCTGTGAATGAAATGGAGCTGCATCCCCACTTCCAGCAACCGGAGTTGTTTCAATTCTGTCTCGACCATGGTATTGTACCTATCGGTTACTGTCCGGTAGGTTCGCCGAAACGACCCGAACGTGACAGGACTGATGGCGATTCTGTGGACACCGAAGATCCTGTGATCATAAAAATTGCCGAAAGGCTGAAGGTACATCCCGCAGTTGTCTGCATCAAATGGGCAGTGCAAAGAGGTCAGATCCCAATTCCCTTTTCAACTGACAGGAATCACTTTCTGAAGAACCTGATCTGTTCGACGACTGAATCGCTTACAAAGGAAGAAATGAAGGCGGTGGAAGGGATCGACAGGAACTGCAGGCTGATCAAGGGCCAGGTATTCCTGTGGCAGGGCGCCGGGGATTGGACGGATTTGTGGGATCCGGACGGTAAAATATCAAAATAGGAGCTATACCATATCACGCTGTACTGAAAGAAATTATTGCATAATTCGGAGGAAAATCTTATGTTAAAAGGAATACCATCGATCATAAGCCCGGAGCTGTTAAAAGTACTTATGGAAATGGGACATGGGGACGAGCTTGTCCTGTCCGACGGTAATTTTCCGGCAGCCGCATTGGCGAACCGGTTGGTAAGATGCGACGGACACAATGTACCTGATTTGCTCGAAGCCATATTGAAATTCTTCCCTCTGGACCCCTACGTGGAGGCGCCGGTTTCTCTGATGTCGGCGGTCCCCGGGGACACCGTCAAACCTATTATATGGGACACTTATAAAGCCGTCGTGGAAAAATATGAACCGAAAACCGGCAGGATTGAATTCGTAGAGCGATTTGCCTTCTATGAAAGGGCGAAAAAAGCATATGCTATAGTTGCGACCGGAGAGAAGGCTCTTTATGCCAATATCATCCTGAAAAAAGGCGTTGTTGTGGAATAGCCTGATAGTAAAAATATCGAGGGGGAGAAAATTATGAGCAACACAATGAAAGCAGCTTATTTACCCGGGAACAGCACAGTGCTTACCAAAGATGTGGAAATTCCGGAGCCGGGCCACGGCCAGGTCCTGATCAGGACAAAATCCTCGACAATCTGTGGCAGCGATATACGCGCCATATACCGCGAGCATCTTGGAAAGGGACCGGAAGGCTACCAGGACAAAATAGCAGGGCATGAGCCTGCCGGACAGATAGTGAAGTGCGGACAGGGAATGCGCAGGTTCAAAGAGGGAGACAGGGTAATCGTATATCATATTTCCGGGTGCGGACTATGCAATGACTGCCGCAGAGGCTATATGATCAGCTGCACCAGCCCGCTCAGAGCGGCATACGGCTGGCAGAGGGACGGCGGAATGGCGCCCTACATACTGGCAGACGAAAAGGATTGCGTGCTCCTGCCGGACGAACTGACCTATACTGACGGAGCCCAGGTGGCCTGCGGTTTCGGTACCGTATACGAAGGTCTTGAGAAGATAGGAATATCGGGCAATGACGCGGTATTGGTCGTAGGCTTGGGACCGGTCGGTCTTGCCACATTGATGCTTGCCAAGGCAATGGGCGCACAGAAGCTGATCGGCGTGGATGTGACAAAGGAACGCTGCCAGCTTGCGCTGGATAAAAAACTGGCCGACCATGTTTTTGTTTCCGGAGAAGATACGCTCGAACAAGTCCGGAAGCTGACCGGCGGTTTTGGAGTGGAACGCGCCGTCGACTGCTCGGGTCATACCTCCGGACGCCAGCTGGCAATCAGGGCGGCCCGCAAATGGGGAAAGATTGCGTTCGTCGGGGAAGGCGGTACGGTCGAATTCAACCCGAGTCCGGATATTATTCACGAGCAGAAAACAATTTACGGGTCATGGGTCACGAGTATATGGAAGATGGAAGAACTGGTTGAAAGACTGGTCCGCTGGGGCATTCATCCGGAAGACCTCGTAACGCACCGCTTTACATTGGATAATGTGTCCGAGGCATACAAACTGATGGCTGAAGGGAAATGCGGCAAGGTAGCTGTCGTTTTCGACGAAGAGGTAAAATAAAGAAAATTTCAACGGAATAAAATAAAGTTTTTTATTCCGTATTTTTTTTTATATATGATATGATTGGATTAAAAGAATGTTTAAATTCTCTTATACCTTTAACAGGACTGCAATTATGAAAAAAAGAATGTTAAATTTTTCTCTAAAAAGTAAGATTTTCATTTTTTATGCAGGTATCCTCCTTATATCCTTATCCATCTTTGCCTTTATGACTATCAGGATATCCAATCGGGCAATAGTGGACAAGGCTACAAAAAACGCCGGCAGGGAGCTGTCGCTCATTGATAGGAGCCTTCTAAACCTGACCAGCGATTCTGAAAATTACGTGAGAATATTATCCGTGGGCAATAAGCTGCAAAACCAGCTTGAACAGATAGAAAAAAACAATGAATTGAACTCGATTGACAACATTGATGTCGAAAAAACATTGGCCACGGCAATAAGTAACGTAGTGCAGCCAAATACCAATATTGCGGCAGCCAGCATAATATCGTCGCAGGGCACTTTTTTCAACGTGGGCTTCGTCAACAATTCAAGTGTCATTCCGGTTTTTAACAGTGCTCTGACGGATTTGATTACAAGTAACAGAACTCCCACGTGGACAGGCTTGATAAAAATAAAATATATATACGGTGAGGAGGATGACGTATTCGCCATAGCAAAAACGATTATCGGCTTCGATACGGGGCATATTCTGGGAACTGCGGTGTTGTACCTGAAAGAGAAGGATGTAGCTTCCATGTATCTTGACAATACCTTTAACCAGAATGACCAGTTTTTTATTGTAGACGCACAGAAAAACATAATATCAACCCAGGACAAAAGTGAACTGTATAGGAAATTCAATGAGGAGAAATACCTGGGAACAAACGAACTGGATGAGTTTACCAGTACCAGGAGCCTGACAAGAAATATCTGCGGAAAGCAGACCTTGGTCACTGTTTCGAATTTCGACAAGTTGAACTGGAAAATAATCAGTGTAATTCCGTTGGATGAGATTACAAATGAGAATAAAGGAATTACAAAGCTTATAGTAGTCTTTGGATCCATTTGTCTGATATTTGCATTTGCGGCCTCATACTTGCTATCTACTACGATATCCAAACCTATATTGAAGCTTGTACGAATCATGAAGGAAATTAAATATGGAAATTTAAACCTCAGAGCGGATTTCAGCTCAAAAGACGAGATAGGAATGCTCGGGGACGGCTTCAACAGCCTTATGGACAGGATAAACAGCCTGCTTGAGCAGATTTATACCGAACAGAAACTGAAAAGGGAAAATGAATTCAAGCTTTTGCAGACACAAATCAAACCTCATTTTCTGTATAACACCATTGAAACCATCATTTCTTTCATCAAGCTTGATCTTAAGGAAAATGCAATGGCAACTGCCAAGAACCTTGCCGGATTCTACAGGATTTCATTGAGCAAGGGCAATGATATAATAACCATAAAAGATGAAATGCTTCTAATCGAAAACTACCTGTCCATCCAAAAGCTCAGGTATGTTGAATATCTTGATTACAGGATGGATATTGATGAAGGGATAATGAAGTACCAGATACCCAAACTGACCCTTCAACCGCTTGTTGAGAATTCCATATATCACGGTCTGAAGCAGAAAGAGGATAAAGGCATTCTGGTAATAAGAGGATTTTGCGAGCAGGATACTGTTAAAATAGAGGTTTTTGACGATGGCGTGGGAATGAGCGAGGAACAGATAACAAGGGTATTCGACTTCAACAGGGTAACAAAAGACCGTATGAATTCCGATTTTGGCGTACATAACGTTGATTCGAGACTGAAACTTCTGTATGGGGAAGAGTATGGCCTGACAATAGAAAGCAGGCTTGGCGAATATACGAGGGTTACTGTAAAATTGCCGGCTTTGGTTGTGTAGGAGGGATGAAATGCTGAAGGTCATGATCGTTGACGATGAGTTTTATTTCAGGGAGGCGCTCAAGATTTCACTTCCATGGAGCGAGCTTGGCTTCGACATATGCGGTGAAGCAAAAAATGGACAGGACGCGCTTGAAAAGGTAGAAGAACTAAAACCCGACATAATTATTGTCGACATAAACATGCCCATTATGGACGGCCTGGAATTTGTCCAGAATAGCAGAGAAAAAGGCGTTAACAGCAAAATCATCATTCTGACCGGGCACAGTGAGTTCAATTACGCAAGACAGGCTGTCCAGCTCGGAGTCCATAACTATATATTGAAGCCTGTGAATGAGGAGGAACTGGCCCAGTCACTGCTTGAGATGAAGAAGCTCATCGAAATGGAAGCAAGCGTTAGAATCGAGTTCGACATGTTGAAGCAGCAGGTCAATGACAGCCTTCCGCTGTTGAAGGACAAATTTCTTAACGATCTGTTACAGGGAAATATCATAATCAACGATGATGATTCGGTTAAAAAGATGAAATATCTGAATATTAATATTCGTTCCAGATATCGCCAGGCTATCACAATTGAAATCGATTATGAAGATAACCTTGACTGGAATAATGAGGATAGACAGCTCTGGAAATTTGCGGTATCAAATATTGCAAGTGAAATACTTTCAGGATATTTGACCTTTGATATCTGCTACGATAAGGATGACAGGATATGTATCATAGCAGGTGTAAAAGAAGGCAGCAGCGAATACGATTCCGATCAGCTTCTCGAACATAAATTGGAATCGATCAGGGAAGCTGTCTGCAAGCATTTCAATTTTACCGTCACAATAGGGGTCGGAAATGCTAAAAACGAGTTATTTGAAATAGCGGCGTCTTATAAGGAATCGATGGTAGCCTTGAAGAACAAGCTTACTCTTGGGAAAAACAGAATAATTACATATGGTTCGGTTTCGGATTTGGAAATAAAGGTCAACCTTTTTACGGCCGAATATAGAAACCAGCTGTTAATCAATATGCGTACGGGCGAGGATAGTGAGGTACGGAGCCTTATCAGTCAAATATTCGGAGAGATCCGCAGACAGAATGTCCGCCACGAGATACTATCGGTATTCTGTATCGAAATGGTATCCGCCTGCCTTGAATTCATGGCGGAAACAGGACTCGGCTTTAAGGATGTGCTGCATGACAGCCAACTGAATATCATTGAACAAATCCAGTTAAAAAGGTCTATAAACGAAATTGAAGCATGGATACAGGAGATATTCCTGAATGCGTCGGAAGCGTTCAAAAGGAACAGGAGTTCAAAAACGTCGAGGCTCATAGAAAAAGTCAAGAAATATATAGAGGAAAACTGCCATAATAGCGAAATGGGAATCGATGAAATAGCAAAACACCTTTATATCAACTATGCGTACCTCTGTTCTGTTTTCAAGCGCGACACCGGTGTCACAATCAACGAGTACCTGACAGAATTCAGGATAAACAGGGCTAAATCGCTTTTTGATGCTGGAAACGTCACGGTTCTGGATGTAGCCGACAGGGTTGGATATGCCGACGCAAACTATTTCGGAAAGTGTTTTAAAAAATATTACGGCCTGGCGCCCAGTAAGTATATTGAGAGCATAAACCGACAGTAAATATATTAACGACAATTTTCCTTGCCAACAAAGAATATTCCCTTCAACAAAAAGAGTGCCGGTTATAAAATAGAATCGTTATGAAACCTTTCGAAAGGACAATTTTCCGTATCAAAACATCAAATCGAGGAGGTCAAAAAATGATCAAATTCACAAAATTACTGGCAATCGTACTTGCATTAGCCATGGTAATTTCTTTGGCGGCATGCGGCGGCGGATCTTCTTCAAAAACTGCGGAAACAACGGCTACTGTTACGGCGGCAAGCACTCCCGAGGCAAGTGCACCCGAAGCATCTACTCCGGCTGCATCAGATGAAAAAGTCAAAATCAAGTTCCTTTCATTAAGTACCGACGAAAATAGAAACAACATCCGTGAAAAATACATAAAAGTTAATGTAAGCAAGGACATGCCCAATGTCGAGGTCGAGTATGATCTGGGCGGCGGAGGTCAGGATTACGCAAACAAACTCAAGACCTACAATGCATCCGGCGATATGCCCGACGTATGGTTCTCCGAACAGAATCTATCATCTGTCGTTGTCCAGGCCGGTAATGCGCTGGATTTGGAGCAATATGTAAAAGCCGCCGGATTTGACAAGAAATTTAAAATGCCTGAAGTCATTCAACCGGATAAGGATGGCAAGCTTTATTGCGTACAGCCCGGCGCAGACCAGTATTTTACGCCGAGATTGTGGTACCATAAGGATATATTCGCAAAATACAATATCGAAATACCCAAGACCTATGACGAACTTGTAAAGGTCTGCGAGACACTGAAGGGCAAGGGGCTCGTTCCGATGTCCATAGTCGGCAAGGATGGTTGGACGCCGAACCTGCATATGCTGCAGACGATGATAATGGCTGAAGACCCGCAGGTTATGATCGACTTTGAAAACAACAAGACAGATTTCTCCAACCCTGTAATAAAGAACGCATTGGGCAGGATACAGAAGCTCGCGCAGATCGGAGCGTTTGCACCGGGCGTAACCAATATCGATTACGGTCCCGCAGTAGAAATGTATACTTCGGGTCAGGCTGCAATGCTCGCGATGTTCTCCTGGGAAACCGGCAACCTGGAAAAGGCGTCTCCGGACACCGATTTTATCGTATGGCCTTCCGCCAAGGATGGTGTTGACGCAAATGCGTCCATACAGTTCTGGGGAGCTCCGCTAAGCGGTTATCTGGCATCCGCCAGGAGCAAGAATCCTGAAGTTGCAGCCCAGTTCGCAATGTTCTGCGCAACCCAGGACGCGCTGTTCTACAATATTGAACAAAAATCTCCCACAGCTCTTGATACGGGCGTCAAGATCGAAGGCATCTCGCCTCTGACCCAGAAGGGCCTTGACCAGTTCAGCGCGGCACAGCTTAAAATTCCGTCGATCTGGTCCTCCATATTCAACGCTGAGACTTCAGCAGAGATTTCAACCCAGAACAGCAAGCTTCTTACCGGACAGTATTCGCCTGATGACTACATCAAGGCCATGAACCCTATATGGGCCAAGAATTTCAACAATTGAGTTGGTGACTGGTTTCTGTAAATGAAAAAATAGATCGATGCCTGCATCCCTGTATGAAATTATGGTTCATATGGGGATGCGGGCTAGATGGGAGAAAAATATGACCAAATATTATGGGAGCAAACTGGCAATATTCATATTTGCTTTTCCTGCACTGTTGTTGTTTACAGCTTTCGTAATTTATCCGATAATTCCCGAAATCTCGATAAGCTTTCAAAAGAATGACGGCTTCAAAAACATGGGTTATGTCGGCTTCAGCAATTATCTGACCGTATTCGGGGATCCTGCCTTCTGGAGATCAAACCTCAATACCTTTATAATAGTAATCATTTCCACCTTTATTGGGTTGCCGGTCTCATTGTTCCTTGCATTGATTATGGATAGGCTGGGCGAGCCTGTAAAAAGGTTTTTCAAAGGGAGCAGCGTGCTTCCCGCCGTTCTGTCGGTAACAGTAATAGCACAGATGTGGATTGCCATTTACGATCCCATGTGGGGTCTGATCGACAGCATATTAAGGGCGATGAAGCTGGACAGCCTGGCCCTGGCATGGCTGTCTGACGAAAGGACAGTGGTCCTGGCCATAGCCGCCGCTTTCCTCTGGCAATATGTCGGTTTGAACGCTCTGTTGTTCTATACGGGCATAAAAGCTATCCCGGAAACATATTATGAAGCCTCGCTCATCGACGGCGCGGGATTTATCAAGACAAGCCTGAAAATAACCATCCCGCTTCTGCAGGATGTTACCAAATATCTTCTTGTCCTTTCAGTGCTCGGATGCATGTCGCAGTTTGCTCACGTGAGGATAATGACGGCAGGCGGACCGGGCGACGTGTCAAGGACCGTGATCTATCAGTTGTTTTTCAAGGCGTTTTCAGCCTCCGATTTCGGCCAGGGCTGCGCAATAGCGGTCTTGTTCATATTCGAATGCCTTTTGCTGACATTCGTTATCAACAAGTTTGTAGCAAGAGAAAAAATTGAGTTCTAAATAGGGTGGTGAATAAATGTCGATGAAAAACAGACGCAAAATATTGACTAGCGCCGTTATGGTGATTATCGGGGCATCATTTCTTTTCCCCATGTACTGGATGCTGAATCTGTCATTCAAGTCAAAAAGCGAAGTATACGTCAATCCGTTCGGGCTGCCGAAGGAATGGGTTTTTAACAATTACGGCGACGCACTGGCGAAGTTCAACTTCCTGAGATATTTGTCAAACAGCTTGATATATTCCGTTAGTACCATTATAATAACAGTTCTATTGGGGAGCATGTTCGCTTACTGTATAAGCAGAATGCGGTGGAAATACAAAAACTTTGCCTTAAGCTACATTGCCATGGGATTGGTTGTTCCAGCACAGGTGGTCATCATTCCAATAATGATAATGACGCGCAGCCTGGGGTTGAAAGGCACGCATTTAGGCCTGATACTGCCTTATTCGGCCTTTGCACTATCCTCATGCGTACTTATGCTTTATGCCTTTTTCAGAGGCTTGCCCATGGAGCTCGAGGAAGCCTCCTGCATAGACGGGTGCAATATCTACCAGACCTTCTTCAGGATAATAATTCCGGTTATAAAGCCTGCAATTTCCACACAATGTGTTTTGATATTCATGAATATATATAATGAATTCTTTCTGGCATTTATCCTGAGCGCGGAAGACAGAATAAGGCCATTGACGGTCGGCCTTCTGAATTTCTTCGTCAGTATAGGAGTATCCCATTGGGGGCAGATAGGAGCTGCTATGATCATAACCAGTCTGCCTACGATAATTGTATATATAATCGGTAACGAGCAAATCGAGAATGCGCTCACGGCAGGAGCTATCCTGAAATAGACCGGATGGCTGGCTCCTTGAAGGAGTACATAACAACCATGCGGCATAATAGTTAAGTATTGCATGGATAATAAAGGGAACTGGTTCTTTACAGTTCCCTTTGCTATAATATATCAAAAGTGGTGTAATTGTGAAATAATACATCGAAAGGATACGCAATGATAATAGCGGAAAGAGGCAGCGAACTTACGGTTCAAACTGTTTGCAGGGCGGATAACGCACTGCTTCTGGAAACGGGGAAAGGTAAAATAAAAATAGAGGTATGCTCTGATTCCATCATCAGGGTAAGGTATACCCTAAGCGAAGGCTTTTCTGATAAGCAAAGCCCCGGGAGGGTCCCGATTACTGAGGACTGTAAATGGACCTTTGCGGAAAATGATAAAGACATAACACTTTCGATCGGGAGGATAGTCGTTGTAATTGATAAGTCGAACTGCAGCTTTTCATACTATGACAGAGCGGGAAAACTGCTTGCCAAAGAACCGGAGAATGGCGGAAAAACCCTTATTCCCTTCGATTCGTACAAAACTATCCTTGATGATAACAGCCTTGTGGAGAAGATTGTTACACCGGACGGGGTCAAGGAAGTTGTTCACGAAGCTAAAAAGGTCTTCAACAGGAAGCTTTACCATACAAGGCTGGAGTTTGAGTGGTCGAAGGAGGAAGCGCTTTTCGGCCTGGGACAGCAGGAGGAGGGCAGCCTGAACTTGCGTGGAACGCGCCAATACATACACCAGGCAAATTTGAAAATTGCAATGCCCATGCTGCTTTCGACCAGAGGCTATGGCATATTGCTGGATACATATTCACCTTTGATCTTCAATGACAATGAATATGGCTCGTATCTATATAATGAAGCTGCTGATGAGCTTGATTTCTACTTTATTTCCGGAGATAGCTTTGATGAGATAATACATGGATACCGGCAATTGACGGGACAGGCGGTCATGCTTCCCAAATGGGCTTTTGGATACATGCAGTCGCAGGAAAGATACGAAACGCAGCAGGAGATCATCGATACTGTAAGGGAATACCGCCGGCGCGAAGTACCGCTGGACAGCATCGTCCTGGATTGGCAGTCGTGGGAGGACGGGAAGTGGGGGCAAAAAAGCTTTGACAGGAGTCGTTTCCCGGAGCCGCAGGAAATGACGCGTATTTTACATGAAAACGGCACACATTTCATGATATCCATATGGCCCAATATGAGTAAGGAAACGGGCAATTATTCCGAAATGAAGGAAAACGGATGTCTGTTCCAGCAGTCGGAGACATACGACGCCTTAAGTGAAAAAGCGCGTTCCCTGTACTGGGATCAAGCTAACGACGGCTTGTTTTCGAAGGGTATCGACGCCTGGTGGTGTGATTCAAGCGAGCCCGTGACGCCTGAATGGGGAGAACTGGTAAAGCCTGAGCCCGA
>JAEXNT010000056.1 GCA_023439545.1 Bacillota bacterium
ACAGCCCTGGTGGCCGGCGTGGATGCGAAGACGGATTTTAAGTATGATTCGATAATTGGAAAGGGAGACATACAGCCCGACGCCATGGCAGCAAACTGTACCATCAAGGCCAGATTTACCGCTAAAGGCGGCAAGGCGGAAGTTACAAAGAAATAAGCAACAATGAGGGGTTATGCCGTTACCTTTTTAAGGAGTCTGAAAAACTGCTTGCGGTAGAACAACAAAACGGACGGTAGCAGCAGGAACACTATCCTTCCGACGAGAGTGTTTGAAAAAAGGATGAGCGCGCCAAGCCAACGGTTACGGCCGTCGTATACACCGTAGATATCCTGCCGCCGTATGGTTTTAAGCATTGAGCCGGTCTCGGACAGGGGAGGATAATTGTCAATGTCGACCTTGATACCGGCTCCGCCGATCTCGATAATACGTTCCACATAAACGACCTTATCCTGCTGAAACAAAACTATCTGACCGAGCGAAACAGGGTATTGGCTGTCGATGTGCCTGAAAAATGTCAGATCATTGTACATGATCTCAGGCTGCATAGTATCGGATTCAAAAATATAGGGTATAGTCCCCCTGACGGTCATCTCGTTGCCCGGCGCAGAGGCGCCGAGCAATATTATGAAACCGTTGAACAGAAGCGCCAGACCTATGAAGAGGATAAACACCGCGGTGATCACGGTGTTGACCAATCCGGTGCGGCGCTTTGGTTCGGACCGGTCGGGTACGGGATAGCCTGTTTTCGCATCCAGCCGGCCTATTTTGATTTCCGGATAACGCTGCGACCATTCAAGCTTGCGCAGGATATAATACCTGGACAGGTTATTCGCTCTGAAGATACTGACAAGGCAGCAGACGACGGTCAAAAAACTGGCAACAAGTATGTATGAGGATCGGCCGACGTCAAACATATTCTTGATATTCTGCATTGTCACCCGGTTCGATAATATGGAGTAATACCCCGTGGCTGCCTTCAGCACAGGTATTGCCAGAGAAGAAAATGCGATAAGATAACGCGCGTTGGCCACCGTATCCACAAACAGCGACAGATTCATCGCAAGGGCACTGATCAGGAACAGGTCGAGGAGCCCGGAAAAGTAGAGAGACGGCAGGTATGAATATACAAAATTATACTTCAGCAACACCGTCAGGAGGACGACAAAACAGAATCCAACCGTGTAGATGAACAGGACGGAGCTCAACAGTGCGATGAATTTCTGGAAAATCATCATAGTTGGGTGATACCCCATTTTGATCAGCAGATACCACGAATTTTTTCTGATTTCTGAGAAGAAGAGATAATCGTAGTAAAGGATAAAATAAATTGAATTCAGAATGAATGCCAGGTGTATGTAAATATAGACTGTTGAGAAATAGCTTGCCTGCATTATTTCCGGAACCGCATCGGACAGGACGCTTTTTTTCAGCGATTGCAGCACGAAGAAAACGGCAAAGGACAGGAGCCCCAGAAAAAGAGCAAATGCCAGTTTCCTGCTGTTCCCTGCCTTATCTTCGGTATAAGCCTGACGCAATTCTTTTCTAAAGTAGCTCGTCTTGTAAATCATTTTGTCTCAGCAGCTCCCTGTAGGCATTACGGACTGTTTTCGGATTTATCTCGATGGATTCCGGCAAAATACCCGACTCAATGATTTTTTTGTGGACGAAGCCTTCCGGGTCAGAGCCGCTCCTTTTCAAAATAAGCAGGCTGTTATCGCTGAACAGCAGTGCATAGCCGGGCAGCATTGGCGATAGCCGCTCAGCGAGTTCGGAGAGATTATTGCCCCGCACGATGAGTTCAACCGGATCATAGCCGAAGCGAAGGTCCTCGACAGTTCCACTGTAGATTATTCTGCCGTCCGCAACAAAAGCTGCATGCGAGCATGCAGCCTCAGTCAGGCTGTATGAGTTTGTGCCGATAACAAGAGCTTTTCCGCTATCTCTGACGATATCGGATATTCTCCGGATCGCGTCGATCAAAGCATCGTCAAAAGCAAACTCCGGGAAATTGAAAACTATAAGCAGGCTTTCGGAATATACGGCCGCAATCAATGTGACTATAGCCTTTTCCTCTGTAGTAAGCAGCTTGATGGGCGTCAATGATATCCGGCCCAGGCCGGCGCCGATAATAAATTCGAGGAGTTCATCCTGCAAAAGGAGAGTACTGCTTTTGCGGTAATGGGCCGCAAACGTCAGATACTCGAGTACGGTCATGTTTTCATAGAGCATTTCGGCATCGCCGATGTAAAAGACGTGATTCAGTATGATCCTCTTGTGCCGCATCATGCCACGCTCCGCGAGTATGCATCTGCCGCTGTGGTAGGGCCTGATGTTGGCCATGATTTCGAGCAGGAGCCTTATCTCTATCGAAGTCAGTCCGCTGATTGACCAGACTTCTCCTCTTTTTATGAGAAGGCTTACATCTTCCAGTATCCGCACCGGTTTTTGACCATCGCGGAAGATATATTCTTCTGAGGTCAGGCGCTCCATATGGACAATATCAACGATGTACTTTTTCCTTGCCTGTCCGGCGTTATTCATGCTCATGTCGAACTCCCTGCCAAATTCAAGTCAAAGGAATCTTCGCAACAAAAATCGCAATTACCCTGTCGGGTGACAGAAGCTCCTCGTCGGGTGAATTGACCGGATTATCCCCTTTGGTTTTGTAGAACACATTTCCGTCAGCGCCGGCCTGCACTTCGATTATCCTGTGTGTTACAATATAGCCGGAATGCGTTTTGAAGATCACGATCGTATCTTTGCCGAGCTTATCCGGATGGCCGGGCGTTCGGCCGAGGACAACCGAGCCTGTATTCAGCGTCGGCTCCATGCTCCCCGACTCGATTGAAAACAGATGATAGCCAAAAAAGCCCGGAACTTCACCACGGCTCTTTGCAGCCTGGACCATGAAAATACCACTGGCAAGCACGGAGACAACTGGGACGAATACGACCCAGCCCAGGATTTTCATGCCGCCGTGTTTCTGCATGAATTTTCCGAATTTTCCTCCATGTAAGGCGCCGCCCTCCGATAATTGCTTTTGAAGCGCAATTTCCCGCCGCATGCTCTCTATCTGTTCATCAGTCGTATACTTTGACTCCGACATATATTCTCCTTGAGTAGTTTTTACCTTTAGTATTTCAATTAAGCAAAAAAAAACAAGCCGCCCGGGAAGGAGCAGCCTGTCATATTTTTCTATGGTTTACGCTTGAGTACCTGTTACGGAAACCTTAATATCCGTACCGTAGCCGGAGCCGGCATAGTTGATATCCACCGCGTCATTGCTCGGCCAATGGACAATGACCGTATATGTCTTTTCCTGACCGGCTTCCGAAAGCGGAAAACTATCGGTAAACTGGATTGTGCCATTGCCGGTTACCGCGGTACCGAGCTGATTTCCATCCGCATCAAGGACTTTAACCGATAGCGGCGCTATGGCGCTTTTGCCTGCCGAAGCCTGCACATCGACGCCGATACCAAGGTTCATAGCAGTTTCACTCACGATCGAACCGTTATAATTTTTTACACTGAACTTCCAGGTATCCGTTTTACCCGGCTCTATTTTCTCATTTTGTGTAAAGGTATCAGTACCGCCCTTTAACAGGATGAATTCCTTTGCGACGACACTGCCTTCGGCAAGATTGTCTATTTTCGACGTATACATCGCGAGAGTGCCCGAAATGATGGATGTCGACAGAATTAGTATCAAGGCTGCCGTGAGAAGAATCTTTTTCATATTTGCCTCCGTTGATTACCGTAGTTTTATAGTATTACCCGTGCTGTTTTCTTCCGGCTGAATTATTCTTTCAGAAACTCCGCCGATTTCCTGATTATTATGCCTCCTGTCGGGAACGATGCTGATATTGTAGCTTGTTTTCTGTGTGTAGGCAGATCGCGTACCAACAATCATAGTTTTTGCCATGATCAGCAGCAACGCCGCAACGATCAGTATTTTAAGCTTCATGCTTCACCCCTGTAAGTGGACAGCCTTGCCTTATCCTCTAAAAGGATTTTCCGAACTCGCAGCTTAGCTGAACGTCGTTTATAGAATCGATATTGCTCCCGCCTACGGTGATATTATTAATAGCCTCGGTTCCCCGTCCGCGGGCATTTCCCCCGAACGTCACGCTTTGGCCGGGCTGTATCGTATCTGTTGAAGCATTGTTGTAACTGGGACTTCCAAACGTATAAGTTCCGTCGGGTGTACCGGAAATCAGCTTTGCATTACTCCAGACATTGTTGATCCTGTCGGTCGGCAGAGAGAAGGAAAGCTTCCAGTCCTTTATAGCCTGATCCGTATTATTTGTTATGCTTACCCTGTAATTGTACTGGTAATTGCCGCTCTGACCGTTTGCCCAGGGAGGCGTCGTTTCATATTTGACGGACACTGCGCTTTGCGGGGATTCTCCTCCGCCGCTTCCGTCCAGCGGGACCTGCGAGGCAGTAGCGTCGATTGTGAGCGTGCTTCCGTATTTTCCGCCGGCATAATTTATATCCTTGTCTCCATCTCCAGGCCAATTTATCTCTACTGTATATGTTTTTTCCTGTCCCGTCTGCGACTGCGGAAAGCTACCCGTTATATCAAAGGCGCCGACGCCCGTTACACTTTTCAGTATATTTCCTCCGGTATCCCTTACAGTAACTGCCAGCGGATCGATAGCGCTTTTGCCAACAGCTGCCGATACCTGAAACGTCAGCTTGTAATACAGATCCGTTTCGGTAATAACCTGATTATGGTAGTTCTTTACTTTGAACTGCCAATTCACCTTCTCGGAGGGAGCGATCTTCACGCCCTGTTCGAAAGAATCGGCTCCGTCGCTTGTAAAAATGAATTCTTTCGCGACAACGCCGCCTTCGGCAAGATTATCTATCCTCGTCGTATACATTGCAAGCGTCCCGGATACGAGCGAACTGACCATCAGCAAAACAAGCGTTAAAATAAAAGCATATTTCTTCATAAATCCCCTGTGTGTCTATATGTCCATATAAATCCATTTAGCGCATGTACATTCTTTGTACATGCAGGTGTTATGTCGCTTTTTGTCGATTTTATAATACTTTCGGCAATGAGTAAAATCAACTTGTATGTTTATCCTCTGTACGCAGTTCTTTCCTGTTTGGACGTTAAATAGGCATAAATAAGGCTTTCAGGGATATGTTACATGCCTGTCCGCCTCTGGGATTTGCTTTTTAGGCTTAAAAACATGTCGGTGCTTTGCAGACGAACTAAAAGGGACTATAATTATGACAGGAGATAAAAACACGATCCGGTTGGTAGTCCGGATGCAGGGTTTTCCTGTCAGTAACCTGCCCTCCTGGGGTTGTCCATTCTCCTGAAAGTAAAGCTTACAGGAGGATTATCACAAATGAATATCAAATTGACGGTCTTTTTCGACGAACCTTTCTGGGTCGGTATATTTGAAAGGCTTGACGGGGGTTTGCTTGAAACGTCGAAAGTGGTTTTTGGAGCGGAGCCAAAGGACTACGAGGTCTATGGTTTTGTACTTGAAAACTATTGGCGATTGAGGTTCGGCAGGCCAGTCGAAGCTAAGACCGAGCCTTGCAAGAGGATCAACCCTAAAAGGCTGCAGCGTAAAGTCAGGAAGGAAACCGCTGCATCAGGCGTAGGCACAAAAGCTCAGCAAGCTGTCAAACAGGAACAGGAAGCACGAAAAATTGAGCATAAAAAATATTCAAAAGAAAAACGTGAGGAACTGGAGCAGCTGAAATTCATTAGAAAGCAAGAGAAAAAGAAGGAAAAGAAAAACGGTCGCTAAGAAAACACTAAAGGGGAAGAACCGGTTCTTTAGCCAGGTTCTTCCCCTCGTTTGTCAGTTCGACTGGAGCAATGCCAAAAACGGCGGCCAAGGCAGCCTTATTACAGCGATAATATCTTGCTAAGCTCTATCATATCATCATCAATTGCTTTAGTCATATCCAACGCTTCATTTATATCGATACCCTGAACCTTATTGTCCTTAAAAACGATAACCTGGTTATAGACACCATTTTTCAGCAACTCGGTCGCTTTTGCGCCCATCATGCTTGCCATGACCCTGTCACGGACCGTAGGGCTTCCGCCTCTTTGAATATGTCCGAGGATCGTGGCCCTTGCCTCGATACCTGTAATCTCTTCGATTTGCTTTGCAAATTCGATAGCGCCGCCCACGCCTTCTGCAACGATTACGATATAATGCTTTTTGCCCCTGTTCCTGCCCTCGATTATGGGCTTAATTACATCCTTGTTGAAATCGAAGGGTTTTTCCGGCAGCACTATGACTTCGGCGCCGCAGGCGATGCCGACGTTCAGGGCTATATAGCCGGCCCGTCTTCCCATAACCTCGAGGACGCTGCAGCGTTCGTGCGAATACGCGGTGTCCCTGATCTTGTCCAAAGCGTCCTGCACTGTGTTCAAAGCCGTATCATAGCCTATGGTGTAATCAGAACAGCCTATGTCGTTGTCTATTGTCCCCGGTATCCCTATAACCTTCAGACCGTTCAGGCTCAAGTCTTTTGCGCCCCTGAAGGAACCGTCGCCCCCGATAACAACGAGTGCGTCGATCCCGAATACCTGCGCCATGGCTACACCCTTCCTGACGCCTTCTTCAGTCTTGAAGGCCATGCAGCGGGCCGTCTGTAAAACGGTTCCGCCTCTGTGGATTATATCGGATACGTTCCTCAGGCCCAGTTCGAATATATCTCCGCTGATGAGCCCGTTATAGCCCTTTCTGATTCCCATTACCTTAAAGCCCTGATGGATCCCTGTCCTTACCACTGCCCTGATGGCGGCGTTCATACCGGGCGCATCCCCGCCGCTTGTCAATACCCCGATTGTTTTTATTTCGCTTTCTATCTTGCTCATTAAAATACCTCCTGTAACTTGTCCATCCGCAATATCAACCAAAATACTTCCGCATTGCTTATGTAACAACAAATATGATTTCTTATTTCGTCAAGTATTACTTAATTTCTCCATAATAATAATATAATGATTATAATCATTTTTTGGAATGACAACAACGAATAAATTCACTAATTTTAACCTTTGTTCAATGAAGTAATTTATAGCAGCAGCAAAACAAGCGGTATGGATATGATCGAAAATAGAGTGGAGAAGGCTACGATCTTTGAGGCAAACAACGGGTCGCCTCCGTACAACTCGGCAAAAATGGGCGTATTAGCGCCGGCGGGCATCGCTATTACGCTTACACAAACGCCCAGAACGATGCCGTTGAAGCCTAAAACCTTAAGTATGGCCACCGTTACCAGCGGCAGGAGAATATTTCTGACGACTATGCCGTAATAGAGGGGAAATCCCGAGAAAAGGCTCTTAAACTCCACTCCCGCCAATATCGAGCCGACAATCAGCATTGCAAGAGGCGCAGTCATTGCGCCTGTCATATCGAAGGCTTTTGCCACCGGGTACGGCAGCTTCAGAGAAAAGAGAAACAGAAGCATACCAATGAACACTGCGATAGTTCCCGGATTAAGCATGGCTTTCCTTATACTTTTCAGGTCTCTTTCGCCGCTGAATATCATAACCCCGACAGTCCAGACAAATAGATTGTATACGGCGACATAAATAGAGCCGTAAAATACCCCGGTTTTCCCGTACAGGCTTTCGAGCAGCGGAAACCCCATAAATCCGCAGTTTGTAAATATCGTAATAAACCGGAGCGCTTTATTGATGTTTTCGGGGTACCTGCGATACAGTAACAGCCCTGCCAGGAACGATAATACGTGGGTAGCGAATGCAAATCCCAAAACTACGAAAACATTTTTGAGCATCTCGCTCGAATAGTCGAATTGAAAGGACGAAAGTATCATCGCGGGCGCCGTAACCATCAAAAGCAGTTCCGAAAGCTTTTTGCCCGATGCGTCGTCGATTATGTTCTTCTTCTTTGCTATAAAGCCGATCCCCATGATAATAAAGAGGATGGTTACCTGGTTTATGACCGTGTTTTGCAATTCATGACCCCGCTTTACAACCGTGTAAATAATATGCATAGTATACAACAGCGCCTGTAAACAGGCAAATCAATATTTGGAATTTGAAGGAGTTTACTACTCAATGTAGAATTATGCAAATGAAAGTTTGGAAATATTCGCCTTGCGGGAGGGCTTTATATGCTCAGAGGCAAAGTTGCATTCGTTTAGTCCATTATGAAGATCGCACTTTATTCGGCTGCGGTATTCGAATACCTGTATTATTACCAGCTGAAGGTCCCTGTGGAGCTGCTAACCATGGTTTTCCTCCTCATTGTGAACAATTTTTGCAGGCAATTTTTTCTATACGGGAAAGAAAGCTGCACCGTTTCGAAAAAGGGAGCATCCTGCTGGAGTTCGTTCTGGGGGTCTATGCAGCATCATTACTGCCTGTCGCGCCCGTCGTCCTTCTTTTGACTCCGACCGTGTTCGAATCGATATCGGAGCATTCGCTGTTTTTCGGGGCGGGTACTTCACTTGCCATTCTGGGTTCCGTTATTGCCATCGACATCGTCAATACGCTGCATAGCAGGCAGAACAATAATTTTTATAACATTTTCCAAAATGTGATAGCGCAATATGCCCTGGCTTATATTCTAGTAATCATCATAAGCTATCTTGCCAGCCTGCAGTTCAGGGAACGGGCAGGGATAGCGAAAGTCAACCTCGAACTGGAGGAAGCCTACAGGCAGCTCGTGGACAATGCTTCCAAGCTGCAGGAATTATCCGTCGAGAAGGAAAGGAACCGGATGGCGAGGGAAATCCATAATACCCTGGCGCATACGCTCACAGCGGCGGTCGTACAGATGGAAGCCGGCAAGAAGCTCATCGATGTCGACACCTCGAGGGCGAAGGCCGAGATCGAGAAGGCACAGGAGATAACACGCGAAGGGATCGGGGACGTGAAAAGGACAGTCAAGGCGCTGAGGCCGCAGATATTGGAGAACAATTCGCTTTGCGGCGCTATCCGGAGCCTCATACGCAATATCGAGGACACCGCTCATATATTGGTTCCGTTACTTTTTTTATTACTCCGGCAACATGCGCAGATGGGATCGTGTTCCTATAATGTAAATATGCAAGATTAAGGAGGACGATCCATATGATGTCATTGCAATATAAAGACCTTTATGACTTAATAAACCGGCGGGTGGACTTGACGCATACTACAGGCTGGAGCGCTTGGACCCCTTGTATTTACGCAGCCTGGAGAGGGCGGAGGGGAACCGGAATAAATCAAAAACTCGTAATATACGAAAATTTCCGGGCCGCTTGTTCGACAAGAGCAATTTGCGCGGAAAAAGGCCGGGTTTCACAAAAAGGCCGGCTACGGAGAAAGCCCGTGCTACGGAGAAAGTCCGAAGCAGGCAGAGATACTGGAATGCAGAAAAGGATGCGAATGTTGCTAATATGAAACAATATGGCAGGTGGGGTGGTATAATGTTCTAAAGGAGTTTGAAATTATGAAAGACAATCCTTCGAACATAACCCTGTCCACTGTCAAAAAGGGCATAAGCAGGAAAACAGCGGTCAGGTCGGCGATTCTACTGGCCGTTATACTGCCATTGGCTGTATTATCTTATCTGTTCTTTTTCAAGGTTTCGGACAACCCGGGTTACCTGTATCGTGACAGCTTGAGTCCCGAAGCTATGAAGACCGACGCGCAGTTTTTTATTGAAACTCTCGAAAGCAACCATCCCAATATGAAAGAAGGTCAAACGGCCTATAATGGGATCATTGACGGTATCTTCGAAAAAATAAAGAAACCCATGGACTCGGAGGGTTTCTACTGGACACTAAATACGCTTGCAGTGGCGCTAAGGGATGGCCACACGCGTTTATCCACAGATCAGATAAGCAGGGATCATATAGACCTGCCTTTACTCATTTGGACAAGCGACGGACTGATAGTTAAGAAAAGCGGCGCTTTCCTGAGAAAAGGGGACAAAATAATTTCGATCGGCGGCATGGCTGCGGATGGATTGCAGAAAGAACTTGAGGCCTTGTACCCGGCTGAGATCCCTGAATGGGTCAGGGCAAATATAAATGTGGTCGCCCAAGGCATATATCTGAGGCGTTTAAACCTTGTCGGCAGGAATAATACGATTGAGATCCGGTATGAGAGGGACGACAGGGTATCCGTAAAAAAAATGCAGCTTCACACATCCGGAGCATCCTTGTATAAACGTATTTCAGAAGCTTTTGCCTACGCGGATTCAGTTAAAATGAAATGGAGAATCGATAAGGAGCATGACCTCGGTATAATAGAAATAAATAAATGTAAAACCGATAATCAAACCGCGGAAGAATTCAGGGAGTTTTTCGCCGCAGTTCGTGAAAATGATATCGGGAATATTGCCGTCGATCTCAGAAGGAACTCGGGCGGTAATGATGGTATAGCCAGCCAGTTCCTGAGCTTTGTTGCTGTAAAAAGCTATATGTTTATCGGAAACCAACTGAGATATAACAATCCCGGAGAATTCAGGGAACTGAAGCCTGAAGATCCTCCGCCGTTCGGCGGAAACATTTATTTGTTTACGTCGAACTCCACCTTTAGCGCTGCAACAGACTTTACAGTGGTACTTCAGGCAAATTCGATCGCAAAGGTGATCGGACAGCCAACCGGCAACACCGCCTCCTTCTTTGGAAACCCTACTTATTTCAGTATGCCGGACTGCAAACTTGGGTTCAACTGCGCCACAACACACTACAAAGCTCCCGTGGAGGACGACAACCAGGATAAAGCCGTTATACCGGATTTCAAAGTGGAATATACGAGTCGGGATATTATTGAAAACGAAGATCCCTGGCTGGATTTTTTGATTAATCTGCCCCGCAACTGACGCACATTTCGGGGGTATAAATCTGGACTTCTTTCCATCCATATGCTACAATCGTTCTACGATAATTACAGATATGTCATAATCCCTTCGGAGGAACAGCATATGGTTCAAATATCGGCGCCGGCCGGCGCGCTGGGAAGATTCCGGCGCACCTTCATAGGTGACCGCGCTTTTTATAAAACAGTACTCGCGTTGGTTTTGCCCATAATAGTTCAAAATATGATTTCGAACTTCGTCAACCTGCTCGACAACATCATGGTAGGGCAGGTAGGTACAGTACAGATGTCGGGCGTCGCAATAGCGAACCAGCTGCTGTTCGTGTTCAATCTGACCATTTTTGGAGGTCTTTCGGGCCCGGGAATATTCGGCGCGCAATTTTTCGGCGCCGGTGATAACGAAGGGCTTCGCCATACATTCCGCTTCAAGCTGTGGACGGCAGCCCTCATATTGGCAGTTGCGGTCACAGTTTTCCTTTCAGGCGACAAACCGTTGATCTCTCTGTATCTCACCGGCGAAGGAAACGCGGCTGACGCGGCGGCAATGCTCGAATATGGCCGTTCCTACCTGAAGACGATGCTTTGGGGACTGCTTCCGTTTGCGCTGTCCCAGGTGTACAGCAGCACGCTGCGCGAGACGGGTGAGACTGTGCTTCCCATGAAGGCAAGTATAGCTGCCGTATTTACGAATCTTTGCCTCAATTATGTTTTGATTTTTGGAAAACTCGGGTTCCCGGCGCTCGGCGTCGTCGGCGCTGCCATTGCGACGGTCATTTCTCGTTTCGTCGAACTCGGTATCATCGTAACCTATACCCATCGTCATATTGAAAAGTTCCCGTTCATCGCAGGCATGTACCGGTCTTTGAAGGTACCGGGCAAGCTTGCGTTGACTATTTTCAAAAAAGGGACGCCGCTGCTGGTCAACGAGCTGCTCTGGTCGCTTGGAGTGACCACGCTGACCCAGATATTCTCCACACGCGGTCTTAATGTAGTGGCAGGCCTCAATATATCGAGTACTATCGTGAATCTGTTCAACGTCGTGTTCATATCCATGGGAGTCGCTGTCGCCGTAATGGTCGGGCAGGCTCTGGGAGCCGGAGATATTCCCCGCGCCAAGTCATATGTATGGAAGCTGATTTTTTTCAGCATCTGTACCTGCTTTGTCATCGGGGGAGCGCTTGCTGCAGTGTCGCCGATCATTCCCCGCATTTACAATACAACCGGCGACGTCCGCAGACTCGCCACCTACTTTATGCTGACAAGCGCCCTGTACATGGCATTCAACGCAATTGCACACTGCTGTTACTTTGCTATTCGTTCAGGAGGGAAAACCTTCGTGACCTTCCTTTTTGACAGCGCGTATTCCTGGGTCGTTGCGGTTCCATATGCATATGTGCTGACGCACTTTACAAAGCTCGATATTTTTATACTGTACCCTGTCTGCTATATCACCGACGCCGTTAAGAGTCTGATCGGTATATTTGTCGTACGGACGGGCTATTGGGCACAGAACATAGTGTCCACCGGCGCCGCCGCAGGTCCGTCGGGCGAAAATGCCGACCAATAGCCAAGCGCGTGAGAGGTTCATACCCTGTAGGCGTCAATTACCTTTGCGACATAATCGTCATAGCCTGACCTGGCCAATACTACGAATGTCTCTCCTTCATCGGCGACTTTGACGAGATATGCCTGTGCTTCGCTGCTGCTCAACTTGTTGTCTCTCTTAATATTTACCTGGTTGGGGTTAGGCACACCGAGATCCAGCAATATTTCCGTGACCCTGTTTTCAAGGTCGCCTGTCGGACATTCGATACTTCTGATCCTGTTGATCGCTTCATTGATTCTGCTCATTCCGTTATCCTCCTGAGAATCGTTTTTAATCTGAATGATGACACCGCTCACATATTAGTAATAATTTAAGTATGCTAAAATATAACTGACATATTATAGCAAGCCATGACAGGCCGAAGTGCGGAGACTGTGATACTATTTTTATTGACAGGAGGGTTGATCATGGACTGGCTTAAATGTATGAGAAATGCGATAGACTATATGGAAGCCAACATACTGAATGATATCGATTACAACGAGACCGCAAAATGCGCGTATTCGTCCACCTACCATTTCCTGCATATGTTCAGCATGCTTACAGGTTTCACGGTGGGGGAATATATCCGCAACAGAAGGCTCACACTTGCGGCTCAGGAGTTGTCGATGTCCGACGTAAAGGTCACCGATATCGCTTTCAAGTATGGTTATGAAACTACGGAAGCCTTTACAAAGGCATTCCAAAGGTTTCACGGAATAACGCCTTCAGCTGCGCGCGAGCCGGGGGCAAAGCTTAAATCCTATAGCCCTCTGTCAATACAGATAGTATTGAAAGGTGATAGGGAGATGAATTTTAAAATTGATGAACGCGGGGGTTTTACCGTGTTTGGCGCCACTACTGACATTGCCGGTGAAAATGCCTTCGAGGCGGTCCCGGAATTCTGGCTGAGGCTTGAAAAACAGGGCTTTTTTCAAAGTCTCTGCAACGATGCCGGATATGATCCTACCGTTCCGCCCATTGCTGTGACGCATGATTTTAAGAGCGACGGTTCACGCAAATACACGATTGCCTACAAGCTGCCGGAGGGGAAGGTACCCAAAGGTTATGACATAATACAAATACCTGCGGCGACATGGGTGGTAGTAGAGGAAAAGTGTGAAAAAGACGAGGAAACCTCAAAAACTATCCAGGAAATGTGGACGCGCCTGTTTTCCGAGTGGTTTCCCACCTCCAATTACGAATTGACCGAAGGCCCACAGCTTGAACAGTACTATCCGGGCAAACTGGAGGTTTGGGTACCTGTGAAAAGGAAATTGAAATAGCTTATAAAAGAGAAAAAGAAACCGGATCATCCGAGCCCGGTTTCCTTTTCTTGCAGTGCAAGGACTTCATGTTTGGTTCGTCAGCAATTCATACCTGAATCGATCGGCCAGAGCGGGCTGCCGCTCATTATCTTCTCCACTTCCTCGTAACCTGTAGGGAATGCGTAATTGTAGCGGGGCGGAAGCGCAAAGATGTATTCGGAGTTGCTGCCAAGCACGCTGGGACCTATAGGCGCCGCGCTTACGAAAAACTTTTCGCTTTGCAGAGCATTCCACTGTTTGATGGTAATGACCATTATCGGGATATCCTGATATGGATTTTTCTTCGTCCAGGCCGGGTTGCGTATCAATATCTGCGGGCCGGTTTCGACCAGGTCAGCCCCGGATCTGCCTTCCCATTTCTCTTCAATGATGGAGTAGCCCTTCCAGTCTTCAGGCAGGTAAAATTCGAAGCCGTATTGTTTGTTTTCATATTTGACAGGGCCGCGCTTCGCGTATTCGCCGAGAGTGACGCTGCTGATGAGCCAGCGGCCGTCCGTTTTCCGCACCGTCATGGTAACGGGCCGCTTGGCTGCCGCTCCGCCGTATGCTAGCTCCACGCTTGTTACCTCGAATAATTCTCCGTTAACAATATACTGATCGTTATTACCCGGCTCGATATTCAAAATACCGATGTGATCGGGCCACGGGCTGGAACCCAAACGACCGGGCGCGTTCTGCGGGTCGGCCATCCACTTTTGCAGCAATTCGGGCGTCACATAATCACTGTAATTTTCCTGCATACTTTTAGCTGCAGTTTCCTTTGGGGCCAGGAGTGATACCATCTGAAGCTTTTTGCCGAAGCCTTCCACCAGAGTTCTTACGGCCTGTTCGTCCTGCTTCTGGTCTGTAGCTGCGGCAGGCAACAGTTCTATGGCAGTTCCGGAGGCGTCAACGACAGCCGTGGCTCCCTGCGTAACCGGAGCTGCGCTGTCTGCCGGAGGGGGCGCCGCCTGGTCGCCGGACTTGGTGTCGGCTGCCTGGCTGTCCGACTCCGTGCCCGTTGCCTGCCGGACGGCGCTATCACTGCCCTGCGCAATGCCTCCCTTGGTCAGAACATCGTCGTTACCCGACCCATGGGCTTGCTGACTGAGGGCAGGCAGCTCCCGAGTATTTTTGTCCGCCGCAAATTCATTGGCCAATATGACAGTACCGCAGGCGACTGCTGCTAAAACCGCAGTAGTTACTATTACTTTTGTTGATTTTTTCATATTATTCATATCATGAACCTCTTTCGTAGTATGTATTATTTATGTCCAGCAGTTATAATATTAGACGAAGGGGTTGTTACCGCGGTTTCCATATTTACTTAATTTTAATTAATCCGTAGGCAAGCTGTAAATCAAGGGGAGACATATCCGCGGATCGCTGCGTAAATTGATATGGTTGGCGATACCCGATTTGAAGGAGGCGCGTTATGGAAAATATCGATATGGTGGAATTGAGAAAGCAACTGGCCTCGCTGCCTGTGCTCGAGGAAAAGCTTCAAATGCTCCGGAATAAAATCAGGGAAGCAAAGGAAAACGTCGACAGTCTGTTGAAAAAATACGAGACTGAATCGCTCGACGTTGAAAAATTGCAGAAGGATTCTCTGCGTACGCTGTTGCTGAAGAATTTCGGCAGGTATGAAGAAAAGCTGGACAAGGAATCGGATGAAATGCTTGCCGCCAAACTTGAATATGATAAGGCGTGCGTGAGGCTGAACGAATTGAAAGCTTCCGGAAGCGAAGTTGAAAACCGGGTATCCCAGCTTAACAGGGATAAGGGCATATTCGAAGACGAATTGAAAAGGCGGGAGGCGGCTGTCAAAGTAAGTATGGACAGCGCTGTTGCCATAAAATACAAGGAGCTCGAGGCGGAGCAGGAATCGCTAGCCAGACGCCTGGTCGAAACAGAAGAGGCGAAGAACGCCGCAGAAAGGGCTTTGTCTACGGCGTGCAGCGCCATGGAGCATCTGAGAAGCGCGGAAAACTGGGCTACCTATGACGCCTGGACCAGGGGCGGGATTATAAGTCACATGGCGAAGTACCAGCATATAGACAGCGCCGAGGAGGATTTCCACAGGCTGGATTCGCAGCTGCAAGACCTTGAAAAGGAACTGCGGGATATCGATCTGACGGGCGTTCCCGGCATGGACGGTATCGATTCCACGACGAGGACGGTCGATTTCTGGTTCGATAATATATTTACCGACCTGAACGTAAGAAGAAGAATAGGAAACGATTATGACAGGATGTCGGAGCTGCATGATAGAATAAGAGGGGTCGTTCAAAAGCTTGACGATGATATTGCAGATATTCATGGCGGAATAAAAAGGCTCGACCAGGGGAAAAGGGATCTGCTGGTAGATTTTTAAGGGTGGTGGGATAATGAAGATCGACAGACTTGTCTCCATTCTCGTAATACTGCTCAGAAAAGAGAGGGTCCAGGCGAAGGAGCTTGCGGAAAAGTTCGATGTTTCCGTACGTACGATCCTGCGGGATGTGGATGCGATCAACCTTGCCGGTATACCTATCGTTACTTACCAGGGAACAAACGGAGCGATAGGGATCGCCGAAGGCTACCGCCTCGATAAAAGCGTCCTGACAGGAGATGAAATGGCCGCGGTCATCACGACCTTAAAGGGCATCGATGGAGCCATTACCGGCAAAAGCCACGAGGTGCTGATGGAAAAGCTGAAAAATGCCCTACCGTCACAACAGCTCGACCAGCTTAACACCAAACTGAAGCAATTTGTGATAGACCTGTCTCCGTGGCGCGAAAACAACGTAACCAAAGAAAAACTTGAATTGATAAGGAAAGCTATAGAGGTAAACCGCGAAATAGAGTTCGTCTATGTCGACTCCGAGAGCAACAATACGAACCGCAGGGTCGAGCCATACTCTCTGCTGCTGAAAGCGCAGAAGTGGTACCTGTATGCCTGGTGCACGTTAAGAGAAGATTTCAGGTATTTCAGGATATCCAGGATAAAGGGGCTGGCCCTCTGCGAAAAAACCTACACACCCAGAGAAGTATCGCCTTTTTTAGTACCGGAGGATCGTGAATGGGAGAAATTCGGGAACCTGATAACTCTTGAACTGTTATTTACAAAGCAGATGGAAAACATCATTATCGAGTGGTTCGGCGAGGGTGTGGAAAAATGTGATGACGGAAGGCTGAGAGTCAGGACGGAGCTGCCGGAAAACAACTGGCTGTATGGCTTTCTTTTAAGCTTCGGGAATGAGATAGAGGTCGTAAGCCCACCGCACATACGTATCATTCTTTCGGAAATTGCAAAAAAAATATATGAAAAATATGCCTTGCAACATGACATATAGGCGTCATGTTACTGATGCTATAATCAGGAAAAAGCTTGAGGAGGCGTAACATGAACTATAATTTCGAACTGACCGAACAGAAGGAGCAACCCGTGCTTTCTGTCAGAACAAGGACAGCGGTGGGCAATCTGCCGCAGGAACTCGGCAAGGCATTCGGAGCTGTGCTGCAGTATCTCGGGGAGATCGGTGAAAATGCCGCGGGACCGGCCTTTGCAGCATATTACAATATGGACATGGAGAATCTCGATGTGGAAATGGGCTTTCCCGTCGCAAAGCCCATCGCAGGCAGGGGCATCGTCCAGGCTGGGACTATCCCTGCTGGAAAGCAGGCGTCCGGGATTTACAAAGGACCGTATTCGCAGATGGAACCCGTTTACAACGCCATGAATGCATGGCTTGGCGAAAATGGACAGGAGCCGACCGGGGTCGTATACGAGTTCTATTACAATTCTCCTATGGAAGTACCGGAGAGCGAGCTGCTGACAAAGGTGGTATTCCTGCTTAAATAAAGAATGTGAAACCCAGGGACGGTTCTTTTGTGTTCCAGTAGCTCGCTATTGGAACAAAAGAACCGTCCCTGCGTTTCACTCTTGTGTTTCACTATTTCTTATCCGTGTCGTTTTCCCGGATCTCGACCCTGCGTATCTTGCCGCTGATCGTTTTGGGCAGTTCAGTAACGAATTCGATGACTCTCGGATATTTATACGGTGCGGTTACGCGTTTGACGTGATCCTGCAGTTCCTTTACAAGCGCGTCGCTTCCTGTATAGCCCCTGGCCAGGATGACGGAGGCTTTTACGATCTGGCCCCTTATAGGATCGGGCACTGCCGTTATGGCGCATTCCAGTACCGCGGGATGCTCTATGAGCGCGCTTTCGACTTCGAACGGCCCGATCCTGTAGCCCGAGCTCTTTATTACGTCGTCGGCTCTGCCTACGAACCAGAGATAGCCGTCTTCATCGCGCCATGCCATATCGCCGGTGAAATACATATTGTCATGCCATACCTGTTTTTTCATTTCCTCATCTTTATAGTAACCCGAAAACATCCCAAAAGGCTTGCCGTCATCCGTTCTGATGACTATCTGCCCTTCTTCGCCGACCTCGCACGAATTGCCGTTTTCATCAACTATGTCGACGTTGTAGCCCGGTGCGGGTTTGCCCATGGAACCCGGCTTCGGCTCCATCCATGGGAAATTGCCCACTGTCAGCGTCAATTCTGTCTGGCCGTAGCCTTCTGCCAGCTTGAGCCCGGTTGCCTTGAGGAACTGGTAGTAAACTTCGGGATTAAGCGGCTCGCCCGCGATCGCGCAGTGTTTCAGACAGCTGAGATCATATTTTACGAGGTCTTCCTTGATCAGAAACCTGTAAATAGTCGGCGGAGCACAGAAGGTCGTGACCTTGTGCTTTATCATGACCTCCAGCAAATCCTTCGGGTTGAATTTCTCGTGGTCGTACGTAAAGACCGCACTGCCGCAGAGCCATTGCCCGTAAATCTTGCCCCACATGGACTTCATCCAGCCCGTATCGGAAACCGTCAGGTGGAGACCGTTTTCCTGTACGCACTGCCAGTACTTCGCAGTTGATATATGTCCGAGGGGATATGTGAAATCGTGCAGCACCATTTTGGGCATGCCTGTTGTTCCGGACGTAAAGTACAGGAGCATAATATCGTCGTTCCTGACAGCTTCGTCCCCCGTGGGCCTGCCAAAATCCGGCGAGGCTTTTTCCAGCTCTTCGCTAAAATCATACCATCCGTCCGTCTTCCCATTTACGCCGACGACATGTTCGAGCGTCGGGGATTTACTCCTGGAACCGTTTATATGCGCCGCTACTTCGGGTTCGGCTACGGATATGATCATTTTTATCCCTGCAGAATTGCATCTGTATATGATATCCTTGGAAGTAAGGAGATGGGTAGCGGGAATGCCTATCGCTCCTATTCTGTGAAGCGCGAGCAGAGCATACCAGAATTCATAGCGCCTTTTGAGTATGAGCATTACCCTGTCGCCCTTTTTGATACCGAGGGACTTGAGAAAATTCGCGGCTTTACTGCTGTAATGCTTCATATCGGTGAAGCTTATGATCTTTTCTTCGCCCTCGTCGTTACACCAGACCATCGCAGTTTTTTTCGGGTTTTTTTCTGCCAGCTTGTCCACTATGTCGTAAGCGAAGTTGAAATCTCCCGGGACCGATATTTTGAAATTGTCATAATAATCTTCATAGCTTCCGAAATTTTCTTTCGATACATAATTGCTTAACATTGCCTCTACCTCTATTCTAAATATGATCGAACCGCAGTATCACTTACTAAAAAATGATCGCCAGGAATTTCGCGGGTTTGCTGCCGACAGCTTTCATGCCATGGCTGCAGCTCGAGTCGAAATACAGTGAATCGCCTTCATTTAGCGTAAGAGAGTGTCCGTCTATATAGATCATCAGGGCGCCTTCCATTACATAGTTGAACTCCTGGCCGGGATGCGAATTGAAATGAACGGGATCGTCATCTCCCGGCTCAACTGTCACGAGGAATGGCTCCGCCTTTTTGTGTATGAAATTGTACGCGAGGCTCTGGTACTTGTAGGGATTTTTCCTGTCTACGCTGACGCCTTTTCCCTTTCTTACCAGACAGTATGTATGGAGTCTCGGGCCTTCACCTGTAAGGACCGCAGTAAGTTCCACCCCGAACCTGTTGGCCACCTCGTAAAGGAAACCTATCGGTATGTCTGCATTTCCGCTTTCATATTCCTTATAGGTTCCGGCAGTAACGCCGAGCTCCCGGGCCAGAGATTCTTCGGACATGCCCGCTATTTCACGGAGATCCTTTATCCTTGCTGCTAT
>JAEXNT010000046.1 GCA_023439545.1 Bacillota bacterium
GATGTTGAGCATGCTGATCAATGCAATAACCAAAACAAAACCGTACAGGAACAATGCCATGGTCATGTATGAATTGTTGGACTCATTATTGTATTGGCGTTTGTCTCCAACTATTACGGAATCGCCGGCAAGCTTCCTGATATGCGTTACCGTCTGTTCCTGAGCCTTAAAAGGATACGGTCCATTTTGCCCTCCGTGTAAACATTGAATAATTGCATTATATTTCCCGCCTTATAAAAATGCAATACGAAAAAAGCCTGTAAACAAGTTATGTTACAGGCGAAAGAAGGCATGATCAGGCGAAACATAAGGTGCATTACCAGGTAAACGCAAGGAGGATTATCAAGTAAACACCAGGAGTATGGTCAGTCAAAAAGCCTACATGCCACGCTATGGACGCGGGTTTCCGTATCTGCACCGTTGCTTGCGGCTACATTCTTAAGCTGGGGGCACACTTCATCGCAGCCCTTGAAAGCTTTAAAGCAGCGGGAGTAGAAACGGCAGCCGTCGCCTGGATTAATAGGGCTTGGTACATCACCCTTCAGGATGATGCGCTCTTTTTTGTGATTGACATCCGTTATGGGAATTGCCGAAAGGAGTGCCTGTGTATATGGATTCAGAGGATTTTTATACAGCTCGTGCTTTTCAGCGACCTCCATCAGCTTGCCCAGATACATGACACCGACCCTGTCGCTTATATGCTTTACCACATTAAGACCATGTGCGATAAAAAGGTATGTGAGGCCGAATTCTTCCTTAAGATCGCTTAGAAGGTTAAGTACCTGTGCCTGTATTGAAACGTCCAGCGCCGAAACGGGCTCGTCGCATACGATCAGCTTCGGCTGCACGGCAAGTGCGCGTGCAATGCCGACACGCTGGCGCTGTCCTCCGGAGAATTCATGAGGGTAGCGGTTCCTGTGGTGATTTGCCAGTCCTACGCAATTCAACAGGTAATTGACCCTGTTCTCTACCTCGGAAGCCGGCAGAAGCTTGTTTATCCTTATCGGTTCCGCAATGATGTCGCCGATCGTCATTCTCGGATTCAGGGAAGCGTATGGATCCTGGAAAATAAGCTGGATATCCTTACAGTACTCACGCCGTTTCGAATCCTTCATAGCCGTAAGGTCCTTACCTTCAAAAAGTATGGTTCCTCCTGAAGGTCTATGCAGATTGGCGAGCATTTTTCCTATTGTCGTTTTTCCGCAGCCGGACTCTCCAACCAAGCCGAAGGCCTCTCCCTTGTATATGTCGAAGGAAACATCGTCGACAGCCTTCAATATATCTGTCGGATGGCCAAAGAGATCGGTTTCTACGATAAAATATTTTTTAAGGTTTCTTATCTGAACAAGCGGTTCACTCATCTTATTCCGCCTCCACTTCATCGCTGTAAAGGAAACACCGGACCTTTGCTCCGTCCATATTAACAAGAGCGGGCATATGTTCCCTGCATTTATCCATACACTTGTCGCAGCGTTCCGAGAATGCGCAGCCCTTAGGCATGTGAACGGGGTTCGGTACCATCCCGGGGATCATATAAAGGCGCTGGCGATCATCGTCCATTTTAGGTATGGATTCGAGCAAACCCACAGTATACGGATGTTTCGGGCTGTTGAACAGTGTTTTGACATTTGCCGCTTCCATGATCTTGCCGCAATACATGACAATTACCCGGTCAGCCGCCTCCGCTACGACGCCCAGGTCGTGAGTTATCAGCAGGATGGCCATTTTAAGCTTTTCACGGAGACTGTACAAAAGGTCCAGTATCTGGGCTTGTATGGTAACGTCGAGCGCCGTGGTCGGCTCATCTGCGATAAGAAGCTCGGGATGGCAGGAAAGCGCCATTGCGATCATGACCCTTTGCCGCATGCCCCCGCTCATCTGGTGAGGATAGTCATCCGCCCTTTTATCGGGAGATGGGATGCCTACAAGGTCGAGCATTTCGATCGAACGCTTCAAAGCCTCATCCTTTGTAAGCTTCATATGGATCATGATGCTCTCTATCAGTTGGTCCTTGACACGCATAACCGGATTGAGCGAGGTCATCGGTTCCTGAAATATCATGGAAATCTGATCGCCGCGTATTTTCTGAAGTTCGTTCACCGGCTGTTTCGAAAGGTCCACACCTTTGAAAAGTATCTCGCCTTCAGCTATCCTTCCGGGTTGCGAGATCAAGCCCATGATCGAAAGAGAAGTCACGCTCTTGCCCGAGCCCGACTCGCCTACAATCGCAAGAATCTCACCCTTGTCTATGGAAAAGCTGACGTCGTTGACCGCATTGATTGTACCGCTTTTCAATTTAAATTCTGTTTTAAGGTTTTTCACATCAAGTAGCATACTGTTGAACCGCCTTTACATTTTCCTGGCTTTGGGATCAAGCGCATCCCGCAGCCCGTCTCCAAGCAGGTTGAACGCCAATACGGTGATCGTTATCGCTACGCCTGGAAAGATTAGCGTATATGGCGCTGAGAATATGAACCCTCTTGCCCGTCCGAGCATATCGCCCCATTCCGCGAAGGGAGGCTGCACACCAAGTCCTAGAAAACCCAGGGCCGAGGTGTCCAGAACGGCAGTCGAAATTCCGAGTGTTGCCCTTACAACGATTGAAGATATGATATTCGGCATTATATGTTTGAATACTATGCGCATATCCTTGTTGCCTACGACTTTTGCAGCCTGTACGTAATCATTTTCCTTGACCGAAAGCACGCAGCCCCTCACAATCCTGGCGTATTCGGGTATGGAAACGAGACCGATTGCAATTACCGCTTTATCTATTCCTTTACCGAGCGCTGCCATGAATGCAATGGCAAGAAGTATCGAAGGAATCGAGAGCATCATATCCATTAAACGCATTATGACCGTGTCCGCTTTGCCGCCGCGATAACCGGCGATAGCGCCCAGGATGGTGCCGATGGTCAGTGATATCGCAACAGCAGAGATACCGACCGTAAGGGATATATGCGTGCCGTCAATGATCCTGGAAAAGATATCGCGTCCCAGTTGATCCGTACCGAACCAGTGTGCCGCGCCTGGTTTCAGGAAGCTCTTGGTCATATCGGAGTAATTGGGGTCATACGGCATAAGCAGTTTGCCGAAAATAGCGACAAATGCAAGTATCAGTATGATGACCAGGCCAACGACGGAACCCTTGTTGGAAATCAGAGACTCCCACATCAGCTTAAGCTGTGATTCCGGCTTTTCCAAAACTTCGGCAGCCTTATCAGGCGGTGCGATATTTATGTTGCTTTCCATTAGCTATGCCTCCTTTTTGGAAAACTTGATGCGCGGGTCTATAAATGCATATATAACGTCAACAACAAGATTGATCAAAACAAATGTGATCGCTACAAGCATTACAACGCCCTGGACAACAGGGAAATCCGACTTCAGTATGCAATTTACAGTATATGAGCCTATTCCGGGCCATGAAAAAACTGTTTCCGTGAGTACCGCCCCGCCCAGAAGCGACCCGAGTTGCAGCCCTATAACCGTAACTATGGGGATCAAGGCATTCCTCAGCGCGTGCTTTCTGATCGTCTTGCCCTCCGTAAGTCCTTTGGCGCGGGCGGTCCTTATATAATCTTGCCCCAGAGTTTCAAGCATGCTTGAGCGTGTCATTCTGGCAATGATAGCCATCGAGTACATTCCCAGCGCAAGGGACGGCAACAGCAAGTGATATAACGTATCACCGAACGCCGCTACATTACCGGAGATCAGGCTGTCAATCAGATAGAAGCCTGTTACTGTGGGCGGCTGCAGTAGAGGATTGATCCTTCCGCTTGACGGCAGGATATGCAGGGTACCCGAGAAAATTATTATCAGGAGGATTCCCAGCCAGAATATTGGCATTGAGACGCCTATCAACGCAGTAACCATTCCAGCGCTGTCAAACAGCGAATTTTTTTTGACGGCAGAAATAGTACCGATCAGTATACCAAAGAAGGAAGCAAAGATTATTGCCATAACGGCCAATTCTATCGTTGCCGGAAAACGAGCGAGTATTTCCTTCAAAACAGGCGTTTTTGTATAGTAAGAGGTACCGAGATCACCTGTAAAAACACCCTTTATAAAGCTCAAATATTGAATGTATACCGGGTCATTCAAACCGTTCGCTTCACGCCACGTATTTACAGTTTCCTGGGTTGCGTGCTGCCCCAGCACTATAGGTGCAGGGTCGGGTGAAAACACCCTCATGATAACAAAAACGATTATGGATACGCCGATAAGTACCGGGATAAGGAAAAGCAGTCTTTTTATAATATATTTAAGCACTGTCAACAACCTTTCATCGGAGTTTGTAAGCGCATTGTTTCCCAATTGATCCTGAAATGATGCGGTTAACCTAATTCTTAAAAGTCCAGGGGACATCTAATAATATCAATTTCAATGACAGAAATCTATAGCATGTATAAAAGAGCTGTACTTGTGGTTTAGCTTTAAGCCGCTGGAAGATCAAAAAACCGGAACACCCTTTGACCATGCAGTTTTGATCCATTAAAGCAATGCTGCCGGCAACCGGGAATATATCCCGGTTACCGGCCTTCAGCTTGTAATCTACCTATTTCGTCTTTGTCATTTCAGAGAAGAAAATATTTCCGGTAACGTGATAATAATAACCTTGTATTTTCGGGCTGTATGCCGAGAGAAGCTTCGAATGCGAAATCAACAGCCAGGGGTTCTGATCCACCTGTATCTTCTCGAGCTGCGCATAAACAGCGTCACGATCCGGGCCTTCGGGAGTTGCTTTGCCCTTTGCGATGAGATCCTTGTATTCGCTGTTGTCATAGCGGGATACGTTCATTGAAGGATCCTTATCGGAAAGCAGCGCCATGAAGTTGTCAGGATCGCCGTTGTCGCCCGTCCAGCCGTAGAAGCAGATATCATAATCTCCTGCCTTTACCTTTTCCTTATATGTCGTCCAGTCGAATACTTCTATGTTTGCAGTAACGCCGACCTTTGCGAGATAACCCTGTATTGCTTCTGCGAGAGCCTGGCCGTTAGCCGTGTTATAAGGCCTCGGATTTGAATAGGTGATCATATGGACGCTGGTGATCCCTGCGCTTGAAATAACCGCTTTTGCAGCTTCGGGGTCATAGGCTACCTGCTTTACGTCCTTGGCATAGCCGGGAACAAAGCTGGGCAATATTGAATCCGCAGGCGATGCGTAGCCCTGATAAAGGCTTGTAACAAGCTCTGGTACGTTTACTGCCTGCGAGAAAGCTTTTCTGATCTCAGGCTTGCTGAAAGCAGGAGTGGTTGTATTGTAAGCCATATAGTTAATGTTCATTCCATCAGGCTGATCGAGCTTGTTGCCTGCGCCCTCTATCTGGTCGACAACAGTGGCATCGATTCCGTCAATCATGTCTACTTCGCCGTTATTGAGCGCTACGACCCTGGCAGAGTTGTCCTTGATGATTTTGAAAATTACGTTCTTGGTCTTGGCCTTTTCGCCCCAGTAATTGTCATTCCTTACCAAGACTATAGCCTGTTCCTTGTCCCACCTGACAAACTTGTAGGGGCCGGTGCCTACGGGATGTTCATTGACATTATTGTTATTGTCCTTGAGCGCCTTGGGGCTTACGATAGGCGCTGCGAGGCTCATTGCGAGGTTGTAAAGGAAAGCCGTGTTTTTCTCTTTAAGTGTGATAACTACGGTGGATTCATCAGTTGCTTCGACCTTGCTTACCGTTCCGAACACAAAGCCGGCATAACTCATATCCGCTGTCGCATTTCCTTCCATTTGACGCTCGATGTTGACTTTGACAGCTTCAGCGTTAAAATCGGTTCCATCCTGGAATTTGACTCCTTTACGAAGATTGAACGTATAGGTAAGTCCATCATCGCTTACTTTCCAGGTTTCTGCCAGGCATGCCTCCAGTTTTGTAGAGTCCTTTGCGTACTTCAGCAGTCCTTCATAAATGTTTACGATTACCTTTGAAGACTCGCCGTCATCCACCATTGCAGGATCAAGTCCTCTCGGATCCGCACCCTGTGCAAAGATCAATGTATCGGTCGGGTCATTCGCGCCTTGACCGCATGCCGTCAGTATCACGCTCAGCATTGCAACGGCCAGGATAGTGCACATAAGCCTTTTCACTGTTTTCATTTTTCTCCCTCACCTTTTCTATTATTTTAAAAAAAAATACTCGCCGTATTAGGCAAGCATCATCGCATGTAATGCAACTATAATATCATAAATTGTCCTTATTAACAATAATATTTTAAGTTTAATTTATGTTAACTTATAAAATCCAAATATTTTTAACCCTAATGGACATTGTGGCAATAATATTTTAAGCTATCAAACATGCCGGAAATTATTATTGCTATTTAGGAAATAATAAATGTGACTTTATATATAAATAGTCAGGAGGTATTAAATATATATGCGTTTGATAGCAAGAATGCCTGACCGGCAGCAGGCAAGCGCTTTAGTTGATTCTCTGAGGAATGTGGGTATTGACCGTAGTGAGATGATCGTCAGCGATATGGCGGACGAGCAGGAATTCAGCAGTGTCGAGGAAGTTACGGATAAAGGGATATCGATGATTAAAACTGAAAGGAACGGTTTAAATGACGCATAGACCTTTTCAGAAGGAGTAAAGGGTTTTAAAGGCGAAACCGGCATCGTAGTGGCAGTTAAAACTTCCAAACACGACGCCTCGAGAATCAGAGAGATCATGGAAGAGTCCGGCGCTGTGGAGATCGTACAGGACTAGCACGTACGGCCGTAATATATGTAAAGCCCCGGAGGCTCAGTTCCGGGGCTTTTATTAATTCAGAGGAGTTTTTAGAGAGTAAAAAACCTTACAGAATTTATCTGTAAGGTTTTTGGCTCCTCAAGTAGGACTCGAACCTACGACCCTGCGGTTAACAGCCGCATGCTCTACCGACTGAGCTATTGAGGAATATAAATCTGGCGGAGACCTATTTTCCCGGGCCGTTACCAGCCAAGTATCTTGGGCACTGAGAAGCTTAACTGCCGTGTTCGGGATGGGAACGGGTGTGACCTTCTCGTCATATCCACCAGAAAAT
>JAEXNT010000015.1 GCA_023439545.1 Bacillota bacterium
CTTCCGACATTTACTCCGTCGGCTTTTTTATTCACTTCATCCATCGTTATGTCAAATCCCAGTTCATTCAGCTTGCGTATGATCTTGGGATTGCGCTGCTCCCGCATCAGCCTCAGCTCTTCAAGGGACTTCAGGATCGGTTCGTAACGGCCGTTGAAGAAATAGCCTAGCAGGTGAATTTCAGGATCAAAATCGACGCTTATCTCCACGCCCGCTATAACCTCGATACCGAGCTTCCTTCCTTCGACCTGCGCCTGTTCTATCCCGGCCATGGAATCATGATCGGTCACCGCTATAGCCGCAAGTCCTTTTTTATGTGCATGCCGCACAAGCTCCGAAGGCGTCATGCTGCCGTCGGACACGGTCGTATGCGTGTGCAGGTCTATCAATCTGTCTTTCTGTCCGTACTGTTCCTGCAATAGTATTATCCTCCAGTGTTTAGCTTTAGCGCCAAAAGGGGACATTCCTCGTCAGGGCTCTTGGGGACATTCCTTGCTATGGTAGCTGAAGGTGTGTCCCCTTACATTGCATGGTGTGTCCCAGTGGCTTTAGCGTCAAAAGGGGACATTCCTCGTCAGGGTCATTGGAGGTGTGTCCCCTCACCTTTATATTCAAACCCTTCGCAGTCCTTCGGAGGAAAGGTTCCACCGTAGATCTGCTTCAGCAGGCCATCCAGCACCTTGAGGGCCCTTGCCGCCTGCTCGCTGCCGATAAGCCCTTCCTCCAGAGCCTGTCCGAGTTCGTCCGCATCCAATAGTATTACCCTGCCGTCCGGAAATATTTTAATATCGACCAGCAAGTCGTTAATCGTATAGGTGTCCGAAGCCTGTTCGTACTCAACCTCTATTATGTCGCAATACCAATAGAGAAAACGGCCGTCCCTGTCATAGAACCTGCCCAGCTTGTAACCCCTGTCGAGGAAAGTAAAGGAAATGCCGCCCTGAATATCTGCCCTGGGCTTAATTGCAGACCATCTTGTCACAAGGAGGCTATCGCTTCTGAATAACAGCTCATCGCCGGAAATATCCACTACCTCGGATGGAATATATCTTCTGCGTAAAATCACAGGTTTTTTCATAATTCACCCGTCCCCTGTTAGTCTCAATGTCTGATTTATGCTAATTATACCCCAGCAGCGGGCAATATGGAATATTATCTTCTCTTGCTGCGCCATTTCTTATTTCCCATTATTTGCCACTCTCGCGAGCCCTGTGGTAATATGGTAGAGGGGCGTCACTTGCGCAGCGTTGGCAAGCGGTTTTAACATAATGATAAAGGTCAAATCAATCGCCCCCCTTTTATTGGTTTAACTTAATACTAATATAATCGACAGTGCCATAGATGACCATCGAAATGAGATCGGTTGAAATTTCCGCAAAGGGTCATGTGTAAATCAGGGGGTACGAATGAAACAAGCTGGAAGCTGCAACAATTGTGCTAAAGGCGTGAGGGTCAAGATCAACAGGGATATTTTTTGCAGGATACATGGTATCGTATCTGGCGATTTCTGCTGCGCGAGGTATTCAAGAAGACTCGAGGCATGGCTGCCGACCGAACGCAAGCCAAAATGTATAGAATGTGAATTTTTCATACAGGATTCAAGCGAAAACGGGCAGGATTCAGCAAACGGATATTGCCAGCTTTTCACTGTCCGCCGGTTTGACGGCGAAATAAAAAGTGCCTGCTCAAAGTTCCTGAGAAAATCGGAACGCAATATTTCATAACACAGCCAATTTATACCTCTTATCTGTTTTATACAGTTTCCCGATAATCCTAATATAAGGGCGGCAGGATATATTGCTTTGATTAGAGGATATATTATGGTAGAATGTTATTGAAAGGTTGAGGGCTGCATGATACCTAAAGTTTCAGATATATTCCAACAGAAGCTTGATGAAATTCAGAGCAGGGTGCCTGTCAGGATAAGGGGCGCTTCCGATACCGTGTCCTTCGAACAGTACCTGAATAACAACGCTTCGACGTCCGACGCAGCAATGAGTGCGGATTCCGGATTTGATACCAATTCAGCCCTGCAATCCATTCTCGGCAATACCGCTTCATCTACCAATGGAAGTACTGATACGAGCTCTGCCACAAGCGCTCTGCAGAGGGCTCTGCTTTCGCTTGCCGCCAACAGGACCGGCACGGTTCAGGACAAGCTCAAGCTTAACGATCAGATAGAAAGCAGCATTGCCGAAAGCTCGCAGAAATATCACGTTGACCCCAATCTTATACGCGCTGTCATAAAGCAGGAGTCGAATTTCAATCCTTACGCTGTCTCGAGCGCCGGCGCCCAGGGCCTGATGCAGCTTATGCCCGGAACAGCGGATTCGCTCGGAGTCGATAATCCCTGGAATGTAAGCGAGAATATTGACGGCGGCACAAGATATCTGAAGGATCAGCTCGTCGCATTCGACGGCAATCTGGAACTGGCTCTGGCAGCCTATAACGCCGGTCCCGGCGCTGTAACCAAGTACAATGGCGTTCCTCCCTATACCGAAACGCAGGGCTATGTCAAAAAAGTCCTTGAGAATTATATTAATTATTCCAATAATAAGTAGTTTTTTCTATTGCATGTCTCTATGAAAATTCAATTTCCGACACCTGTAATCCACACTATCCACATTGTTATCCACACAAGAAAATGCTACATTTTACGCGATTTCCGAGCAATTTCCACATTATTCACAGCTGCAGTTTCTACAATTTTTTCATTTTATCTTGACTTTTCTTAAAAGTGTCTATATTGCGGAACACCGCTATTTATGTACTTTCTAAAGTACACTTACCTTTTGAAAAGACTTTTAAGATTTTCCGACAAAATTTTACTTTTTACGTTTTTTCCCATAAATGGTTTATGATATTTAATGGTCGTTCCGGGTCGAAATAATTGTGGAAAAATAAAAGTTATCCACAGCTTCTGCATCCGAGTTTCAGACCGGGGATCGCATTGAGATCCAGTCCTGATACATGGCCGCGCTTATATTCGAAATATGCCGCAGACGCGATCATTGCAGCATTATCGGTGCACAAAACAGGTCTCGGATAAAACATCTCCATTGCCGCTTGTTCGACAGCAGCCTTCATATCCCTGCGCAGCTGTGAATTCGACGCCACACCGCCTGCCAAAGCAACACGTTTTACACCATGCCTAAGCGCCGCTTTTATAGTATTGCCGACAAGCACGTCTACGACAGCCTGCTGGAAGCTCGCGCAAACATCGGGGATATTGACTGTTTCCCCTTTCTGGGCGGAGCTGTTCAGATAGTTCAGCACTGCGGTCTTAAGGCCGCTGAAGCTGAAATCGAGGCTCCCGTCGCCGAAATATACCCGTGGGAAATCGACGGCTTTACTGTTGCCGCATTTCGCCTCGCTGTCGATGATCGGCCCTCCGGGGTATCCCAATCCCAGAGCTCGCGCTATTTTGTCGAATGCCTCGCCCGCAGCGTCGTCGCGTGTCTGCCCAAGTATTTCATATCTGTCGAAATCCGCTACATGCACTATGTGGCTGTGCCCTCCGGATGCGACCATACAGATGAAAGGCGGCTCAAGCGCTTCGTTTTCAAGATAATTTGCAGAAATATGTCCTTCTATATGGTGAACGCCGATCAGCGGTTTCTCTGCTGCAAACGCGAGACCCTTTGCCGCCGACAAACCTACGAGCAGTGCGCCGACAAGCCCCGGTCCATAGGTGACTCCGATCGCGTCGATATCTGCAAGCTTTACGTCAGCCTCGGATAAAGCCTGATCGATGACCGGCATGACAAGTTCGACGTGCTTGCGCGAGGCGATTTCAGGCACGACGCCCCCGTACTTTTTATGCAGATCTATCTGTGAAGAAATGACATTCGATAGTATTTTTCTGCCGTTGACGACTACAGACGCGGACGTTTCGTCACAACTCGATTCTATTGCGAGTATTAAAACATCGGAATCGTTCAAAACAGCACCTCCTGTCCTAATTTCCCGTTTCTATTCAGTATGATAGCCCAAAATGCGATATTTTACAAGGCGGGGCGATAATGCAGCTTGCGAGGGCTTCCGACCGGCTCGTTTCACCGACTCATTTCACCGATCATTTCACGGTCCATTACACAGCGCTATTCACGGTTCAGTTTATGACTCTGTTTACTGAGCTTTCCAGACGGCAAACGGCGGCTATGAAGCTTCGCTTATTCTGAACTGCTTTTCATACAATGTCCTGTACAGCTTTCCGAGGGACATCAATTCGTTGTGGCTGCCGTATTCGGTGACTCTGCCGTTTTCGACGAGATAGATCACGTCGGCATTCTCTATCGTGGAAAGTCTGTGGGCGATTATCAGCGCCGTTTTACCCTTCATGAGGGCGCCGAGCGCTTCCTGTACCTGCTGTTCGCTTTGTGAATCGAGAGATGATGTGGCTTCGTCCAGCAGCAGGATGGGCGCATCCTTAAGAAAAGCCCTCGCTATGGCGATCCTCTGTCTCTGCCCTCCCGAAAGCTTGACGCCGCGTTCTCCG
Source organism: Bacillota bacterium (assembly GCA_023439545.1). Taxonomy (GTDB): domain Bacteria; phylum Bacillota; class Clostridia; order Acetivibrionales; family DTU013; genus JAEYOM01. The sequence continues at coordinate 4,499 of JAEXNT010000015.1, forward strand.
ACGACCGTGTCATAGCCGTTCGGCATTTCGCATATAAATTCGTCCGCATGGGCGGCTTTTGCCGCGGCGATTATCTCACCCTGCGATGCTCCCGGTCTGCCGTAGCCTATGTTTTCACCGACAGTGCCGTCAAATACGTAGGCATCCTGGGGAACATAGGCGATCAATGAACGCAGTTCCTGCATGCAAAGAGTTTTGACCGGCTTCCCGTCTATGGTCATTTTACCTGAACACGGCTGATAAAAGCCCATTATAAGCTTTATCACGGTGCTTTTCCCTCCCCCGCTCGGGCCTACCAGAGCGGCGACCTGCCCCTTTCCTACTGCCAGGCTGATACCCTCCAGCACATTATTTTTATTGTCATAGGAAAATTCGATTTCCTTCATTTCAATGACGGCGTCGCTCCCGTCGACCGCTTCCGTCTGTACCGAGCCGGCCTCGGATTCCGTATCCATCAGGCCGGTAACCCTTTCCGCGCCCGCCAGGTAACCCTGCATCTGAATAATCATACCATTTATCTGGCTGAACAGCCTGTTTACATTCCCAAGCAGCATAACCATAGACATTACCGATCCAAGGCTGCTCAGGCCTCGCATTGCCAGAAACGACGCGAGCAGGATGACCCCGATGAAATTGATAGTCCCGAAGAAGAAGTTCCTGCTTTCGACAAAGGCGCTCTTTTTCGTAAGTTCAAGGTTCTTTTTATAAATTTCCCCGTTTATGCCGCACGCAATATCCAGCAGGAATTTTTCAAGTCTGAGGCTCTTGACCGTCATAAACCCGCCGATTATATTCGAGAGGTTCTCGGTATATCTACCCAGGCTTTTTTGTATCTCGCCGCTCAATTTGCGGACGAAGTCCTTTTGTTTTACGTTTATCAGCACGGAGAGCAGTCCGATGATTATCAATACGATACTGACCTTCCAGTCCAGTATGAACATTATCAGCGCGGAGCCAACGCCCTGCAGGAGCGTGACTACAATCATCCTGAAAGGCCATCCGTAAGCGTTCTCCATCGTGCCGACATCGTTGGCGAGCCTTGATACGGTATCGCCGCTGTGGTTTTGCTCTATATAAGAGACGGGCAGATGCAGTATCTTTTTAAAAGCCAGTTTTATGAGACTGGTGGTAGTCAGACTGTATGACCTGAAAAGAAAGAATTCTATGGTAACGAATACGACCATGCCGGACATCGAAACAAGCAGCGTAAGCAGCAGACCTTTCTTCAGCAGCTGCATATCGGCGCCGACCGCGGCGTCGGTCATTATTTTCATCACGACGGGTGTGAGCAGATAAAAACTGATCTCGGTCAGGCAATCGATAAGCAGTATGATGGCGTATGCAGGTTTATTCGGTTTGATGAATTTGAATATGCCGAAAAACTCCTTCAGATCGAGTTTCTTCATACCGCTGCCTCACCTTCTTCCCCATCTGCAGCGTCGCCTTCGGAAGCTGCCGTCCACTTTCCTTCAGCTTCCTCGACGCCCGTGTCTTCGCTGCCCGTGTCTTTGCCATCCGTGTCTTCGCTTTTAGCGGTCTGCCTGCTGTAAAGCTTTGAATACAGACTGTCGCAAGCCGCCAGCGCTTCATGAGTACCTCTTTCAACGATCTGTCCATGGTCCATGACGAGTATCTCATCGACATTCTTTATCGTTGAAAGCCTGTGTGTAACTATTATTGCGGTCTTATCCCGCATGACGGTATTCATGGCTTCCTGCACGAGCGATTCTGAAATCGTATCGAGCGCCGATGTAGGCTCATCCAGCAATATAACCGGCGCATCCTTCAGAAAAGCGCGGGCGAGCGATATCCTTTGCTTCTGCCCTCCGGAAAGCTTGATCCCGCGTTCGCCGACAAGCGTATCGTAGCCCTCGGGCAGCTCCATTATGAACTCATGGGCGCAGGCGGATATCGCGGCGTTCACCACTTCTTCCCTGATGGCGTCCGGCCTTCCGTAGAGGATGTTGTCATATACCGACGCCGGAAAAAGATAGGTATCCTGCGAAACAAGCGAAATATTCGAGCGTATGGCCGCAATGCTCCATTCCCGAAGCTCATGGCCATAAAGCTCGATATCGCCTTCCCTGTAATCATAGAAGCCGGATATCAGCTTGAGCACCGTACTTTTCCCGCAGCCGCTCGCCCCGACCAGCGCTGTCCTGCTGCCGGGCTTTATACCGAAGCTCAAGCGGTCCAAAACCTTCTTAATATCTGCGAGACTACCTTCATCGCCGTTGATGGCGTTCGTGTTTACTGCCGCTTCCAGGCTTTCCTCCAACCTGCCGGAGGAGGCAGCAGCGTCGGCGGCGGCAGGCTGTTCAGTCCCATAGGAGAAGGTCACGTCCTTCAATTCGATACAGTATTCGGCTCCATCCGGAGTAAAAGCCGAACCATCCTCTCTTTCCGCAGGGCTGTCAATCACGTCGAAAAACCTCCGGGCCGTACCCAGGGAGTTTCTGAAATTGGTCACCGTACGCGGCAGACCCGATACAGGCCACACTATATTGTTCAGAAGGTAAACGAACGCGAATATCCTGCCCGGTTCGATCTCTTTGTTTATGGAAAGAAATGCTCCATAAATCATGCAGATCGTGAACGGGGCCGACCACAGTATTATGTTGAAGGGCGGCATCCACTTCATTCTGTGGATACCTTTGATGTCGTAATCATAGCTCTTTTTGACCATGCCGGAAAACTTGTCAAAGAATAAGCTCTCCAGATTGAAAGCCTTAATGATAAATATGCCGCCATATGAATCCTGCGCAAACGCGGTAGCCTTGCCGATCTCGGCTGAAGACTCCTTGTAGAAGCCGATCATCGGCTTTGTGATCTTTGTCGAGAAGTAAAGCACCGGAGGCATTAGTACCAGCGAAACAACATAAAGTTTCCAGCTTACGCTGATAAGATAAACCGATGTTATTACAATAGAAACCAGCATGATCGCCGTTTTAAAAAGATCTTCCCCGATGAAATTCAACAAGGAGGTCATATCACGCGTGAACCTTGAGATGAGGTCGCCGGTGTGATTGTTTTCGATAAAGGAAAGCTTCAGCTTTTGCAGATGCTCTACCGCATTATTTCTGATATCGAGGATGACCCTGGACTTGAACCGGCCGTATATGTAGGTCGAAAAAAAAGTTATGAATATGCCGGCAAGCAAAACCAAACCTGCAATTAACAGGCATCTGACAAGCTCGTTCTGCCTTCCGTCGATTGCAGATCCGACAGAATCGTTGATAAGCTCAGCGCAGGCAAGATTGATCAGCGTTACGCAGGCTGACAGTACCATGTATGCAAGGACGCTCAGCTTGTATTTCCTGATGTATGAGAACATCCTTTTAATTATTTCTTTTGTTTTATAGCTCATATTTTCCTGCATGGCTATATTCTACCATCGGTTAACTACAGTATCAACGGAAAAAAAGTATAAAAAAAACATGGGTTTTATCCCATGCCCCTAAAAAATAGGAGAAACGCTAATGTTCGAATACATTATAACAAAATGTAAATTTATGTTATATAGTCCCGAATTCCCTATTTTCCAGGGGCTCTTAGTCCTATATATAGGTCTGTAGTCCTAGTACTTATAGGACTATCGGATTAGTGCAAGAGCGATTACCACTGCTCCGAGAATTAGCCTGTAGACGGTAAATATGCCAAAACCCCTGCGTTTGAGGTAATTAAGAAGGAACTTGATACTGAGCGCTCCGACAATGGCGGATGTAATTATCGCCGCAACGAACGGGGCAGTCTCCACCGATACATTGACGAGGTCTTTTGCCTTGTAGACACCGCTTAGGAAAATAAACGGTGTGGACAGCAGGAAAGTAAACCTTGCCGCATCCTCACGTTTTACGCCCATTGCTCGTCCCGCCGCCATCGTGATCCCTGAGCGCGAAACTCCCGGGAACATCGCAAGCGCCTGGGATACGCCTATTAGTAGGCTTCTTTTTAGTCCTATCTCCTTAAGCTGGACTCTTGATTCAAAGAATTTATCAGCAACATAAAGCAGGATGCCCATTGCTATGAGCATGACTCCGATGAGTATCGGGTTCCTGAAGGTAGTGGCTATCTGGTCTTCAAACAGTACTCCGAATATACCGCCAGGTACGCAGGCAAGTATAATGTACCAGAAGAGCTTGCCCTCGCTCGATTTCACATCTGTCAGCCCGGCTTTGATCAATTTGATCCAGTCCTTCCAGAAGAAAATAACTACGGCGATCAAAGTCCCCATATGCATAGCGATGTCGAATTCGAGGCCGGGATCCTTCCATCCGAAAAACCAGGGCAGCAGCGTTATATGAGCCGTGCTCGATATGGGCAGGAATTCTCCCAGTCCCTGGATTATACCATAAATGATTGCTTGTAATATACTCATCCGTAACCCTCCAAATTTTTAACATGCGTTCCGGCCTGCCGTACCTCAGACTCCGGTGCTGCAAATCAGCATCGTGCATGTTTTATATAGTAAGTTTATAACATTCTGTAATAGGCTGCCATTGAAAAATATTACAAAGTCGGACTATTGTCTTACATTTTCGTAATGTACGGCAATCAAGCGGCCTTTTCCTCATCGTAATACCGGGGATAATAACCGCCGTCCTTATCCTCGAGAAAAGGCCTTTCATCTTCGGGCAGTGACCACAATCCCCTGCTCTGTCTGATCGCATTCTCCATCAGACCGGTAAAATACTCCTTGTTGACGGTATTGGGCTTGACGAATTCGACCCTGGCGTAGCCTTCCGAAACAAGGATGGAATTCACACAAGAGCCGTCATCCAGTATTACATACGCCAGAAGCCTGTCGTAACGGTCATCGGTATCCTTTTCGAACACCAGCTTCACTTTCTTGTCCTGTACAAACTCCTTGAGCCTTTCGAAAGCTTCCTTGCCGTATGCCTGCACTTTTACGCCTGACATGACCGATTCGGGCGTATCTATGCAAAGCAGCCTTACGCGGTAATCCTTGTTTTTATATACCGCCACAAGCGTATCGCCGTCGACTGTACGTTTTATACGGGCGGTTATCGTTCCTCCGGGAACGATGCCTTCCACTTCCGTAGGCTTTATCGTGCTGTCCGGGAGTTCCGTCTGAGTCCCGGATTCTTCTGTGATCCGTTTGTCAGGGACAGCGGTATTATCTGCCCCCTCACTTGCGGCAGGTTTATCAACTGCCTCAACCACAGTAGTTTCGTTTCCGTCCTCCGATGCAGTTTCGTCAGCTGTTTCAGCTGCCCCTGTTTTATCGTCTTCAGCCGCTATTATACCTACCGCGGCTTCAGCTGTGGCTGCCGGTTTACCGGCAATTGCCGGAACTGTGTCCGAACCGGGCAGCTTAAACGAACCCGGTGATAAAAAATAAAGTATAATAATACCGACCAGCGCCAGACCTGTAAATGCCGGAGCCTTTTTCCCCATATGTATCGACCTTCCTGTCGGTCAGGTTATATGCTGCAGGTTTCAATCCTTTCAATATAATAACACATAATAATAAAAAACTACAGTGACGGAGCGGCAGTCGCCTGCCGGGAACCATACTGTAGTATATTTACTGAAACTACAAAGTTATTACAGGGTATTAATTGTATATTTTCAGCTGCAGACTGTCTGTCTTTCGATGTCGCGGCTAAAGACCCCTTTGTACGCGTGCTATATCAAAGCTGTGCGCCAATCGATCAAAAGCTCTTGTCGATAGCCGGAGAAGCCGCCAAAACAGGCACGACCGGCTTTTGCACGGGCACTTCGCCATCGTGCTTGATGAGGCCGCGTTCAAACGTCTGCTCAATTACCTGCATAATGTCATCCACAGGAATCACGTCGATACCCATGTCGCTGAAAGTCTCCTGCCAATTTTCCCTCGGTATGAGCACCTTGTTAATGCCGGCCAGCTTGGCTGCCTCCACCTTGGCTGCGACACCGCCGACAGGTTTGACCTTTCCCCTGATGGAAAGTTCACCAGTCATGGCGATATCGTTGCTTACCGGTATATTTAATATGACGGAATAAACAGCCATTGCGATCGCGATACCCGCTGACGGTCCGTCGATCGGTATGCCGCCGGGAAAGTTCAAGTGGATGTCGTATTCCTTTGGATCTACATCGAGAAATCTTTTCAACACAGTCAGAACATTTTCGACGGAAGCCTTTGCAGAGCTTGTTCTCTTGAGTTTATGACCCCTGCCGTCCATTTCCTCCTCCTCGACAATTCCCGTAACCATTATGTTGCCTTTGCCTGATTGGGCTTTGATCGCTGAGGCTTCGATGTCTATCACTATACCCGTGGCATTTCCGAATACTGCGAGCCCGTTCATGCACCCCACCTGATTCTCGCGTGCGCATATCTTCTTTTCGAGCCTTGGGCTGTAGTGGCCGAATTCGGCTACCCATTCCACGTCCTTGCGCGTTATGGTGCTTCTGCCTTCCACCTGTACTACGCCTCCGGCGATCTGGACTATATTGACCGCGTCCCTGCCGTTCTGCGCATATTTTGCGATAAGCTCCTCAATTCCCTCTTCCATCCTGAAGCCTCCTCTGAATGTCGCATTGCGGGCAATTATGGCGACTTCGTCTGCGAGCAGCGGCCTGAAATAGATCTCCACACACCTGGAACGCAGTGCGGGGGGAAGCTCCTCGGCTGTCCTCGTTGTAGCGCCTACGAGCCTGAAATCGGCAGGCAGCCCTTTTTGAAATATTTCATGTATGTGCGCCGGGATATTCGGATCCTCTGAGCTGTAGTAGGCGCTTTCCAGTATTACCTTTCGGTCTTCGAGCACCTTTAGCAGCTTATTCATCTGTATGGGATGAAGTTCGCCTATTTCATCGATGAACAGTATACCGCCATGGGCTTTGGTAACAGCGCCCGGTTTTGGCTGGGGGATCCCTGCCACGCCGTATGCGCCGGCGCCCTGATAGATAGGATCGTGCACCGAACCGATCAGCGGGTCGGCAATGCCACGTTCATCAAAACGCAGTATGGTAGCGTCGACTTCGACAAATTTGGATTCCCTTTTGAAGGGCGAAATAGGCATCTGCTTGGCTTCCTCAAGGATGACTCGCGCGGCCGCGGTTTTACCTATACCGGGAGGGCCGTAAATAATGACATGCTGAGGATTAGGTCCGCAAAGCGCAGCTCTCAGAGCCTTGAGTCCCTGCTCCTGGCCTATTATATCAGTGAGGCTGGAAGGTCTGGTCTTTTCGGACAAAGGCTCTGTCAGCTTGATCTCCTTCATCCTACGGAGCTTCTCCAGTTCCTTTCTTGATTCCTTCTCAATGGCGCTTTTATTACCCTGTTGCGATTTTAGCAGATTGAGAAAGTATATCCCTATTATTATGGAAAAGAAAAATTGTATTATCAGAAAGGTATTGGTCAGCATTCCATCTCCTCCTTGTGTGTAGCTGTACTAAGTATTGCAAACCATATCACCTTTAGTATTGACTAACACAATAAATTTATCCGTAGCAGGATCGAAATACCGCGCAACGAAACAGAGGGACGGTTCAAAGAACCGTCCCTCTGTTTCTAAGCTTCCAGCTTCAGGAAGCCGTTTCCTTCTTGACTCTTGATTTCTTACCTGCCGCCTTTTTCAGCGGCTTCCTGTTTTCATTAAGCACCAGGTTCGGGGCTGCCTTCGTTTCCACCGTATCCTTGGTGACGATACACTTTTCCACGTTTGTCGCAGATGGGATATCGTACATCACATCCAGCATTATTTCCTCGATGATCGCTCGCAAACCCCTGGCCCCGGTATTACGCGCCAGTGCCTTGTCTGCGATGGCGATGAGCGCATCCTGATCGAATTCGAGCAGCGCGTCATCCATCTCGAACAGCTTCTGATATTGCTTAACCAGCGCGTTCTTGGGCTCGGTCAGAATCTTTATCAGCGCTTCCCTGTCGAGAGAACCGAGCGTCACAATTACCGGCAGCCTTCCTACGAATTCGGGGATCAGCCCGTATTTCAGCAAGTCCTGCGGGAGTATGTGCGATAATATCTCTCCGATGTCCTTTTCCTTTTTGCTTTCGACCTTTGCGCCAAAACCGATGGCCCTGGTGCCGATGCGGCTTTCGATTATCTTTTCGATACCGTCGAAAGCGCCGCCGCATATGAACAGTATATTGGTGGTGTCGATCTGTATAAACTCCTGGTGCGGGTGCTTCCTGCCGCCCTGCGGCGGAACTGAAGCAGTCGTACCTTCAAGTATCTTCAATAAAGCCTGCTGCACACCTTCACCGCTGACGTCGCGTGTGATGGACGGGTTTTCGGATTTTCTGGCGATTTTGTCTATCTCATCGATATATATTATGCCTTTTTCGGCTTTTTCTATATCGTAATCCGCCGCCTGTATGAGCTTGAGCAGAATGTTCTCTACGTCCTCACCCACATAGCCCGCTTCCGTCAATGATGTTGCGTCCGCAATTGCGAACGGAACGTTCAGCAGCCTTGCAAGAGTCTGAGCCAGCAGCGTTTTGCCGGAGCCGGTAGGCCCGAGCATTACTATATTGCTCTTTTGAATTTCCACTTCACTGGACCGCACATCGGTGTTGATCCTTTTATAATGGTTGTACACCGCTACGGCTAGCGATTTCTTAGCGGCTTCCTGGCCGATGACGTACTGATCCAGTATAGCTTTTATATCCTTCGGTTTGGGTATATCGTTGAGTTCGGCCTCGCCCTTGTTCTCTTCGAATTCCTCTTCGATTATTTCCGAACAAAGCTCTATGCACTCATCGCAAATATACACTCCCGGGCCTGCGACCAGTCTCTTCACCTGTTCCTGGGTCTTACCGCAGAAGGAGCATTTCAGCTGCTTCTTCTCATCATATCTGGACATCGCTCCACCCCATTATTTCTTTCTGATCATGACTTCGTCAACAAGGCCGTATGCCTTTGCCTCCTCGGCAGACATAAAGAAATCCCTTTCCGTGTCTCTCTCGATTTTGTCAAGGGGCTGACCTGTTCTTTCACTCAAAATATTGTTCAGCCTGCCCTTTATCTTCAACAACCATTCAGTTCTGATCTTGATATCCGTCGCCTGACCCTGAGCTCCTCCAAGCGGCTGGTGAATCATTATCTCACTGTTGGGCAGTGCAAATCTTTTTCCCTTGGTTCCGGCCGCGAGCAGGAATGCTCCCATGCTTGCCGCCATACCCACGCATATCGTCTGAACATCCGCCTTGACATGCTGCATCGTGTCATATATTGCAAATCCCGCAGTCACAGAACCTCCGGGACTGTTTATATACAGCTGTATATCCTTATCCGGATCGACTGAATCAAGATAAAGCATCTGTGCGACCACGAGGCTCGCAGTAACGTCGTTGACCTCGTCGCTCAGCATGATTATCCTTTCCTTGAGCAGCATGGAGAATATATCATAAGACCTCTCTCCTCTGTTCGACTGCTCAACTACTATTGGTACCAAGCTCATAATATCCCTCCCAAACATTAGTCATATAATATTACGACAAAAACAACAGCTTTGTTTAAGTCTCTTTATTGTTTCCCACAAAAAATATAATATAAACCGTTACTGATTCAGTTTCGCATTTTCGAGCAGGAAATCCACAGTCTTTCTGGCAACCAATGTGCTCCTGATATATTCTATATCATCCGGTTTCAAATGTTGCTTGAAATCCTCTACGGACTGCTTGTAATTTTCAGAGATATTCTTTATTTCTTGTTCGACGTCTTCATCGGTGGGTACTATGCCCTCTGTTACGCCGACCTTCTCTATTACAAGCTGCGTCTTTACTTCCTGTTCGGCCCTTGTCTTGAATTGTTCCCTGAAACTGTCCATGTTCATACCCATGGCTTCAAGGTATTTATCAACTTCGAGGCCTTGGTAGCGCAATCTCATTCCAAAATCGTAAACAAGGTCGTCTATGCGCTTTTGGACCATAACCTCAGGTATTTCGACAGTCGCGTTGGAAACAACTTTTTCAACAACGTTGTCCTCGTCTTCGTGATGTGCATTGTGCTCAGCCTTCTCAACAAGCTTCCTCCTGAGATCGGCCTTGTATTCCTCCATCGTTTCGAATTCGCTTACATCCTTTGCAAATTCGTCGTCCAATGCAGGCAATTCCTTTAGTTTTATTTCCTTGACCTTTACCTTGAAAACGGCGGGTTTGCCTGCCAATTCCTGCGAGCCGTATTCTTCGGGGAAGGATACGTTTACGTCTTTTTCCTCGTCTGCGGCCATACCGACCAATTGCTCCTCAAAACCGGGGATGAACGTTCCAGAACCTATGACAAGGCTGTAGTCCGCTCCTATACCGCCTTCGAAGGGCACACCGTCTATAAAGCCTTCAAAATCAATTATTGCAGTATCGCCATTGGCTACCGGCCTGTCTTCGACAGTGATGAGCCTCGAATTTATATCCTGAACCTTCTCGAGTTCCTTGTCAACATCCTCGTCAGTCACAAGCGCGCCGGCCTTCTGAACTTCTACGCCCTTGTACTCGCCAAGCTCGACCTCGGGTTTTACGGTTACCTTCGCCGTAAATATAAAGGTCTGTCCGCGTCCGATCTGCTTGATGTCTATTTCAGGCCTGTCAACGGGATGGATATCGTTCTCTTCGATTGCCTGGTCATACGCCTCGGGGCATATCTCATTTATGGCGTCCTCATACAATGCCTGTTCTCCGTAAAACTTCTCTACCATGTATCTTGGAGCTTTGCCCCTTCTGAAACCGGGTATGTTGAATTTCTTTGAATTCTTGGCGAAGGATTTTTGAAGACCTTGCTCGAATTTTTCCGCATCAACCTCTATTTCGAGTTGTACGATGTTTCTACCTGCATTTTCAACTTTCACCTGCATTTGATTTTAATCTCCTTATATATCCGTTTTTTCTATGTATTCTGCTGTGCAGAACAAGGGGGACATACGCCCCCACAATTATCTATACATTATAACACATTAGTTTTTGTAAAGCCAATATATATGCTTATTTTTGGCGAATATTACCCGAAAACGGTAAATCCTCGCCCGAGCCGTACGTGCCGTGTCAAGTCAAAAGCCGGACCGGCATAAAGCCAAGGTGGTCCGAGGACACGAACCTGAATTCTATACCGCCGTACAATCCTTCAATTGCCTTTTTACCGGCTTCCCCGTGCAGATGCCCGTAGATGCAAGTCTTTACCTCATACCTTTGCATTATATCCAAAAAACCTGAAAAAACACCATTTGAATTGAAAGGCGGAAAATGCAGCGCTGCAATTATACAGCCGCCCTCCGGCGCCCTGGCGCTTTTCAATGAAAGCTCCAGCCTCATAAGCTCACGTTGATATATTCGGGAGTCCTCGGCGCTGAAATCGTCTTCGCCCGGCATGTTCCATCCCCTTGTACCACAGATGACCGCACCCTCGGCTTCATAACTGTTATTGTGCATGAAGGCTATTGTCTTGAACCCGTTTTTGGAAAGAAACTTGTCGAGTTTGCTTTTTGTAGTCCACCAATAGTCATGGTTTCCCTTTGAAATCACCTTCCGCCCGGGCAGCCCGTCAATAAAGCTGAAATCGGCGCAGGCCTGATCGAGGTAGGTTGCCCAGGATATGTCTCCGGGTACGATAACAGTGTCCTCGCAGCCTACGACTGCCTTCCAGTTTTCATTTAGTCTGTCCATATAATCCGTCCATCGCCCGCCGAAAACGTCCATGGGCTTGTCGACGCTCAGGGCCAGATGCAGGTCGGATATCGCGTAGATTGCCATTAAAGTTGGTATTTCCTTTCTGTCAGTGAATCTGCTAATATATTCTATCAATCACGGCTATTTTGCAGCCGATTGTGTGTAGTCCGTGTCTCTGTACCGCTGTGTATCCGTGCAGCTGTGTCCCTGTAATACGGTGTCTCTATGCCGCTGTGTTATTGTGTTACTGTATCTCTGCGGACAATATCCCTGTTACTCTGCCCCACCTCTGTCCCATTTCTATGACCTGAAGAATTCGTGCAACTTCTCCGCTTGAGACCTGCTTATGCCTTCGACTGCCTGCAGATCATCGACGCCTGCCTGTTTCAGCCTTCCAAGCGAGCCGAAGTGTTTCAGCAGCGCCTTCTTGCGTTTGGGGCCTATGCCTTCCACCTCGTCCAGAATGGACTTCGAATAGCGCTTGGTTCTCAAGGTCTTATTATATTCCAATGCAAACCTGTGCGCTTCATCCTGTACGGAGGTGACGAATCGCAGCACTGTCAGGTTCCTGGTGAGGTCAATTTCCCTGTCCGGCAGAACAAGTCCTCTTGTCCGGTGCTTGTCGTCCTTTACCATACCGCAGACAGGTATCGTGACTCCAAGTTCACAAAGCACCTCCCCGACCGCATTTACATGCCCGAGTCCTCCGTCGAGCATCAGCAGGTCCGGCAGCTTGCTGAACTTATGGTTTGCGCTGTCCGAGCTTTCCTCCGTCTTCGTGCTTTCCACCGTCTTCGATCTTTCGGCTTCGGCATGCCTGAACCTTCTGTACAGGACCTCCTGCATGCTGGCGTAGTCGTTCTGTATGTCGGTCGAACGTATTTTGAACCGTCTGTATTCCTTCTTTGCGGGCTGGCCGTTTTCAAACACGACCATCGAAGCTACAATTTCAGAGGAGCCTGTGTTTGATATATCAAAGGCTTCAAGCCTGTGAGGCGTCTTCTCAAGTCCGAGCAGTCCGGCCATTCCCAAAAGGCCTTCCTGTACCTGGCTGCCGCCCGCCAGCCGTTCGTTGAAATGCTCGAGCTCAATTCTGGCGTTTTGCGACACCATTTCCACCATATGCAGCTTTTCACCGCGCTGAGGTATCTTGACCCGGACCTTTCCTCCGCGTTTTGAGCCCAGCCATTCCTCGATGACGTCGATATCGTCAAATTCAGTAGCCACAATGATCTCGGACGGTATTACCGTCGCGTCGCTGTAGAATTGTTTAAGGAAGGACGAGGCCAGCTCGCGCAATTCTCCTTCTCCAGTGCCTTCCATTATAAAATACTGCCTTCCGAGCAGCTTTCCGCTGCGTATGAAAAAAACCTGTACGCAGGTATCGGTTTTGCTTGCGGCAAAGCCTATTACATCCTGGTCCGTACCCGCCAGTGAAAGAACCTTCTGCTCCTGGGCTATATGCTTAAGGCTCGTCAGCTTGTCCCTGAGTGATGCGGCCTTCTCAAAATCGAGCTTATCCGCCGCCTCCTGCATTTGCTGCCCGAGCTTATCCATTATCGCGTCTTGCCTGCCGTCCAGGAACGTGCATATATCTCGCATTACGGAGCGGTACTCTTCCTTGTCCACATTTCCCGAACACGGTCCTAGGCACTGCTTTATATGATAGTTCAAGCACGGCCTTCCCTTCCCTATATCCCTGGGAAGCACCTTTTTGCAGGATTTTAAGGGGAATATCCTCTTTATCAGCCTGATCGTTTCGCGTACGGAAAATACGCTGGAATAGGGTCCGAAATACCTGGCCCCATCCTTTTCCACACGCCTGGTCATAATGACGCGTGGATAGTCCTCGTTCATCGTGATCTTGATATAGGGATAAGTCTTGTCATCCTTCAGCAGGATATTGAATTTGGGCTTGAGATCCTTGATGAGATTGCATTCGAGTATGAGCGCTTCTAACTCCGTGTCGGTGACTATATATTCAAATTCCGCTATCTTTGCCACCATGGCCGTCACTTTCGGGGTGTGCGCCGCTGAAGACTGAAAATATTGCCTGACCCTGTTTTTCAGCACCACAGCCTTACCAACATAAATAATGGCGCCGTTTTCGTCCTTCATAAGATAAACGCCCGGTTTATCGGGCAGTTTTTTTAATTCTTCCTGTATATCGAACATACCTTAATCCATTTCATTTGTATCCGAAAGCAGATATTTCTCCAGTTCCCCGGCTGCAGCAGTTTCGTCCGGTCCTTCAGTCGTAAGCGTCACCGCGGCTCCCTTTCCGATCCCGAGGGACAACACTCCGAGCAGACTTTTGCCATTTGCCTTTCTTTCTTCCTTTACGATCCATATGCTGGATTTGTAATTTGAGGCCTTCTGTATGAAAATCGCAGCTGATTTGGACTGAAGACCTGTTGGATTCTGTATTACAATTTCCTTTACGATCATTTTTCCCTCCGTTATTACTCTCATCTTCAGTTGCAGATTTGCAGATGAATAATCGAAACAGGACTATCCCTACTTTGTTAATGATTTCTCAAAGCAGAAATGCCCTGTTTCATATTATAACAGATAGATTTTCAATTGACTATAATGAAATTTATCAAACAGCGTTTTCTCCATGCTCTCCAGTGCGAATTCTGATACAGTCCGTTATCTCCGAAACAAATATCTTGCCGTCCCCGACCTCGCCCGTCCTTGCATACTGTATTATAGTATCCAGTGTCTTTTCAAGCTTCGAGTCTTCAACGACAAGCTCCAGTTTTATCTTCGGCAGTATGTTAATGCTTACTTCACTGCCCCTGTAATGCTCCTTCCAGCCCATCTGTTTTCCACAGCCAAGCACCTGGGTTATCGTAATGCCGCTTATACCGACCCTTTGAAGCGCCTCCTTGACATCCTCGAGCTTACTCGGGCGAATGACTGCCTCGATCTTTTTCATGTGATATCCTCCTTGTAAATAGCCGACCCTTCCGCTTTAGTGTAAAAAACGCCAAGCAGAGATGTTTATCCCTATTTGGCGTCAAAACGGATTGTTTTTTGCTACTTCTTCACGGTATTTTCCTTAAGGTAGTGCTGTTCCATATGGCTGCCGAGACCCAGCGAATAAATTACCAGATCGACCAGTCCCGTCAGCCCTAATCCTATCAATATCCGATCCTGCGGGACAAGCAGCACTATCAGGAGCTTAAGCAGAGTAATCGAAATAAGGCCCGTTATAAACTCCACATATATACTGTTTTTGGGGCTGAATGTCTTCAGTATATACCTTCCGGCAAACATGCTGGCCGGGATCATGGCCAGAACCAGGACTATGATATACAGCAGCGGAGCTATCAGCGTAACGAGCAGGATAAGAAGAAGGGCGCTCGCACCTAAAAACGCCAGTACCCCCAGCAGCATCTTCCTGCCCAGGTTCTTTTCTATATTCTTTGCCATATTGTTATAGGACGATCTGGCAATGAGTAAAATCAACAGGCCCGCGATCAATACCACTATAGTGAATAGCAGCATTACGACAAGCTGCAGATATAATATGGCGCCTATATCGAGGTTCATCGATTCCCCGAGGATCCTGACCTGCTGTCCGAGCACCTGGGCCCCGGGAGCTTCCTTCAGCGAGCCCATGGTTATTACGTCGCCCATGACTTTGGCATTTACGCCGAGCTCCGTTTGTCCGAAAATAGTAACGACCTGGCCCGCCACCAGTCCATTCACCTTGACGTCTCCAAAAACCGATATTACATGTCCGCTGACCTGGCTATCCAGGGTAATATCCCCGAGTACTGCCACTACATTTCCATTGACAGGCTGGGTAACGCTTACGTCTTCAAGTATCCTGATCCTGTCACCGTTCCCCGATGCTACATATATTCCTTCGGCAGCCGCGGGAATAATGGTAATAATAAGTATGGCAGACACGATCAGCAGTGCCGTCAGTTTTTTCATTCAGTTTCCCTCCCGGCATGCGTACCGACATAGTGAAGCAATCTCTGTATCACAAAGATCATCAGCGTGAGAGCCATGAAAACCGGGTAGAACGACCTGACGATCGAAAATGCCACATCGACCACCGCAAGCAGCGCGTTGCCAAGCAGTTCGAACATATCCCGCACCACACCTGCAACCGCGGCCGTAGCGCTCGAGAATGAACTGAAATATTCCCCGATCTTCTGGAAAGCGCTGAATACGCTGACCTGCTTCAAATCTGCTACAAACACGAGCAGCAGCACTATCGAAAGCAGCGTCGCGCCGTTATAGAGCCAGACTATCCTCTTCTCGCTCTTC
Source organism: Bacillota bacterium (assembly GCA_023439545.1). GTDB lineage: Bacteria > Bacillota > Clostridia > Acetivibrionales > DTU013 > JAEYOM01. Next base: position 20,409 of record JAEXNT010000015.1, read on the forward strand.
TCCCGGCGTTCCTTTTCTATCACATTAACCTTATCCATGACCAGGGCCTCAAAGTTTTCCGGAGGTTCGATCTCTTCTTTTGTTTCAAGGGTATTGAAGATGGCTTCCATACAGTTGAATTCTTCTCTGCAGCTCGTGCAGGTATTCAAATGCTGTTTGAACTGCAGCTCTTCAGGTCCGTTCTGCTCGCCGTCGAAGTACTTCATTATATATTCTTTTGCCGCTTCACAGTTCATAGTGCCTCCTCCTTTCTATCAGGCATAAGTGCCTCTCTTAACATCAATCTGGCCCGGTAAAGCCTGTTTTTTATTATCGTCATCGGTTCACCCAGTACCTTCGTCATTTCTTCATATGACAAACCGTTCTGGTGGAACAATATAATCGGTGTTCTATATTTTTCAGGCAATGACTGTATTGCCTTTCGTATCTTTTCCGAGCGCTCCTTTTGAATGTAGCTTGCCTCCGGTGTATCTATACCGTCCGAAAAGTCTTCTATCTCTTCGATAGGCGTCGAATCGACCTTTTTCTTACGGTGTATATCGAGACAGAGGTTCGTTGCAATCCGTACGGCCCAGGTAGAGAATTTGTATTCCGGATTGTATCTGTCCAGAGCCTTGTATATCCTGATGAAAACTTCCTGGGAGATATCGCTGACCTCCTCTTTGTCATTTATCATATTATATACAACGCTGAATATCAATTTTTTATATCGTGTCACAAGCTCTTCAAAATACTGCTGCTGCCCTGCCAGACACTTCTGTATAAGTTCATTGTCGGTCAGCTCCAACCGGTTCTCACCACCTTGCCTATATAGATTATACGATAAAGTGAGCCCGGTGTCTTATTTAATTTCAAATTTTTTGTAGTATAATGTAAAGGGACACACCTTCAATGTGCCGAGCAAGGAATGTCCCTTTTCGTCGCTAAAGCTGGTCCGATAATGTAAGGGGACACACCTTCAATTACAGTTATAAGGAATGTCCCTTTTCGTCTAATGTAAAGGAAGCTAAAGCTGGTCCAACACACTGAAGCAAATCGGAGGTACCGCAATGGTCATAATGAATATTACCCGAAATACGGTACTCGCAAACAATTGCGCCCATGCCCGGACTTTTTTCGCAAGGTTCAAGGGCCTTCAATTCAAAAAGGAGCTGCCGGCGGATCACGGGCTGCTTATCACACCGTGTAACTCGATTCATATGTTTTTTATGCGGTTTGCCATCGATGCAGTTTTTATCGATGCAAACGGCGCCGTTGTCTATATCGAAGAGGGCATCAAGCCCTGGAGAGTTTCCAGAATAGTAAGAAATGCCGAAAGTGTGCTCGAATTGCCTGCCGGAACCGTGTCATCCACCGGGACTGTGAAAGGAGATCAGCTTAACCTATCTTAATAGGACGTACGCGTCTGTTGCTGTTCCTGGCGCCGTTTGCGTTACTGCAGCCGCTTCCACATAATAATGGCGTCCTCGCGGTTGTCGGCATAATATGCCTTCCTGGTACCACCGTCTTCAAAGCCATACTTCCTGTATAATGACTGCGCATTGTAATTACTTTTTCTGACCTCCAGCGTCAGCGCTGTTATGCCCCGCTCCTCTGCTTCCCCGAGCAGAGCCTCCATGAGCATGCTGCCCACTCCGCTTTTCCTGAATTCCGGGTGAACCGCGATATTGGTTATGTGGCCCTCGTCCAATACATGCCACATGCCTGCATAGCCCACGGTCCGTCCGCCTGTTACGGCGCAGAAATAACAGGCGGATTCGTTTCTCAGTATCTCATCCGTAATGGACTTTTTTGTCCAGGGAATTTTGAAGCTGAGGTTCTCAATTATAACGATATCGTCTATATTATCCTGACATGCTTTTACAATCTTCAAATCATTCATTTTTCGGGCGGGCAGCCCCCGCTGTTTAGAGTATTGTGCGTATCGCCGGGGTTTTCCTCGGCGGCACTGTTTTCCTTGGCGCCGCTGTAATCCTCGGCGGCGTTGTTCGCCTCGCCGGCAGCCGCCTTTCTGTCATATTCCCTTTCCGCCTGCGACGGCCTCAGGTAAAAAGGCGTCAGCTCCATACAGTCCGAGGTATCTTTCATCAAAGCCTTTGTCAATGCTATCTGTGCGGCGGACGCCGCTATTTGCTGCAGTGCGAAATCCGGCATGAACATACAGCGCTCACCGAGCTCGATCCTAAGAAAATCCCTGTGAAGTATTACGCCGTCTCCTGTGAACAATATCCTGGAAGCTCCGGCCTTTTCCTCGATCTGTCTGACCAGCTCCGAAACATGTATGCCCATGTAGCCTGAAAGGTTCTCAAGAGCGCCGCTGCGAGATCTGTACAGCGCAGTGTATACCTGGTTGTTCCTAGCGTCGAGCATCGGACAGACAAGGTTGTCCTCCGAAACGGCGGCTGCGTTTGCCAGAGCGTCGAGCGACGTTATTCCCGCGGTGGGCTTTTCGAGCGCATATGCCAACGCCTTGACAGTCGTGACGCCGATCCTTACACCGGTAAACGATCCAGGCCCGGTAACGGCTGCATATATATCAATATCTGAAGGCGCAAGCCTGAGGCTTTCCAGAATACCGGAAAGCATGGGCACGAGCTTCTGGGAATGCGTTTTCATATCCTTCAGCAGGTACTCTGCCAACAATCCCGTTTCATCCACAACCGCGACTCCAGCTGTAGCGGTGGACGTATCAATCGCCAATGCTCTCATCTGCCAGCCTCCCTTCGTATCCGGAAGTCTTTTCTCCGCGGAACCACATTGTTATCAGCCTGCTGTCCGTCTTTGAAGCGCTGTCCTTCTCTATCCTGACATCTATGCGGTCTCCGGGCAAAATTTCTTCAATCAGTTCAGCCCATTCGATGACCGCTACGCCATCTCCTCCGATATAATCGTCGAAGCCCGTTTCGATCATCTCACCTGCGTCGCCGATCCTGTAAACGTCGAAGTGATAAAGAGGAATTCTCCCCTCATATTCGTTTATAATGGTAAAGGTTGGGCTGGTGACATACTCGCTTATCCCGAGCGATTTGGCGATACCGCCGGTAAAGGCAGTTTTACCCGTCCCCAGATCGCCCGAGAGGCAAACGGTATCGCCCCTTTGTAAAATACTCCCCAGCTTCATTCCAAGCTCTGCCGTCTTATCGGCAGAATCCGTATGGAATCTCATCATACCCTGTAGACCACCTGACCATTGATAATAGTGTATAACACCCTGGACCTAAGCTCCAGTGGGTGACCGTCCATGATGACCATGTCGGCGTCCTTCCCGGTTTCAAGACTTCCGACGCGATCCGCAATACCGGTAATCTCGGCCGCGTTTATAGTGATCGCTTTGAGCGCCTCTTCCTCGCCCATGCCCTCCTTGACAGCGACCGCCGCACAGAGCGGGAGGTACTGTACCGGTGTGCAGGGGTGGTCGGTCATTATGGCCGTTTTGATCCCTGCCTTCGATATAATCCCGGGCGCCTTGATACTCTGATTTTTAAGCTCGATCTTCGATCTGTCCGTCAGGAAAGGTCCCGTGATTACATTTACTTTTTCCTCCCGAAGTATATCCGTTATAAGATGTCCCTCGGTGCAGTGTTCTATTGTAATCCGGACACCGAACTCCTTTGCTATGCGGATAGCTGTCAGTATATCATCGGCCCTGTGCGCATGCGCCTTCAGTGGAATTTCCCCCTTCAGCACCTTCAATAGTGCCTCGAGCTTCATATCAAAATCCGGTTTATCATAATTCTCGCTGTCACGTTCGTAGTCGTCGAGCATCTGTTGATATTCCCTCGCCTTCATCAGGCTTTCTCTAAGTATCGCAGCCGTTGCCATCCTCGTCATGGGAGACTGCCTTTTCTCGTGGTAAATAGACTTGGGGTTTTCGCCAAAGGCAACTTTCATCGCTACAGGCTCCCTGATAAGCATATCTTCGACTCTGCGGCCAAATGTCTTGAGCGCTGCAAACTGCCCGCCTATGACATTTGCACTGCCAGGGCCCGTCACAACGGTAGTGACTCCGCCTTCCAGCGCTTCCTGAAAAGCCCTGTCGGCATGGTAAACGGCGTCTATGGCTCTCAGGTGGGGAGTGACAGGATCCGTCATTTCATTTCCGTCATCGCCCTCAAAGCCTACAGAGTCCTCGCACATACCGACATGGCAGTGTGCGTCTACAAAACCGGGCACTACATAATGCCCTTTTACATCTATTACCTCGTTGCACTCTGCCTCGAGTTTTTTCAATTCCGCGGCGTCATCGCCCAGCTCTGTTATTTTCCCCTTGTCCGCCGCTACATATCCGTTCTGAAATTCCCTGCCTGCCATAGTCAGCAGTCTTGCATTCTTAACAAGTAACATGGCAACCTCCCAAAAAAATGGACCATATAGGTCAAGCCCCGCACAAACACACAAGGAACGGTGATATACCGTTCCCTGTAAATGTAATAATTCCTATTTCGCTGTAAACTGCTATTATTACCTCTTTGAGAACTGAGGCGCCCTTCTTGCCTTTTTGAGACCGTATTTCTTTCTTTCTTTCATTCTCGGGTCCCTGGTCAGGAAGCCTGCTTTCTTCAAAACCGTTCTGAATTCTTCGTCAGCCTTGAGAAGCGCTCTTGCAATACCGTGTCTGATTGCGCCTGCCTGGCCTGTGAAGCCGCCGCCTACTACCTTGCATATTACATCGAATTTGGATGTGGTCTCGGTCAGCGTTAACGGCTGCTTTACGATAACCTTCAGTGTTTCGAGTCCGAAATATTCATCGATATTTCTGTCATTTATCATTATCTTACCGTCGCCGGGAACAAGCCTGACCCTGGCAACTGATTTTTTCCTTCTGCCTGTACCGTAATACTGTATCTTAGCCATTTTTTACTCCCTCCTCATTAAAGATTGATTTCCAGAACTTCTGGTTTCTGTGCCTGATGCTCGTGTTCAGCGCCCTTGTAAACCTTGAGTTTCGTGAACATCTGACGTCCCAGGCTGTTCTTGGGGAGCATTCTCTTAACGGCAAGTTCGATAACTTTCTCAGGCGACTTTTCCAACAGGTGCCTGTAGGTTATCTCCTTCAATCCTCCCGGCCAACCGGAATGATGCCTGTACATCTTGTTATCCAGCTTGTTTCCGGTGAGAACTACTTTTGATGCGTTGATGACAATTACATGATCTCCTGTATCTACATGTGGTGTAAACGTAGGTTTGTTCTTGCCCCTAAGTACGCTGGCAACTTCGCTTGCAAGTCTTCCCAGCGGCTTACCGTCGGCGTCGACTACGTACCATTTCCTCTGAATTTCTTCGGCTTTTGCCATAAAGGTCTTCATGTATTACCTTTCCTCCTCAACAATTACCTTATTGTCCTGTTGCAAGGACTTATATATATAACCGGCCATAAACACAGCGCAAACTCTGCCGGTCTTTTTGGCACTTTAATATAATAATACAGGTCGCACTGTACTGTCAAGTACAAAATACGAAATTTTTAATTTATCTCTCATTATCTCTTATTTATAGGCTTAATATACCCATATCTCTTTAATAATCGTCCGCCATTTCATTTTTTTGCAATCCGGCTTTAGCATCGTAGTACACCTCAACAAGGTAAAGACCATGAGGCGGCGCAGTTCTGCCCGCTTTTCTCCTGTCCAGGCTCTCAATGATCCCCGGGATGTCATCGGGGCTCAATTTTCCGAAGCCTACCTCAATCAGCGTTCCTGCAATTATCCTTACCATATTGTAAAGGAAACCGTCTCCTGTTACAGTGAATTCGATAAGCCGGCCGGAGCTGAGGGCGGTTCGGGTATCGGGCTTGCCGTTGTCTTCATAGCAGTCTGCCGCAACATACTTAAGCGATTCCTGTGCCGATCGATCAGCAAGGGTATCCTGATCGAATGATTGGCCGAATGATTGGCCGAATGTTTGCCCGGCTGCCCGGATTTCAGCCTTTGTTATAGTCCTGACTGTTGTTTTGACGCTGCCTCCCGCCGCGCTGAACGCGAAAAAATCATGCGTTCCTGTCAGGTGCTGCGCAGCCCTGTTCATGGCATCGATATCAAGAGGATAATATACATGATAAGCCCTGTTTCTTAAAAGTGCCGAAGGGAACACCGAATTGTAGATCAGGTAACGGTAGGTTTTACCCAAGGCGTCAAAGCGTGAGTGAAAACCGGCAGGAGCTTCCTCGGACCGTCTGATCACAATATCGTCCGGGAGCAGTGTATTCAGAGCGTATGAAAATTTATCGGCAGGGATAGCCGATTCCGTGAAGAAATTACACACATAACCGAGGGCATGTACGCCCGTGTCGGTCCTGCTTGAACCGGTAAGACTGCAGGCTTCGCCGGTCAGTCTGCTGACAGCTGCAGTCACGGCGTCCTGCACGGTCGACGCATTGGTCTGGCTCTGCCAGCCATGGTACGCCGTGCCGTCGTATTCTAATGTCAGTCTGATGTTTCTCATCATTATCCTATATCTGCTACATGCACTTGCGATCTCATGGACACGGAGTCTGTTTCCGCGCAGGAGGTCATTCGAGATTTCACGATGAAATCGCGAATGACCCCCTGAAGAGGAAACTCTTTATTTAGTCCTTACTTTATAAATTATTCCCTAATTTATCAGCCCGGCGATCGCAGTGCCTATCAGTGTGCCGTTGTCCACCTTCACAAATTCGCAGTAAATACCTTTGGTCTCGTTCGTGTAGGTCTTTATATAATGATCCAGCTTGCTGCGGAATAGCTTCGATTTATAGAAGGTCGAGCCGTCTGCCGTTATGCATACCGGCCTGCAGGGATCCGTTCCCTTGCCTGTCTTTTCAATCACAGCCGTAAGGCTGAATGCGACATACATCGCCATTCTCTCAAATATTGCATCGATCAGGTAATACATGATTGTCCTGTCATCCTCGGAGCCTGACATCGCGCAGCATTTCGCAAGCACGTTATCGCCGTAGGGATAGAACAGAAAATCGTCAATCTCTTTGGAAGCCAGCTCCCTTACGTTTTTGAAGCCTTCGGCAAACCCGGCCGAAAACAGCCCTTCCTCCGCTGCCTTGCGGATCACGGTAAGGATCATTCCTCCCTGGTAAGCGCCTGAAATAGTCTTTTCAAAGGTGAATTCCCCGGGATTAGCAGTTGTGTTATCAAAATCAATGTCCAGTTCGCCTCGCGGAGCTTTGCCGTAACCGCCGGACTCGATGTTGATAAGCATCAGTTCGTCTTTACCGAGCAATCCAGGCGCCTTGACGATATTTGAGCTGTTCTCGGCATAGCAGATATTGGTCCCTGTGCCGAGTATGAATCCGATATAGCTGTCGAATACCCTGTCTGGCGATGCAGCCTTACCTGCAAGCAGTGTCGCAACGGTATCGTTCAGAACTATGATCTCCTTGTCCTTTTCAAAACCGCGCTTCCTGAATACATTAATAAGGTTCCTTCCGAGCAGTTCGCCCTTGACGTCCCTTATTTTGACTTCCTTGCTGAATTTGATCATCCTGCCGTCCCTGTCGGGCAATATCTCCGTCGGATAGGAAAAGCAGAAGCTGATTTTATCGCTGCGGTGAAGCACAGGCTGTATGTAGTCCGCCATATTTTCAAAGAACTCTTCCTTCGAAATCTCGCCTTTGGTTCCAGGCATCGTATATAATTTGAAGTCTTCCGTCACGAGTTTTTTATTTTCATCGAAATGTATCACAGCCACCCTGAAATTGGTCCCTCCCGCGTCGACCGCGATGACGGGCTCATTGACCGGCAGCTCCTTCTCCATGCCTATGTACGTCGGGATCATCAACAGAGACCCCGAACCTTTAAGCCCATTTCGCATTTCCTTTATGAACAACTCGCAATTTTTATCAAGATCGACGCCTGATACGTCCATCCCGTATTTTTTAAGGAACCCTTCGACTTTTTTTCTTTGCCCCAGCATCACATGCCTCCAAACTATAACTTATGTTATATAATATTGCACAAATCCGGCTATCGGCCGGAAAATGGGTCTTATAGATATTCCAGCAGCAGAAGCCCGGTAAAGAATACCACCGAAGTCACCCAAACCTTTATATCCGCTTCGGTGAGCTTGAGCTGGCGCATGCGCGTACGCCCCGTGCCTCCCCTGTAGCACCTCGCCTCCATAGCCGTGGCAAGCTCATCCGCGCGCCTGAAAGCGCTTACAAACAGCGGCACCAGCACCGGAATAAAGCTTTTTGCCCGCTGCACAAGGTTACCGGTATCGAAATCCGCTCCTCTTGCCGCCTGGGCTTTCATTATCTTATCCGTCTCTTCCAGCAGCGTCGGAATAAACCTAAGCGCGATCGACATCATCATTGCAAGCTCGTGCGCCGGTACACCTATTTTCTTCAAAGGATTGAGCAGCTTTTCAATGCCGTCCGTCAGCAATATGGGCGTAGTCGTAAAGGTCAGCAAAGAACCGCTTATAATGATCAGCGCAAGTCGTACCGCCAGCTTCAATGCCAGCTCGATGCCCTCGTATGTTATATATTTGAGAGGGACCGTTTGCGATATGGGCGTACCGTTCGTCGTAAAAATATTTACGACCGCGGTGAAAATTATGATGAAAAGCAGCGGTTTCAGTCCTTTGAGAGTATATTTCATTGGAACGCCCGAAATAAGCACGACAATCAACGTAAAGATCGTCAGCGCGGCAAAAGTCCAGAAACTGTTCACAAGGAATGTCATTACCATGAAGGCGATCGACAGTATGATCTTCGTCCTGGGATCAGCCCTGTGAAGTATGGAATCGCCAGGTATGTACTGGCCGATGGTGATACTCGTATTCAGCATGGTTTCTGCACCTCTTTTCTCAGGTGCTTGAGCAATTCATCGCGTGCGGCAGCCACCGTAAATATATTTTCATCTATTTCAGGCTTTATCTGTTTCAATCTCTTCATCAGGTACGCGACCTGCGGGGCAGACAAGCCTATGCTTTCAAGCCTCGGGATATCCGCGAAAACCTTGGCCACGGAACCGTCGACCTCCACTTCGCCCCTGTTCATTACGATAACGCGGCTGACAAGCTTTGCAACGTCCTCCATGCTATGCGAAACGAGAATGACCGTTATTCCCATCGTTTCATGTATCCTGGAGATAAATCCGAATATCTCGTCCCTGCCTTTAGGATCAAGCCCGGCGGTTGGTTCGTCGAGCACCAGTATACCGGGGTTCATTACTAATACTCCCGCGATGGCGACACGCCTCTTCTGCCCTCCGGACAGTTCGAACGGCGACTTCTCAAGGATCTCTTCCTTTAAGCCCACGGCAGATATCACTTCAAGAACTTTTTTTCTTTTCTCCTCTTCAGGGAGGTTATCCCGCTGGAGCCCGAAAATAATATCCTTATACACTGTTTCTTCAAACAGCTGGTGCTCCGGATACTGGAACACAATACCTACGTGGCGTCTCAGTTCCTTGAGGCCCTTGCCCGTAGTCTCCTGCCCGTTGACAAGCACGCGTCCCGAAGCAGGTTTCAGAAGACCGTTGAAATGCTGTATCAGAGTCGACTTGCCTGAGCCTGTATGTCCAATTATGCCAATGAATTCACCGTCTTCGATTTTCAGGCTTATGTCCTTCAAAGCTATCTTTTCGAACGGCGTCCCCGGCATGTATATATGTGTAAGATTTTCTAAAACTATCGGCATTTAAATTCCCGGATCCTTCAATATTAATGGTGGTTTTTATTATATCAAAACACTATACATTATAACAGTGTATATATTAACTTCAAGCCATATGCAAAAACGCACGCCAGTATTCATTTATTCATTTAATTATCACAAGCAGGAGAAAATTCAGAGCGGTGAACAAAACGAGCCCGAAAATATTGTATAGACTGAAGCGGGACAGGTATTTACCGGCGCCCTCAGGATTGTCAGCGATATAAAGCTTGTAGGAAATGACGCTCGCAAGCGAAGCTATTATTGTGCCCATACCTCCTATGTTGACACCGAGCAGCAGTTCCCTCCAATGCCCTGTAAAGTTGGACAGCAGTATTGCGCCAGGTACATTGCTGATCACCTGGCTGAGTACGATCGAACCGAAATACACTGAAATACGGCTGCCAAGTAAATCCCTCAGCATGCTGCCTACAACATTCAAGTGAGAAAGATTCCCGATAAAAATAAAAAAGCATATAAACGTCAGGAGCAGTCTGTAATCCACCCTCAGCAGCAGTTTACGGTTCAGGAGCAAGGCTGTGAGCGAGGCTGCGGCAAAAGCGATCCTGTAATCGATGATCCTAAAAACCGACAGAATTATGATAACGAAAACCAGGCTCCAAATGACAGCAACGCCTTTATTTGCCAGCCTTATGCCATCTAGTTCAACCTCTAGAGGCGTATTTTTACTTCTTTTATTAAGCAACAACAAAAATATAAGTCCGACGGCTGTAAAAAAGCCGACAGTCGAGAAAAACTGCCCTGCGTCAAGTCCGTAATACGAGAAGATATAGAGGTTCTGAGGATTGCCCATGGGAGTCAGGCTGCTGCCTATGTTGGCAGCCAATGTCTGAAATATTATCGTCAGAGCCATATCCTGTCCGGATCTTTTCCCGATGATCAACGCCAGCGGCGCCAATGTCAGAAGGGCAACGTCATTTGTAAAGACCATGGAGGAAAAAAACGCGGCGAGTATCAGTACCAGCTGCACCTTACGGCTGCCTTCACACCTGTTAAGTATCCCTACGGACAATTTCTCCAGGAGCTGAAGCTCTTCGAATGCCTTTACTGCAAGCATTATATCGAACAGACTCGCCAACACCCTGAAATCGATATACTCCAGCCTGGGCTGGACGAAAAGGCAGCTTGCAAGCGCAAGCACCAGCGATGCTGTAAATACTATGTCCGTTTTAAAAATCTGCGTGATGGTATCCAGCCTTACGGCTTTTAGAGATACCGTTTTAGTCGTCATCGCTGTCCCCTTGAGATCCTTTGCGTGTATTCATGCCGCTTGTTGCCGTATAAGGCACAGGCAGCACAGTAAAGTCCATAACGTATATAGAATAGTACTAAGGTTTCCATAATACAAGTAGTTTTTTACTTAGCGCCGTTTTTATTTTAGATTGCGAATCCAATATTGTATAATATAAGCAATCCTATATATATAAGGACAGGTTTATGAAAAAAAGACTTATAATCGCTTGCTTGGTTTTATATTGCATGACCTTTATCTTGTATCCGTGCGGCAGCGGCGGGCAGGTTTCCGGTACCCCCGCCAAAATCCGGGCTGATGGCGATGCCTCATATATAAGTTCATCTAAGGTGGCTGCCAAAACAGTAGATTTGTTGATCGACGTCAATATCAACGAAAGTGAACAAAAGATTCTTATCCAGGCAGACGATACCGATAACCCGATTTTGCTTTATATCCATGGCGGTCCCGGTGATCCTGCAATGATGTTTTCCCATACTTACTCCGATTTGCTCCGGAACAGGTTTGTTTTTGTGAACTGGGATCAGAGAGGAGCCGGATTATCCTGGCATGAAGGTATGGATGAATCAAAGATCACCGAGGATCAGCTTGTCGACGATGCATTGGAACTCACACGCTTCCTTATTCAATCATATAAGAAGGACAAGATATATATAATCGGGCATTCGTATGGCAGCATAATAGGTATGCGGCTTGCATCCGAACATCCCGAATTGTACCATGCTTATATCGGAATCGGGCAGGTACTGGATTGGAACAGGTCTGTCTCATATACGAGGAAATGGTTGACCGCTGAAATGAAGAAGGCTGGAGACGTGGAAGGGCTGAAAAAGCTTGAAAGCAGCGCTGTACCTGATATGAATGCAGTAATCGGATATGGGGGCCACACACATAAGGCGATCGATTATGACAAAATAATCAAGAACTCACCCTATTATTTCGACGGATATATAGATCTGAAAAACAAGGCAAGAGAGCTGGTACAGAGAAATATAGCCAAAAGCAGAAGTACAATGTCCTTCTGGGATATTGAAAAATTCCGGATCCCGATATATTTTTTCGAGGGAAGATTCGATCATGTCACTGCATGCGCACCCGAACTCGTTATTGAGTTCTGTGATAAAATAGAAGCGCCGGAGAAAGAAACCGTCTGGTTCGAAGATTCCGCCCATATGCCGAATCTGCAGGAGCCCGTCAAATTTCAACAAATGATCATAGAAAAGCTTTTAAAGTGAGCAATATAGTAATATAATTTTTTCGGCAACCGGAATATATAAAGTAAGGAAATAATTCAAGAAAGAGGTCCGAAATGAGCGAAAACGAGCATTATTATTCGGAGCACCCGACTTCTGCCATAAAGGAACGGGAATTCACACAAAAAATTAAAAATACCGAACTGACTCTTTCTTCAGTCAGCGGAGTCTTTGCGTTCGAAGACCGTGTAGATAGAGCCTCTTTGCTATTGATCGAAGCCTTCGAGCCTTCTGGTTCAACAGTGCTGGACCTCGGCTGCGGGTACGGCGCGGTAGGTTTATTTGTAAAGGCCATGTACGGAAAACAGTCGGTAACGCTCTCGGATGTAAATGAAAGAGCTGTCGATTATGCCGTGAAGAATGCGTCTAAAAACCGTCTTGAGGTTAAAGCTGTAAAAAGCGACCTTTATTCAGCCTTTGACGGAATCAGATACGACGATATAGTGACGAATCCGCCGCTTGCCGCTGGGAAAAAACTGCTTACGCAGCTTATCAACGAAGCCTTCGATCATTTAAACCCGAATGGAGCGCTATGGCTGGTCGCCTACCACAACAAAGGCGGCGAGACCCTGAGGGAGATTATGCGCGGCAGGTTCGGCAACTCGGAGGATGTTGTGAAGAGCGGCGGGATTCGAGTTTACAGATCGGTGAAAAAATGAAAACGCCCGAAAGTGACAGCCGAACACTATAAAAGCGCTGTCCGGCTCATATTGCATCAGATCGGAAAGGATGGTTATCATGGATATTCAAGAAGCTATATTTACAAGAAGAAGCATTCGTAAATTCACAGGCGAAGCAGTGGATGACAAAACCCTCGAACTTGTGATCAGAGCAGGATGTCAGGCGCCTTCCGCCCATAATAAGCAGCCGTGGCACTTTGTGGTCGTAAAAGGCAAGGAACTCCTGCAAAGCATCTCGGAAGGCCATCCGTATGCTAAAATGCTTCCTCAGGCAGGCTGCGCCATAGTCGTCTGCGGCGACAAGGAACTTGAAGGCATACCGGGTTTCATTGCCGAGGACTGCTCCGCTGCCATCCAAAACATGTTGCTCATTGCTCACGGTAATGGATTGGGTGCGGTATGGTGCGCTATTAATCCCGTCGGCAAGCTTATTAAGCTATTTACAAAGCTGCTTGAGCTTCCGAGAAACATCCTGCCCGTCGGCATGGTGGTAATAGGCTATCCTGACATGACCGCCAGTACGATTGACCGTTATGATGAAGCAAGAGTGCACAAGGAAACGTGGTGAGCCAGGATTATATATACTTTACCAGTCGGATAGACCGCACTTGTTATATAGCGACAGACAATTATACTTTCTTCGCGTAAATCCAGGTATAAATAGGCTATTAATTTAGAAGGGTAAGTTATAAAGGAGGGTCTCAAGTGTTAAGAAAAATTGAGGCAGTTTACTCCATTGTGATAGGAGTATCTGTTTTAGGAATGTGGATTATGATATTGTTGACAGGCGGTATATCTGAGAAGCCGATAGAAATATCATTACATTTAATTTCTGAGTTCTCAATGTCTATTCTTTTATTGATCAGTGGTATTAGCATTCTCAGAGGTAAGAAATATGGGAGAACAATATTCCATATTTCTAACGGAATGCTGATTTACTTTGTTATGAATGCAGCAGGATATTACGGGCAAAGAAATAATTTTGTAATGGTGGGTATGTTTGCAGTAATTTTCGTTATTTCATCGATATTTTTGCTCTTGGAGACAATCAAAAGATCAAATAACATTGACACTTAAGCGAACTGTTTATAATATAAAGTAAATAAATATTAAACCGTTGAGTAAGAAGAGTAAGTATATGATTTGAATTAGCAGAGAACTGCTGTTGGTGAGAATGCAGAATTTCGATATATACCGAATGGACTTATGAGGGCGGCCCGAACACTTAGGTCGAGTAGGAGCCGACGGAAATCCTGACCGTTATGATGGACGCATATGTTAGTATGTTGGTTGTTGCATTGGTGGCAAAAGAAGTTGGAATTCTTATCCTGTGTAGGATAAGAATTTTTTTATTATATTAACATCGAATAATCAGCTGGGAGGTATGAAATGAAAAAGATAATTTTGACTGGCGACAGACCTACAGGGAGGCTCCATATCGGCCATTATACCGGCTCTATCAGGCGAAGGGTCGAACTACAGAATTCGGGGGTGTTCGATGAGATATTCATCATGGTTGCCGATGCCCAGGCACTCACCGATAATGCGGACAATCCTGAAAAAGTCCGTCAGAATATTGTAGAAGTGGCATTGGACTATCTGGCATGCGGCATTGACCCTGCCAAGTCCACACTTTTTGTTCAATCCCAGATTCCCGAGCTGTGCGAACTGACCTATTACTATATGAATTTGGTGACAGTATCTCGCTTGCAAAGAAATCCTACCGTAAAGACGGAAATAAAAATGAGAAACTTCGAAGAGAGTATTCCTGTTGGATTCTTTATCTATCCTGTCAGTCAGGCTGCGGACATAACCGCCTTCAAGGCAACAACAGTGCCCGTCGGTGAAGACCAGCTTCCAATGATAGAACAAACAAGAGAGATCGTAAAGAAATTCAATTCAATATACAGTGAAGTCCTTATCGAACCCGATGCTTTACTGCCGGATAATAAAGCCAGCCTGAGACTTCCCGGAACCGACGGAAAGACGAAAATGAGCAAGTCACTTAATAACTGTATTTATTTATCGGATACGGCAGACGAAATAAAGAAAAAGGTCATGGGAATGTACACAGACCCGAATCATTTACGAGTAGAAGACCCCGGCAATGTGGAAGGAAATCCTGTCTTTACTTATCTTGACGCCTTTTGCAGGGATGAGCATTTCCTGCGCTATCTACCGGAATACAATAATTTGGATGAACTAAAAGAACATTATACCAGAGGCGGTCTTGGCGACGTAAAAATAAAAAAGCTTTTGAATGCAGTTTTGCAGGAAGAACTTGAACCTATCCGCACGAATAGAGGAGAATTTGCGAAAGATATTCCGGAGGTTTACAACATCCTGCAAAAGGGAAGCTGCAAGGCAAAAGAGATCGCAGCGAATACCCTGTCGGAGGTAAAAAGCGCAATGAAAATAAATTACTTCGAAGATAAGGAATTAATCGACGCTCAAGTCAGAAGGCTTGGTTGATGGAACTCCCAGCCGATTCATCAAGTAAAGATTAAACTACTTTGCCAGCCTCTGCTGCAGTAATTCTATCGCTTCATCGACCGTCAGTATATCCTGCGGAAGATCAAAGCCCAGTTTATTCAGTTCATACATAAGCTCAGTGACCTGAGGGACGTCAAGCCCCAGGCTCTTTATTTTCTCAACGTCGCGGAATACTTCCTTCGGAGCACCGATCATCACGCGCCTGCCGGAATCGACGACCATTATCCTGTCTGCCTTCCCGGCCTCGTCCATATGGTGCGTGATATGAACGACCGTTATGTTTTCTTCCTTGTTGAGCTTGCGCAGGATGCGCATGACCTCCCGCCTTCCGACGGGATCGAGCATTGCGGTAGCTTCATCAAGCACGATGCACTTCGGTTTCATGGCAAGTATGCCGGCAATAGCGACGCGCTGCTTCTGTCCGCCTGATAAGAGATGCGGGGCGTGCTTTTTGAATTCAGTAAGGCCAATGGTTTCAAGCGCCTCATCGACACGCTGCCTGATCTCCGGAGGAGGAACGCCAAGGTTTTCGGGGCCGAATGCCACATCCTCCTCTACGACCGTTCCTACGATCTGGTTATCGGGGTTTTGGAATACCATACCCGTCGAACTGCGTATATCCCAGAGGAGCTCCTCCTTCATCGTATCGAAGCCGTTGACTATGACAGTACCCTTTGCAGGCAGCAATAAGGCGTTCATCAGCTTTGCAAGCGTTGACTTGCCCGAGCCGTTCCTGCCCAGTATCGCCAGAAATTCGCCCTCTTTTATCGACAGGTCGACATCCTTTAGCGCCTGCACGTCGGGAAGCTCCTCAACGTGCGACCTGTATACATAACTTACGTCTTTGACTTCGATGATGTTTTTATTATCTGCCAATCTACTCACACCTCAACCCATTTTTCGCTTACTGCTGCATCACGCACTACCTCAGATACAAGGAGGTTTCGTATAAAACAAAATTAGGGATCGCCGGAATAAACGGCAAATCCCTACATTTTTATCCTGTGCATTAATATATCTTACTTCGTGAGCTCGAGCAATACAGCCTCCGCTGCGTCGCCTCTCCTTGCGCCAAGCTTGTAGATCCTGGTATAACCGCCGCTGACGCCTTTGAACTTCGGACCGATCTCGTCGAAGAGCTTGTCGACGACATTGATGTAATTGCCCTTTTCGTCCTTGACCCTGTAGATCCAATTCATAGCTCTTCTTCTGGCATTAAGTCTGGTCGGCTTGTCAACTGCGACCATTTCGGTCTTGATTTCCCTGTCGATCACTTCATACTTCTTGCCGTTCTTGGAAGTAGCTGACTTTGTAATCTTCTTACCCTTGCTGTCAAGCTTGGGGGCGCTGATCTTGATCTGCTTGGATGTGATATTCCCATCTTCCTTTATAGCCATAGCGATCAGCTTTTCAGCAATAGCCTGCACTTCCTTTGCCCTGGCTTCGGTAGTCTCTACCTTGCCGTTATTCAGCAAAGTCGTGACAAGGTTTTTCAACATTGCCTTCCTCTGATCGGTAGCGCGTCCTAACTTCCTCTGTGTAGGCATTATATTCTTACCTCCCTAATAATTCTCATTCCTCGCTCGGAGCGAGTGACAATCCTAAAGCGTGAAGCTTCTGGAGCACTTCTTCGAGTGACTTTCTTCCCAGGTTTCTCACTTTCATCATGTCTTCTTCCGTTCTGTTGGTCAGATCCTCAACGGTATTGATACCGGCTCTCTTCAGGCAGTTGTAAGATCTGACGGACAGGTCAAGTTCTTCTATAGTCATTTCGAGAACTTTTTCTTTTTTGGTCTCTTCCTTTTCAACCATGATTTCCGTATGTTTCGCGTGGTCTGAAAGATCGATGAACAGGTTCAGGTGTTCGCTAAGAATCTTTGCTCCGAGGCTGATGGCTTCATCCGGCTTGATACTGCCGTCTGTCCATACTTCAAGAGTTAGCTTGTCGTAATCCGTAACCTGACCTACACGGGTATTTTCAACCGTATAGTTGACTTTCTTTACAGGCGTATATATAGAATCAACAGGTATTATACCGATTGGCTGACCTGCCTGCTTGTTCTTTTCTGCCGGTATGTATCCTCTATTCTTATTGAGCACCAATTCCATATAGAACCTGCTCTCACCGTTCAATGTGCAGATGTGGAGATCCGGGTTCAAAATTTCAACATCGGAATCCGTTTTAATATCTCCGGCCGTTACCGGGCCTTCTCCATCAGCGTCTATATAGACAATCTTGGGACCGTCGCTGTAAAGCTTCATTGAAAGATTCTTGACGTTAAGGATGATCTCCGTAACATCTTCTACTACGCCCGGTACCGTTGAAAATTCGTGCAGTACGCCGTCGATCTTGATCGATGTAACTGCAACACCTGGCAGTGACGACAGTAGAATCCTTCTCAGAGAGTTACCCAGCGTTATGCCGTAGCCCCTTTCCAAAGGTTCTACGACAAACTTTCCAAAAGTATTGTCTTCAGTAGACTGTACACATTCAATTTTCGGTTTTTCTATTTCAATCAACAAAAACCCTCCCTTAACTCGCAATTTTGTTTATATGAGGGCAACTGATTCGCAATCCTAATATCATATTCAGTACATTATCGTTAATACCCTGCTGGAATATCTGCTGGAAACGTCAGTTGCTGTTTCAGGCGGGGAGCGGAAGGCTTCCGCCCCGACCGGCCTTATGAACTGGTTATTTCCTGTGTAAGGTATCAAACAGCGTACTATCCTATTACTTGGAGTACAACTCGACGATGAGGTGTTCCCTAATCGGCAGATCGATATCTTCTCTTGCCGGTAATGAAAGCACCTTTCCTTTGAGGTTTTCAGCGTCGAATTCAAGCCATTTCGGAACCACCTTGCCGCCTGCTATATCAACAATGGATTTGGTCTTTTCAGAACCCTTGAATTTATCTGTAACTGCAACTAAGTCGCCTGGCTCTAAAAGTATCGAAGGTATGTTTACCTTCTTTCCGTTCACTGTAAAATGTGCATGTCTGACAAGCTGTCTTGCTTCCGGTCTTGATGTTGCAAGTCCAAGTCTGTAAACTACATTGTCAAGCCTGCTTTCGAGGATCTGCAGGAGGTTTTCACCGGTAATGCCTTTCCTCTTTACTGCCATTCCGAAGTAGCTTCTGAACTGGCTTTCGAGAATACCATAAAATCTTCTTGCTTTCTGTTTCTCACGCAGCTGTATGCCATACTCAGACATTTTCTTCTTCTGCTGTCCATGCTGTCCCGGAGCGTATGCTCTCTTGGATACCGAGCATTTGTTGGTATAGCACCTTTCACCTTTCAGAAAAAGCTTCTCACCTTCCCTGCGGCAAAGTCTGCAAGATGCATCTGTATATCTTGCCATCTATTCTAACACCTCCATATTACACTCTTCTTCTCTTGGGTGGCCTGCATCCGTTATGCGGAATAGGCGTTACGTCCTTGATGAGGCTGACGTCGAGTCCAGCAGCCTGCAAAGCTCTGATAGCAGCTTCTCTTCCGGCTCCGGGTCCCTTTACGTAAACCTCTACTGTCTTCAGGCCATGCTCCATGGCAGCCTTTGATGCGGTTTCTGCAGCCATCTGCGCGGCGAAAGGCGTGCTCTTTCTGGAACCTCTAAAGCCCAGTCCGCCTGCACTTGCCCATGAAAGCGCATTTCCTGCAGTGTCCGTAATCGTTACGATAGTATTGTTAAATGTTGAACGAATGTGCGCAGCGCCTCGTTCAATATTTTTACGTTCTCTTTTCTTCCTTGTAACTCTTTTAGTTGCGGCAGTTTTTGTTGCCATCCGTCAGTCAACCTCCTTTTATACCGTTTTCTTTCTCTGTACGCCTACAGTTTTCTTCGGACCCTTCCTGGTTCTTGCATTAGTCTTGGTCCTCTGTCCTCTCACTGGCAAACCCTGCCTGTGCCTTCTGCCCCTGTAGCAGCCTATTTCAATCAATCTCTTGATATTGAGAGAAATTTCTCTTCTGAGGTCGCCTTCGACCTTGTATTCCTTGTCGATGACTTCTCTAAGCCTGCTGATTTCATCGTCCGTCAGATCTCTGACCCTTGTGTCCGGGTTTACAGCAGTTTTCTTCAGAATTTCATTGGCTTTGCTTCTGCCTAAGCCAAAGATGTAAGTCAACCCAATTTCCACCCGTTTTTCTCTGGGCAGGTCCACTCCGGCAATACGCGCCATCTTGTCAAACACCTCCAAATAAATTCCTTGCAAATAAAAAACTTAACAATTGATTTACTATTATCATTTACATGGCCAAATACTTCGGGCATAGTTTTTGTAAAACTACATACCTTAAGTATGCAAACCAGGTATTTATAATCAACACCCCGGATCATGTACGGCAGAGCCGACATGCAGCCGCTCCTGGGTGATCAATTCCCAACCTGGGAAGGATAATTGATAATTGCTTGCAAGTCAAGCCAAAATTATATCACATATTCACATGCATAACAAGGTTGTTCACAAGAATTCAATTATCAATTTTCCATCCTAATCAACCCTGTTTCTGTTTGTGCTTCGGGTTTTCACAAATAACCATTACCTTGCCTTTTCTCCTGATTATCTTGCACTTCTCACACATTACTTTCACAGACGGTTTTACTTTCATTTTAAACCCTCCCAACGTTTTATTCTTTTACAATATGCCTAAAGATGCTTACTTTGCCCTCCAGGTGATCCTTCCGCGTGTCAGGTCATACGGTGATAATTCCAATGTCACCTTGTCACCCGGCAATATTCTTATGAAATTCATCCTAAGCTTGCCGGATATGTGAGCAAGCACCTTGTGTCCGTTTTCGAGTTCCACTTGAAACATTGCGTTCGGCAATGCTTCTACGATTTTACCTTCAACTTCGATTACATCGTCCTTTGACAAACCTCAAAACCTCCTTATCAACTATCCAGTCCCGCCAGAGCCTTCCTTATTTCCGCATTTGTTATCCTGCTTCCGCTCTTTAGCTTTTCCTCAAGGCCTTGCGCCTTTTCTGCTGTAATATTCAAATGCTTGATTTTTTTCCTCTTCGGGTTTTCCAACCTTCGAAGGTCACCATCACAAATTTCAACAAAGTGCTCATCAATCACCTTTATTACAACGAAGCGTCCGCCGGCATCCCTGCCCGCTCTTGAAACTACGATCTGACCTAAAGCTATACCCACAATCTTCACCTCAGAGTTTAGTCATAACTATCGGTTCACCGTCAGTTATAGCAATAGTGTTTTCATAGTGTGCGGATAATTTGCCATCAGCTGTAACCACAGTCCATTTGTCGCCAAGTACTTTAACTTCGTAAACTCCCTGGTTGATCATGGGTTCTATTGCTATGGTCATACCGGGTTCAAGCCTTGGTCCCCTCTCGCGGGTCGCGTAGTTAGGTATCTGAGGAGGTTCCCACATTTCTTTGCCTATTCCGTGGCCTACATATTCCCGAACGACGGAAAAGCCGTTTTGTTCGGCATGCTGCTGCACTGCCCTGGAGATATCCACTATACGGTTTCCTTTAACCGCGTTTCTTATTCCTTCATAGAAACTTTGTTCGGTAACACGTATCAGCTTCAACGCTTCCTCTGAAACACTGCCTACGGGAAATGTCCTGGCTGCGTCGCCGCAGAAGCCGCCGAAGCTTGCACCCATATCGATACTTATAATATCTCCATCTTTTAATTCTCTTAAACCCGGTATACCATGTATCACCTCGTTGTTAACGGATGCACATATGGTCCCGGGAAAATCGATGCCGCCCCTTATTGCACACGGCACTCCCTTGAACAAGGGCGTCGCCTTCCGGCTCAGTATATATCTTTCGGCTATACTGTCGAGCTCCTTTGTTGTCACGCCTGGCTTTATTGCTTCTTCGACAAGCTTAAGCGCGGTCGCTACTATCTCGCATGCTTTGCTCATCGCTTCGAGTTCGGATCTCGATTTTATCGATATCATGCTTTAATACCCAACGCTTTGAAAACTTCAATCGTAGTTTCTGCGATCTGTCCTTTTCCCTGCGCTTCCTTTAGTATTCCCTTGCCCCTGTAGTAACCGATCAGGGGTTCCGTCTGAGCATGGTAGGTCTTCAGGCGATTGATAACCGTTTGTTCGCGGTCATCCTCTCTTTGGATCAGTTTGGCTCCGCAGCTGTCACATATCGCGTCCTTTTTCGGAGGATTGAAATCGATATGGTAGCTGGCGCTGCAATCCGGGCACACCCTTCTTCCGGATAATCTCTTTATGATCACTTCGTCCTCTACTTCCAGGTCGAGAACTTTGTCAAGCTTTGTTCCCATACTTGCCAGCATGTCATCCAAGCTCTGAGCCTGTGCGATCGTACGAGGAAAACCGTCCAGTATAAACCCATTTTTGCAGTCCGGCTTTTGCAGCCTGTCCTTCACTATACCTATCGTAACGTCATCGGGTACAAGTGCGCCGCTGTCGATATACTGCTTTGCCAATTTACCTAAAGGAGTGCCTTCTTTTATATTGCTTCTGAATATGTCACCGGTTGATATATGGGGAACCTTGAGCTTTTCAGCAAGAATTACTGCCTGGGTCCCCTTTCCCGCGCCGGGAGCTCCTAAAACAACAAGTTTCATTTCTATCCTGCAAGACCTTTCGCTAAAGCCGGCAGATGTTTTTGGCTCAGCGCCTCCGCATATGCCGGCTCATTTATATTTGATTATTCCAAAAATCCTTTGTAATGTCTCATAAGCATTTGCGATTCGACCGCCTTGACAGTATCAAGAGCAACACCGACAAGAATCAATACCGCAGTACCGCCGAACCATATTCCCGGTATATTCGTGATATTTCCGAGGATTATCGGTGCGATTGTAACTATAGCGAGGAAGAAGCCTCCGAACCAGGTAATCCTGTTCAGCACCTTCGTGATATAGTCGGAAGTCGCTTTACCAGGTCTGTATCCGGGTATGAATCCGCCGTTTTTCTTCATATTGTTCGCGATTTCTATCGGGTTGAATTGCATAACCGAATAGAAGAAGGTGAAGAATACTATCAAAATGGTATAAATTATAATATACCACACGGACTTCTCAGGATTCTTGAAAGTATTTACAAACCAGTTGTCAGCATTTGCAAAGAACATCGTGATGACCGTCGAGGGGAACAGCATGATGGACATTGCAAATATTATCGGTATAACGCCTGCGAGATTTACCTTGATTGGCAGATGAGTGCTCTGTCCACCGTACATCTTTCTTCCTACGACACGTTTTGCGTATTGTATCGGGATCCTTCTTTCAGCCTGCTGAACCCATATGACCGCAGCTATTACCGCCACGAATATGAGCAGTATTCCGGCTATTGCAAGTATGCCGAGAACGCCAGGTCCGAAGTTTCCGAGGTTATAGTTGTCTATAAGCGACTGAACGCCTTTCGGGCCCCTTGAAACGATACCTGCAAAGATGATCATCGATATACCGTTGCCGATGCCGTATTCTGTAATCTGCTCACCGAGCCACATCAGGAATGCGGTACCCGCGGTGAACGTCATGACTATCGTAAGGAACGTGAACACGCTTCCTCCGTCAACTACGCCCTGTCTGCCCTGTAATGTGATATAAAGTGCAATTGCCTGAATCAGAGCAAGTACGACGGTACCATATCTGATATACTGCTGCAGGATCTTTCTTCCTTCTTCGCCTTCCTTCTGCAGCTTTTCGAGCGCAGGGATAGCTACTGTAAGAAGCTGTACTATAATGGATGCATTAACGTATGGAGTGATACTCATTGCAAAAACAGTCGCCAGTTTGAAAGCTCCTCCTGAAACTATATCCAGGAAGCCGCCAAGCGATCCGGCCGAATTCATCAGGTCGGAAAATACCTTTGCATTGACGCCCGGATTCGGTATGAAAGAGCCGATTCTGAATACTACCAGCATTGCTAGAGTGAACAGGATCCTTTTACGCAAGTCCGGAATTTTCCATGCGTTGCGTAAAGTTTCGATCATTCCGCCCATACTATACCACCTCTACCTTTCCTCCCGCAGCCTCGATTTTCTGAGAAGCTGTCTTGGTGAATCTTGCAGCTTGTACAGTAAGTTTCTTTGTAAGTTCGCCGTTACCAAGAACGGAAACTCCATCATACAACTTCTTGGTGATACCCTTTTCCCTGAGAAGCTCTCCGTTTACAACGGCGCCGTCCTCAAACAGATTCAGGGTAGAAACATTTATTTCAGCATATACTTTGGCGAAATCCTTGTTGTTGAAACCTCTCTTGGGTACCCTTCTATAAAGAGGCATCTGTCCGCCTTCGAAACCAGGTCTTACTCCGCCGCCGGCGCGTGCATTCTGGCCCTTATGTCCATGGCCGCCGGTTTTACCGTTGCCTGAACCAACTCCGCGGCCTTTTCTGGTCGGAGCCTTTTTTGCGCCCGGTACGGGTTGCAATTCATGTAGTTTCAACTTCTGCACCTCCCTTATATTTCTTCTACGGATACCAGGTGTGATACCGTTTTGATCATTCCTCTTATCTGAGGATTATCCTGCTGTTCGACAACGCTTCCGATTTTCTTCAAACCGAGAGCCTTTACAGTAGCCTTCTGGTTTTCCAGACATTTATTCGTGCTTCTTGTCAGCGTGATTTTAAGCTTTGCCACCGTAGTATCCTCCTAACCCAAAATTTCTTCTGCGGTCTTTCCGCGCAGTCTGGCTACTTCTTCAGCAGTCTTGAGCTGAGAAAGTGCCTGGATCGTAGCATTTACCATGTTTATCGGGTTATTGGACCCCAGTGATTTTGTCCTGATGTCACGTACTCCGACCAATTCGAGGACCGCCCTGACAGGACCGCCTGCGATAACGCCGGTACCGGGGCCGGCAGGCTTCAGAAGTACTCTTCCTGCACCAAACTCTCCGATTGCTTCATGGGGGATTGTGGTTTCAACAAGAGGAACCTTTATCAGGTTCTTCTTGGCGTCATCAATGCCCTTCCTGATCGCGTCGGGAATTTCAGTAGCTTTACCTATACCGCTTCCTATATATCCGTTTTCGTCGCCTACAACTACCAGTGCGCTGAAACGGAAGTTTCTACCACCCTTAACAACCTTGGTAACACGTCCTATTTTAACGACCTTTTCTTTAAGATCCAATGTGCCTGCATCAATTCGCTGCAAATCTATCCCTCCTCTTTCCTAAAACTCAAGACCGGCTTCCCTTGCACCTTCTGCGAGTTCCATAACTCTGCCGTGATACAGGTAACCGCCTCTGTCAAATACAACCTGTTTGATTCCCTTTTCCACTGCCTTCTGTCCGATCAGCTTTCCGACTTCCTTTGCAGCGGCTTTGTTCCCGCCGTATGCAAGTTTGCCCTTGATCGCTTCATCGAGCGTAGAGGCTGATACGAGAGTTGTACCGGTCGTATCGTCTATGATCTGAACATATATATTCTGTAAGCTTCTGAAAACATTGAGCCTTGGACGCTCGGTTGTTCCAGTGATTTTTTTGCGAACCCTGACATGTTTCCTAAGCCTGATTTCGTTTTTGTTGGGCTTGTTAATCATTTAATTCAGCTCCCTCCTGCTACTTTTTAGCGCCGGCTTTTCCTTCCTTGCGCCTGATTACCTCAGTCTCATACTTGATACCCTTGCCCTTATAGACTTCAGGCTCTCTCTTCGCCCTGATCTTTGCGGCACACTCTCCAACTTCCTGCTTGTCGCAGCCTTTGACAATGATTTTGTTGGGAGCCGGGACTTCGTACGTAATGCCTGCAGGTTCATCCATTTCTACCGGGTGTGAATAACCGAGAGTAAGTACGAGCTTCTTTCCGGTTTTCTGCGCCCTGTAACCGACACCATTGATATCCAGTGACTTTTCAAAGCCCTTTGTGACTCCTGTTACCATGTTGCTCAACAAAGTTCTTGTCAACCCATGGAGGGATTTATGGATCTTTTCATCTGAAGGCCTTGTTACTACTACCTTTGTGCCTTCTTTAACAATTATCATATCCTTGTGAAACTCTTTTGTCAAAGTGCCCTTGGGCCCTTTTACGGTGACAACGTTACCATTTATATCTACATTAACACCTGCGGGTATTTCAATAGGCATTTTTCCTATCCTTGACATTTAAAGCACCTCCTGTTCTTCAGATTGTGAGCCCGTTCATCACGAGCCCTTTTCAGAATCTATACAATGCAAAATCCTCCGATTTTGAACTTGTATTTCCTCAATTTCTGCTGCAAAAACTTATTGTTCCTTAATATAATTTTTGCAGCTTCATTACTCAATCGTTTTCGATTGAATTACCTTTTTAGCCTGCTGCAAGCAGACTCTTTTCTCTAATAGGTATTACCAAATGAAAGCGAGCACTTCTCCGCCGACACCTTCGGTTCTTGCTTTCTTGTCGGTCATAACTCCCCTGGACGTGGAGATAATTGCTACGCCAAGTCCTCCAAGCACCTTCGGCAGTTCATCCTTGTTCGCATAAACCCTGAGTCCCGGTTTGCTGATCCTTTTGATACCGGTTATTACGTTTTGCTTGTTTCCGGTGTATTTCAATGCTATTCTTATAAGTCCCTGTTTGCCGTCTTCTATATACTCAACATTTTTAACGTATCCTTCGTCGAGCAATATGCGGGCAACATCCTTTTTAATATTGGACGCCGGTATGTCAACTGATTCGTGCTTTGCCGAACTTGCATTCCTGACTCTCGTCAACATGTCTGCGATAGCGTCTGTAATTTGCATATGTTCAACCTCCTTCCAAAATTTATTACCAGCTGGCCTTTTTCACACCAGGTATCTGCCCTTTATAAGCCAGTACCCTGAAGCACAAACGGCATATTCCATATTTCCTCATATAAGCATGAGGCCTTCCGCAAAGCTTGCATCTGTTATAGGCCCTGGTGCTGAATTTCGGATCTCTCTGCTGTTTAATTATCATTGATTTTTTTGCCACGTTTATCCTCCTTCCATCGGGGAACATCTTCAGTATAAGGGACATTTCCTGTAACAGTATTATAAGATGTGTCCCTTTACCTTGTTCTCCCCATACCTATTATCCCTGACTAAAAGGCATTCCCATAAGCTTCAGAAGCTCTTTCGCTTCCTCGTCGGTCTTAGCTGTGGTAACAAATACGATGTCCATGCCCCTTGCCTTGTCTACCTTATCATACTCGATTTCCGGGAAAATAAGCTGATCCTTTACGCCAAGCGTATAGTTGCCTCTTCCGTCAAACGCGTTTCCGGACACCCCTCTGAAGTCTCTTACTCGCGGAAGCGCCGCATTGAACAGCTTATCTACGAAATTGAACATCATATTGCCGCGGAGTGTAACCTTGCAGCCTATATTCATTCCCTGTCTCAGTTTGAAGTTTGCGATCGATTTCTTTGCCTTGGTGATAACCGGCTTCTGACCAGTGATTATAGTCATATCGTTTACTGCTGCATCCATAGCCTTGGGATTTTCCTTAACGTCTCCCACGCCCATGTTGAGCACGACCTTTTCGAGCCTGGGCATCTGCATGGAACTTGTATATTTAAACTTTGCCTGCATTGCCGGAACTACTTCCTGTACATATTTGTCTTTAAGTCTGGCCATTAAAACTTAACCTCCTTTCAAGAAGAGTGATTAATCTTCTTTAGCTTCTTTCTGTGTGTCTATGATTTCTCCGCATTTTTTGCAGACACGATCCTTGTGACCATCTTCACGAACATCTATTTTTACCTTCGTCGGAGTCTTGCACCTGTTGCAGACAAGCATGACCTTCGAGCTGCTGATCGGAGATTCCTGATGGATTATTCCGCCCTGCTGGTATCTTGTCCTCGGCTTCCTGTGCTTTGTCGACATATTTACGCCCTCTACGAGCACGGACATGTCGTCCGGATTGACAGCCAGAACCTTACCTTTCTTGCCCGAATCCTTGCCTGAGAGTACGTAAACCGTATCTCCTTTTTTTACATGAACTTTACTTGCCAATTTAAGCCGCCTCCTTTCATGGATGTTTCGGTGGAAACTCGCGCCTTTCGGCGCTAAACATCCTGCCTTGGATGTTTCGGTGGAAATTCGCGCCATAAGGCGCTAAACATCCTGCCTTATAGAACTTCCGGTGCGAGTGACAGGATCTTCATATATTCCTTATCCCTCAGTTCCCTCGCAACAGGGCCAAATATACGTGTTCCTCTGGGGTTTTTATCGTCTTTGATTATTACCGCCGCATTTTCGTCAAACTTGATATATGATCCGTCGGGCCTTCTTACACCCTTCTTGGAACGTACGATAACACATTTGACTACTTCGCCTTTTTTTACAACACCGCCGGGCGTTGCGCTTTTAACCGAAGCGACCACCACGTCTCCGATGTTGGCATATTTCCTCCAGGAACCGCCGAGTACCTTGATGCACATCATTTCCTTGGCTCCTGTGTTATCCGCTGATTTCAGCGTGGACTGGACCTGTATCATGCCAGTACCTCCTTCCAATTACTTTGAAAATCGGCTATTAGCGAGCCTTTTCTATGATTTCGACGAGCCTCCACCTTTTATCCTTGCTAAGCGGGCGTGTCTCCATAACTTTAACCTTGTCACCGATACCGCACTCGTTGTTCTCGTCATGAGCTTTCAGTTTGTACGTCCTTTTGACGATTTTCTTATACAAGGGGTGCTTTACGCTGGTTTCTATTGCAACGACGATCGTCTTATCCATCTTGTCGCTTACTACCTTGCCCACCCTGGTTTTCCTCAATGCTCTCTCTTCCAAGCAGGATACCTCCTTTCATCGATACCAGACTTACGCCTGAACTCCTTTTATTTCACGTTCCCTTAATATCGTTTTGACACGGGCTATTGATTTCTTAACATCCTTCAGCTTCATAGGGTTTTCCAGTTGGTTGGTTACAAGCTGGAAACGAAGTTTGAACAGTTCCGATTTGAGTTCGTTCAGTTCCTTCTGAAGTTCTTCCTGTGATTTATCTCTCATTTCATTGACTTTCAATTTCGTCACCACCCATTTCATTATCGCGGGCTATGAACTTGCACTTTATCGGAAGCTTGTGCATTGCGAGTCTCATAGCCTCTCTTGCAGTTTCTTCCGGCATGCCTGCGATTTCAAATAATACCCTGCCCGGCTTTACTACTGCGACCCAGTACTCCGGTGAACCTTTACCGCTACCCATACGGGTTTCAGCAGGTTTCTTGGTAACCGGCTTGTCGGGGAAGATCTTGATCCAGACCTGACCGCCCCTCTTTGTGAAACGGGTCATCGCTATTCTGGCAGCCTCTATCTGATTGCTTGTGATCCATGCGGGCTCGAGAGCCTGCAGACCGAATTCTCCATTCGAAATGAAGTTACCCCTGGAAGCAACACCAGTCATTCTGCCTCTGTGTACCCTTCTGCGTTTTACCCTCTTCGGCATCAACATTACCGATCGCCTCCTTCCGCTTTCTTTTCCCTTTTGACAGCGGGAAGCACTTCACCTTTATATATCCAGGTTTTTACGCCGATTTTACCGTAGGTGGTATTTGCTTCTGCAAAACCGTAGTCGATGTCGGCCCTTAAAGTCTGGAGCGGAATTGTTCCCTCATGATAATGTTCCGATCTTGCTATTTCAGCTCCGCCGAGTCTTCCGGAGCAAGCGGTTTTGATACCCTTTGCTCCGAGCTTCATGGCTCTTGACATCGTCTGTCTCATCGCTCTCCTGAAAGAAATTCTCTTTTCGAGCTGTGAAGCGATGTTTTCAGCTACGAGCTGCGCGTCAAGTTCGGGTGACTTGATTTCCGTAATGTTGATCAGAACGCTCTTACCGGTGAGTGCCTCGACTTCCTTGCGGAGTTCCTCGATACCGGCGCCGCCCTTTCCGATCACGAGACCCGGTTTAGCTGTATGAACGTTGACCTTGATCTTGTTGGCAGCCCTTTCGATCTCGATTCTCGATATGCCGGAAATATATAATTTGTTCTTAACAAACTTTCTGATCTTGTTGTCTTCAACCAAAAACTCGCTGAAGTTCTTGTCAGTGGCATACCATTTGGTATCCCAATCCTTGATTATCCCTATTCTCAATCCATGCGGATTTACCTTCTGGCCCATCATCAAACCTCCTTTGCCTCGATTATCTTTCCTTTAAAACGACTGTAATGTGGCTGGTCCTCTTCCTGATTCTGTTTGCTCTGCCCTGCGCTCTCGGCATTATCCTCTTCAGGGTCGGTCCCTGAGTGGCATATGCCTCAGCTACAAAAAGCTCATCCCTGTTGAGTCCCTTGCTGGGATCATTTGTGGCATTGGCTTCGGCTGATTTCAGAAGCTTGTAGAGTAATTCGGAAGCAGCTTTGGGTGTATATCTTACGATAGCGTAAGCTTCGTCAATGTTTTTACCCTTTATCAGATCCAGAACTATCTTTACCTTCCTTGACGAGATCCTTGCATACTTGAGGATTGCTTTTCCTTCGTCCTTGCCGATCCCAAGCACCTTTTTCTCTTTCTTGGTCAGCAGAGCAGGTTTCTTTGACTGGCTCTGGGTCTTGTTATATTCATCCAGGATTTGATCCTTATCCTTTAGAAGTTCTTCTTTCGATTTAACCTTCTTCTCCAACTGGAATTCCTCCTTTCGGCTTTAAGCTTGTTACTTTTGTACCAGCATTACTTATTTCAATGCTGATGATTTCTCGGTGTGATGGCCGTGACCTCTGAATGTCCTGGTCGGCGCGAATTCACCAAGCTTGTGGCCCACCATTTCTTCCGTTATATATACTGGTACATGCTTTCTGCCGTCATGCACTGCGATTGTATGTCCTACCATCTGAGGATATATCGTTGATGCTCTGGACCAGCTCTTCAGAACTTTCTTTTCATTTGTCTTATTCATATCCTCAACTTTCTTGAGGAGCCTCAAATCAACAAATGGTCCTTTTTTTAATGATCTGCTCATTAGGTGTCAGTCCTCCTTTCCTTACATCGGATAACCGTAACGTTAATTATTTCTGGTTCCTTCTCTTGATTATGAACTTATCGGATTTGTTCTTCTTCTTCCTTGTCTTATAACCAAGTGTAGGCTTACCCCAGGGAGTAACCGGACTCGGTCTTCCGATAGGAGACTTGCCTTCACCACCACCATGAGGATGGTCGACAGGATTCATAACAACACCACGTACGGTAGGTCTTATACCCATCCATCTCTTTCTTCCGGCCTTGCCTATTGAAACGTTTTCATTTTCAATATTGCTTACCTGGCCAATGGAGGCTTTGCACAACATGCTGATCATTCTGACTTCGCCTGATGGAAGCCTTACCTGGGCATAATCGCCCTCTTTTGCCATCAACTGCGCTGAATTTCCTGCAGCTCTTACAAGCTGTCCGCCCTTGCCGGGTTTGAGCTCGACGTTGTGGATCAGGGTACCGACCGGGATACTGTTCAGCGGGAGCGTATTGCCCGGCTTGATATCCGCGTTGGGCCCGGATTCAACCGTATCGCCGACGTTCAGTCCGACGGGAGCCAGGATATACCTTTTTTCTCCGTCTGCATAGTAGAGAAGAGCAATATTTGCAGTCCTGTTTGGATCATACTCTATGGCGGCTACCTTTGACTTTATGCCGTCCTTATCTCTTTTGAAGTCAATGATTCTGTACTTCTGCACTGCTCCGCCACCTCTGTGGCGTACGGTGATCCTACCGTATGAGTTTCTTCCGCCTGACTTTCTTATAATCTCGACAAGAGATTTTTCAGGTTCGGTCTTGGTGATTTCCTCAAAACTGGAAACCGTCATGAACCTTCTGGCGGGAGAAGTAGGACTATACTTTTTTAATGCCATTTCTTCTCACTCCTTAATTTAAATGCGTGAATGATAATCTTTTATTGCGTTACGCCATATTCTTCGATGCTTGTCTTGTATTTTCTCTGGCTGACTACTTCCTTACCGCCTTCGGCCAGGTAAATCTCAGGCTTCGGATCAAGATCTATTTTTACAACCGCTTTTTTCCAATCCGGTCTCGGACCTTCATGAACGCCCATTCTCTTGATCTTTCCGTCATAGTTCATTGTATTGACCTGAAGCACTTTTACAGAGAACAGCCTTTCAGCAGCCTGCCTGATTTCCGTCTTGGTCGCCTTGACGTCGACGATAAAGGTGTATTTTCCGCTTGCCACATCAAGGTTGCTCTTTTCTGTGATGAACGGCCTTAGAATAATATCCTGCGGAGTTCTCATTATGCGTACACCTCCTCGACTTTTTCCACTGCGTCCTTGGTAATGATGAATTTGTCATATTTCAAAATGTCGAAAACGTTTATGGTATTTACGAACGCCGTCTTCACGCCGGGTATGTTCCTTGCCGATTTCTCAACCGTTTCATTCTTGCCGCTGAGAACGATCAGAACGCTGGAATCGACCTTCAGTGAATTCAGTACGTTTGCCATCTGTTTAGTTTTGATGCTGTCAAAGTTCAACTGATCAAGAACAAGAAGTTCGTTGCCGTTGACCTTGGATGTGAGAGCCGACTTGAGAGCCAGCTTCTTCAGTTTCTTCGGAATTGTGTAGGAATAGCTCCTCGGCTTCGGTCCAAGAACGATACCACCCTTGATCCACTGAGCGGAACGGATGCTGCCCTGTCTTGCCCTGCCGGTGCCCTTTTGTTTCCATGGCTTGATACCGCCCCCGCTTACCTCACTCTTGGTTTTGGTGGACTGTGTACCCTGCCTCTTATTTGCTAATTGGTTCTGTACGGCGAGATGCATAGCATTGCTGTTCACATCGATACCGAATATTTCATCCTTCAGTTCGATCTGTCCGACTGTATCGCCTTTCATATTGTATAAATCAACCTTTGGCATAATCGCTTCCTCCTCCCATCTGTATTACTTGCCGGATTTTACAGTTTCCCTGACAACTACCAGACCGCCTTTGGGTCCCGGGACCGCACCTTTGATAAGGAGCAGGTTCCTTTCGCTGTCGACCCTGACTACGTCAAGGTTCTGAACTGTAATTTTATCGACTCCCATATGACCAGGCAGCCTTTTGCCCTTGAAAACCCTTGCAGGGCTCGTATTGGCGCTCATGGAACCGACCCTTCTGTGGTACATGGAACCGTGAGTTTCTTTACCGCCTTTTTGTCCATATCTCTTAATGGTACCCTGGAAGCCTTTACCTTTGGATATGCCGCTTACGTCGATCCTGTCGCCGGCATTGAACATGTCGGCTGCCTTTATTTCCTGTCCGACTTCGTACTTGTTGATGTCGTCGGTACGGAATTCCCTGAGATATCTTTTCGAAGCAACCTTTATTTTTGCAAACAGACCTTTTTCAGGCTTGCTGAGCTTCTTCTCCGGAATATCCTCAAACCCGAGTTTCAATGCCGTATAACCGTCGTTTTCAATTGTTTTCTTCTGAACGACTGCGCACGGGCCGGCCTGTATAACCGTTACCGGTATTGAAAGACCTTCGTCAGTAAATACTTGTGTCATTCCAATTTTCTTGCCAAGGATAAATTTGTTCATTTACTTACCTCCTAAATATCATTGGTTCACAAT
Organism: Bacillota bacterium; assembly: GCA_023439545.1. Classification (GTDB taxonomy): domain Bacteria; phylum Bacillota; class Clostridia; order Acetivibrionales; family DTU013; genus JAEYOM01. Next base: position 53,217 of record JAEXNT010000015.1, read on the forward strand.
GAAGAGCAATTGATGTAATAAATTGCCGGTCTTGCGAACATGATCACTCAATTATCGTTTACCCGAACCAGTGGAGCTGATTGCCGGTAAACTGTCACAGAAATCAACTGCCGGAGGCTGTAACCGATACTATCGGCCGACAGCGGACCGATCAAAGCTTGATCTCTATATCGACTCCAGCCGGTAAATCGAGCCTCATCAGCGCATCAACCGTCTTGGGTGTCGGCATCAGTATGTCTATCAGTCTCTTGTGGGTTCTCATTTCAAACTGTTCACGCGAGTCCTTGTATTTGTGGGGAGCTCTTAGGATCGTTACTATTTCCTTCTGCGTCGGAAGCGGAACGGGTCCTGATACCTGTGCGCCGGTTCTCTTAGCAGTGTCCACGATCTTTTCCGCCGACTGGTCAAGTATCTGATGATCGAACGCTTTCAGCCTGATTCTGATTTTTTGGTTGTTTGCCATACAATAACCTCCTTATTAATGTTGGGAGATACGCAGCATTCCTTATCTCCTTTGACTGTTACGTACAACAAGCATTTTTTCTGTACACTATGCCGGGTGTTTCCTGTTTCGATATTTTAAAACCCAGGCTGCTTACATAGCCTTTCGGCTAGTAAAACCTGGGCTGTACTTTACAAACAGACACACTTTCTGTGCTCTCGCAAAATGTACAGTGACTTGTCGCCCGGTTTCATGAATCGGACATTCTCCATGGGAGTTCCCTATTTCAAAGAATAGCAATCTTCCATTTCATCGTATGTCATGTCACAGCAAGAAATATTCTACTATATTGTGTCCAACATTGCAAGAGGTTTCTTGATTTTATTTTGGTTCTGTTGCTGCCTGATTAACGTCGGTTAAGGACACTATTTTATGGGAAAAATATTTTTACATTTTTTAAGTACTTTTGTTTATATTTTCGTATCTATAAGCAAAAGAAGATTTTAAATGACGATCCGCCCATGAAAGAAAGGAAAATGTATAATGTGAAATTCATTATACAAGGAGAAATAATGAAAATATTACTGATAGCCCCCATGAAAGATCCAAGTGTAAAGACCCGGTATATAATCAGATTTCCGATGGTATCGCTGCAGTACATAGCCGCATTGACTCCGGAGAAGTACGATATCAGGATACTTGAGGAAGAGGTCGAGGAGCTCGATTATAATATACAATGCGATCTGGTCGGCATCACCTGTATGACTGCAACTGCAAACAGAGCCTATACGATATCGGAGGAATTCCGGAAAAGGGGAAAGAAGGTCGTCATCGGCGGGATACATCCCACGGTGCTTCCGGAAGAAGCCAAGGAGCACTGTGACGCAGTGATGATAGGAGAAGCGGAGCCGGTTTGGGCAAAAATGCTCAAGGATGCGGAAGAAGACAAGCTTCAGCCCTTCTATAACGGGGGAACCGCGGCGAATCTGGACGAATACCCGCTGCCCAGACGGGATCTGATCAAACACAGGTCGGTGATGGGTATCGAACCTGTCGTCACCTCGAGAGGCTGCCCTTATTCCTGCGAATTCTGCAGTGTGTGGAAATTTTTCGGCAGAAGGATAAGGCATGTTGCGATTGACCGTGTAATACAGGATATAACGGCCTCTGGAAGCAAGCGTTTCATGTTCATGGACGACAATATCGTCGGCAACCCTTCATATGCAACAGAGCTGTTCGAAGCGCTGAGTGAGCTCAAAATCATCTGGGTCGGCCAGGCATCGATTTCGTTCGCCAGGGATGAAAAGCTTATGAAGCTGGCATATAAAAGCGGGTGCAGGGGATTGTTCTTCGGAATGGAAACCGTATCGGAACAGAAGCTTAAACGCATGAGCAAAAGCATGAAGACCCTTGAGAACACCTATGAAGCGATCAAAAAAATAATGAATCAGGGCATCTATTTCCACTCATCCTTCGTATTCGGCTTTGATGACGACGATGAATCGGTTTTCGACGAAACGCTGCAATTCCTGGACAAAACGAAAATACCGTCCGCAACCTTCAATATACTGACCCCTTATCCCGGGACCGATATTTACAACGAATTTAAAAGGCAGGGGCGCCTGATTACCGAAAACTGGGACTACTACGATCACTGCACCGTCACGTACCTTCCGAAAAACATGACCATAGACAGGCTTTACGAAGGCTATCAGTACACGAAAAAGAATTATTACAGCACGGCAGGCATACTTGGCAGATTCCCCGCAAATTACAGGAATCCGCTCATTTTCCTGCTGGCCAATGCCGGCCTTAAATCAAGTATAGGCGATGAGAATAAAGTAATTTCAAAGTCGATAGATAAGCTTCATAGCATCATTGAAGACAACTACAGGCGAAATATCGTGAATTTCAATACCTGACCGGCAAGGATTGCGCATATGACACGTTTGTGCCGTACGCATGTCTCACGCACGCACAAAGCCCTGCACCATAAGCTGCGGGGCTTTGTAATACCCAGGAGCAGGTATGATATATGAGGTTTATTCTCTGACGCGGTTCCTGGTTTTGTAATCTTCCTCGCCATTGAATACGAAACCGCTTCCAGTACTATTACCCGCGCTATAGCCCATGTTATTGCCCGCGCTTGTCCCCATGCTGCTTCCGGAATTATTGGAGGCAGAGTCCTTATTATTTGCCTGATCCTGACGCATCAGCCTTTCCAGTTCCAGTTCGTTCCTGGATCTTACCTCTTCGGCCCTGACCATTGCATCGGCCCTAATCTGTTCGGCCTTCAGCTTGTATCTCGATATCGATTCGGTAAGTATCTTGGTTACCGTAATTATCAAACCTACTGCAATTGCGAACAGGGGTATCAGGTTTCCATCGATATGCATAATTCCACCTCAAAACAATTTATGCTTTATTATAACATCTGCACGTTTAAATTGTCAGTATTTGATAAGAACCCGTCTGAAATATTACTGGCGGCTTTGCTTGTTTGAAACCTTGTCCAGCCAGTTGTCTATGAGCTTTCTGGCGACACTTGCCTTGAGAGGCAGGCCCGGCAGGCTGTCGGCCGTATACCAACCCGCGTCCGTTATCTCGTCATCGTCTATCCGTATCTCACCGCTTTCGTACTCTGCCGTAAAGGCCACCATCAGCGAATCAGGGTAGGGCCACGGCTGGCTGCAGAAATACCTGATGTTTTTTACCTTTATCCCGACCTCTTCGCCTATCTCCCGCTCCACACATTCCTCGAGCGTCTCTCCCGCTTCCACAAAGCCCGCGATCACACTGTACATGCTTTTGGCAAAGCGCGCGGAATGCGCGAGCAGTATCTCGTCCCCCCTGGTGATGGCAATGATAACAGCCGGCGAGATCCTTGGATATATGATGTTTCCGCATTTATCACATTTAAAAGCCACCTCGTCCCCGGATAATGACAGTTCACTTCCGCAAACGCCGCAAAAGCGGTTCTTTTTCCCCCAGCTGAGCAGGTGAAAGGCTCGGTTGGCCAACCAGTACCAATCGTCCTCGATCGATCCGAAAAGCATTCTGAGTTCAGTCCGGACAAAACCAGACAGGGCTGGGACATTCCCGTCCGGCTTTTCGCAAAGCTCGGCACAATAGCTTTCCTTTCCGTCGACAAGCCCGAGATAGAGGATATCCGACAACTGCGGGCGGATCTCCTCTATATCCTCTATATAAGGTATTCTGCTCCTGTTATTGATACTGTCTGTATTTACAAGCAATCTGCTCTTTTCGAAAATAAACCAGTAAGCCGGACCTATACTGCCGGTTTGTGTTTTGACACCTGTTTTATAGACCATCCGATACGCTTCCTTTTGTAATTGTCTTCAATCGTTTTTATAAATTATAGTCTTATTTTATACCCCGTATCAAGTGGTTTCCTTTTCAGGCGGAGCATCCTCAGTTCAAATTTTTGCAAATCTCCCGGCTATGTCGTCGATCTGGTCTTCTCTGATCTTTGCCGACCAGTTGACGATACCGGTCTGCTTTATAGCTGCCCCTTTCTTCACAAGCAAGGCCTTCATCTGTTTTATCGAATTATTCCCGCCCATCCAGGGCTTGGGAAATTGCTCCGTTACGAAACAGGCGGTCTGTTTGCCCTGCAGGTGGGGCAGCTGTTCGAGGTAGGCTTTCATCGCGAGCGAAAGTGAAAAGCCGTTTACAGGCGCGCCAAAGATGAGTGCATCATACGGGCTCGTATCCGGTATGTTTATGAGATTGAACTTTACGCCTTTCCCGGGGTCCTCGCCTTCAGCAGTCACCCTTTCTATTACTGCCGTATGCCCTCCGGCCTCAAGAGATTTTTTTATCCTTTCCGCCGCGGATAAAGTGTTGCCGGTACGCGAATGCACGAATATCCCTGCCTTCATGACCGATTCTCCTCCTCATTTTTTAGTTTCAGCCCTGATGTCGCATAAATGGATATTTGTTTTATGACACTGCAATTGGAATTTATTATAATATACGTTAAAATAAAGGCAATAGTTTGATGACTTATGATTGACTTATGAAAGGATTTGAAAATGATAACCGAAAGCGTACTCGATATCGTCGGCAATACGCCCATGCTCAGTCTGAAGAAGCTGACCGGTCTCGACATTTTTGCCAAGGCTGAATTCCTTAATCCCGGCGGAAGCATCAAGGACAGGGTAGCCAAATACATGATTGAACAGGCTGAGGCCAGCGGGGCATTAAAGCGCGGAATGACGATCATGGAACCCACGTCCGGCAATACCGGCATCGGAATAGCATTGGTAGGTGTTCAAAAAGGTTATAGGGTAATAATTGTGATGCCGGAAAACATGAGCGAGGAAAGAAAAAAGATTATCAGGGCACTTGGCGCCGAACTCGTGCTAACCAAGGCGAAAGACAGCATCGGAGGGTCCGTAGCTGAGGTGCAAAGAAGGAAGTCGGCCGATCCGTCGATCTTCATACCCCAGCAGTTCGAAAACCCGGATAACCCTAAGATCCATTACCTTACCACAGCCCATGAGATATGGGAACAGTCGGCCGGCAAGGTGGATATATTCGTTTCAGGGCTTGGCAGCGGAGGAACCCTGGGAGGCGTGGGCAGATTTATAAAGGAAAATAATCCGCTGGCCAGGATTGTCGCGGTCGAACCCAGGAACGTGTCGGCGCTGCTTGGCCATGAGCCGGGACTGCATAAGATACAGGGAATCGGCGACGGCTTTATACCCCCGGTGCTCGACGTAAGCCTTATTGATGAAGTCATCGAGGTCACGGATGACGATGCGATACGAACCGCAAGAGACCTTGCCAAGATTCAGGGCGTACTCGTCGGAACGTCCTCAGGCGCGAATGTTTGGGCGTCAGTGGAAGCCGCAGGGAAATACGGATCCGATAAGCATATTGTAACAATCCTGCCGGACAGGGTGGAAAGGTATTTCAGCACTTCGCTCATTTGAAGGTCAACGATAATAACAAAGCCCTGTAACTCGTGAACCGCCCCCGTCAATTAGACAGGATCGGTTCGCGAGCGCAGGGCTTCGTTTCGCTTATCCGGTGAAGTTCGGTTATTCATTCCGGGTACAGGAACTGCTCATACCTTTTAAAATCGCTTTCCCTGCACTCCATGTCCAGCAATACGCCTTTGCTTCTATAATCCAGGGACCTGACCCTGGCATTTTCATTGAAGTACGAGACTATTCTGCCCTGCCCGTACGGTATCAGCATCCTGCAGTCGACATACTGCCTGAATATTTTGTTGCTTATCAGCCGTATCAAGTCTTCGAGGCCGTCTTTCCCGCGCGCCGAGATATAAATGCTGCCGTCTCTTGCCAAAGGCTCCTTTGACCCGGTAAGGTCGATCTTGTTATATACATGCAGGACCGGTATGTTTCCCGCTCCGATCTGTTTCAGCGTTTCATCGGCAACCTCCCTCTGCCGTTCACAGTCCGGATTCGACGCATCAACCACATGCAGCAGCAGATCGGCTTCCCTCACTTCCTCGAGAGTAGAGCGGAAGGCCTTGATGAGGTCATGGGGCAATTTGCTGACAAACCCGACGGTATCCGACAGAAGGAATACTTTATTATCCGGCAGTGCAATACTCCTCACCGAGGTCTCGAGCGTGGCGAACAGCATATCCTTCTCGAATACCTTTTTGCTGTCGGGCTTCTGTGAAAGCTCGACCATGGCGTTCATCAGGGTCGACTTGCCTGCGTTCGTATAACCTACAAGAGCGACTGTCGGCAGCCCGGATCTGTTTCTTTGCTTGCGCTGCGTCCGCCGTTCGTTCGCAATAACCTCGAGCTCCCTTTCCAATTCGGTTATATTGGCTTCTATCCTCCTGCGGTCCAGCACGAGCTTCTTCTCCCCGGCTCCCCTGTTCATGGTGCCGACTCCGCCGTATTGCCGGTCGAGCGCTTCGTGTGCACCGATAAGCCGAGGGAGCATGTACTTAAGCCGCGCGACCTCCACCTGGAGTCTGGCCTCACGAGTCCTCGCGCGCCTTGCGAATATTTCGAGGATGAGGGAGGTTCTGTCCATAATGGTGCAATCAAGGGCTTTCTCCAGATTACGAAGCTGCGACGGCGATAATTCATTGTCGAATATCAAAACCCCGGCGCCTGTTTCTTCTGCCAGCGCTTTGACCTCTTCCGCCTTCCCCGGACCAATGTAATAAGCTTTATCGACAGCCTTCAGATTTTGCTCGATATTACCGGCAACTTCGAACTCGCATGCGGCTGCGAGCTCCGCCAATTCCGCCATTGATTCCCTGAAATACAACTGACGGTTAATATTTACACCGACCAACAGCGCTTTTTGTTTATTTTCCTGTTCCATTAGCAGCGGCTCGCTTTCTTCATTATGCCTCCATTATACAGTCCAAACCGGAAGCATACAATTATACAAATCAGTTATAAAGTATCTTTACCGATGCCTTTTCCGAGTAGCCCAGTCTGTACTCCTTTGTGCATTTCATTATATACTGCCTCCCTTATTCCTTCCGCTGTCGCCGGCAAATCCCCGTTGCCGCCTTTCGAACCCATTTCATTTATTTTACGCTCTTCTGATTGTAAAATAATACCTCGTTAAATATCTGCGGGCTTTTCATCAATTTCACCGGCATCATCAGCAGCATCTTATTTTCAGGGCGGTTATTTCGCAGCTATATGGCAGACGACAAGCTTGATATACTGTCCGTCAGCAACAGTAACATATTTTTAGTTTTTGAAATTGTCGTTTGACACAATGCTATCCGTTGTACCTTTGGAATTCTTGCTCACTTCAACATAACTATTTATGGCTCCGGTGTCCGGAGTCAGCTTGTATTCACCCGGATTTATATCTTTACTGACTTTGTACATTCCTTCTTTATATGTTCTATCCGTCGGTTTTAGGCTAGGCGCATTATCCTGAGAATAGCCCTTTGCCCCTCTGAATTCCATATATTGCCCATCCGACACGGTGATATATCGGTTTCCGTTGAAATTATCATTGGAAATAATGCTTTCAATGCTGCCTTTTTCTTATTTTTTATAATTGCAGGAATTATACCGCCGTGGAACGGATATCATCCGCTCTGGCCTTTCTGGCAGAAGTGTTCCTTAATAGCAGAGAGAAAGCAAACAACAGGGTTGAAAAGACACCAATCGCCAAATATGCCAACCCGTACGCATTTGCCGAACTGCCGAAACTGCTTACCAGCGAACCGATTACTGCCGCGCTGATCATCTGCCCCGCACTCGAGAAAACAGACATAACACCCTGTGCAGCACTACGGTGCTCTTCAGCCACTTCGCTCAGCAGAATGTAACGGATCGGTGCACCCAGCATCCCGGACAGGCCGAAACCGATCAAAAAGGTTGTCACATAAAACATAACCAGACTTTCCGGGAATATGCCCAATAGGAAAAATCCCGCGGTCATGACCGATATTCCGAATACAATAACCGGTTTCGCCCCCTTTTTATCCAGCATTCTTCCAAAACCAGGCGACCCCAGCGCCATTGCTATAACAGCCGGCATCAGCATGAAGCTGGACGTGGAGTTGCTGACCCCGAAAGCCGCAATGGTCAGCAAGGGAATGAATACCAGGCTTGCTTCGGCGAAACCTGCGCCGAAAGACAGCAGGTGCGTTATATTCAACTGTTTTTTCCCGAACAGCGCCGGAGAAATCAGCGGGTTTTCTACTCTTTTCTCAACGAAAACTACCAGTATCAGCAGGATAACAGCCGCCCCCAGAAAGGGCATGACATTCAGACCAATAATACTTTGAAAAAATCTTGTGGTATCAATACTATTTATTCCGTAAACAAATCCTACCAGCATCAAAGTGGTTAGCACCGCTCCCAGCCAATCGAACGTACCTGTTGATTTCTTTGCAGCGGAGGGGAGATATCTGGCTGCAAGTATAATCAGCAGAATAGCAATTGGCAGGTTGACAATGAATATCCACCGCCAGTCTGCCATCAGCAAAAGGCCGCCTATTACGGGACCGATGATGAAGGCAATTCCAAAAACCGCACCGATGATGCCCAATGCACTTCCCCGTTTTTCAGGCGGAAAGGTGTCCCCTATGACAGCGGATGCAACAGGGAATATGCCACCGGCTCCAAATCCCTGCACGGCCCTTCCTGCCAAAACAAAAACAAAGCTTGGGGAAATAGCTACCACCAGCGAACCCAGTGCAAATAGAACAACCGATAATATATAGATTTGTTTCCGCCCCAATGTATCCGACAGTTTGGCAAAGATCGGCGTACCGATGAGGTTCATGAGCACATATACCGTGAAAATCCAGGTCATGTCCCTGCTGCCTGCCTGGAACCAATCCCTGATCGGTTTCAGTGCCGGACCTACAATTGCAATATCCAGCGCACCCATCAATACACCAAGAAACAGTGTAAGTAAAATTTTATTATTTTGATTTTTAGCTTCCATAACAATCCTTCTTTCAGCCAGACAAAATTCCTTATACCTTTTTCTGTATATATTAAATTCATCATACACTCAATAAGCATATGTTAAATATACCCAGGATTAATAGAAGCAATCATTCAAGAAGGATATAATTTTCCTTTCCTATGGTACTGAAGGCTTGCTCATGTACTTTCCGGAGAATGATGTACGGCAAATCTTCAGGCTGCTAGCCACTCATTTTCCAGGTGCGCATATGTTTTTCAATGTTGTACACAGCTTCTTTGTCGGTAGAGCGATCAGCAGCACGTTCTTGTGGGGCCTGGATAGAGCAAAGGACATAGAAAGTCTGAATTCCAATATTCGGTTGATGCGTTCGTGGAGTACAGGCGATTTGCTCAAAGAGCGTCAATCACTTTTCTTTCGGGTAATGAATGTCCTGCCCTCTACAAGAAACAGGGGCCAGATCCAGCATATTCAATTTGACGACTGGGTGAAATAGCTTCAAATACTCTTGGAAAATAATACAAATCTTCCCGGCAGGGAGCGCGTAAAGCAGGATAAACAAAAATAATGAATTTTGTGGCCGGATGATTGTTTACCATCTGCCGGACGCCATCAATGTACCGGTTGCAGTCACTGCAGTTTTCCAGTGCAGACTTCATATTCCCCGCAATGTATTCACTTTCGAGATACGGTTTAGATGAGGGAAAATCCACTTCAACGATATCGCAGACTGCTTCCACATATTCCTTCGGAATACTGACTATGTTGGAGCCTGTCCATGATAGGATCGAATTACAAACCGGTTTTTCTCTTAGAAGCTGCTAATCCTGCTCACCTCAAACATATTCATGAGCTCATGCTCGCTGGGCACCGTACCGTCGGGGCCAATCTGTTCCTGGTCAATCATCTCAAAGATCTTTTCTTACGATATAGTATTTGGGAGCCTTTTCCGTATGCACGTTTTACCAACTCCATTCAAACAGTATATATTATTATAACATGTTGATATGTCCACTTAAATATTAATACAGTTAACATAAAGTCAATAATATTGAAACTGTATTTTGCTGAACCACTATTGATGCACCCATGTTGTTCGCACACGGCAAAAAACCCACAGAAAACAATATCTGCGGGCTTTCCATCAATTTCACCGGTATCTACCATTGAGTCCGGGTTTACTTTTGATCGTACGGTTCGATCGTCTGAATCGTACCGTCGCTGTTATACTTCAATTCGGTGTATTTCACGCAGCGTTTGTGGTTGACTCCGCCTGAGAGCGAGCAGTCATGGTAGAACAAATACCATTTATCCCTGAACTGCACTATCGAATGGTGTGTGGTCCATCCCAGCACGGGATTAAGTATCCTGCCCTTGTAAGCGAACGGGCCCTTCGGGCTTTTACCCACCGCATAAACGAGATAATGGGTAGTACCCGTCGAATACGAAAGATAATACAATCCGTTATATTTGTGCATCCACGGACCTTCAAAGTATCTTCTGTCCTCATCTCCGGCCAGGATGGGATTGCCTTCCTCATCGACTATCGATACTTCCTGCGAAGCCGATTTGAATGAAAGCAGGTCATCGCTCATTTCTGCAAATCTGGGCCCGAGTGCAGGTTCTGCCGGTTTGGGTCCGGCTGCAGCCGGATCGAATTTGCCGGTCTGCCACTTTTCAAGCTGACCGCCCCAAAGGCCGCCGAAATACATGTACGCCCTGCCGTCGTCGTCCATCAGGACGGCAGGATCTATACTGAAGCTGCCTTTGATATATTCATTCTGGGGCGTAAAAGGCCCGTGCGGGCATGAACTTGTCGCAACGCCTATGCGGAAGATCCCGTCCTTGTCTCTCGCCGGGAAGAACAGATAATATGTGCCATTTTTACAGGCGGCGTCCGGAGCCCACATCTGCTTGCTCACCCATGGCACGTTTTTCATGTGGAGCGCTTCACCGTGGTCAACGCAGGGCACATTCGGATCGTCCATCGACAAAATGTGGTAGTCTTCCATCTTGTACTGGTCTCCGTTGTCATTGGAAGGTTCATTATGATCAAGATCATGGGATGGGTAAATGTATAGCTTTCCGTCAAATACATGCGCAGAAGGATCTGCTGTATAAATGTGGGTAACCAGCGGTTCTTTCGGTCTTGAAACGTTTTCCATAAACTGCACTCTCCATTTTGTAGACTAATTTAAAATCAAATCGTCAGCGGTGTCATTATATCATAGAACAATTATAACGTCATTATAACTTTCAAGCCCTGCGTATAAGTTCTATCAAGGCTCTATCAAGTTCTATCAATGAGACCGCATGGGAAGGAAGCTTGAAGTCCGATTTGGTATTGCTGTCTGTCATGCCTCAGTTCACCCGAAGCGCATCCTGCATCAAAAGACACTTACTTTTTCAGCTGTTTCTATGGTCATCCTTCCATATATAGAATTTGAATTTATCCGGTATATTAGCAAGAATAATTCCAACAATTAACAGAACCGCTCCAAATAGTATAAAAGCATCTAGAGCTTCGCCATAGACCAACCATGCCCAAAGGAGTGTAAACAAAAGTGTGGAATTGCTGATAATAACAGCTGTAAGAAAAGGAACCTTCTTTAACGCTTTTGCGTTAAAATAAAAGCTAAGCCCTGTAATGAATCCGAGGCCGACCAGAGAAAAAACCGACCACGGGCTGAACCGGCCTGTCAGATGAAAGGTAAAAGGCAGCGGTATCGAGGTAAAAATTGAACAGAACAGGAATACCGATAAATTCATATTACCGGCATCCATAGAATCAATCAGTTTTTTCTGACTTAAAAGATGTACTCCTGCTCCAATAGCGGAGAAAATGAACAATACCAGCGTCAGCCAACCGGACCTGAAAAATTCAGAAGGGGAAGCTCCCCTGAAACTCACGATTACAACACCTGCAATGCATAGCAGGATACCCACGCCTTTACGTATATGCAGCGCTTCTTTGAAAAACAATACTGAAACAGCTACAATAAATATCGTCTGTACCGGCCAAACCACGACATTCCCATAGGCATGGCCATTCGAAATGGCGATATTTTCAAATATATAATTAAAGCTCTTTCCCAGAACTCCGATCCATATCCATTTCTGTTTCCAGTATATAATCCTCTTCTCTTTTTTAAAGAACATCAGGATATATAAGAAGGCAACGCCAAATATAAAGCGACTTACAGTTATAACACTGCTGTCTGCCATAAAAGAAGCGGATTTTACCATAACTCCAACGAAGCTCCATAAAAGAGAGGTGATAAAGAGTAACAGATAGCCCATAAATTATAACCCCTGCTTCATTCGACGTTATTGGCATTACTTAGTCGAGTATAAATCATCATTATTGAATTGTCAATTTTCAATGGATTCCCTTTAACCTCCAGATTATATCATTCCATCTCAATTCGTTTTTGAAACTCCTCATATCGGTATTCCTGTTTATAAGAAGATACTCTATACCGCTCATTTCCGCCCAATCAGCCATATGCTCCTCGGTTATGTCGAAAGAAAATACGGTATGATGAGCCCCTCCGGCAAGTATCCAGGCTTCGGCAGCATCCCTGAGCGACGGCTGGGGCTTCCAAAGCACCCTTGCCACAGGAAGCTTCGGCATATCATTTTTTTGTTCTACAGCGTCGAGCGAGTTGATTATCAGCCTAAACCGATCACCCATATCTATCATGGATGCGGCCACTACCGGACCTCGTCTTGCATTGAACACCATACGGGCAGGATCGGCCTTGCCGCCTATCCCAAGGGGATGCACCTCGATCCTCGGCTTTCCGGCGGCTATTGTAGGGCAGACCTCCAGCATATGCGCTCCGAGTACCATTTCATCACCTGGCTCAAGATGATATGTATAATCTTCCATGAAGGAGGTACCCTTGCCGAGTCCCGATCCCATCAGTTTCACCAGCCGGACCATTGCTGCGGTCTTCCAGTCCCCTTCGCCGCCAAAGCCGTAACCCGCTTCCATGAGACGCTGTACGGCAAGTCCCGGGAGTTGTCTTAAGCCGTGCAAATCCTCAAAGGTAGTGGTAAAGGCCCCGAAACCTCCCTCCTGTAAAAATGACTTGAGAGCAATCTCGATTTTTGCCTGGAACCTCACGGCATCACGGGCCTGACCCTCTATACGTGCCTCGTCAGCAATTTCATACTGCTCTGAGTATTCTTCAAGAAGGCTGTTGGCCTCCATATCGGTCACTTCTTCAACAAGCCTGGCCAAATCCCCTATGCCATATCCGTTTATAGACCAGCCGAATTTAATCTGTGCCTCTACCTTGTCGCCTTCAGTTACTGCGACCTCTCTCATATTATCGCCGAAACGGGCAATCTTGAGTTTCCTGCCCTCATGGTATCCGATAGCCGCTCGCATCCAAACAGCTATACTGCGGCGTACCTCCGGGTCTTCCCAATAACCCGCAACAACCTTGCGTTCAAGGCGCAGGCGCGTACCTATGTAACCGTATTCCCTATCCCCATGGGCCGATTGATTCAGGTTCATGAAATCCATATCGATACTATTCCAGGGAATATCCCTGTTAAATTGGGTATGCAGATGAAGTAAAGGCTTGCGCAGATTGGAGAGCCCCATTATCCACATCTTCGCCGGTGAAAAGGTGTGCATCAAGGTGATTAACCCTGAACATTTTTCATCGTTATTTGCCTCCTCGCAAAGCCGGGTGATTTCGTCCGGTGTTTTCACTACCGGTTTGAAAACAACCCTGCAGGGAATGGCGCTGTCCTTATCCATAGCCCCTGCAATTATCCGTGAATGTTCAGCCGCCTCCGCAAGAGTTTCGGGGCCGTAAAGGTGCTGGCTTCCCGTAACAAACCAAAATTCATAGTTTTTTAAATCTTTCATACTAAACCCTCCTAAAGCTTCATTTTAGAACAGCTAGACAGCTTATACCACCGCGTCTGCCTTTAGTACGATTTTACCCATGTTTCTATAAATAATGCCTTATTCTGCCGATGGTAAGCGGCCGATAATAACAAATAAAGATTTATTAAATATAATAAACCCGGTTTTGATTCATATTAAACCACTACCGGGCGATAATCTTTTACGGAAAATAAACAGCACAAAGCCCTGTGTCGATAAACACAGGGCCTGAAGTTTGCATAATGCGGACTTATAGCGTCAAGGTGCACACAAACAGGTTGCCGGGAATTCTGGCAATACTCACAGTTGCAGAATGCCCGGCGCCGTTTTTCTCTATCAGCCCCGATATGCTGATCGTTGATACGCATTTTTCAAACGTGGAGAGCATTTTGCTCCAGTATTGATCCCACTGGTCGGCTTGCAGCAGATCTGCCATTCCCATTGCGTAAAGTTCAGCGGATGAATAACCGGTAACCCTGCAAAAATCGGAATCCACATTGATCAGGATTCCGTTTGAATCTGTAATAAAAACAGCATGTACCTTTTCCATAGGCATATACCCTTTCAATAGGTATGTCAACACCAATGCAAGTCGAAAACAGGGAACATCTCCGGTGCCTCTGCAGGAATAGAAAATATTCCCCGTCCTCTTTAGCAATTTTTAACGGCCTGAACCGGACCGATCATCTCTCCTGTACCCTGTCCGATCATTTCATCCGCTTTAATTACGGGAACCACCATACCTTCGATTTTCGCAATATTCTTGACGTATGTTTTTCCAAATTGCCCGGATACGCTGACGCACGGGATGATGTCCTCCTCTTCGACAGTCCTGATTTCATTCACTTCATCGACAATGTATCCGATACCTGAGTTTTTCTCTATGATTATCATTGAATCCTCCAATTTGGAAGATATCTGGCAATCCAGCAATTTTCCGAGGTTGATTACGGTTATTATTTTGCCCCGCAGATTGATCATACCTTCGATATAATCCGGGATATCAGGCATCCTGCTGATTCTCTGGAACCGGATGATTTCCTTGATGTCTGTTATGGGAAGGGCATACGTCTCTTTCCCCAGAGTAAACAGTACAAGTTGATTTACCTTCATCGCTTTTTACCTCCGTTTTATATCCGGAACCTGGATACGACATCGGACAGTCGTGCCGATATATTTTCCGTTTCATTCATAAGATCGGACAATTTCGACGTATTATTCATTACATTTGAGGCTTTTTCCGCTATATTCTGCGTACCCTGCGCATTTTCACCATTTGATGCGGACACTTCCCCAATCGCCTTTGTCAAATTCTGTATGGACGCAGTAAGCTCCTCGGCCGTGGCGCTGAAATCGGTTACCAGGTCCTGTACGGACTCAGCGTCCTTATAGTATTGCTCTCCCGTGTCAACCATGGATTTGTAGTCGTTAATAACGGTATTTACCAGGTAGTCCAGGGTTTTTTCCGAACTCTCCGTCAGTCCCTGTACCGCTGATATCACAACTTTTGTAACTCCCTTGATCTCATTTACAGTATTTTTAGAATCCTCGGCCAGTTTTCGTATCTCATCCGCAACGACTGCGAAGCCTTTTCCGGCTTCCCCGGCTCTTGCAGCCTCGATGGCCGCGTTCAGCGCAAGCAGGTTTGTCTGGGATGCAATCTGGAGGATGGATTCAGTGAGCACATTGATTTTTTCCACTGCCTTCGACTGCTCAATGGAGGTTTTCATGTCCGATTCCAGTGAAAGGCGCATTTCGCCCGCCGCCTGTTGTGACAAAATGGCGGTATCCTTCATGTTCTGGGCGCGCTTGCTGATTTCGCCGGCTGTCAGGGTCCCTTTCTGTGCTTTTACTGCGATGGATTCCACAGCGTTATCTATTTCTTCTGAAGTGGCGGACATCTCTTCTGCCGATGCGGCGGTCTCCTCCATACCTGCTGACATTTCCTCTGTCGTTGCTGAAACATCCTCTATCTGGGAGGACAATTCGGAAAGGTTACGTACCGAGGAAGACACCATCTCCCTTACATTCGTCGCCTCATCGATGACGTTGTGAAGAGCGGACCGGACAGAGCGGCACATGATGTCGATGGATTGGGCAAGCAGGCCGATTTCATCCTTCCGTTTGAGGAATTCCGGCGGAACATTCCGTGTAAAGTCCGCATTCGCCTGTTCCTTTACATGCTCTGCAGCCAGGCGGATCGGTTTTGCTATGGATCCGGCCAGCAGGATGGATGCCAGGATGACGAAAATAATTGCAATAACTAACACGATAGTCGACCCCATTACTGCATTGTTTGTATGCGCCAATACTTCTTCAATCGGTACGGACACCACAATTTTCCATCCTGTACTGGGAATAGTGGCAAATGCTGCAATCTTTATCTTCCCGTTGTCTTCCTTATATTGTACAATTCCGCTGCTTTTTTTCAAAACTTCGTTTGCATAAATTTGAAGTTTGTCCTGATTTTTCGCTAAATCCGTATATTTCTGACCGATCCAATCCTGATTCGGATGAAAAATCATTTCTCCCGTAGAGGAAAGAGCGAAGGCATACCCCGTTTTTTCAAACTTGACGCTTCCAATGCTGCTATCCATAGCGCCTACCTTGATCAAAGCAAGCAGGGCGCCCTGGAAATTGCCTCCATCGTCCAGTATAGGAACCGTTATCGCAATAATCCTGTTGCCTGTATTCTTACTGACCACGACATCGCTGATAACGGGGTTTTTTGTTTCCTTCGCCTTTTTAAAATAATCGCGGTCTGCAATATTCATACTTGTTCCCGCTTCATTCATAGTGATGCCATCCTTGTCAACAACTGCAGCATCCTCCATTTCGACGTCGCTTTTCAGCAAGGTAGCCATAACCGGAATGATATCAGCCTTGTTCATACTTTTGAATTCGGGATGATTTTTTATCGTTTGCGTCAGCATGGATACCTTACCTATCGCCCATTTTTCGGTAATGTCTTGATAAGTTGCGGCAATTGAGTGCTCCTGGAGTTTGACGTTTTCCGTCATCGTATTCTGGAACTGTGTCAGCTGAAAGATACTCAGTACGCTAAGCGGTAAAAGTGCTACGCAAAAAAGAATGACCATCAGTCTGAACCGGAGTGTGTGGATAAATTTCATAAATATAACCTCCTTTAAACTTATTAATATAAGATTCAATGGCATTATTCGATATACTATATATACCATGTAATGTCAGACTAAAGATGGTTTTGTCATATAATGCAGATAACAGGGGATAAGATGTATGAATAGAGGGTTGAAAAGCAGGAGGGAAATGTCAGACAGACCCCAGTTCCGGCAGGAAGGAATTTAAATCATCATTTGAGAGATCGAAATATTCGAGGACTTCAGGGGCAATTTCCGGTCCGGAAACGCGGAAGACAGTTTTCCAGGACAAGACGTCGGCTATGTGCACGAGAGAGACAATATCCCGGTTCATGACTCTGGGGTTAAAGGGATCATGGTGGAAAAGAGCCGCTTCCACGATAGGATAAGGCAGCTCCCACCATTTCAGCAAATATCCACCTACCTCCTGGTGGGTGACATGTCGCGGCTCGGACTTTTCAAAATATTCATACAAGTCTTCATTGCGCATAGCAGAAAACAATTTCCGGCTCTCCTGTACACAGGTGTTGTGAAGCACCACTCTTCCCACATCGTGCAGCAGTCCTGCTACTGCGCTTGTATCGGGAATTTGCGCGTTCAATAGCCTTTTATGGAGGTACATGGTGATTTTATTGGTCGAATCTGAATGCTTCCATATTATTTCGGCAGCATTCCTACCTGATTGGGTTTGCGGATTCAAGCCGTCTATGATATTTGCTGAAAGAACGATATTACTGGTGTTTGTGATTCCCAGGTAGGTTATAGCCTGTTTCACAGAACCTGTCCGGGCGCCGTAAAAAGCCGTGTTGGCAATTTGAAGGATCTTTGCAGCTATGGAAAGGTCTTCTTCCAGGACCGAAGCGATCTCCTTCAAGCCTGCGCCCTGTTCCACAAGCGCTTTAAAACGGTTGTAAGTTTTAGAAGGGGATGGCAGTGTACCGATTTTGTTTATCATAACAAGCAGATTTCTTTTCTGCAGCATTTTCTCCACTTCAAACAACTGCCGGATGGAACCCAGTAGTTCCTCATTATGCCAGGGTTTCAGCAAATACAGTCGCGCCAGGCTTTTCTGTTGAACCTTCAACAGCATCCCTTCATCGAAATTGCCGCTCAAAACCACCCGGATCATTGACGGATACTTATCCCTCACTGTCCTGAGCAGCTCATAACCATCCATACCCGTCATTTTCAAATCCGATACGATCAGGTCGGCGTTCTCTTCCGCCAGCATTACGAGTGCTTCCGCGCCGTTTTCCGCCGTCCGGACAGAAAATTCAGTATCTGCGAACAGCCTTCTCAACGCCTTCAATATTAGTATTTCATCATCCACAAACAATATCTTTTTGCTCATAATCCGCTATTCCTTGCTTGTTTCAGCCTCGTCCCGCCTATTTACCGGAAGTCGCAGGATAAACTTCGTACCTTCTCCGGGCGTACTCTCGAAACGTAAAGTCCCATGATGTTTGTTGACTATGATGTCATAGGCAATGTTGAGTCCAAGACCGGTACCCTGTCCGACAGGCTTTGTGGTGAAAAACGGCTGAAAAATTTCATCCTTATTTTCCTCTGCAATCCCGGCTCCGTTATCTTGTAGCTCGCAATATACCGATTCGTCGTCGCTGTATGTTTTAACAATGATCAGGCCGGCATGGGCCGGATCCTTCGAACGAATGGCATGAACGGAATTGAGCAGCAGATTTAGAAGCACCTGGTTGATTTGACCGCCTCTCACTGGAATTTGAGGTATATCCCCAAGAATCTCTGTTACTTCGGCATGGTGTTTCAGTTCATTGTGTGCTACCAGCAAGGTATTCCGGATTCCGGCGTTCAGGTCATATTTCTCGATGCCCTCCCCCTGTTCCACACGTGCAAAGGTCTTAAGGCCGGTCACTATTTTGCTTATCCTTCTCAATCCGTCATCGATGTCATCATAAATTTCATTAAATTCTTTAATTATATAATCCAGTCTATTATCATTTATGATACCGGAAAACCTGCGGACACAATCTCTTAGCGCTTCTTCGTCAAGTTCCGGTTCCCGGCTTGCCAGTTCCCGAACCTGGCTGCAGATGCCGGAGAGCTTGTCGATGTATTTTTTTGCCGTATCCACATTGCTGGTGATGTATCCAAGAGGATTGTTTATTTCGTGGGCAACGCCTGCGGCAAGCTGGCCTATCCCGGCCAGCTTTTCACTCTGCACCAGCTGTTCCTGGGTCCGCTTCAGTTCGTCCAGCGCATTCTTCAATTCATGGTTGGTCTCAACCAGCTTTTTTTCTATCCTCTCACATTCGGAAATATCCCTGACAAGGGAAAGAACCAACTCTTCCCCATTCGCCCGTATAAGCCATGAATTTACTTCTACAGTAAGGTCCCGGCCGGATTTCGTGTGAAAATACATTTCTATGGTGCTCTGTCTGCCGGATGCCAGTTTTTCAACTTCATCGTCCAGATCTGAAACGTTGGCGTGATGTACAATTTCTCCCAGGTTCAACCGCATTAATTCTTCCCTGGTATATTCCAGTGTCTTGCAGGCAGTCTCATTGATATCGATGATTTTCGTCCCGGCTTTACTGTATGGCAACTCGATAAGTAGGGCCATTCCGTTCATGTTTTCGAACATGGAATGAAACCAGTGTATGAGCTGTTCTCTATTATAATTGGAATCGCTGCAATTGTGCATGTAGTTTCCGGTCATTTAACCACTCCCCGTAATGATGTTAGAGATCGAACTGTTGCTTGAGCCTGGCAGCATAATTCCTACTGACTGAAATTGTATCGGGAATCCCCTTGAATTTTAAATTCAACGCACCGTTGAACCAGGGAGAAATTTCGATGATCTTGTCTAAATTAACAATATAGCTTTTATGACAACGTAAGAAGTGCTCCGATTCTAGTTTTTTTTCAAACAGATCCAAAGGGCCGTCACATTTGTACCGTCCTTCCTGGGTGATTGCAAAGCTGTTTCCGCTTTCCGACATAAGGTAATATACGTCCGGGCAGTTTAGTAATACCGTTTTCCCGTCTGCTGTTACAGGTAGTCTTCGAATTCTGCTTTTTTCTTCCTCCGTTTCAAGCCGGGCATCCCCGATCTTCCATCGGGCTTCATGGACGGTATCCATATCGGTTAGCAGATCTGCCAGTTGATTGTAAACTACGTTACCGATGTTTCTTTTCTTTTCATCTTCCCTTTTATGCGATACACCCTTCTTTACAATCCGCAAAAGCTCCTCATTGTCCCATGGCTTGGAGAAATAATGAAAGATACGACCGTCATTTATAGCCGAAATGGCCGTGTTGATATCTGCATAGCCAGTCAACAATATTCTGACAGTATCCGGAGATATTTGGGAAGCGCGTTTAAGAACCTCGACACCTTTCATACCCGGCATGTTTTGATCGCAAATGATAACGTCGATCGGATTCTCCTGCAGTAAACCCAGCGCTTCTTCCGGGACAGATACGGATAGCACCTCATAATCCTCATTTCGGAGTACACGCTGTAATGCCTTCAAAATTTTCACTTCATCGTCGACCAGAAGTATCTGAGGTCTATCGGTCATGTGACTGTCATTCACTCCCGCTATTTAAGTTTTTCATAAATTTGTTATGTTTTTAAATTACAATAAATTAAATGTCGACTCTAAGAACAAATACCCCATTTCATGCCTTTTAAACACAGGCGAAACGCAGGTGAAACAGAGGGACGGTTCTTTTGTTTCATTTATTCTGAACATAGCACAAGGCCCTGTGTCTGTTAACACAGGGCCTTGATATAAATCTGGCGGAGACCTATTTTCCCGGGCCGTTACCAGCCAAGTATCTTGGGCACTGAGAAGCTTAACTGCCGTGTTCGGGATGGGAACGGGTGTGACCTTCTCGTCATATCCACCAGAAAAT
>JAEXNT010000040.1 GCA_023439545.1 Bacillota bacterium
TTCCTTGACTCACTTGATTTTTCGGTTAAACGCAGGGACGGTTCTTTTGTCCCATTTCGCTTGCGAAATGGGACAAAAGAACCGTCCCTGCGTTTCACCTGCGTTTTCAAGCCTGCTTTCGTTCCAACTCAGGTTCCGATCCTCTTTCAAGCTTCTCTACAGACTTTTTCCCTTGTTTTTGTTCGGACTTTTTCTCCGGTTCGCTGTTCAATATTCTCTTCAGGAACTGGCCGGTATAGGATTCGGGTACGGCTGCAACATCTTCAGGCGTTCCGCTTGCGACTACGGTACCTCCCTTGCCTCCGCCTTCAGGACCAAGGTCTATCACATAGTCGGCCGTTTTTATCACATCGAGATTGTGCTCGATGACAACGACTGAGTTTCCGGCGTCAACAAGGCGGTGCAGTATATCTACAAGCCTGTGAACATCCGCTATATGGAGTCCCGTCGTCGGCTCGTCCAAAATATAAAGCGTCCTTCCGGTAGCCCTCTTGGACAGCTCGGTAGCAAGCTTTATACGTTGGGCTTCTCCTCCCGACAGCGTGGTTGACGGCTGTCCGACCTTTATATACCCAAGGCCTACGTCAAATAAGGTTTCCAGCTTCTTCTGTATGCGCGGGATGTTCTTAAAGAATTCCAGAGCATCCTCAACCGTCATATCGAGCACTTCCGAGATATTCTTACCCTTGTATTTGACATCGAGGGTCTCGCGGTTATAGCGCTTACCTTTACAAACCTCGCAAGGTACGTATACATCCGGCAGAAAATGCATCTCAATCTTTATGATACCGTCGCCGCCGCAAGCCTCACAGCGCCCGCCCTTTACGTTGAAGCTGAACCTGCCGGACTTGTAACCCCTCATCTTGGCTTCCGTAGTTCCCGCGAACACCTCCCGGATAAGATCAAATACACCCGTATAGGTGGCCGGATTTGACCGCGGCGTCCTTCCGATAGGAGACTGGTCGATATCGATCACCTTGTCCAGGTGCTCGATCCCCAGAATGGCATCATGCTCGCCGGCTCTCGTTCTTGCTCCGTTAAGCTCGGACGCAAGTTTCTTGTACAGTATCTCGTTTATGAGAGAACTCTTTCCCGATCCGGAAACGCCGGTCACGGCAGTGAAGACTCCCAGAGGTACGTTTACATTGATATTCTTGAGGTTGTTTTCACGCGCGCCTGCTATCTTTATCCATTTACCGTTCGGTTTGCGCCTTTTCTCAGGTATTTCTATACGTTTTTTGCCGCTCAGGTACAAACCTGTCTGAGAATTTTCATTATTCTTTATATCTTCTATTGTACCCTCGGCTACCACATATCCGCCGTGGATGCCGGGGCCGGGCCCCATGTCGATGATATGGTCGGCTGCGTACATGGTATCCTCGTCGTGCTCGACAACGATCAGAGTATTACCCAGATCCCTCAGCCTTGAGAGCGTCTTCAGCAGTCTGTCGTTATCGCGCTGGTGAAGGCCGATGCTTGGCTCGTCGAGTATATAAAGCACACCCATAAGCCCCGAACCAATCTGTGTCGCAAGCCTGATACGCTGCGCTTCCCCTCCGGAAAGCGTGCCCGAAGATCTGGACAACGTCAGGTAATCCAGACCGACATCGACCAGGAAACCGACTCTTGCATTAATCTCCTTCAAAATCTGGTGCGATATCAGCGCGTCTCTTTCCGAAAGTTTGATATCTGAAAAGAAGTCCTTTATCTCATTTACGGGCAGGCCTGTGAGCTCATGTATATTCCTGTTACCCACAGTTACCGCAAGCGTCTCCTTTTTGAGCCGTGCTCCGTGGCAGTCCGGGCATGGATTGCTGCTCATGAATTCTTCATAATATTGCTTCATGCCATCTGACTGCGTCTCCTTGTAGCGGCGCTCCATGCTGTTTATGACGCCTTCGAATGCCGCTGTGAACGTACCGCTGCCGTATTCCTTCTCGTAAGCTATCTTTAATTTCTCGCCCTTTGTTCCATAGAGTATTATATCGATTATGTTTCCGGGCAATTTGTTCACCGGTGTCGACGTCTTGAAGCCGTAATGCTTTGCAAGAGCATTGAGGTACATCCTCGAATAGCTGTCGCCATTTTCGAAGTTCCAGCCGCCAACCTTGATAGCGCCCTCCTCCAAGGATTTGCTGCGATCGGGTATAACAAGGTCCGGATCCATTTTCATCAGCGTGCCGAGTCCGCTGCAGGTCGGACATGCGCCGTAGGGATTGTTGAAGGAAAACATCCGGGGCGCCAGTTCCTCTATGCTGACCCCGCAATCGCTGCAGGCAAAATTCTGGCTGAACAGCAATTCCTGCCCTCCAATCACGTCCACGACAAGTATGCCCCCGCTCAGGTGAAGAGAGGTTTCAATGGAATCGGCGAGACGTTTTATTATCTCGGACTTTACTACAAGCCTGTCCACGACTATTTCAAGAGTATGCTTCCTGTTCTTGTCCAGATTGATCTCTTCATTGATATCGCGTACCTCGCCGTCGACGCGGATCCTGACATAACCGTTTTTCCTGGCGTCTTCTATCAGCTTGTGGTACTCGCCCTTCCTGCCCCTTACTACCGGAGCGAGCAGCTGTATCTTTGTCCCTTCGTCGAGCGACATGATGGAATCGACCATCTGATCCACAGTCTGCTGCGTTATCTCCTTGCCGCAGACCGGGCAGTGCGGTATGCCTATTCGGGCGTAAAGCAGCCTTAGGTAATCGTATATTTCCGTAACGGTGCCGACTGTTGATCTCGGATTCCTGCTCGTAGTTTTCTGATCTATGGATATGGCAGGCGACAGCCCGCTTATATAGTCAACCTCAGGCTTTTCCATCTGCCCGAGGAATTGTCTGGCATATGCGGAAAGCGACTCGACATAACGACGCTGGCCTTCCGCATATATTGTGTCAAAAGCCAGCGAAGATTTGCCGGAGCCGCTGAGTCCCGTTATAACGACAAATTTGTCTCTTGGTATTTCAACGTCTATATTTTTAAGATTGTGTTCTCTTGCTCCCTTTATAAATATACTGTTCCTGTTCATTTGACAACACCTGTCCCCTGTATAATACTGCAGACGCCAAGCACAGCTTCAGCACCCTTCACATATTATACACAACAGCAAATCAAAATGCAAACACTTGTTCGATTGTTTTTTCAAATTCGCGCATATGGCCTATATCTCAGTTCACATGCTTTTTTATCAAGCCTGCCAGTATCTTTATCCCCTCAGAGATCTTTTCCTCAGACATATTCGAAAAATTCAGCCTCATCGTATTTCTGCCGCCGCCGTTCGGGAAAAAGGAGTCTCCGGGCACAAAGGCCACATGGCTTCCGAGGCTTTCCGCCAGAAGCTCCCTCGTGTCAATATCTCCCTTTAGTTCGACCCAGGTGAACAGGCCGCCTTCAGGATGAGTAAACCGCGTGCCTTCCGGAAATTCGGAAAGTATCGCCTCATGCATTGCGTCGCGCCTGCTTTTGTATACCTGCCTTATCCTTTCGATATCGCTGTCGAGGTCAAACATTTCCATATATGCGGAAATATTCCGCTGGGTGATGTTGGAGGAATGAAGGTCGGCGCCCTGTTTTACAAGCACATATTTCTCAAGTATCCTTTCTTCGGCTGCCACCCAGCCTATCCTCATCCCCGGACAGAACACCTTTGAAAAAGTGCCCAGATATATGACGAAACCTTCCGTATCGAGAGATTTGAGGGAAGGTACCGTCTTTCCGTCGAATCGAAGCTCACTGTACGGAGCATCCTCAAGCACAGGGATATTTCGCCCCTTGAGCAGTTTCATGAAGCATTCCCTGCGTCCGGCGGACCAGGTTCTTCCGCTTGGATTCTGGAAATCGGGCACAGTGTAGATCAGCTTGATGTTCCTTTCCGTATCCAGGATATGTTCAAGCCGGTCCGGCAGCATGCCGTCGTCATCGGTCGGCGCCTCCAGCATTCTGGGACCGTACGCGTTGAAGGCATTTATCGCACCGAGGTATGTCGGGCTTTCACAAAGGATCACGTCTCCTTCGTTTATGAATATCTTGCCCGTAAAGTCAAGGCCCTGCTGGGATCCGCTGGTTACAAGGATATTATTTTCCGAAAGATCCGTTCCGAACCTGCGGTTCATTCTTTCAGCAATCTTTCTGCGCAGCGGCGTAAAGCCTTCCGTAGCCGCATACTGCAAAGCGTCCGCACCGGATGTTTCGAGTACCCTGGCCGTCACCTCCTTGAGCCTTTCCACTGGAAAAAGCTCCGGAGCCGGCAAGCCCCCCGCAAATGATATCATTCCGGGTTTGTCCGTCAGTTTTAACAATTCCCTTATATCGGAAGCTTTAACATTATTCATCCGTCTGGCTAATTCAAACATAATAACACCGCCTCATATTTAAATAATGGGACCTAATTCATTGATGACGCACCTGCCGTATTTCTTCTGCTCCCCGTTTATGTCCAGGTATGCCGCGGCAAGTCTCTTTACGCCTTCCCTGATCTGCGCCGGAGCAGGATATGTAAAATTCAATCTTATGTAATTGCTTGAAGGGCTTCCGGGGAAGAATACATTTCCCGGAACAAATGAAACGCCTTTTTCAATAGAATTTGCAAGAAATCTGCCCTGCGGTATCTTTTCGGGAAGCCTGCACCACAGGTACAGACCGCCTTCGGGCCTGTTCCAGCTCATTCCTTCAAGGTTGGCGCCGTCCAATTCCGAAATCATAAGGTCTCTGCGGCTTCTGTTTTCAAAGTTTGCCTTTTCCATATGCGCCTTCAGCAGCCCCTCTCTCAGAAAGCGATCGATTATAAGCTGAGGCAGGCTGCTCGTATGCAGATCGGTCAGTTGCTTGAGCATGGTAAGGCGGTACAGCACCTGCGGCGGAGCCGTTATCCAGCCGACCCTGAAGCCTGGAAAGAGCAGTTTTGAAAAAGTACTGAGATACAATACATTCCCGTAACCATCCAATGCCTTCAGCGCAGGCAGGGCCTTGCCTTCATAGCGCAGCATGCCGTAGGGGTCGTCCTCCAGGATTATCAGCTGGTTCCTCAGCGCCACCGATAACAGCTGTTTTCTTCTTTCCAAACTCATAACTGCACCCGACGGATTCTGAAAATCCGGTATCGTATATATCAGTTTCGGCTTGAACCTTTTAATGAGCATATCCAGCAGATCGGTACGCATTCCGTCCTTGTCTGTCGGAACCCCGATGACCCGCGCTCCCGCAGCTCTAAATATATGGACCGCGCTGAAAAAGGTCGGTTCTTCCGCCAGCACGACATCTCCCGGCTCGATAAACGCTCTTGCCACGAGGTCGAGACCCTGCTGTGAACCCGTCAGTATCATCGTGTCATCTGCATTTGCCTGTATACCGCGGCCCCGCATAAGCTCCGAGACGCTTTCCCTCAGGGAGAGGTATCCTTCAGTCGGCGCATGCTGTACCGCTACGACGCCATGGCTCTTCAGTACCTCCGACTGTATTCGTTCCAGCGCATCGAGCGAATCCTGCCCTGGAACGGTCACCCCGGCCGCAAACAATATCGTATCTCTCCGTGCAGTCCCGAGAAGATCGCGCACCGTTGTATCCTGGATTCGCAAGGAGCTTTCGCTGAAAAGCTGCTCCCAGGGCATTGGCGGTATAGCGGCGCCAATGCTTTCAGCGCTCTCCAAAATAGAATTTTCCGCGATCGTACTCTGAGTCACCGTCGTTCCCTGGCCGATATGTGAATCGATTAGCCCTCCGGCTTTCAGCTCCCTGTATGCGCTAAGCACCGTAGTCCTGTTCACCTGAAGCTCCTCAGCCAGCTTTCGCTCGGGAGGGAGCCTGCAACCCGCCGGCAGCGAGCCCGACAGTATGAGTTCCCTGATACCCAGGCTAATCTGCAGATACATCGGCGTTTTGCTGTCTCTGTCGATACTTATTTCCATACCTCTCTGCCTCTTTTCAGTAAAATGGTACCATCCAATTATAATTATATAATAAGTTTGATAGGATTAAACAACCAATTTGATAATATTGTTACCATCCAATTCGAAGATCCTTTTTTTGTTTTCATGCATTAATATTGAGTTTGATGTAAAATATAGTATATTTTTATGTTGATATTCCACCGCTGTAGGCGAGGTGAAAAATATGGCTGTTAGCTATAAGAAACCATACGAGTTGTTAACACATGTATTGAATAATATTGAGGATAAAATTAATGAAAAACTTGACATATATGAACTGGCCGCATCTTTTTCATTATCTTCCGTACATCTGCAAAGGATTTTCAAATTTGCTTTCGGATTACCGCTTGCAAGTTATATTCGTTCGCGCAGATTATCATCAAGCCTTGAAAGCTTACTCAATACTGATTTTAATATATTGGATATAGCAAACGAATATGGGTTTGAGTATGAGCAGACATATATCAGGGCATTCAAACGGGAATTTGGACTTACGCCCGGAGAGCTCCGCAAAACAGGGCAAATTGTTGAAGTAACGCCTCCGCTCCAGCTTTTTGATTCGAACAGGCTGGCTGACGGCATTTTCTTCGGGCCGCAAATTGTTATGGTTCCGCAGTTTTGTGTCATTGGCAAACGTCATCAAATATCTTATCGTGAGTCGGTTGAACTGCCGCCGAAAGTGGCAAAGGATTTTTGGCGCAATGAAAGAAGCTTGATCAAAAACGCCGTTAATCCTAACATATACTTTGGCTTGACTAGAATTCCGGCAGGAGAGATTGATTACTCGTATTATCTTCCATCAGTACAGGTCAAAGAACTGAAAAATATCCCATATGGCTTTTGTGGCGACACATTTCCCGCTTCCTTGTGTGCACGGTTTCATTATATCGGCCCGCATCATTATTATGATATAAATGCAGACGTAGCACGCGGTATGTACGATGCGATTGTTGCGTTTGTCAACGACAAATATGCGAAATATGATTCATTTCACAACAAGTTATATTTTGAGAAAATAGATACAACATCGTATGACGGAACTTACTGCCAAATGGAGTGGTTCACGCCGGTGTTTGAAAAAAAGAACAAATCATGATGAAAAATGTTCATTTTTACGCACCCGGCATGGTATATTCATAAAAGCGCCGAATATGGAACGGACTTGAACATGCTGTACGGGAGGAACATCAAAATGACTCTTTCAAGAAACGAAATACTGGACATTATGAAAAATGAACGGTACCCACTCTCCTCTAAATATGACCCTGACTGGATAATTCAAAATGCGATGGGTTCTCATTGCCTTTGGCTTCAAGAATCGCTCACACAGGAAATGAACTTGAAGCCAGGTATGCGTGCCCTTGATTTAGGTTGCGGAAAAGCAATCAGTTCCATATTTCTCGCCAAGGAGTTTGGCGTAAAAGTCTGGGCAACCGACTTGTGGATCGGCTCGACAGATAACTGGAAGCGTATTGGTGAAACAGGCATGGAGGATATGGTTTTCCCTATTCACGCCGACGCCCATGAGCTACCGTTTGCAGACGATTATTTTGACGTTCTGATGAGCGTTAATTCATTATTTTTCTATGTAACGGGCGGGGAATTTTTGAGGGAAAAAATCCTCAGGCATGTCAAGCCGGGCGGCGAAATAGGTGTCATCGTACCGGGATTTTATCGGGAATACACCGACGGCATTCCCGAAATTTTGAAGCCGCATTGGTCTGATCAGCTTGATAAATGGCACACTCTGGATTGGTGGGCAGATTGCTTTACTGCATCTGAAATGGTTGATATCCTTATTGCCGACACTCTGCCGGATAACGAGGGTAATACGATTTATAAAAAGTTCGGGATGGCTGTCAATGCTCACGAAGAACCCTTCAATGCCATTGCAGGAGATAATATCACGTTTATACGTATTATTGCCAGGCGTAAGAAGGAATAAGCAAAACTACTTCTTTTCCATCCTCTTCCGAAGCTCCGAAAGTTTATCCCTGAGCGAAGCAGCGCGTTCGAATTCCAGCGATCTTGCAGCCTCCTTCATTTCCTTCTCGAGCTTGTTCGCAATCGTTTCCAAATCAGCCTCATCCATCTCGTCCGAGTGCTCGAAAGTATAACCGGCTCCTGTTTCAGCCACCTTTATCGTTTCCAGAGTATCTCTTACTCCCTTTTGGATGGTCGTCGGGGTAATGCCGTACTTAAGATTGTACTCCGTCTGTATCCCGCGTCTGCGATTTGTCTCGCTTATGGCTTTCTGCATGGAATCGGTCATGGTATCGGCATACATTATGACTGTTCCCTCAACATTTCTGGCAGCTCTGCCGATCGTCTGAATGAGTGAAGTCTCGGAGCGCAGGAAGCCTTCCTTGTCGGCGTCGAGAATGGCTACAAGCGTTACCTCCGGCAGATCCAGTCCCTCGCGCAGAAGGTTTATGCCTACTAAAATGTCGAATACGCCAAGTCTCAGGTTACGGATAAGCTCTGTCCTTTCCAGTGTCTCCACGTCGGAATGCAGGTATTCCACCTTGAAATCGAGATCTTTCAGATAAGCCGTCAGATCCTCCGCCATTTTTTTCGTAAGCGTAGTTACCAATACTCTTTGCTGTTTTTCAACGCGTTTGGAGATCTCTCCTATCAGATCGTCTATCTGTCCTTTTACCGGACGTACGATGACTTCAGGATCTATAAGCCCGGTCGGACGGATGATCTGCTCGACCGTCTGCTGGGAATGACGCTTTTCGTAAGCTCCCGGCGTTGCACTGACGTATACCGCCTGTTTGACCTTCTTTTCAAATTCCTCGAATCTCAGAGGCCTGTTGTCAAAAGCGGAAGGCAGCCTGAAGCCGTATTCGACAAGCGATTCCTTCCTTGCCCTGTCGCCGTTGTACATACCTCCTATCTGCGGTATGGAAACATGAGACTCGTCTATGATGACCAGCAGGTCTTCAGGAAAATAATCTATCAGCGTGAAGGGTGCGCTGCCCGGAGTTCTTCCGCTTATATGCCTCGAGTAGTTCTCTATGCCCTGACAGAAGCCTATCTCCTGCAGCATCTCGAGATCGTATCTGGTCCTCTGTTCCAGCCTCTGCGCCTCAAGCAGCTTGCCCTGCTCCTTCAGCTCCTTAAGCCTCTCTTCGAGTTCCTGCTCGATCGTAACCAGCGACCGGAGCATCTTGGGCCGGGTCGTCGCGTAGTGGTTGGCCGGGAATATTGCCGCATGCGATCTGATTCCGAGTATTTCACCGGTAAGGTAATTGATCTCGGAGATCCTTTCTATCTCGTCTCCAAAAAACTCAATCCTGAGCACGCGTTCGGACGAATCGGGCGGAAATATCTCGAGTACGTCGCCCCTGGCTCTGAATTTTCCGCGTTTGAAATCGATCTCGTTTCTTTCATATTGTATGTCCACAAGCTTGCGTATGACTTCGTCGCGATCCTTATGCATACCTGGCCGGAGCGAGAGCATCAGTTCCGTATAGTCCTCCGGGTCGCCCAGGCCGTAGATGCACGATACGCTGGCGACGATGATCACGTCACGACGTTCGAAAAGCGCCGCAGTCGCGGAATGTCTCAGCTTGTCTATTTCATCGTTTATGGAAGAATCCTTTTCAATGTAGGTGTCCGTTGACGCTATATAAGCTTCGGGCTGATAATAATCGTAGTAGCTGACGAAGTACTCTACAGCGTTGTTCGGGAAGAATTCCTTGAACTCGGCGCAAAGCTGCGCTGCAAGCGTTTTATTGTGCGCTATTACAAGAGTCGGTCTTTGCACCTTCTCTATGACGTTCGCCATAGTGAAGGTTTTTCCCGAGCCTGTCACGCCAAGAAGGGTCTGATGCCTGTAACCCCTGTTCAGGCCTTTGACCAGGTTTTCCACCGCTTCCGGCTGGTCGCCGCACGTTTTATAATCGGAAACTATTTTAAAATCCGGCATATTGCTTAGTGCCCCCATGATTCAAACTTCGTTTCATATTATAACATACTCACACCATAAATCAAACAAATGTTCGTACTTTTATCAGGATTGCAGTCAAATTCCACATACATAAAAGCAATTTTTTATTGACAGGACCTTTTGTGTGATGTGATAATAATATGATATAAAGAAATCTGGAGGATTCAAGTATGAAAGTTGCAAAATTTGGCGGGACTTCACTGGCATCTGCCGATCAGATAAAGAAGGTATGCAACATAGTAACATCGGATCCGGAACGCAGACTGATCGTAGTGTCCGCTCCAGGCAAGCGTTTCAAGGAAGACGTAAAAGTTACCGACATGCTGATTGCCTGTGCTAAAGCCGGTTTGGAAAATGGCGATGCAGAAAATGAATTGCAAGCCGTGACAGAAAGATTTGCAAATATCGCTTCAGAACTAGGACTAACCGGCGGCATCGTCGAAACTATCTCGGCAGATCTCAGAAAACGCGTTGAGGGCGATAAAAGCGATAAAGGAAGGTACATGGACTGCCTGAAAGCCGCCGGTGAAGACAATTGCGCCAGGCTCGTAGCGGAATACCTCAAAAGCGCCGGTTTCAATGCACGTTATGTAAATCCCAAGGATGCCGGGCTGCTGCTAAGCGACGAGTTCGGAAACGCGCAGGTTCTGCCCCAGTCATACGAAAATCTCAAATCTCTCTCCGACTACGACGGAATAACCATATTCCCCGGATTTTTCGGCTGCTCTCTCTCCGGAGAGGTAGTTACGCTCCCGCGCGGCGGTTCGGACATAACCGGTTCGATTGTTGCGGCAGCGGTCAATGCCGATCTCTATGAGAACTTTACAGACGTCGACTGCGTTTACTCCGTAAATCCGAACCTGATAAAATCACCCGTACCAATACACGAAATCACCTACAGGGAGATGCGCGAGCTTTCATATGCAGGCTTCGGAGTATTTCACGAGGAAGCGCTCGTACCGGTCTTTTATAAAGGCGTGCCTGTCCGCATCAAAAACACGAACAATCCTTCCGCTCCCGGCACAACAATAGTAAAAGAGCGCCGCACCAACGGTTTCCCCGTAGTCGGTATAGCCAGCGACACAGGCTTCTGCTTCATTTATATCAGCAAATACCTTATGAACCGCGAAGTCGGCTTCGGCAGGAAGATCCTCCAGATGCTCGAGGAAGAACAGATCTCGTACGAACACATCCCTTCAGGCATAGACAATATGTCTATAATCCTGAAGCAGGACATGATGGACGAATACAAGAAAAAGAGGATCACCGAGCGTATAAAGAGCGAACTGGCAGTCGACGATATTTCGGTAGTCAAGAACATAGCGCTGGTAATGATCGTCGGCGAAGGAATGCGCAATACCCTTGGAATAACCTCAAGAGCCTCGGCTGCGCTTGCCAATGCCGGCATCAACCTTGAAATGATCAACCAGGGTCCTTCGGAAGTTAGCATGATGTTCGGAGTAAGGGCCGAAGTCTGCAACAGGGCTGTATGTGCACTTTATGACGAATTCTTCATCAAGCAGATGAAAGACGCTTGAAATAGTGAAACAGAGATGAAAACAAGGGACGGCTCTTTTTGAAACAAAAGAACCGTCCTACTTTTCACCTCTGTTTCACCCTCGTTTCCTTACGCCTTAATCCCGACTTTTGGACAGCTGCTTTATCTTGTCGATTATCCTGTCCTTGAGGAGCAGTCCTGCCAGGAACAGTACCAGAGCGGCGGCGGAAAGTATTATAACCATTACGTAGTTGCCTTTTTCGGTGCTGCTGCCTATCACAGAGGATGCGAAAAGCGCAGGCAGCCGTGCTATCGTGATTATTACAAAGAAACGCAGCGGTTTTACCGGCGTGATACCCGCTATATAGGTAAGGATGTCCTTTGGAATGCCCGGTATCAGGAACAGCAGGAACATAGCCGCTTCCGATTTGTCGTCATTTATCATGAAATTGAATTTCTTCAAATGCTCCGGCGAAACCAGCATTTTTACCAGAGGATAACCAAGCAGCCTTGCTATGAAAAAAACAATTACGGATCCGGCAAGAATACCCGTTATCGAATATAGCGTTCCGAACCAGGTCCCGTAAATATATCCTCCGGCGATCTGGGTCACCTCCCCGGGAATCGCCGCTACCAGGACCTGCAGTATCTGTATGCCTATGAACAGCAGGACGCCCTTCCAGCCATATGCTTCAAGCTTGTCGCTCAGACTTCCGGGGTCTCCCGCCAGTTCTGTCAGACGCGGTCCGAATCTTATCGTCAAGTATGCCATAGCTCCAAGGAACAAGGCTGTCAGTACAATATAAAGCGCTAACCTGCCTTTGCTTTTTACTCTTTTTTCCGAAACCATTATTATCCCTCAAGCTTCATTATTATCTGCTTATCCTCGGCGTCTTCGTCCCTGAAATAGCAGCCTACCGCAGGTATTGTTCTGGTGCGGTAATAATCGGGGTCCTTGATGCCGGATTCCTCAATAGTTTTAATGGCGCACAGCCGGCTTCCCTTTTTCTCCTTAAGCACCTGCACTCCCTGAGAATCACGCGTGGATTTTGGGTTTATGCCGGAGGTATCGAATATCAGTACCTTGTTTATGCTGCTGTAGGCAACAAGTTCCGTATCAGCCGGCAAATAACGCATGTCGATCAGAGGCGACAGGTCGGAATACGCATTTGCGAGCTTTTTCCTGTTGGTTTTCGTAGCATAGCTTTCCAGTTCGATTTTTGCGCATTTGCCGTTTTCGAACGAGAACAGCAGCCAGCCGGCATAATTGTCGGTTGCGGCCATATAGATTATTTTTTCACCGTTTTCAAGCTGCAACAGATTTGTAAGGTACTCTCCGAGAGAGCTTGCCTTGCAGTCCGGAATGTCATATATCCTGAGCTTGTAGACCGTATGGCGGTCCGAAAACATGAGCAGTTCCGACTTGTTGTGCGTCTCTATCTCCTGGACTATCCTGTCGTCGTCCTTGAGCTTGTGTTCCGGATTCGCGCGCAATGAAACGAGCGCGATCTTCTTCAGGTAATTCTGTTCCGTAAGGAACAGCTTCAGGTTATAATCTTCGATAAGATGTTCTTCGGTTATTTCCTCAACATGGGTTTCAGGTATGATCTCCGTCACCCTCGGCTGGCCGTACTTCTTTGACACCTCGCCGAGCTGCCTGGCTATCAGCTTCCTGATTTTTCTTTCGTCGCCGAGAAGCTCCTTCAGATCGGCTATTTCCTTCTGCAGAGTATCGACTTCCCCGACCTTGTCCAGAATGTATTCGCGGTTCAGGTTTCGCAGCTTGATCTCGGCAATGAACTCCGCCTGCAGCTGGTCGATTCCAAAGCCGTCCATCAGGTTGGGCACCACCTGGGCGTCGTGCTCGGTATTGCGTATGATCGCGATAGCTTTATCGATATCGAGTAGTATTTTTCGGAGTCCAAGCAGCAGATGGAGCTTGTCCTCCTTCTTTCCGATGTCGAACGCCGTCTGCCTTTTGATACAACTGACCCTGAAGATAAGCCATTCGCGCAGGATTTCCCTTATGCCCATTACCCTCGGGCTTCCGTTGACCAATATGTTGAAATTGCAGTTGAACGTATCCTGCAGAGTGGTCAGTTTGAACAGTTTATTCATAATCTCGTCGGGATCGGCGCTCTTGCGTATGTCAAGAGTGATCTTCAAGCCTTCGAGGTCGGTCTCGTCGCGGACATCCGTTATGTCCTTGAGCCTGCCGCTCTTCACGAGCTCTATGACCGAGTCGATTATCGCTTCTGAAGCAGTAGTGTAGGGTATCTCATAGATCTCTATGCAGCTGTTCTGCTTGTCATATTTATATTTCGCCCTGACCTTGATACTGCCCCTTCCAGTTTCATAAATGCCCCTTAATTCGTTTTCGTTAAGAATAAGGCGGCCGCCTGTGGAAAAATCGGGCGCTTTTATATAATGCAGCAGGTCTGCATTTTCATCGCCGATATAGGCTACGGCTGCATCGCAGACTTCCTTAAGATTGAAGCTGCAAAGGTTTGAGGCCATGCCTACGGCAATACCCTGGTTCGCATTTACGAGAACGCTTGGGAAAGCCGCCGGAAACAGTGTCGGCTCCTTCATCGTGCCGTCGTAATTATCGACAAAGTCCACTGTGTTTTTATCAAGATCGCGGAATAGCTCTTCGCATATCTTTTCGAGCTTTACCTCGGTATATCTGGAGGCAGCGTACTGCATGTCCCTTGAATACTGTCTTCCAAAGTTGCCCTTGGAATCTATGAATGGATGAAGCAGCGCGCCGTTTCCCCTCGTCAGCCTGACCAGCGTTTCATAAATTGCCTGGTCGCCGTGCGGGTTAAGCTTCATTGTCTGACCGACCACGTTGGCCGACTTCGTCCTGGGTCCGGTCAAAAGCCCCATTTTGTACATGGTATATAGCAGTTTCCTGTGGGACGGCTTGAAACCGTCGATCTCAGGTATCGCCCTTGATACGATGACGCTCATGGCATACGGCATGAAATTCTGTTCAATCGTATCAGGTATTTTCTGTATTACTAAATTCTTATCCGACATATCTGCACCTTTCTATTTGGGACAGGGAGACAGAGACCTTGTCCCATTTCATGAAGCAGGACAAGGTCTCTGTCCCCCTGTCCCACGACGCATATCACACTTTCAGCTTACATCTATCATGTCCATGTACTTAGTCCCATTCTCTTCAATAAAGTTCTTCCTGCCCTGCAGGTTGTCACCGAGCAGAAGATCGAACATCAACTCCGTTTTCAGCATGTCATCGGGTACGATCTTGATCAGCCTTCTCGTTTCGGGGTTCATTGTGGTTTGCCACATCATTTCGGGCTCGTTTTCTCCAAGACCCTTCGAACGTTGTATGGCATATTTACCGCCTTCGAGCTTTGCAAGTATCTGTACCTTTTCCTTCTCGGTGTATGCAAACCAGGTCTTTCCCCTGCTGGTAATCTCAAACAGCGGAGATTCCGCTATGAACACCTTCCCGGCCTGGATCAGCGTCGGCGCCAGACGGTAGAGCATGGCAAGGATCAATGTACGTATCTGGAAGCCGTCCACGTCGGCGTCCGTGCATATTATTATCTTGTCCCACCTGAGATTGTTTATTTCGAAAGTATTAAGGTCCTTGTTGTGGCGCGATTTGATTTCAACGCCGCAGCCGAGGACTTTAAGCAGGTCTACTAT
The DNA here is from genome assembly GCA_023439545.1 of Bacillota bacterium. GTDB lineage: Bacteria > Bacillota > Clostridia > Acetivibrionales > DTU013 > JAEYOM01. The sequence goes on from JAEXNT010000040.1 coordinate 15,059, forward strand.
AATGTCGTTATTGAATATGCTGTCATACCCCGCTTTCAGGCAGTTCAATATCTTTCCCCTGACAGGCATGATCGCCTGGAAATCCGCGTCCCTTCCCATTTTGCAGGAGCCCAGCGCGGAATCGCCTTCCACTATATAAAGCTCCCGCTTGTTTATATCCTTTGTCCTGCAGTCTACGAACTTTTTGACGCGGTTGGACATGTCGATCGTGCCGCCGAGCTTCTTCTTTATGTTGATCCTCGTCTTCTCCGCCGTTTCACGGCTGCGCTTGTTTACCAGGAGCTGGTCCATGATACGGTCGCTTTCGAGCTTATTCTCTATCAGATAAATTTCGAGCTGCTGACGGATGAAATCGGTCATCGCTTCCTGTATGAACTTATTCGTTATTGACTTCTTGGTCTGGTTTTCGTAGCTCGTAACTGTCGAAAATGAATTCGTCACGAGTATAAGGCTATCCTGAATGTCATTGAAGGTGATCTTTGCCTCATCCTTGTTATATTTGCCCTTGCTCCTGATAAACTTGTCAAGTTCGTTGACGAATGCCGTCTTAACCGCGCGGTCCGGCGAGCCGCCGTGTTCGAGGAAGCTGGAATTGTGATAATATTCGAGAAGATTCACTTCGTTGTTGAAGCAAAAGGCAACCTGCATCCTGACCTTGTATTCGGGTTTATCCTCTCGGTCCCTGCCCTTTGCAGAGGATTCGTAGAATTGTATGCTTGTAAAGCTCTTGTCCCCTCCAATTTCGGAAATATAATCGACAATACCGTTTTCATAGCAAAATTCCTGAACGCTGCCGGAAGCTTCGTCGGTCAGAATGAATTTCAAGCCCGCATTTACGACTGCCTGCTTCTTGAGCGTTATCACAAAATATTCGAGCGGGATGTCCGTATCCGTAAACACATCGAGATCGGGCTTCCAATGCTGCATCGAGCCTGTGCTTTCGTATTTGCACTTTTCCTTGATCAGGCCGCCTATGTTCTGCCCCTTTTCGAAACGAAGATCGTAGCGGCAGCCGTCCCTGAACACGGTGACGTCCATAAATTCCGAGCTGTACTGCGTAGCGCAGCTGCCGAGGCCGTTCAGTCCGAGGCTGAACTCGTAGTTTTCACCGGAATTTGTTTTATATTTGCCGCCTGCATAGAGCTCGCAAAAAACAAGCTCCCAGTTGTACCTGTCTTCCTTCTGATTGAAGTCGACCGGTATGCCTCTGCCGTAATCCCTGACAGTGATCGAACGGTCGGAGTGGCGGGTGACTTCTATTCTGTCTCCGTAGCCTTCCCTGGCCTCGTCTATGGAATTGGAAAGTATTTCAAAAAACGAGTGCTCGCAGCCTTCTATGCCATCCGAGCCGAATATGACGCCGGGCCTCAAGCGGACCCTGTCGGCCCCCTTTAGTGAAGAAATGCTTTCATTACCGTATTCCTCAGGTTTCTTTCCCTTTGTCATTCGTATCCATCCTCCGGAAAATTTCTATCTGTAATTATTATTTATGAAAGAATTTTCAAAGTCAAGTGGATAAGCTGCAGAAATGAACTTATTTACAGGTGTGATTTATATTGCCAGCATGAATGTCTTTTATTTTTCAAAAGATATCAGCGAGGTGATAAAAAATGAAAAAATTGAAAATAAGAGCAATTTTGATCCTGATATTTGTATTACTGTTTACAACGACAGCTCTGGCGCAATCTACTTATACTGTAAAACCGGGCGACACCATGTGGAAGATAGCAAGCAGGTATCAGGTCGGGATAAGCGAGATCATCGCAGCTAACCCGCAGGTCAGAAACCCCGCAATGATATATCCCGGGCAGAAGCTGAACATACCTTCGGTAACCACTACTTCCCAGGAAAACGAAGTGATCAGGCTGGTCAACGTGGAAAGGTCAAGGGCGGGGCTCCCAGCTTTATCAACAAATTGGCAGTTGTGCCGCGTCGCGCGCTATAAATCCGCCGATATGGCTCAACCGCCGCCAAAAGGTTATTTCAGCCATACCTCGCCGACATACGGCTCGCCTTTCCAAATGATGCAAAATTTCGGACTTCAGTTCACATCTGCAGGGGAAAATATAGCATACGGTCAGAGGACACCCGCAGAAGTAATGCGTGACTGGATGAACTCTCCGGGACACAGAAACAATATACTGAGCCGGTCTTATTCACAGATTGGCGTCGGACTCGCAAAGAACAGCTCCGGCGTATGCTATTGGACACAGCAGTTCATTCACCCGATGTAAATTGATTGGAACGCAGGGACGGTTTGTCTCGTTTTCCCTCGCGAAAACGAAACAAACCGTCCCTGCGTTCCAGTCCCTGCGTTTCACCATCATTCTCCCGCTAGTCCACCGGTTTTTTCTTTTTCCTTTTTGATATCCCGCGGAAAACTGCAGTCACCAGCAGGATGCCGAAGGCGATCGCCCCGGCCCCGCCCAGCGTATTAACCATCTTGACCATCGCGCTTGCCATATCGTTTTCAGTAACTGCCTGTATCATTTCATATGCGGTTATCCCTGGCACCAACGGCAGTATGCCCGGTATCGAAAAAACAGTGGAGGGAGATTTCAGCTGACGCGCCGCTGTTTCACTGTAAAAGCCTACTGCTACGGCGCCCACAAAGCTTGAAAATATGGAACTGCCTGAAAAGCTGAAGAAAAGCAGATAAACAAGCCAGCCTGCCGCTCCGGAAAGTCCTGCGAAAATCAGTTTCTGGCCTTTTACGTTAAAGGTCAGGCCGGAGCCGAGGCTGCCGAGAAATGCCATCAAAACCGTATACATACTACCACCACCGTCCTATTCCCACAGACAAAGCAATACCGACTCCTACCGCCAGTACCGTGACGAGAAGCAGAGCTTCGCCGAGCCTTGTCAGGCTGGCTACAAGGTCTCCGTAAAGAGCGTCCTTGATGCCGTTGGTTATGGAAACACCGGGAAGGTATATCATTAACGAGCCGATAATAATCTTGTACTCATTTAGCGCCGGAAACAGCCGGACGGCAGCCATGCTTATGAAACCCGCCAGCATTCCCGCGATAAAAAGCTCCAGGAATTGATAGAGATTTTTCCTCGCCATCATTTCATTGACCAGATACGCAACCGCTCCTATCGCGGCAGCCGCAGCGCCGTCAAGCCAGGCGCCCTGGAACAGTATGGTAAACGCGAACGAGCTCACTGATGCGGCTACAAGCCTTGCCAGGAATGGATGCTGCTTTACGGCCTCTATACCTTTCAGGTTCCCCAAAACGGTTTCATAATCGGGCTGGCTGCCCTGAAGGCTTCTTGAGAGATTATTGACTCTGTCTATCCTGCTCAGGTCGACTTTTCTGTCATGTATCCTTTTAAAGGCCGTATGCATTCCGCCCTCGCTGTCCCGGATCGAAATAAAGATACCCGTAGGCAGGACAAAGCTTTCGCAATATGTATCGTAGCTTTTACATATCCTTACTATGGTTTCCTCCACCCTATAGATCTCGGCTCCGCTGGTCAGCATTATTTCGCCGGCTTTCAGCGCAATATTCATAAGCTCGTTGGATTGCATCCATTTCTCCATCATATTTTTTATTAGTATTATATTTTCAGGAATATTATATCATGTTTGAGCATCTTTGACGCTTTCATTCGTTTTGCCAATTAATATAGACATAAATCCGAATCATAAGTCCCGTTTTCATTATCATATCCTAATAATAAAAATTGTGGTAATATTAAGTTTGTCGGAAACATAAAAAGCGAGGTTAGGTATGTTTAACAGCCAGTTCATTGTCAGCCTTAAGAAATTCGGAATTTTTTTCATGATATATACTGCCCTGTTCGCAATGCTGTACTTTACCAGTACCTATACCTTCCCCTTTCTGGTGGCTTTCGCGATCGCCTTCCTTATACAGCCGGTGGCAAGATTCTTCCGTACCAGGCTGAAATTCAGGAGGAACGCCCCGGCCCTGCTTGCGTCCTTCATCGCATATCTTCTTATTTTTTCAATCCTCGGGCTTCTGTTTTACTCGATAATTTCAGAAGCTATGCTGCTGCTTCGCAATCTGAAAACAGCCAATCTTGAAAGCGTCATAAACCCAATAAACAGCTTGATTGAAGAAATAAGCGCTTATTTCCAGAACATAGACCCGACTTTTATTGAAAAGAATAGCAGCCAGCTTACCGATATCCTGAAAAGCGGGCTGAATATCGCCGGAAAGAGCCTTAGCGCTTTCCTGTCCATCGCACTTTCCATCCCCATGTGGATTACTATAATCTTTGTAGTAATACTGTCAACCTATTTCTTTACCCGTGATATGTCCAGAATAAAAGCTCGCTTCATTTCAGCCTTTTCGGAAAGCGGAAAGGAAAAAGTCACAAAGCTTTGGAACCAGGGCATCGTGATGCTGTCAAAATACATAAAAGCCTATTTCCTCATCTATTCCCTGACCTTCGTCCAGACTTTGACAGGTTTTTCGATACTGGGAGTAAGGTATGCGGTCATACTCAGCATAATCTGTGCAATCGCCGATATACTCCCTGTTTTGGGCATAGGCCTAATATACCTTCCGCTTGCGATAATATACCTGCTTTCAGGTAACTACTTTACAGGAGCCGGTATTCTTCTGCTTTTCCTGCTTATCAGCATCGTAAGGCAAATAGTCGAACCCAAAATAGTTTCCACTTCTCTGGGCATCCACCCGATTGCCACGCTTGTGGCCATATTCATAGGATTAAAGGCCGCTGGTCTGATCGGCATGGTATATCTTACATTTCTGATGGTTATTTACAGGGTTCTGAAGAATACGAAAATACTCTGAGCACATTTATATAAATCTTGCAAGAGACAACAATATCAACCTTCATACACAGTGTGAGCTTGAGTTCAGCCTTTCCCCCGAAGTCGGCAAACGCCGGCGCGAAATGTCCCTGAAGCCCTTTGAAGCAGCGCTCCAGTACAACGCTCAATGTAAGGACACATATAACCGAAATTGACGATCTGATCGAATTTCTGAGCATGCATGCAGACACTGCCGCGCCTAAGGTCAAGACAATTGTTTTAAAACAGCAGAACGGGGAAAACAATATATTAACTGCGCCGCCTGCGGAGCACCTTACCCCCGAACAGAGCAGACTGCTTCGAAGAGAGGCTTTTGACACTTTCGAACGCCGAGCGCAGGGTCTTCGATCTATACATAGAAGGTCATGACGCCAAGGATATATGCAAAATGCTCTACATTAGCATCAATACTCTAAAAACACACAACAGAAGGATCTATACAAAGATGAACGTAAGCTCCAGGGCCGAGCTGCTTAAATATTGCCACGAACTGATGGGTAAGCTATAGACGGCGCATAACACTACATATGACGGGGTGATATCTCATGGACAATCGTTTTTCCGGTTTCCAGGAAAAAAGAATGAAAATATTCGGCGAGATTGTAAAAATGTACTGGAACGGTCGCCTTAATAACTCCGGTGATCTTAACAGGCTCGCTGACGATATCAGGGATAAATACAATTTTACAGAGGAGGATATGCCGTTCATAAAGGACCACATCAGGATTGCACTGGGGTTGGATCCGAAAGGCGGCAGAGAATTCACCGACGAGCTTGATATCGTCAGGAGGTCTGAAGCGGTCAAAGAACCTATCATCGCAAAAATAAACGGCGCATGCGAGTATTGCGAAGACCCCGGCTGCAACGGTCGCTGCAGATATGAGGCCCAGATCTACAGAAGGAACGAAGGTCCCGTCATCGAGAACAATAAATGTCTGGACTGCGGCGAATGCGTAGTCAGCTGCGATTTCGGCGCACTGGCCGACAAGATCGAATTCATCCCTCTGATCGACCTTCTGAAGGATAAAAGCAGGAAGGTCTTTGCAGTCGTAGCGCCTGCCATTGCAGGGCAGTTCGGTGAGAATGTGACGTTGGGTCAGCTAAGATCTGCCTTCAGAGTAATGGGCTTCGAAGATATGATCGAGGTAGCTATGTTTGCGGATATCCTTTCAATACGTGAGGCGTTCGAATTCAGTAACCTCGTCAAAACAGAAAAGGATTTCTTCCTGACGAGCTGCTGCTGCCCCGTATGGTTCAATATGACAAAAAAAGGCTACCCGGAAATGTACAGGCACATGTCCCCGGCAGTCTCCCCCATGATCGCTTCAGGCAGGTTTCTGAAGAAATTGTTCAATGACGCCAGGGTTGTCTTTTTCGCTCCTTGTATAGCAAAAAAGGCTGAGATAAACGAACCCGAACTGCGAGGCGCAATAGATTTTGTCGTTAATTTCAGGGAGTTGTCCGAGATTTTCAACGCTCTTGAAATACATCCGGAGGAGCTTCCCGGAGACGAAAAGGATCAGGCCTCCCTCGGCGGGCGGCTTTATGCAAAAACGGGCGGAGTGAGCTTTTCAGTAAAAACCGTCGTTAACAGGCTTGAACCCAGCAGGGTCATCAAGCTCAAAGCGAAGCGCGTCGACGGCGTCAAAAACTGCAAGGAGCTTCTGGACAGATTGAATGCGGGCGAGGAAATCCATGCAAATTTCATTGAGGGCATGGGCTGTGCCGGCGGCTGTGTCGGCGGCCCGAGAACAAACATAGATGTGGACAGGGCGACCAGGATAGTGAACGAAACCGGGGAGGATTCGTTCATCCTTACGCCTTTTGACAACCTTAACGTAATGATAGTGCTCAGGCAGTCAGGTATACGCTCTATTGAAGAGATCGTTCAGAACAAGCATGTTTCGGGGCTGCTCAAACGGGAATAGCGACGCTTCCCGGCGGATATTCCAGCAGAATAAATTATTTATTCCTATGGCAATTTGATTTACAAAAGGTGTGGGAGCATGCAATCAACGTTTTTGAGCAACTCGATCCGATACATTGCCTTGGGTATTTCAACCATGTTTGAATTGGTGATAGCCGCTGTCAGATCAAAGAACTCTTTATTGCGTTCGGTATATATTCACACCATTGGTATAGGACATGGATGACCTTTTCAGGTTTCATTCTGTCTTCATTGAGTACAAAATGAAGCTGTTGCTAATTAAGCAGGGTTGGTTCCTGATATATACTACGATAGAAATTTTCGCAGCATATTTTTATGTAATAATGCTGGTAAGTTATTTAGAGGTGAAAGGCATCAAAGATCCGTTTGAGTTTACTCAATCTGTTTCCCGTAAATAAGCTCTATCCGGTTCCGGCTTAAGCGTAGTCTTTTCCAGCAGGACAAATAAAGCGATAAAAGCTTCATATACAAGTATCGTATAAATCAATTTCCACCCGTCAGCAATTTTTAAGATGCCTATTCTCGCCAACAGGCTTTGGACCGTAATAGGAAAGATGAATGGTACCGCCTTCCAATACCACTTTTTCAAGACACATGTAAGCAGCACAAAAATGAAAGAAAGAATCAGGTGATAGAAGAAAATAAATATAACGCTGGACAGGTAGAAGTCTTTAGACAGTCTGTCGGTCAAAGCAGTTTGATAGTGTTGCTTACCTAATAGCAATAGTATCGGAGCGGGGATATGAATAATAACCATGGCTATAAAATAAAATGTGACCGCTCTCGTTGAACCATAGGGTTTTTGAAGCAATTTCGCGAACCAGTATTTTGATATTATTAAAAGCAGCAGCACTGTGAGCGCAGTCATGTAGTATCTCCACCAATGATGCTCATACAATCCCAGTTTCAAGAAAAGATACTCCATTCCCAGTATGATAACCGCAATTGAACACATCCCGCCGAAGCGAAACGAATATGCCACTACCACAATTGCCATTGCCGGGTAAAGAGTCGTATTGAGAATCAGATGTCCCAACAGGTTTTGGGCCCATGGATTTACGAATATGCCTGTTTTGTACGCGTAGGAGTTAAAAAGACCAAGTACAATAAATTCGCCGATCCAGGTTGCACCTGCGACGAACAGATAAAACATGACAAGAGTTGAAACCTTATAAATGTTTCTTTTAATATAAATACTATAAAAAGTAACTCCCACGCCTATGCCTGCCAAAATGACATACCCTGCTATATTTGACACAGTATACCTCTGAATTTCATTGCTTCCGGTCAAGCATTATTTTTAGCTCCGCCATTATCAATTATTCATTGGCTAACCGTCATTCAATTCCACCGGGAAAAGTGAGATTTCCGTAATACCGTATCTCTGCGGCTTTGTCTGGATATTATTTACGCTTTCTGATGCAATGCATATTTTAAAAGGGGATTTGGATTTCCCTGATTGAAGCGTGCATATGCAAAAAACTGCCCAATGTTTATCACTTTGAGCAGTTTTCAGACAATAATCCTTATTTCAGCTTTCTGTTTATGCAATGAGAAAATTAATTTTTTATTTATTATAGCAAGCCATTCCCAAGATAAATTTTTAATATACAAGGTTTGCAGTTCGTCACATATCATGCTGAATTTGCTGAAAGCTCCTTTGCTGCTTTTTATTATCTTTCCGGAAATAAGGTTCCCGTTGCCTCTGGCGCCATGCCTGCATTTAGCAACAATTCTGCGGGAAGTATAAATACAACTATTTATATTTTATTATGTTTGTAAAAATATCGTTTATTGAAATTAAGTCTCCAATATTTTTAAACCTCCCCATATCGTTGTTAATGTTATTTATAAATATCGGTATACGTTCATACCCATAATCACTCTGAATTTTTTCTATGTCTGATAAAATTTGTCCAACGTCAGCATGTTCTTTATAATAATATTTTGTTATCAAAGATTGTTTATTTGATATGCGTTGCAGCACAAAATTCCTAATTGTTCTGGAAATGGATATATAATTCGATTCAATCGAATTAAGCAAAAAACATTGGTAATTAGTTTTTATTATTTTAGCGCCGCACGTTAAAAGGTATTCAAAAATTATTTGCTTATCGACTTGTATATTCATAGCATCATCTGGCAAAATGACGGTTACTTTTTTCATCTTTAGCAATTTAAACTGTTTTGTAATTTCTGTTATATAACTTTTATCCTTGTCAAAAAGATGGTAATAAAATGGTACGTTAGGTATATAAGGCTGAAAAGGGATAATATTTTCCAATATATCATTATTGTTTTTTATTGTAAAACCATTATTAGCGACGACTATATAATACTCCACTTTCTTGAACATAATACCTTCCAACGCTTAAATTAACACTATTCATAAGCTTTCTTAAATACTTTAATCATATTTTAATCCGACGTTGCGAATCATATACTCATGTATTCAAGTAGAAAATATTGATTCCTTTTCTAGAAGAAAGGCATAAAAATGACTGCATATGATATACAAACCGATTGATTAATGAGAAATCCCCCTACCTCCTGCAGCATGTCCATAACCCCGTCGACTGGTATCCCTGGGGCAATGAAGCCTTCTCCCGTGCAGTATCGGAGGACAAGCCCGTATTCCTTTCCATCGGCTATTCCACCTGCCATTGGTGACATGTGACCTAACAACACCATTTTGTTTATGTAAATTAATAGCTTTACAATAATCCAGCAACCTTTGAATCTTTAGCATCCTAAAAGTGGACTCTGTTTCGATGAATTGTTTGCTTATTCTACTCTTTCCAAGGCTCATATGTGTTCCAAGCACCTAAACGCGATTTTTATCCTTGCGTATTAAAACATTTTCCATTCACCGAAAGATGAGATTCGTCTCATTTTTCATTGACATTTGCTTTCACATACTTTAAAATTTAAAAATGAGATTCGTCTCATTTTTAGAAGGAGGAGATACAATACGCCAAAGGTAGATAAAGAATATATAAATAAAAAGAAAACAGAAATATTAGATGTAGCTTTTCTAATATTTCAAAAAAAACCCCTATACGAAATGACCATGTTAGATGTTATAAAAGGAGCTGGCCTAAGTAAAGGAGGAATATATAGATATTTTAGTGATATTGATGAGGTTATTATAGCTTTAATTAATAGAGAAACAGCTAAAAACAAGTACATCTATAAAATCGATGAAATACTGGTAAATAACGTCAACAAGGTGGATATTATCGAGGCTATGTTTTCTATCCTTGGAAACTATATTGATAATGGTCCGGTAACACTGGGCAAATTTCAATTCGAACTGATTGTATACTTGTCAAATCACCCTGAGAAAGCAGAAAAGTTCATGAACAATCTCACTGAACAGGAGAATGGACAATATTTCATATCTACGCTTAATAAAACTATTACAGAAGGAGTGGATAATAAGGAATTCCAACCAATCCTTCCACTGACCGACATCTTTACTTATATTACTGTAGCAATTGATGGTGTGGTTAACAAAGTAGTATTAAAAAAATGTTATGGGGCAGATGAGCTTGACTTCGATGTAAATAAGCTTGTTAAAATCATATCAAAATCCGTATTACATCTGCTAAATGTTAATGAATAAAATATCAAATTTTTAAGGGGGCTATGTATGAGAAAAAAAGAAATAAAAGAGGTTACATTATTCTTTGTAATTTCTATATTTTTAAGTTTATTTGTATTTTGGGGGCCGATTGCTATATTAAAAGTTCCGGCTATGGGCTTTAAAAGCGGTGCAGCCGGGCCGATTTGGGCTATTATTTTCTTCATCATAGGAGGCTTTGTTCCTTCCATAACAGGAATCATACTTACTATTTTTTTTGAAGGCAAAAAACATGCTAAGCAATTGGTAAAAGCAGCATTTCAGGTTAAAATAAGTTTTAAGTGGTTTACTGCCATCGTTTTAATTGCATCATATTATGCCGTATCTTGTATTATTCTCTATTCAGCTTTAGGTGGGCATTTTAAGTACACAAAATTTTTGACGCTGCTGCCAACTATTCTGCCTTTATTTCTACTTGGACCATTATCTGAGGAATATGGCTGGAGGGGCTTTGCATTAAAAAGATTATTGAAAATTGTTAATCCCAATTTAGCAAGCTTAATCCTTGGATTAGTTTGGTCGCTATGGCATTTACCGTTATTTTATATGTTGGGGATTAATCAGTATGAATACCACCTATCTTTTTTGACTTTCATAATATCCGTAACCAGTATGTGTTTTGTCTATACTTATATTTACATAAGAACAAATCAAAACTTGTTTACAGCAGTACTATTTCATTGGGTTTATACATTTCTTTCTGACGTTGTAAACAGTGGTATTGTAAGGTCAAGCCTATATAATATACTGGAATTTGCACCTTCACTTCTCCTTGGGATAGTATTTGCTTTCATGCTATACAGGTCACAGGTTGAAGTGAGCACTGCTAATGCTGGTAATAAATTAAGATTACAGTCTCCGGAGAAATAAATTATCGTGAATACAAGTCCGCATATAACAGCAATATATAAGAACCGCTGATCTTTATTAAAGAAACAAGCGGTTCTTATTAATTTAGTCATATTATTAATTACTTCAGTATTGATACAAATAATAATTATGAGGAAAGATAAATGACATGTTAAATTAGAAAGAGGATGTAATAAATGTCTGAACGAAAAAACGCAAACAAACTAATCCATGAAAAGTCCACCTACCTCCTGCAGCATGCCCATAACCCCGTCGACTGGTATCCTTGGGGCAATGAAGCCTTTGAACTGGCTCGTAGTAAAGATAAGCCCATTTTCCTTTCCATCGGTTACTCCACCTGTCATTGGTGCCATGTCCGCATATAACAGTAATTTAAATTATATCACCCTGATTTCTGAGACTAATCATTGTTTCAAGGACTTGCTTCTGAGATTCTATGATATTTGTAACACTTGTGGATTCCTTAGTTTCAATCTCATTAATTAACGATATGGCGCTCTTTTGTGAAACGTTTTTTAATACCTGGGCTTGTGTTGAACCACTGGAACCGCTGATTGCACTAGCAAGAGTGTATATCTCAATCTCTCGGAGTAATCTTTGCAATGACCTGTTATCCAATCGGGCAAAAGGTTCTTCCAAGAGACCAGTATCTTTCGCAGTCACTCCTTTATCCTGATTATTGAACATGAAAGACTCAATTTTTATACGTTGAGATTCTTTATCCAAACCGAAATGTTTCCGAATATCTTCAATAAAATCCTCACCAAAATAAGATGAAAGAAGTTCTCGGACAATTACAGGATGAACACCTTGTTGAATGGCTATAATTCCTTCCATGATGACTATTCTCACAAGTAGTTTCTTACCCTTATACCCTCCGCACAATGCGTAATTCAAGAGAATTGTCTTAATGGATTCAGGCTCTATACCATCTATAAGCATCTGAACAGACTTTTTAAAAAATTCTGGTTGTACCTCATCAATTGCCGATTCTAGAGATAGCAAGCCTGATTGTCGTGCCATTTCTGAGAGTTCGAGTATTTTATCCAATGTACCCAACACTTCAGATTTTTCATCATGGCTGCATTTCAGGTCTTCGTAAATTTTCATATCATACATAATAATCTTTCCCTCCTCAGTTTGACTCGCTAAATTTGATGCTATGCGCATGTTTAATTTTCTATATTCAACTGGAGTAACCCCATAATACTTTTTGAACGCTCTACAAAACCCATCTTGAGACTCAAATCCGTACTTTAGGGCAATTTCGATTATTGAGGATTTATCTGACAACAAGTCACGGCAAGCAGACCTGATTCGAAGCCGACGAATATATTCCATTGGTACTTCACCTGTGAATATTTTAAACATCCTGTGAAAGTGATACGGAGAAAAATTCACACGTCCAGCCAGACCTTCAAGGGTTATATCTGCTGTGAGGTTTTCATCTATATAAATTAGTGTTTCGTCTATAAATTTTGTACGCCGCATTATTTCCTCCATATCTACTATTCAATTATATCGCCATTGACTGATGAATTCCCGACTGTTTTTGCTGACTATATATTTGATATCATCTTCATTCCTACCCAATGCAATAATATACTTGTTGATAAAGGGAAAGAATATGAATGAACCATGTTATACAGAATTGAGATGACGCCAAAAAATGGCTGAGCATAGACATACGAATCGGTTAATTAATGAGAAATTCGCTTACCTCCTGCAGCATGCCCACAATCCTGTTGACTGGTACCCATAGGGTGAAGAAGCATATTCGAAAGCAGCATCTGAAGGCAAACCAGTTTTTCTCAGTATCGGATATTCGTGTTGCCATTGTTGCCATATCCGCATATAATAGCAATTTTGTTAAGCATTACTTAAGAGCAACTTTCGTATTGACCAAATATAGGTATTATGCTAATATTATATAAATTTGAAAAGGAGCCATATATATGCACTTAACTGTTGCATGTTTACAGTATAAACGTCACAGGTACGGCGTTCGAGTCTAAGGATACTTCCATAGGCATGAACGCTAATTGTGTTTGTGCCTGTGGTGGTTTGCGGTAAATGAGCCATATAGGTACAACACCTATATGGCTCATTTAATTTTTAAGGAGGAATATGTATGATTTCAGAGCAAGAATTAATTCGAAGAGAAAGGCTAAGTAAACTATCGGAAATAATAAACCCCTATCCTGAAAAGTATGATACCAACTATGAATTAAAAGAAGCACGGTTGCTGGAGGATGGTATTGAAGGTATCAGGCTTGCAGGAAGGATTTTGTCATCAAGAAAAATGGGTAAAATTACATTTATAACTATAGGTGACATAAAAGCAAAGATTCAGTTGGCTTTAAAGGTGGATGCTGTTGGAAAAGACAACTATGATTTCTTCCACAACTTTTTTGATATTGGTGACTTCATTGGTATACAAGGCGGCACTTTTACCACAGGAACAGGGGAAAAGACCATACGGGTTACCGATTTCTCCATGCTTGGCAAATGCCTTAAAGTATTGCCCGAAAAGTGGCATGGGCTAAATGACATAGAAAGTTGTTACCGACAAAGGTACCTTGATTTAATAATGTCTCAACAAACAAGAGAACGGTTTCTTTTAAAGTCCGATGTTGTAAAGGTAATAAGGAGATACCTTGAAGATGCCAGTTTTATTGAGGTAGAAACACCAGTTTTGCAGGCAAAACCCTCTGGTGCATTGGCAAAGCCTTTTATGTCCCATCACGAGGCACTCGGTATAGACGTGTATTTAAGAATTGCACCAGAAACATATTTGAAGAGACTCATTGTTGCAGGGTACACAAAAGTATTCGAGTTTGCCAGGTGCTTTAGAAATGAAGGCATAAGCCAAACTCACTTGCAGGATTTCACCATGTTGGAGTGCTATTCTGCTTATTGGAGTTATGAAGACAATATGAGGTTCACAAGAAATCTGATTATTAATGTTCTTCAAATAGTTTTCAGAACAACTGTAATAAAAATCGGTCAAAATGAAATTGACTTCGCGAAGGAGTGGGAAGTAGCCACTTTTAGAGAACTGATTTTAAAAGATACTGGTATTGATATAGACAATTTTTCTGATAGTGCCGAATTGCTTGCTGCAATCAAAAGGGAAAACATTAATATTGAACATGAAAATCTTGAATGTTTAGGTTATGGAAATTTAATCGACCAACTATATAAAAAGGTTAGCAGACCTAAAATCGTAGGTCCCACATTCCTTATCTCGCATCCGATAGAATTATCACCTTTGGCGAGGGCAAACGATGCTGACACAAAATTGACAGACCGTTTTCAACTAGTAATAAATGGCGCTGAAATAATTAATGCATATTCAGAATTAGTTGACCCCGCTGAGCAAAGAAAGCGGTTGGAACAGCAAGCCGCAGATAACGCCAAAGGTGATGAGGAGGCTATGGTTAAAGATGAAGATTACCTCCTTGCAATGGAATATGGTATGCCCCCCATATCAGGCTGGGGAATGGGTATCGAAAGATTTATTCAAGTATTAACCAACAGCGATAATATTAAAGATTGTGTATTATTTCCTTTGCTTAGGCCACTTGAGTAAACCAGTTGTAATCTATTTTGACTGCTTAGTAAGCAGTCTTTTCTTTGTCTGGATTGATATGATTGGGCATCTTAGGGAAACAATAAATCAGAACTTGCAAAAGGAAAGGACTATAAAATGGGAGAACATGAGCATACAAATAAACTAATAGATGAGAAATCCCCTTATCTTCTTCAACATGCCCATAACCCTGTTGATTGGTATCCCTGGGGTGAGGAAGCATTCAGTGTTGCTGCAGCGAAAGACCTGCCAATACTGCTTTCCATCGGCTACTCCACCTGTCATTGGTGCCATGTCATGGCCCACGAGAGCTTCGAGGATACAGAGGTGGCTGACCTGTTGAATAAAGAGTACGTCGCAATCAAGGTCGACCGCGAAGAACGCCCGGATATCGACAGCATCTACATGTCGGTCTGCCAGACGCTTACAGGCCAGGGCGGTTGGCCTATGACAATCATAATGACGCCCGATAAAAAGCCTTTCTTCGCCGGTACCTACTTCCCCAAGTATAACCGCATGGGCATGCCGGGGCTTGTCACAATTCTCGAGAGGACCTCCGAAGCCTGGAAGTACAGCCGTGAGAGTATCATGGAGGTATGCTCCAGGATCACCGATTCTTTATACGAACAAAATACAGCGTTGGAACAAGTCGATTACAAGCATTTGATAAATGCCGCATATGAGCAGTACAAAAATTCCTTCGACAGCATGCACGGCGGCTTCGGGAGTGCGCCCAAATTTCCATCGCCGCATATATTGGGCTTTCTGCTGAGATACTGGAAGCTGACCGGAAGCGAAGACGCGCTGAAAATGACCGAAAAGACTCTGGATGCCATGAGGCGGGGCGGTATATTCGATCATATAGGCTACGGTTTCTGCAGGTATTCGACAAACAGAACCTGGCTTATACCGCATTTCGAAAAGATGCTTTATGACAATGCGCTTTTGGCAATAGCAAACCTCGAGACGTATCAGGCTTCCGGGAACGGCAGATATGCCGGGACGGCCAGGGAGATCTTCACCTATGTGCTCAGGGACATGACCTCCCCCGAGGGGGGCTTCTATTCAGCTGAAGACGCGGACTCGGAGGATGAAGATGGACATATGGAAGAAGGGCGGTTCTATACCTGGACGTCCGCGGAAGTGAGGGACGTAATCGGTGAAGGGAACGATGCCGAAAGGTTCATGGTACTTTTCGATATAACAGAAAGGGGCAACTTTGAGGGGCGCAGCATACCCAACACAATTAACGGCAGCATACCCGGAGGCGACCTCGAATTCATAGAACACTGCCGCAAAAAGCTCTTTGAAAGCCGTGAGAAAAGAAAACACCCTTTCAAGGATGATAAAATACTGGCTTCCTGGAATGGTCTTATGATAACCGCCATGGCAATGGGAGGCAGGATTCTGGGAGATACGTCCTATACCTCGGCGGCTGAAAAAGCTGCGGAATTCATATTGTCGAAGCTTACAGATGAAAACGGCCGTCTGCTGTCAGTCTACCGCGGCGGCGCAGCTCCACTTAAGGGCTATGCCGACGATTACACGTTTATGGTTTGGGGGTTGCTGGAACTGTACGAGACGACCTACAAACCTCACTACCTTAAGAGCGCTGTTACCCTATGCGATTCACTGCTTGAACTGTTCTGGGATAACGACGCAGGCGGTCTATTCATGTACGGCAGCGACGGCGAGCAGCTCATCGCCCGTCCCAAGGAGGGGTATGACGGAGCTACGCCCTCGGCAAACTCCGTTGCCGCCAATAATTTTATCAGGCTTGCCAGGCTGACAGGAAATTCCGGGTTCGAAGAAAAAGCCACTCAGATAATAAAAGCTTTTTCAGGCAGTATTGACGCTTATCCGGCCGGCTTCAGCCATATGCTGAACGCCATTATAATGCTTGAAGCAGGAGGGCATGAGGTAATTGTCGCAGGCAGGCCAGAGGAAGGGGCAACAGAGCTTATCAATATTCTCAGGCAGGGTTTCAGGCCGTTTACCGTGACCATGCATTACAATAAAGACGCTGAGGAGCTGGCAAAGCTGGTTCCCTATATTGCGGGTTATTCAACAGTCGAAGGCAAAGCCGCCGCATACGTATGCAGTAATTTTACATGTAACAGGCCCGCGACTGATGCCGCAGGCCTGAACGAATTACTCCAGTAATAAAAGCCGCCTATTTCTTGTCGACCGTTATATCGCCCGTGCCGGATTTGATCTCAATATCAGCCCCGCCGCCGTTCACGTCCTGCACGAGTGAATCGCCTACAAATCCTTCTCCGTTCCTGATGAGGTTCCCGTCTATGCTGCCGACTCCGGTCGATGCATCGATGCTGAACCTGGAATTCTCAGGAAGTCTGAGGTTCGTCTTCCCTACGCCGCTCTTTATCGTAAGGTGCGAAAGCTCTTTTATTTCTCCGTCGATTTTTATATCTCCTGTTCCGGCTGTAAAGGTGCACTCACCGGTCAATGAAACGTTTTTCAGTTTGATGCTGCCGACTCCGTCCGTAATTTCAATTTTACCCTTCGCATCTTCCACCATAATATCGCCGACGCCATCCACAACCTTAAAATCCTTTATGTTTTCCGGTACTTTTATTTCAAAATCCACCGATACGTTCATAGCCTTGTAATGGTCGGAAAGCCAGTGCCAGAAATCTTCAGTCTCGTCGTCCCTTACCTTTACGCTGACAGTAAGTTCGTCCCCCTCTGTCTCCGTTTTGACAAGTATCTGGCCCATTACTTCTTCTATATTTGCTCCGAATCCCTTTACTTCTTTGCTGTAACGTATCTCCACCTTGTCTCCCGAAGACTTGGACAGGTTTATGCTGCCGACTCCGTCTTTCACGGTGAGTTTACTCAGAGTTTTGCCTTCGACCGTGAGATCATCGGAAGCGTTGCCCGTATCCTGATTCCCGGAGCCTTTGTCGGAAACATCGACCGACCCCTGTTTTCCCGAGCCTGCCCCATCAGAGTAATCAGCAGGCGTGCCAAAGTCTATAGTGCAGCCTGCGAAAGTAATCATGGAAACAACCAGCATAACGGCTAAAATTAACTTTTTCATAAATTCCCCTCATTTCAAATTTCTATTGAATTGTACGGGATTGGAAAAAGATTGTCTGGCATTCTATCAAATAATATTTAGTAAATATTTTTATTCAGTATCTTGCAATGCAATATAGCATGTGATATTATGTAGGCAGGAAAAATCAACCACATCCATGAAAGGAAGATAATCATGAACATTCAGTTGAAAAAAGGCGTTCTGGAATTGTGCGTACTCAGCATGCTTACCAATAAAGATTGTTATGGCTATGAACTTGCCAATGAGATCTCGAAAAACATAATGATCGCTGAGGGCACCATATATCCCCTGCTAAAGCGCCTTAAAGATGAGGGTTACCTCACCACCTATCTTGAAGAATCCCAGGAAGGGCCTTCAAGAAAATACTACAAACTGACGCCGCTTGGTATCAAAACAAAGGCCGAACTCGTCAAGGAATGGGTCACCCTGGTCGAAGGGGTCAACAGTATCATCGGCAAGGAGATGATAACATGAACAGGAATGAATTTATTTCAACGCTCAGAAACGGTTTGGGCAATATCTCCCCCTCTTCAGTAAAGAAATAATGTATGATTACCGCGAGCACTTCGATGTAAGACTGGAGCAGGGAAGAACCGAGGATGCGATATCACTGTCTCTTGGCGATCCAAAGCTGATAGCGAGATAATACAGGGCGGAATATATCGTGCATCAGGCGGATAAGCACAGCTCAGGCGCAAATGTATTGCGGGCGGTCTTCGCAGGGATAAGTCTGGGATTCTTCAATCTGATTTTCATGATACCGGTTTTCGCAGTCGTATTATCGGTGCTGGCCTCTTTTTACGCCGTCTCGCTGTCGTTGATAATCGCAGGATTACTCAGCTCCCTGGCTGCTGTTCTTTCGCCGGTGATCCCATGGTTATCGATGCCTCCTGTCAGTCCGGCCATTATAGCATTTGCAGCCATCAGTATCGCATCGCTCGGAATGTTGATCGGACTGGGAATGATACAGCTCACGAAATGGTGTTTAGAACTGACCGCAGGGTATATTAAATCTAATATAAATTTAGTTTCAAATAAAGAAAGAGAGAGTGACAGCAATGTATGACAGTATAAACAGGAAAAAGGCCATAATTGTTTTAGTATTAGTTATGATCGCCTCTGCAGTGCTTGCGGGAATAATATTCCTTGCGCAGTTCGGTTCTTCGGGCTTCAGCATATTCAGCAGCGGTTCTTCATACAAAAACGATATCGACGAAGAAAAATCCTTTGCCTCGGACGGCATCCGGACATTAACGGTAAAGAGCTCCAGCGAGAATATTAACATCATCTCAGACGATTCATCGGAGATAAGAGCACATTTCTACGGCAGTTATGTTTCGAGCGACAAAACGCTCAAGCCCAAACTTGTGGTGGAAAAGGTCGGAGACAAACTCGTGGTCAGGATCGACAACGAATCGAGAATTATGCTCCTATATTTTACAAGCAATCTGAAGCTTGATGTGTACGTGCCGAAAGCATATGACAAAGAGCTCGATATAACAAGCACATCCGGCGAAGTTTCATCCGACGATGCTCTGAACCTAGACCGTGTACAGATAAAAACAACTTCCGGCGAAATCACAGTAAAATTGATGAGCGCCGCAAATGCCGTATTAGGATCAACTTCCGGTGAAATAGATGCGGAAGGCAGCTTCGGTAATCTGGATATCTATTCGACTTCGGGAACTATCGTATCGGAAAATTTAACTGCCGCTAAGGCGAAAATAAACAGCACCTCCGGAGAAATCAAACTGAAAGGCTCCATCGACGGCATAAAAGCCGGTTCCACAAGCGGGACCATAATAATAGACACCGGCCGGCTGACGAAAGACATGGCTGTTTCGACAACTTCGGGCGAGATCGTTATAAAGCTGCCCGCAGAAGCAGGGTTCGTACTGGGAGCAAAATCCGTGTCAGGCGAGATAAACTGCGCATTCCCTGTTACAGTTACCGGGAACAAAAGCCGCAACAGTCTTAATGGAACGGTTGGGAACGGCAGTTGTAACATATCTCTGTCTTCAACGTCCGGTGATATAAATATCATCAAATAACTGCCCCGGCATCAAAAGGGATATTCTCCGCTTTCCAGACGGAGATATCCCTTTCCTGCAATTACGAGCTGCGAACCTTTTACTGGCCGCCGGAATATAATGGTGTATCTATTTATGAATAAGGTGAGATTGATGTGGTATACCGTTCAGGCCGGAGATTCTATTTTTTCGATCGCCCAGAAGTTTGGGATCTCTTCGAGGCAGCTCATAACAGCAAATCAGATACTTGGCACTACAATAATCCCAGGGCAGCTGTTATTCATACCGATCCAGGTCTCAAAAGTCATCACTTACACAGTAAAGTCAGGCGACTCGCTGTACAAGATCGCAAGACAATTCAATACGCTGATCGATAGTATCATCGTGTTAAACAGGTTAACAAGTACAAACCTTGCAGTCGGCCAGCAGCTGGTAATACCACAATATACCGAGGCCGTAGTCAATGTAGGCAGGGCAAATGTGCGAAGCGGCCCGGGCACCAATTATAGCGTTATTACGACACTTTCATCAGGTGCGAAACTTCCGGTTACCGACACCACGCGCGATTGGCTCAGAGTTGGGCTGCACAACGGCATCTCCGGATGGATATCGCGAAATGTGACCAACTTTCGGACCTATGACGGGTCAAAACCGATACAAAATATAGTCGGGTTCTATACATTGTCGGAGGGGCCAGCCCTTCCGGGCTCCTTCCGATCCTTTGCCGACAATACCGCACAGCTGACCGAGGTTCCTTTGTTCCTCTACAGATTCGACCGTAACAATCCGACAACTATTATAAAATTCGGCGAGTTCTCAGACAGCGATGTCGAAATGCTGGTTTCGATAGCACACAGAAACAACATTATGATTATGCCTGTCATACACAACCTGCTCTATGAATCAGGTGGCCAGGATGTAAGCAGGCAGGTTGTCAAGGCGATGGTCGCGACGCCCGGGAGCCGTGCAACGGCCATTTCCAATATCGTTGCCCTTATAGACAGGTTTGGCTTCGACGGAGTCAATATCGATATAGAAGACGTGTTTATGGAAGACAGCAGCAGGCTCTCCCTGTTTTATATAGAACTGAGCAGGGCACTCAAGAGCCGCGGTTATTTCCTGTCGGCTTCCATACCGTCGCGTATCAGGGACTACCCGCCATTCAACCCGTTCTCGGATCCTTTCGATTATGCGACTATAGGCGCAGTCGTCGACCAGTTCGTCGTAATGCTTTACAATGAGCACGGCTGGCCTGGCAGCGGGCCCGGGCCCGTAGTATCGAGCGGTTGGATGACAAAGGTCATATCCTATACGATTACTAAAATGCCCGCCAGTAAAGTAGTCGCTGCAATATCTGTATTCGGCTTCGACTTTAATCTGACGACGGGCAGGAATACCTACGCAAGCTATGCCGCAGCCACTGCTCTTGCAAGACGTTACAACAGGAGCATAATTTTCGATCAGGACACTCTCACGCCCATGTTCGACTATACCGACGAGCAGGGAAACAGGCACGAGGTCTGGTTCGAAAACGCAGACAGCATCATAGCAAAGACACGGCTGGCCTGGCAAATGGGTATTTCGGGAGTTGCACTCTGGAGACTCGGCATGGAGGACCCTGCCCTATGGCCTCGTATCTCGTCCGATATCGTAGTGAGAAGGATAAATTGGTAAGCACAAATTATCTTTATTTGGGAAATAGTTACATGCTTTAGACAGTGAAAAAGCCTTAATTGGCTTGTTGGCAGACACATTACCAATATTTAGCTTGTAAAACTGAATATGCCGTGTTATAATAATTTTTGTATCAAAGAAGATACAAAGCACGATTTAATTTGTTTGTAGACCGAACCCTCCTTTTTCTGATCTGGATTTTTGGAGTAATAAGTCTAAACCAGTTAAATCCAAATGATCAAGGAGGTTATTTAATATGCCGGACAAAACATTGACGTGCAAGGACTGCAACAATGAATTCATCTTTTCGGAAGGCGAACAGGCTTTCTACAAGGAAAAGGGATTCGAAAACGAGCCGCAAAGGTGCCCTGAATGCAGAAAAGCAAAAAAGGCGCAGAGAAGGAGCGGCGGCGGCGGTTTCAGCAACCAGCCCCGCAACAATTACGGCGGCGGAAACAGATGGTAGGAAGAGAGAGTCGAAAGACTCTCTTTTTTTTACTCCCCGGTATTTTTACTCCCCGGTATTTTTACTCCCCGGTATCTTTACTTCCCGGTATCTTTACTTCCCGGTATCTTATCCACTAAATCATTTATTTTGCAACATGTACAATAAATGATATATAATAAGATAGTCAGTTTCATAGTAATTCAATACCTTCGGGGAGGTTGTCATGAAAAACATACCATTATACGAAGTCAGAAAAGTAAAAACAATCAAAGATGTGCTGGATTCCAGTGCTGAACTATACAGCGACAGGATAGCATTTCTTCAAAAGCGCAAGGGAAATGACAAGTACGAGCCCATAACATATGGACAATTCAAGACGGAAGTGGACGCATTAGGCACAGCATTGATCGATATGGGCCTAAAAGGCGGCAGGATAGCCATCATCAGTGAAAACCGCTATGACTGGGTAGTTTCGTATATGGCGGTAGTGAACGGCGCCGGTATCGTAGTCCCCCTGGATAAGGAACTCCCCGAAAACGAGATCGAAAATCTGCTGGTCAGATCCAATGCAGACGCAATAATCTTCTCAGGCAACTTGCGCGAGCACATAGAAAGCATCTCGAAAAGGATAAGCTTCGTCAAATATTTTATTGATATGGACGCCGAGTCTGAAAGCGGGAATGGCTTTGTTCCGCTCAAGTCGTTGGTGGACAAGGGTCTGAAATTGGTTGATGCAGGCCGCACCGATTTCATCAAAGCCGAGATCGACCCCGAAGCGATGAATATTTTGCTTTTTACTTCGGCTACGACCGACAAATCCAAGGCGGTTATGCTGTGCCACAGAAATATAGTCGAAAACCTGATGGCTATGAGTTCCATGACATACATAGACCCGTCTGACATATTCCTTTCTGTGCTGCCTCTTCACCATACATATGAAAATACCTGCGGTTTCCTCTGCCCGTTCTATAGGGGCGCTGCGGTCGCGTTCTGCGAAGGATTGCGGCATATTCAGAAAAACCTGCAGGAAGCGAAAGCGACCGTCATGCTTGCCGTTCCCCTCATCCACGAAGCTATCTACAAACGAATCTGGGATCAGGCCGCAAAGGACCCGAAGCTTTTGAAAAAGCTCAAATTCGGAATAAAACTCAGTAATACCTTGAAAAAGGTCGGCATCGATATGACAAAAAAGCTATTTGCCCCGATACACAACAATTTCGGAGGCCACCTCAGGCTTCTGATAAGCGGCGCGGCAGGTATCGACCCGGAAGTGTCCAAAGGCTTCAGGAGCCTTGGCATACTTTTCATACAGGGGTACGGCCTGACGGAATGCAGCCCTATAGTGGCTTTGAACCGCGACGTCGATTTGAAGGATGAAGCCGCGGGCCTGCCTCTCCCCAACCTCGAAGTCAAAGTGGACGCACCGAGCGCGGACGGAATCGGTGAGATAATGGTCAAGGGTCCAAGCGTCATGCTCGGTTATTACGAGGATCCTGAAAATACCGCAAAGGTCTTGAAGAACAGCTGGTTCTACACCGGCGACCTCGGCTTCATAGACAGTGCCGGGTTTGTACATATCACAGGCAGAAAAAAGAATGTTATCGTTACAAAAAACGGGAAGAATATTTATCCTGAAGAAATCGAAACGCTGCTCGGCAAGAGCCCGTTCATTAAGGAATGCATAGTTTACGGCAAGGATGATCCGGTTTATGGCGACATAGTCGTTTCAGCTACGATAGTGCCCGAATCGGATGCCATACAGGCTCAATTCGAAGGCCGCCAGCCTACTCACGAGGAAGTGTACGAGCTCATCCGCAGAGAGGTGAAGGAGGTAAACAAGAGCCTTGTCATTTACAAATATGTCAAGGACTTTACACTGAGGGAACAGGAATTTGCCAAGACTACGACCAAGAAGATCAAGAGATACATGGAAAACAAGTAATACATCAATGAGACACAGCTGAAACAGAGGGACGGTTCAGAACCGTCCCTGCGTTTCACTCAACCCCTGAGCATGTTCACCTCATCCGGTGACAACTCCCTGCACTCCCCCGGTTTCAGCGACTCGTCCAGTCTGAGACTGCCCATCCGGATACGTTTAAGGTAAATCACTTTTTTGCCCACTGCCTCAAACATCCTTTTGACCTGATGGAATTTGCCTTCATGAAGTACTACTTCGATTTCGGAACGGTTAATACGGTTAATCTCTCCATCCTGCCTCGAATTACCTGTGCTGATTATTTCAAGCTCCGCAGGCATGGTTTTATAGCCGTCGTCAAGTATGACGCCCTGCTTGAAGCTTTCGATGTCATCCTGTGTCACAATGCCGTCGATCAGGGCGTAGTATCGTTTATCTACATGTTTTACGGGTGAAAGCAGATTGTGTGCGAGCTGTCCGTCATTGGTCAGCAAAAGCATTCCTTCGGTATCTATGTCCAGGCGGCCCGCGGGGAACAGATCAAAACATGCCAGTTCCTGCGGCAAAAGCTCGACGGCCGTTTTCAGTTTGGTGTCGTACGTAGCGGAAATTACTCCTGCAGGCTTGTTCATCATTACATAAACAAACTGCCTGTAGTTCAGCAATTTTCCCTCCACCTCTATCCTGCCGGCTTCCGGATCCACGTGCATGGAAGCATCGTTTACCACGGCGCCGTCAACCTTAACAAGACCGTCTCTGATCACCTTTCGGAGTTCGCTTCTGGTACCGAATCCGAAATTGGAAAGCAACTTATCCAGTCGCTGCGTTTTCCGCATATTTTACCTCCGCATATCCAGGACTTTCACGACTATGCCGCAGTATTCAGCTAAGCCTCCTCCAGCCCTTCGGGTACAGGTTTTTCAGCATATCGCCGGTCTGTTTCGCCCACCCCAGAGTGTATCCATCAACACATACTGCCGTGAGACCCTTCTCCCCCTCCAGCATCAATGTCTCGCCCTTCAGGTAACTGCCTGCTTCGCGCGATCCGGAATCCAGATTGGCAACACGTCTGAAAGCGGAGCAGCCTAGCGCCGTCACCATTGAATGGGAGGGTTCAAACCTCTTGTCTTCGAACGTTCCCATGAACCATCCGAATTTTGCAACCTTCAAACCATCGAGAGACGGCGGCTGTTCCGGAAGTTGGTATAAATTGCGGCCCCTTATCAAATAGACCCCTTCCGGTATATCGTTCATATTCTCTTTAACAAATTCCCTGAAGCTTTCCGGGAGATTACAGTAGGCAAGCACATCTTCGGCTTTTCCAAAGTCGGCTCGGCGATCTGCAAAGTCCTGATATTTATTTGTATTGCCGCGGCGGCCGGTATTGTTCGGACGGTCGGTATTGCCCGGATTGCCCGGGCAACTCGTATTGTCGGCTCGGTCAGTATTGCCCGTATTGTCCCGGCAGCCTTGATTTCCAGAATTATCCGGACAGCTTCGATTTTCCATGGTAACCTCCGCTTTGACGAGCTTCGCGACGAAGTGTCCCTCTCCCCTGACTCTGTGCGGCCACAGCCTTGCCGCATTGGTAAAATCCCCGGCGAAGGCCGGATACTCCGAGCCGTTCATCTCAATAGCCCACTGCGGTCTTCCGCCTTCTATCCCCGCATTTTTCGATATCTCGGCCAATCTGTAATCAGGGTGTTCCTGTAAAAAGCCTGCAATCATCCTTTCGTCCTCTTCAGGCGAAAACGTGCAGGTCGAATAAACCAGTGTGCCACCCGGTTTCAGCAGCTTGTCGGCACTGCGCAGGATGGGTTCCTGCAGTTTGGTGCAACGCTCGCATTTGAAGCTCTCCCAGCTTCTGGCCGCCGCTTCGTCCTTTCTGAACATGCCCTCGCCTGAACAGGGCGCGTCGATCAATATGCGATCAAAATATCCCTCGAAGTTATTAAGGAGCTTTTCCGGTGATTCATTTAAAACAACAGCGTTTTTTACCCCGCATAATTCTATGTTTTTTACCAGCGCCTTCACACGTTCGGAGTTTATGTCGTTTGAAAACAGCAGACCTTCTCCCTTCATCGCGGCGGCGATCTGCACGGTCTTGCCCCCGGGAGCCGCACACAGGTCGAGTATTCTCTCGCCGGGCTTAGCGCCGAGTATCTGTCCGGGCAGCATCGCGCTTGGTTCCTGTATATAGTAGAGCCCTGCATGGTAATACGGATGCCTTCCCGGAGCATCCTCCCCCGAAATGTAGAAGCCATCCTCGGTCCAAGGCACAGTCTCAAGCCCGAAAGGCGAGAGATTCCTGAAATCCTCAGTTCCGATCTTCAGCCTGTTCACACGCAGCCCATACTGCCTCTCCCCATTCAAAGCCTCTATAAATTCCCCGTATTCTCTTTCTCCTAACAGACTCAGCATTTTATCCTTAAATGCCACCGGAAGCTTCACTCTTTTTTCCTCCTGTACATTCGGTGTCAATCAATAATTATACCACATAATATTTCATCCTACTCCATGTTAAAGTCACTCAGGGATATTGAGCAACAAAAGAATAGTCGGGCTTTAATATGTACAAATTATATGATAAGCTTATTCTTGGAAAAATAATACTACATAAGCCGGTTCTCAGGCAAAATCATGACAGCGGTCAAAACCGAATCTGCACTGTACTTTCCAACAAAAATCACATTCTTGATGAAAAGGAGCTGAATGGATGGTTGAAGTAAAAATTAATACTGGAAAAAGAAAGGGTAAAATCGATAAAAACATTTATGGACACTTTTCAGAACACCTGGGGCATTGTATATATGAAGGCATCTGGGTCGGCAGTGATTCAAAGATATCGAATACGGACGGTATAAGAAATGACGTTATCGAAGCGCTGCAAAAGCTTCAAATACCTGTACTCAGATGGCCGGGAGGATGTTTTGCAGACGAATACCACTGGGAGGACGGGATAGGACCGAAGGAAAACCGTCCGAGGATGATTAATACCCACTGGGGAGGCGTCGTTGAAGACAATAGCTTCGGCACACATGAATTCCTGCGCTTCTGCGAGCTGATCGGCGCCGAGCCTTATATCTGCGGGAATGTGGGCAGCGGAACCGTAAAGGAAATGCAGCAGTGGGTCGAGTACATAACCTTCGACGGAGTATCTCCCATGACAGAGCTCAGGAAGCAGAACGGACGCAGCGAGCCGTGGAAACTCAAATACTTCGGAGTCGGCAACGAGAACTGGGGCTGCGGAGGCAGTATGAGACCCGAATATTATGCCGACGAGTACAGGCGTTATGCCACTTATGTAAGAAACTTCGGAGGCAACACGATCTTCAAGATTGCCTGCGGCGCCGGCGATTTCTGCACACACTGGACCGACGTCATGATGCGTGAAGCTGCCAAGTTCATGAACGGACTCAGCCTTCACTACTATACGATCCCGACCGGCTCCTGGAGCGATAAGGGCTCAGCTACGGAGTTCGACGAGACAGGCTGGTTCAATACTCTTAAAAACACCTTGCGCATGGAAGAACTCATCAACAAGCATTCTGAAGTTATGGACAGGTATGACCCCAATAAGAATGTAGCCATGATAGTCGATGAATGGGGCGCCTGGTACAACGTAGAACCCGGAACGAATCCCGGTTTCCTGTATCAGCAGAACACCGTAAGGGACGCGCTGGTAGCAGGCATCAACCTCAATATATTCAACTCCCACTGCGACAGGGTACGTATGGCTAATATCGCTCAGATGGTCAACGTACTGCAGGCGATCATCCTGACCGATGGGGATAAAATGCTGCTGACGCCGACATATCACGTATTTGCTATGTATAAGGTGCACATGGACAGTGAATTGCTCGAGACCGTTTACGAAGCGCCCGAATATGCGATGCCTGGGAAGTCGGCGATGGCAAATAACGCAGCCGCGGGTGCATCGACTGAGCGAGACGGATCGGAGAATGCCCCGGACGAAGGTATTCCGGCTCTCAGTGTTTCCTCCTCCATCGATTCTGCCGGAAGGGTGCATGTAACTCTGTGTAATCTGAGGCCGGACAGCGGCATGGATGTAAGGCTTGAAGTTGGGGGATACGGTGACGGTGATGCCACGTTGCTCGCTAATAGCAGCAGCGGAGCAGACAGCGGCAATTCTGCCGGCAGCAATATTCCCGGCTGTAGTAACGCAAGCTTCCGGAAAGCCACCGGTTCGGTTCTGACCGGTAAAGCCATGAATTCACATAATACCTTTGATGCACCGGATACCGTAAAACCGGCGCTATTGAAGGAAATGCCCGTTAAGGACGACAGACTCGTTCTCACGCTCGCACCTATGTCCGTAACGGTAATAACATTGGAATAGAGAGTTCAGATAAAGTGGTTCGGAAGATCATTTCTCGCCCAATTCGCGGAAAAAACAGGCTGAGTCAAGAGTAAAAATGCTTGCATACGGTAAGGTGTGCAAGCATTTGTTTTCGATATACAGCATAAATTGCACTTTTGGGCATGGATGTTCGCAGCTTTTTTCATCAGGAAATCTTCCAGCCTTTAATCCGGCTCGATCTCAGCCCTCGCCTTACAGCCCTTAATCCGGCTCGATCTCAGCCCTCGTCTTCCAGCCTGCCGACCAAGTCTCGTATCTCCCCTATGCGGTCGTTCGAGAATACTATGCCTTTTATGCCCGCCTGTTTTGCTCCTTCGATATTCTGCGGCAAATCATCGAAAAACACCAGATTTTCAGGGCGTTCACCAGTTTTTTGTATGACCTCCCGGTAGATACCGGCCTCAGGCTTGTAATACCCCATTTCATAGGAAAGAAAATTGCATTCGCTGTGATCGAAGAAGCCGGTAATTTTCCGTTCTATGGCCACCTTGTGGAATTCGGCCAGGTTACTCAGTATATAAATCTTCCTGCCCTTTTTCTTGAGTTCCAGCATAAGCTCGAAACCCTCGGGGTTTATCATGAAATAGTCGACATGTATCTCGATCCATCTCTCATACGTAATGTCCGGCATCACGCTTTTTACATGTTTCTCGAAAAAATCAACCGAAGCGAGCCTTCCTGTTTGGACCTTATAGATCAATTCCTCTACAAACAGAGCTCTTATCGCCTCTACATCGTATTCCCCGAAGCCGGCCAGAAGCTGCACAACTGATTCGTGATCATATTTTACGAGTACTCCACCGATGTCGAAAATGTAACTGTACATTATGCACTCCTACAAGGACGTAGCCTTGTTCCTGTGTCGCGCCAAGTCGCCGTTTGCCACTGCCTTATTCTGATAAACGGCCTTTTTACCCGTCAAGACCTTGAATGTCTGAAGTATCAATTTAATATCCAATAGCAGGTTGTAATCCTTAATGTACAACAGATCATACCTGATCTTGTCCTCAGGTGTGGTATCATATTTCCCATAGATCTGAGCGTAACCCGTAATACCCGCCTTAACAAGATAACGTTGTGCATATTCAGGGATCTCCTTGCTGAATTGTTCAACGAAAAACGGCCGTTCCGGCCTTGGACCGACAAAGCTCATGTCGCCCTTGAGAACATTAAAAAGCTGTGGAAGCTCATCTATTCTAAGATTTCTCAACAGCCTTCCGATCTTCGTAATACGTTGATCATCTCCATTCGAAAGCACCGGACCGGTTTCTGCCTCCGCACCGTCATACATCGTTCTAAACTTCAATACCTTGAACTTTTTGTTTCCGACAGTCATGCGTACCTGCTTGAAAATAACCGGGCCTTTAGAAGTAAATTTGACCAGGCAGGCAGCCAGCAGCATCAGAGGAGAGGTTACAATTACACCAATAATTGAAACGAATATGTCAAATGTCCTTTTAAAGAATCGCTGCTCTATGGTAAGCCCCAATCTGTCAACCATAAATGCCGGCATATCCTCAAACTGCACCATTCTGGCATTTGACAGAGATATCTCGAATAATCGCGGTACAATATAGACTACTTTTTTCTGAGCCAGACATTCAGTTATAATCCTCATTTTATCATCGTCTGAAACATTGTCGCTGATAAAGACTTCATCTACGTCTTTCAGGCGTTTAAAAGCCTTTCCCATTTCATCCGACGGAATAATACACTTGATATGAAGCCTGGATTTCTTTAATGAATGCCCGACTTTATCGAGGATTGAACCCAGTTCATTCCTCTCTCCGATAACCATAAGGCTTAAGTTGCTTACAAAACGTTTTCTTACGTATACGACAAACCCTTTCCATATTAAAAGTAATATAAATTGCAAAACCGGAGCTATTACAAGAATCAATCTCGGAAATGAAAATCCTCTCAAATAGTAAGTAATAGTAACAGCTGTAATAGCAAGTAAAAATATTGATTTTAACAGCGCTACTGCCACTTCCTGAAAAGCTTTCCTGTAAAATTTCAGGAGACCAAAAATATCAAAATATATTAAAGCCATTAGCGTTATGAAAGGCGCCGAAGCTACATAAGGTTCAAAGTTATAATACGGTAACGTCCAATTATAACGTAAAAGGAACGCTAATATGTAAGCAACATTTATCAATGCCAAATCAACAAGGATAATTGCTATTTTATAGAATTTTTCAGCTTTTTTTATAAACGCAAGCATGAAATACCTTTCGCCGTATAGCATTATCGATGCATAAACAAAATAATGGTTTACCAACTCTAATTATAGCAGATTAGTTTTTGTAAACCAATCATTAGCCGTTATAAATTTCTCTATATTTGCCAATCATTTTTTTTTCTGAAAAGTTATACTCTATGATTTGCCTCGATTTTCTTCCATACGATTCCAAGACGAATGGATCTGATATTAACGCTTGGATTATTTGCCTGTTATCATCGATATTTTTTCTGCGAATAAGAATACCGTTTGTTTCATCCTGCACCATCTCGCTGACACCGCCTACGTCAGAAGCTATTATGGGAAGACCGGAAGCCATTGCCTCGAGTATTGACAGAGGAAAGCTTTCCCAGTCCGAAAGCAAACTAAACAAGTTGAAATCAGGTAATAAATAAGCTACATCCGTCCTATCGCCAAGAAAGATAAATTTTCTTTCGATACCCATCAGTTTAACATAATCAAGGCATTTGTCGCTTAATGGCCCGCTGCCTATCCATACAAAATAAACAGCAGGGTTATCTTCCAGAATTTTTTTATATAATTCGATTGTAAACAGAGGATTCTTTTGTCTGCTCAATCTGGCTACAGTGCCGATTATAAAATCTGCTTCGTTTAGTCCGAGCTCTTCTCTTAGATGAGGTTTGCAAACCTCCAGCTGAACGCCATTTTTAATGACATGCAGCTTCCTGGAGCAGCTCGTGATGTTCTTTAGAGCATACTCCTTATCCGCGTCAGATACGCATATTATGTCCGAGCTGACTAGAGAGGCCGATCTTTCCAGTAAATCATATATTAACTTGATAATTTTGTTCTTTGCACTGTATCCGCTCCATCCGTGCACGGTGAAGATAATGCGCCCCACCCCTGCAAAAAAAGCGGCAAATCTTCCGATTAATCCGGCTTTCGAGCTATGGCAATGTATAATGTCGATTTTATTTTTTTTGAGGATTGAGATCAGCTTGATGAAAACGATAATATCATTAAAAATTGATATTTTTCTTTTTAGCCTTGTAAAAGTTATTATATTTATAACAGAACCAAGGCTGTTGACCCAATTGATCAACTGACCATCCGGAGGGCATACTAAATAAATATCGAACTCATTTTCAAAATTTTTGATAAGCTGATATACGATTTTCTGAGCTCCGCCAATTTCTGAAAGAGTAATAAAATACAGTATTCTCTTTTTCAGCTATGTTCACCTCTGCAAGGTAGGTTATTTTTTATTTTCCAAAAACTTCTCATACTTATCACATATTGGGACAGTTTCGCCAAAATCAATCTGATTGCCCTTTTCAAGCCAGAGAACTTTATTACATAACTTACGAATCTGCTCAATAGAATGGGATACCAATATTGTTGTAGCGCCTCCATTAATAATCTCCAACATTTTCTCTTCGCTTTTCTTTTTGAATTCACCATCTCCAACTGAAAGAACTTCGTCGAGTATAAGTATATCCGGATTTACCAGGCAGGCAATTGAGAAAGCGAGTCTGGATTTCATTCCTGAAGAGAGTTGCTTGAAAGGCCTGTCCTGAAATTCTTCAAGATTGGCAAAAGTGATTATATCCTTATATGTCTTGTTCATAAAATCCCGTGTATATCCCAACATAGCTCCACGTAAAAAGGTATTCTCCCTCACTGTAAGATCTCCGTCAAAGCCCGAGGCAAGCTCCAGGAGCGCAGCAACGTTTCCGTTTATTGTTACCGAGCCTGCGGTTGGTCTCATAATTCCCGTAACAGCCTTCAGAAGAGTGGATTTTCCGGCTCCGTTTTTCCCAATGATTCCAAGCATGTCACCCTTTTCCAAAGAAAAGGTAACATTCCTCACAGCCCAAAATTCATGTACAACAAAATTCCTTTTTATTTTTTTAATAACGTAATCTTTCAGCCCGATATCTCTGAAATCTCCTACCATATATCTTATTGAAACATTTTTTAACTCAATGATCACAGGATTTTACTCCTCTCATTTAAACATAGTATAAGAATTTGTAATTGTATTTCTTGTAAATATAAGCTCCTATGGCAACTGCCGCAAAAGCGTAAAAAATGCACATAAAGTGGATAATGGGTTCAGGTACGGTCCCATCTATTACAATTGTACGGTAATAATATATATATACATAAAGTGGATTCAGGAAAAACAATTTCTGTGATGCTTCCGGGAATGCATCAATTTTATAGAATATTGCCGATAAATACATTAATAATAATGTAAATATATCATACAAATACTGTACGTCTTTGTAAAAAACATATATTGCCGAAAGAATGAAACCAACTCCTACATTGAATAAGACAAGGCATATCGTAGGGTACAAAAGCAATATAAACTTCCATGTAAAAGGTATCCCGTCGAAAGCAATGAATATAAAAAATATAACTAATGTCAATCCGAAGTTTATTAATGAGGAGATATTTTTTGAAAGTAAAAACAGATATTTAGGTACATTAACTTTTGTAAATATACCGCTGTTTGCAATCAAAGAACTCATTCCGCCACTGGTCGCATCACGATAGTATGAAAAAATAAGATTACCGGCAAAAATGTAAATTACATAATGAGATATTTCGCGACCAAAAAACCGTGTGAAAACAAGCCATAAAACAAGTAAAGTTAAAAGAGGAGATATCAAACTCCATAACATTCCTAATACTGTTCTCTTATATTTCTTTTTAAAATCTCGTTTTACGAGTTCTTCAAAGAGAAACTGGTGCTTTTTTATTTTTTCAATCATTATTATCCCCCACTATCGGACACTACTAAATTAGAAAATCAAACTCATTTTTTACAGCATTAAGTGCAGATTCGATCGTTTTATCCATATCATAGTAACTATACTCGCCGAGTCTCCCTCCAAAGATAACATTCTGTTCTTTTTCAGCTAATCTTTTATATTGCTGATACAAATTCATATTCCGGACATCATTTATCGGGTAATATGGCTCTTTGCCAGGTTCCCACTCAATAGGAAATTCCCTTGTTATTATAGTAATGGGCTGAGTACCAAATTCAAAATGTTTATGCTCTATAATTCTTGTGTATGGAATATCTTTGTCAGTGTAGTTAACAACAGCGTTACCCTGGTAATTTTCACACTCGATCATTTCATCTTCAAACGCAAGAGAACGATATTCAAGTTTTCCAAAACAATAATTATAAAATTCATCAATCATACCCGTATAAACTATTTTACCCGAGATATCCGGATTATTCGCTATATACTCCCTATACTCAAGTCCAAGCCGGACATCTATACCCTCAAGAAGCTTCTCTATTAATTTTGTATATCCCCCTATCGGTATTCCCTGATAACAGTCTTTAAAATAATTATTATCGTAGGTATACCTGAATGGCAGCCTTTCAATAATTGAAGCCGGCAATTCGGTGCAGGAACGTCCCCATTGCTTTTCAGTATAACCTTTAATTAATTTTTCGTAAATATCAATCCCGGCAATTGATAAAACTTTTTCTTCAAGGTTCTGTGGTTTATCACTTGCGTATTCATTTGTCTGTCTAATTATTTCTCGTTTTGCTTCCAAAGGCGTTATTATATTCCACATTTTATTGAAGGTGTTCATATTAATTGGTAGATTGTAAACTTCGCTTTTATATATGGCTATCGGAGAATTCAGAAAATTATTGAATTCAGCAAATTTTTGTATATATTTCCACACAACCTTATTTGAAGTATGAAATATATGAGGACCATATTTATGTACGTTGATTCCTTCAATATTTTGACAGTACAGATTACCGCCGATATGTTTACGCCTGTCGATTACAATGCACTTTTTGCCTCTTTCTGCAGCTTCATGGGCAAAAACCGATCCAAACAGGCCTGCACCGATTACCAAATAATCATAGGTCATAAATTTCCCCCTAGTGCAATCTAGTTGTAGTCAAACAGCAGATAAACGACTACTGTAGTTATCAAATTTTAACACTTAACATTTATCGAATTCTTCCTTTACTTGCCTCTGAATATTCTTTTAACAATACTGCGTCTTCTAGTACCGGGAGGTATAATATTATAAATCATTCTCATCTTATCAAAGTTATCTGTTTCACCTGAATATGCCTCGAAGTGAACCCTTGGCAATTCAGTTATACGCATTTCCCTCTTTTTTTTCAACCACGTGCAATATACACCGAATAATCGCTCCCCCAAATAACCGTTTACTCTGGAATCCCCAGTAAGTCCTTTCCTTTTGTCAAACTCATTTAGTATCGTAAATAACCAATTACAATAATTATAAAACAATTCCTTCTTCATTATAAATATATTTCCAAAATATAGTAATCCAGAATTGAAATACTCGCTACAGGATTGTGTCAACTCAGGAGAAAGGTCGCATATAATATCTCTTACTATATCCAAGTCTTCAATATAATGATTATCAGAATTTTTATAATGATTATAGGCGCTGACATACATATTTTCCTGCATTGGTAAAATTGCATCATGATTTTCTATTATATTTCTCATGTTTTCCGGATCATAATTCATATATTCCAGAGTTTTTATGTCAGGTCGTAGTTGTATTTCATAAGGTCTTGAATTTTTTTTGCCAAAAGACAAGTAACGACGATAATGAAAAAATCCAAAATAGTCAGCTGCTTCGTTTTTCCATGCCCAATAATGAGCTGTCAGTTCACAATATCGGCGATTCAGTTCTGAAATGTTGTCACCAGTATCGTCATGAAGCATATTTACAAAATGTCTGCCTTCTAAAGCAGACCCTACCTGAATAGGAAATAGAAACTCATGCTTTGGCACAAAGCATTCTTTATGGCAGGCGACGTAAATCCTTATATCCGAAATCATTTAAAGCCCTCAATAAGCTACTATATAGCTTCGTTATACATTTTAGTATAGTAATTTGTATACTCTCCGGAAGTAACTCTTTCCATCCATTTCTGATTAGATACATACCATTCGATTGTTTCTTTTATACCTTCTTCAAAAGTATAGTTTGGTTTCCAGCCAAGCTGGGTGGTTATCTTTGTATTATTAATCGCATATCGGCGATCATGGCCAGGTCTGTCTTTTATGTAAGTAATCAGGGAGTCATCCTTACCTAACGCCTTAATAATCAACTTTACAATATAAATATTTGCCTTTTCATTATTACCGCCTATGTTGTATACTTCTCCGCATACTCCCCGGTGTAACACTGTGTCAATAGCAGAACAATGGTCCCTTACGTGCAGCCAGTCCCGTATTTGCATTCCATCGCCATATACGGGAAGCTTCTCGCCTTTCATACAGTTATTTATCATTAATGGAATAAGCTTTTCCGGAAACTGATAAGGTCCATAATTATTGGAACATCTTGTTATATTTACAGGCATGCCAAATGTTTTACTATAAGCCCTTACTACCATATCGGCACTTGCTTTAGAAGCGGAATACGGGCTGTTTGGCATCAATGGAGTAGTTTCAGTAAAAAAGCCCTCTTTCCCAAGAGCTCCGTAAACTTCGTCCGTAGACACCTGTATAAATTTTGTTCCTTCTCTATACTCAAAGCAGTACTTGTCATCAGGCTTTATGCACCAGTACCTTTTTGCATTATCCAACAAATTCTGCGTACCAACAACATTGGCCAAAAGAAATGTTTCAGGCTCAGTGATACTACGGTCGACATGCGATTCAGCCGCAAAATTTACAACGCAATCTATATCATATTCTACAAATATGTCAGCAACT
Source organism: Bacillota bacterium (assembly GCA_023439545.1). Lineage (GTDB taxonomy): Bacteria > Bacillota > Clostridia > Acetivibrionales > DTU013 > JAEYOM01. The sequence continues at coordinate 51,405 of JAEXNT010000040.1, forward strand.
AGCTTTTTGTCCTTTATATCTCCCTTAATAAACGAATAACGCTCATCCTTTTCAATATCGGCCAGATTTTCCAGATTGCCCGCGTAAGTTAGTACATCCAGATTAACAATATTATAATTGTAATTTTCCAGCATATGCCTTACAAAATTAGATCCGATGAAACCAGCCCCACCTGTAACCAATATATTTTTCATAAAAGACCATCCCTGAATAGATTTTAATATGTACTGCTTTTTTCTTTTAAAAGTGAAATAATATACTTTCCATAGCTTGTCATTTTCATTTCCGTACCTAATTCATATAATTGCTCATCAGTAATGAATCCCCTTCTCCATGCTATTTCTTCAATGCAGGAAATATAAAAACCTTGGCGCGATTGGATCGCTTCTACATACTCGGCAGCCTTGAGCATTCCTTCCGGCGTACCCGTATCAAGCCAGGCCATTCCTCTTCCCATTAAAATAACATTCAGTTTTCCATTTTTGAGGTATTCATTATTTACCGAGGTGATCTCAATCTCTCCTCTTGCTGAAGGCTTTACATTTTTAGCTATTTGAACAACATTATTGTCATAAAAATAAAGCCCGGGTACTGCATAATTCGATTTTGGACTTTTTGGTTTCTCTTCTATCGAAATAACTTTATTATTTTCACCGAACTCTACCACTCCATAATCAGTAGGATTATTAACCGGATATCCAAAAACAGCAGCACCCTCCTCCTGGTTAATTGCTTCATTCAGCAAAGGTGTAAAATGCTGCCCATAGAAAACATTATCACCTAAAATCAAACACACCTTATCACTGCCAATGAATTCTTCGCCAAGTATGAAAGAATCAGCAAGCCCTCTTGGTTTCTGCTGAACTTTATAATGAAAGTTTACACCAATTCTGCTTCCATCCCCGAGTAGCTTTTGATAGTTGCCTATATCATCGGGAGTAGATATAATCAATATTTCTCTTATGTTTGCAAGCAATAAAACTGCTATTGGATAATAAATCATCGGTTTGTCATAGATTGGAAGCAGTTGCTTTGAAACTGCCTTAGTCATTGGATATAACCTTGTTCCGCTGCCACCTGCTAATATTATACCCTTCATCCTTTTAGCCCCCTGCTTATTATATAAGGTTCTTTATTGCCATATATACTATATTATCGGCACATTTTGAATCACTTTGACAAGGAAGTATGAATGCCTATTTCAACCAGGTATCCCGCTCCAATTTCAGATATGATTTGAATATTTCCAGATCATCCTTCGTTGTCAGCTTTATGTTCTTGTCCGAGCCGGTCGCAAAGTAAAGGGTCTCCCCCAGGTCCACCATCATCGTGTTTGTGTATGAGGAGCCGAAAATTCCTATTCTTTTGTTGAAAGCCTCCCGGTATGCCCACAGTAATTTATCGTATCTGTAAGCCTGCGGAGTGGCAACCCTTCTCAGTGTTTCGCGAGGAATATATCCACAGGTGGATACTCCGTCCTTTACGATAAAGATCTGTTCGTTATAAGGCATGGAAGTAACTGCGTTTCCATACTTTTTACATTTGACGATAACATCGGACAGTACGCTTTCATCGACCAGCGGACGTATCCCGTCGTGAATTATGATTATGTCGTCTTCACTGCAGCGTTCCTCAAGATCAAAGACGCCGTTTCTTATAGATTCCTGGACGGTCTCCCCTCCTGAAACCACCTTGCGCAGTTTTGTTATATTGAATTGCTTTGAATACGCTTTTAAGATATCATGCCACCCGTCTATGCAGACTACCTCGATAACATCTATCTCCGGGTGCTTTTGAAAGCTCTCAAGCGTGTATATTATCACTGGCTTGTCATATATGTTTATGAATTGCTTGGGGATATCCTGATTCATTCGTTGACCGCTTCCGCCGGCAATTATAAGCGCTATGTTCATAATTTCAGCCCTCCCTTTTTATTTTACTTCATATCTATAATTAAATCGATGTTTTATTAAGAACAAATTTTTCATGGATATCATTAACATAATGGCGGACAACAGATAGTAAATCATAGGCTGGCATTAAATATGGATGATTTACTACGAAATTGCCCTTGCCAGCGGAATCAATTACTATTTTAGCTCGCGCAGAATTGCTACAGTCTCTTGAATCGCCGAGACATCTGCGCGATACGGTTTCCAACCCAACATACGTAACTTTGTTGCATCCAAAACCGCTCGACTGATCTTGGAGTATCCGCTCGCTTCAATGTCGCTAGGATTTTCAAAAATTACATTTGAAGCACCTGCGTGTGCGCATTTAAACGCAAATTCTCGAATTTTCATCTGGTATTGAGTATCCGCTATGTTGTATGCCGCACCGCATTCTCCATGCAGTAGAACAGTAAGAATTCCCTGTACTGCATCTATTACATAACAATGCGATCGTTCAACCAACCCAGCACTCTTCATAATAATGTCTTTCCCATCCACTGCATTTCGAAGGAACTCTGATACGGCACGACTGTCTCTTTGAGTCATAGTCGGGCCAAAAACATGACAAGGCCGTACAATCACAACATCTGCCTTGTATTGCTTGATATAGCTTTGACACAAAACTTCTGCAGCACGTTTTCCGGCAGGGTAACATGCTCGAGCAGCAGAATAATCTATCGGCCCACAATAGTCTTCTTGAAAATCATCCATACGCTCATTGGGTTGACCATACATTTCACCGGAAGAGATGTAGAGAAATCGCGCCATTCCGTGAGCAAGGCCATAACGCAGCAGGTGATCCGTGCCAATCACGTTTGCGAGCAAGGTATCCACAGGTTCTCTTGCATAACTAACAGGGTCTGCATTACTACCCGCATGGATAATATAGTCCACCCGGGCAGGAAAAGCCGAAATTTCCTGACAAACATCATGTTCGCAGAAAGAAAAATTCGGTTGCTCCCAGTATTGCTCGAATCTATCCCTTGCATATTTAGCACTTCTTCCGACCGCAACAACATTGCAGGGAACAGATGACTCTCTATTCCACTGCATAAGCGTATCCACCAAACAACTACCAATCATACCAGTCGCACCAATCACTGCAATAGTCTTACCCTGTAGGTTACTGGCTTTAATTCTTTTCAATGCCCCTTTATAGGTATTGCTATTAATTAAGCTCATTTCAGTCACCTCGTATGTATAAATTCGCGCTGCTTAACATTGCTTATCCAGTAAAGAAGTGTTTAAAAGATTCAGATCATCCACCGTTGTCAATTTACTAGTTTCGCCCTTAAGCGGGCCTTGTAATTGAAATACCTTTCAAGCGGATAAGTAACAGTGCTCACGATAAATAACAAAACTGCTGCCGCTAGATCAAGCCACCCCATGAAGCGGAAAATCCATTCGGTGATAGGATGTCCACCCATATTGAGGAAGAAAAACGCCAGCAGCATCATACCCTGGGACACAGCAAACAGTTTTTTGCGTTTGATTTTGTCCTTAATCCTCATATATCTCTGTTCGAAAACCCACCAAGCACGGATAGGCTTCCTGACTAACATCTTTATTTTTTTCTTAGCTGATGCACCCTGCCAATCAATATAAAAGAAGTAATGCCGAGCCATGATTTCTCTTAAGTACTGCCTATAAGCCTTCCGGTCCTCTGGAAGCATAAGCTTTTTGTAAGGTTCTACTTCTTTCTTAAAAATCAGATATTTATCGTCATAAAACATTTTACGAATTTCTTTTCCGTACCGTTCGTTGGAATGGGTTATCCCGCCTGTACTATGAATCGCCGTAACCTCGTTATAATAAATGGGAGCATGTCCATTTCGAAGCAGCTTCAGTACCAGTGGCCAGTCCTCTGAGAACTGATAATCCAGATCGATACCTCCTACCATTTCAAAAGCATCCTTTCGGAATGCCATGCAGCATGGAATCGCCATACATCGCCTGCTCCAGCGGCTGAACAATTTATGGGCATCTCCCTCTATAAAATAAGGCTCGTCCGTTGTTGTTGGCGTCGTGAAATTGGTTTGTTTATAATCTGCCGTCGTCATCTTGCATCTGGCAACGAGCCAGACAGAATTCGGGTTTTTCAGGAATTGCTCCACATAGCGGCTGATTGCATCCTTTCCGAAAAAGCGGTCATCCGCTGCGGTAAAGCTCATATACTCTCCCGTTACAAAGCTCAGAGCTCCATGAATATGCTTGACTGTACGCAGATTTTCGGGGTTTTTACGGACAATAACCTGCTCAATGTTTTGCCTCTTGTTATTGTCGATATATTTCTGAACGCATTCTACATCGAAGTCCTTACTGCCGTCATCGGAAACGATCAGCTGGATCCTGGGATAGTCCTGCATAAAGATGCTGTCGAGCATATCAAACAAAAGCTCCATGTTCTTGTAGCAGAGCACCAGAATGGAGAATAGCGGGAATTCCGCTCTGTCTATGCTCTCAACAGCTTCTGCAGGCACTTCTGCTTTGTGCTCTGGCAGGTTACCGCAGATCACTTTTTGACATTCTACGTTCAGATCATGTTTCACTTGTTTCATAATATTCTCTCCCACTGTCCCCGTTTCAGGAATAAAAAATAATTTTTGATACAGCGCCAACCGGTTTTGACATAACGGATCCTCTCCTGACCGTATCATTTGGACAAAACGAACAATATCCTGCATTTCCTGTGCGATATAGTAGCTTTCCAGCATCTGTTCATACATATAAAAGCCCTTCATATTGCGCGGAGTCAAAAGTATTGGTTTCTTTGTATACAAAAATTCTACGCTGAAGGTGGTTCCGTCCGTGATAATCGCATCTGCCGCATAGAACGCGGCATAATACAACGAATTGGTGTCCCAGATGATATTTTCGGCATCCCGAATCCTCTGCTGCAGCCGGTCGACCTGAAGCTGTGTCATGGCGCCGCTGTTGAGCAGTGCCCCCATCATCAGAGGATGGGGACGGAAAATAAAGACAATATCCGGGTTTTTAAGTGCCATATCCAGGATTTTTTCGCCCCAAAGCAACCAAGTGCCTGTTCCCGTTTGGTTCAAATCGATCAGGTGGTGAGGCGTCCAGAGGATGACCTTGCGGTCTCCTATTTTTTGTTTCCACTCATCCGGAATCTGTTCCCGCTTCGCTTCCATGTCACGATAATGATCCGCCTTTGGGTGTCCCCAAACGGCAACATTTTCACCGTTGCGGTAACCATATTCCTTTGCGTACTTTTTAACGTTCTCACCATAAGCACAATGGCGCCATGCCTTATAGTGAGCGTAGAACTGAAATCCGAACTTTGCCAGATCAGTAGTAATCTCCATTCCGTAGGGAATATAGACCGCACGGGGAACGACACATTCAAGATGCTTTAATTCATACCGCTCCGGTATTTTTGCATATGGTTTGATCATGAACACAACATCGGGAGAATATTCTGTCAGATCATACTCGTTGTGCCGGATTACGGGCAATCCCATGCTCCTATATTCGTCATAATAATCCACTTGTTCTGAGAAATTCTCGTGGTAGAAAGGGGTGTAGACCAACGCGGTTTCATAATCGGGGTTACTCTGCGCCGCATCAAATACACTCTCCAGTGACGGCCAGCATGAGACTTCCTGTGTCAAAAACAACGCATAGATCTTTGTGCGTGTAAGCTCAGTGATTTCATCACAAATCTCCTGAATGTGAAAGCTGTCTGCATGATTTGAAATCGCCTCGAGGAGAATGTCCATATAACGGTAATAGCAGCAGTCACTGACTGTAGGCGCCCACAGAGATGACTGCTGCTTGCGAAGATTGCGCTGTTCGTCCGTGATCCACTTGCAAAGTGGCATAAAATCAGCGCCTGTCTGCTGCCCGGTCATAATCTCACTACAAAGGGTCCGAAGTGTTGTGCCCCGTGTAAAATTTAGATATTTATGATCTGTCATGTTAAAATACCAGCCTTTGCGGATTTTTTTTAAAATAGAGATTGCATGCCAGCATTCCGACCATCCACACAAACAAAAGCACTGCGATAACAGCCATGATTTTCACAGCAACAACAAGGACAGTGGCTTTCGTCAGAAACAACAAAGTAGCGAAGATTGCGATCAGCAAATCGATTATGGCATAGAACTTCAATTTGGAAAAGCTGGAATACTTATGTAACTTTAAAATGAGGTTTCTATACTTCTCCGACACGCGAATCGGTTCGGAAGTGCCAGCAGCCGCTGTCATTTCCAGCGTTTTAGCCGGAGAAGACTGAATCAATTCAGAAATACTTTGCAAGATGATGTTGCCATATGTGTCGGGAACAGAAACAGCCGTATTCTGAATACTATCTTGTGAAAACTTACAAAGAGACATGGGTTGCGTTGTGACGGTTTGTCCATGCTCCAACAGTGCGGAGCAAACAATCTGGCTGACTGGCTTCTCACCCTGTTCAGTCTGTACATCCAGATTTTTAAGGGCATCTATCCGACACATCAGCATACAATCCCTCAGATTTTCGATATTCAACTGCGACGTTTCCCCTAGCGTAACCTGGTCGTCCTTCGTGATCGAGCACAGAGAGAGACGCTTTTTCATATCGTTGGACCACAGTTCCGCTGTGGTTATAACAGCGGAAACGGAACTGTTGCATGACAGATACCTGATGCAGTTTGTCAGAGCCTGAGGAGACGCAAAATACTCACCGGAATGCAGAGTCACAACGTAATCCACAACCATACTGTCCCAAAACTGCTTCTGGGACAGATACTCTCCCATAGGGTGCTTATTTTCGCGATAGCAAATCCTCTTGATATTCTCCGGTCTGCCTGCCTCAAAGTTGTAAAGTAACCGCTCACTTTGAAACTGATCGGTGCAGTCATTGCACACTGCCAGATAGATATTGGGATAATCCTGCTTATAAATGCTTTGAAGCGTTCTTACATTGCTGAGATGGTTATCGTTTGTAAGAAAAATGACCAACAACCGTTCTTCCCTTATTCCCCTATTCATAAGAATCTATTAACTCCTTTGTAGCAGTTTACGGGTTTCTATTTCTTAAGCCGCAATATGACATTTAAGTTCTAAAAATCCTGCCTTCGAATTTCGTACCATTTCAATATCTCTGCAACTCCGTTTACCAGCAGAGTGCTCTCATGCGTATATAGGAAACCAAACTTTTCATAAAATCTGACAGCACGCTGATTTGCCTGAAGTACATTCAAATACACTCTTTGTAAACTGAGCTGAACAAATGCCAACTCCAACATCAGGCGGCTTGCAGCAGCAGCCGCTCCTGTTCCGAGAGCCGAGCCATGCATGGAAATCGCGAATTCTGCCTCTCCCTTTTCACGGTCGATATGCTTCAGACTGATTGTCCCCATATATTCTCCGTCACTATTGACTACAGCACGGTGCAGATTTGTACTCTCGTCGCAGGAACTCAGTATGAATGCGTCAACGCTTTCTTTAGACGTATTTGGTCCTCCGATTTGCAGGTGCTTTGTGATGTCAGGATCGCGCATCCATTCCAGCATTCGGGCGCCGTCGCGCGGCTCCAGCGGGCGCAGCAAGAACTGTTCTCTTTTCATAATTCCACTCCCTAAAACGCATTAATCACTTCAATCACATAGTTAATCTGCTCATCAGTCATTCCGTAGTAAATAGGCAAACTGACCTCTTGGGCTGCATTCATCTCAGCAACAGGAAAATCTCCCGCCTTATATCCAAGATCCTGATATGCCTGATGCATATGCATTGCAACAGGGTAATGATTCTGATGCGCAATGTCATGGGCATCCAGATGGGCTTCAAACTGTTTACGGTCTTCTACCATAATGGCAAACAGATGCCATGCGTGTTCCGCATCTTGGTTGAGCTTGGGCAGCTTGACTGCCGGATTCTTAATTCCCGCCAGATAGCACCGCGCAATCCGTTCACGATCCTTACGCCACTTATCAAGGTGCTGGAGCTTCACATCCAGCCATGCAGACTGAATCTCATCCAGTCTGGAGTTAAATCCTTTATATTCGTGCATATACTTTTTATGAGAGCCGTAATTAGCCAAAGCGCGCACACGATCTGCAATCTCAGCCGAGAAAGTGCTTATGGCGCCTGCATCGCCCAGCGCACCAAGGTTTTTGCCGGGATAGAAGCTAAAGCCCGCCGCATCACCCAGGCTTCCTGCGCGATGCCCCTTGTAAGTGGCTCCGTGTGCCTGTGCGGCATCTTCAATAAGCATAAGATTATGCTTCCTTGCAATGGCATTCACTTCATCAAAACGTCCGATCTGTCCGTAGAGATGCACCAGAATGATTGCCTTTGTATTAGGTGTAATAGCAGCTTCCAGCTTTTCCGGATTCAGGCTGTAGTATTCTGGCTCGATGTCAATTAAAACAGGCTTAGCCCCTGCAAAAGTGACTGCTAACGCAGTAGCAATGTAGGTCTGCGCCGGAACGATAACCTCGTCGCCATCGCCAATCCCTGCTGCCAGGAGAATCATATGCAAAGCATCAAGGCCATTACCGCAGCCTATACAATAAGGAACCTTACAGTATTCTGCAAAGTGCCTCTCAAACTCCTTGCAATGCCGGCCGCCAATGAACCATCCCGCGTCATATACTTCAGCAAAGGTATTCATCATGGATTCACGAATCTCGCTGTGCATCGGGGTAAAATCTGCAAAGGGAACTTTCATTTTTCTTCCTCCTTCAAGTAGGACAAAAACTCCTTATAATCTCGGATATAGTCCGATTCTTCGTAATACTCAGAAGCCAGAACCAGGAGCACTGCACCGGGAGAAAAGTCAAACATTTCACGCCATACAGCATTCTCAACTATCAATCCTTCCGCAGGGTCTGTAAGTTTAACAACTTCTTTATCCGTACCGTCATCCAGCAAAATTTTGCATGACCCATGAATGCAGATCAAAACCTGCTGTAACTTTTTATGGGCATGCAATCCTCGGCGGGCGCCATCTGCAACATCAAATATGTAATAAACTCTCTTGATGGCAAATGGAATATCGCGTTCTGCCTCCAAAAAGGACAAGCTTGCTGTATCATTCGTATGCTTAGGAAAAGATATTGTCTTTATTTCCATATAATTACGCTCCCTTCTGGAACCATTTCTGCACCTTTACGAGCAAACGGCGCAATGTCCGCCATGGATGATGCAATCGATACCAAAACCAAATCAGAACATACATAGGCTTACACTCACTCCAACGTTCCCTTAATTTCTGATATCGGTACCCCAATTGCTGTTCTCGTTTCCATTGCCAATGCTTCCAGCACACTTTCAATGGATGTTTCGTAAAGGGCAATATCTCATTTTTGAGTATTGCATCCATATCATTTTCATAGGCCTCATTGTATCGACCTGGAGAACTTGCGCCTCCGCCGCGATATTTAACAACAACCCGGTCAAAGAAAACAATTTCTACTCCTTTGCGCAAAAGCAGCAGATTCATAGAATAATCTTCTACCAGCCGATAGCGCTCGTCATAGCAGCCGTATTTTTTCAAGCTCTCCGCACTTCGTGCCGTACAGCATCCAAAAATGAAATTAGCCGGCGAAATTTTCTCAAAAAGCTCTGCCGGAGATAATGTTTTCAACTGTTTGATTTGCTTTGGAGTCGGTTCTGTCCCCAAAGCTTCCTGCAGGTTCTCGTCGTATAATTCCCGACGAGCTGTCATAACCTGCGCCCCGCTTTCTAAAAATGCACCCACCCAATCAGATAACACCCTGCTGTCAAAAAAACAGTCATCGCCAGCCAGGTAAAATATATAAGTTCCTTTACTTTGTCTCAGTGCGCGGTTTAATGAGTAAGCTGTGCCCATATTTTTTTCATTAACGATAACCTGGCATTCTTCGATATTGTCCCGACATTTCTCGCGAAGGAACCGCTCCGTCTCTTCTTGAGAAAACCGGCTTGAAGCATCATCGATGAGGATCAATTGAATGCGTCCATAGTCCTGAGCCAATACAGAATCAAGTGCCAAATACAAATCCGGACTGTTATAGGATGGTACTACCACTGTAACTAATGGTTCATTTTCCACTGCTATTTTCATTTTAATTTACTCTCTCACACAAAAAAAGTACTTAAAATCGGTTTGGATTCCAGTAGACTCCAAACAGCGTTTTTATTCGGTCAAACCCAATTGTTTACACCAAAACTCCGTTGATGTTAACTCCGACATACGGCTTATATACTCATCCCGAACTTGAGGATAGTGAATCATTAACTGCAGAAGTATCGGCACCAAGCGGAACGGATCCGAAAAAATGCTCAAGACTCGATTTTTGGCTGGCCGCATTTCTGCTTGAATCAGGCTTTTGTTTAGTTGCTCTCCGTCTGTCGATAAGAAGAAATCCGGCCCTTTCAAAAAGTCACGATATGCCCGGAGGATGTATTCCACATTTTGGGGATTTCCTATCAAAACAGCCTTTGCACATGATAGAATCATTTTCCGCATACTTGGTATAATTCCTGCTCCACTGCCATGAATCGCACTAACTACTAACTCGTTACGTTTGACATAATACTGCAAATGTGTACTATATTTACGCTGGAAGGCCATATGCCATACACCAATTCCATTGAGCAGGACTATTTGAGGTTTTATCCGTAGACCATATTCAATATCATCGGTTTTGATAAACAGCGGGAGCGGCAACCCATGGTAATCCACCACAGAGACTGGAAAGCAGAAATACCACCATGCGTTGTACTCAACGGGCTGCTCCTTTATGTTCTTCAGCAGAGCCATCCGCTCAGATACGTCAAGGCCCCGGTTGTTTGTCACCAGACGTCCATTCCTGAAACTTGCTCCGGATTCATACTGAATTGTTGGATTATCCTGAATCAACATCTGCCCGCCAATACAGAGCGGTTTTTCAGACGTTGCCGCAGCCTTAAGAAACTGAATGGTTCTCAGCAGTGTCTCTGCCTCAAATGAAATATCATCATCCATAAACAGCACATGTGTATAGTGTTCGCGGCGCTGATACGCCTCCATCAAACCTCGAGTAAATCCGCCGCTGCCTCCGCAATTTTTATTCGGGAATACCTGAACATGTTCCATATTCTCTAACTGTAATGTCTGCCCATTATCTACTACAAACACATCCATGTCATCTTTGGAAGGACAGTTTTCTTTGCTCCAAACCTTTGATTGCAACATTTCCAGAGTTCGATAGACATACTCTTCCCGTTTGTAGGTACAAATCACTAATACAACACGTATGTTATCGTTCTCAGCCAAATCTGTTTCAAACCATCCCTCATGGATCACAGCGCACTGCCTTGCCGCTTCTGCTCGCAAAAAAATTGCGCCGTCCTCCGGCAAGGACTCCAAAGCAATCTCCGAGAATTCAGTTAGTGCGTTCTCGCCAGACACTTCAAGTACAGCAAGTACTTGTTCCTCGCCGTCCTTACTCAGACTTACCAACGAAAGGCATACGATTCCCGTCGTTACAACTCGAAATCGGACCGATCTAACTCGCGTATATTTCAGATACGGACCATAAAAGAACGCATTGAAATATGTGTCAAGCATCACAGGGTTTCCAGCCTTAAAAGAGAACTGTTCACCACACTCTGCATCTCCATGAAAATAAAGTTCCTTCTTGTTCGATTCCAGTCTTGTCGGCAATATCATCCGAGACAGTATCATTACTTTCTTCCTCTACTGCTGCAACCCTTTACAGCATGTTCTTTATTTTTATCAATGCTCTGCGCTGTGTTCCCGGTAGTAACATAGGATTTAGTGCTCGCTTCTTTGTCAGCACCTTAGGTACTCCAGCAAAGTATTATTGTCGTACTTTCGCTAATTTAGAATTTATTCCTATCCCCAATCCAAACAATATCCAGAATACCGGGGCTACCGAAACAACACTATCGTTGAACAAAGCAGCAACAGCGTATGCACAGAATGAGGCAAAACAGGCCACTCCAACTACTGGTAAAAAACCGTACTTGTAAGTAACCCCTTTCATATATAGCTTTATACTCGAAATAAAGTATAAAGCGAATAACGTCAGTAACGCCACAAGTGATAATATACCTGTGTTCAGTGCGGTTTGCAGGTACATATTATGTGCCTTATCGACATAAATTCCGCCTACTTGATAAAACTTGAGCTTGCCGAGAAAATCGTATTGCGGAAAGTATATGGCAAATGTATCAGGGCCGTTTCCTAACAAGATCGTATTCTTCAGAAGCGGTATAGTTCTTGACCAAATATAGCCCCTGTTAGACCCATAAGATTCCATGCCCACGAAGCCAAAAACCTCTATATTGCAGTTTTTCCTATATGTCAGCCATCTGTTGGTCGGACTTATCAGACCTTTATTGGTCAAAGTAACATCCAACAAATGATATTTGTTATAATAAACTTCCAACAATCCTTGGTCCGGATTTGAGGCCAATCTTATATTTTCAAAACGCTTGTCCTCAAACGTAATATTATCATTTTCAATCCTGGTGGAAATGCTTTTATTATCCTCATCCGTTACCTTTAGAGTCGTTTTTTCAATGGAAATAATGAAGTCTCCTTTATCTGTTAACAACTGCAGCTTTTTATCATCCAGCTTAACATCGTTCAGTCCGACAAGGGCTTCACCCAATTTCTGCTGAGTCTCTGAGATGTCTGTTTTATTTTCAAGTGTAGCCATGTCGGCAAGTCGATTGAATATGGAGCCATCCAATGCTAAATTCAATACGAGCAATCCGCCAAATAATACCAGGACTGAAGAAAGAGTGGCCAATTTATGAACCCAGATATCCTTCCTGAACACAATCAAAAGAATGACAACTGCAAACCCGGTACCAACAATACCTGCACGTGAACCACTTCCGATCAGATTTATGACAGCTAAAATAAGGATCGCCAGCAAGGTCAGTTTCTGCCAAAGCTTTTTAAGCCAGACTATCAGAATTATAAGAATAGGTATCAGCATCGCCATATAGCTGCCAACATAGTTTGGATTGTATAGTGTCGAATAGATGAGGTTTCCCGTCAAATTCAGCTTTATTCTGCCACCTTGTTCCAGAAGATATTCAGGAGTTATTAATTGCGAAATGAAATTTGAACTAAAATAATTTATACCAAAATATTGAAATAGGCCAAGAATTGAAATGACCGTTACTGATGCAATCAAACATAGGAAAAGAATTTTAACCGTTTTTTCTTCAGTCAATATGTTCATTGCCAGAAATGTAAGCACACAATATGCTATAAGAACCAGTGCTCCTTCGTATCTGTCGAGAAAACCGAAAAACGCGACTTGCCTGTAATCGGAAGCGATTGCAGAAATAAGCGCCAGTAGGGCAAATATGCCAAGCGGGATATAATACGGCCTTTTGGCCTTTTCAAAGGGGTTGCCCGTCCTCATAAATAAATATAATAGCGCACCTGCAACGGTAAACATCAGCAGGTAAACCATCTTGTAGTACGAGAAAATGTCATAGCGCGTACTTTGCCCGTCCCAATACAGGTTACCGGGATCGCTAACGATAATTTTTTTAACATAAATTATCAAGGGCACTAAAGCAATTATAAGGAAAAGTGGGAGTGCCAAATATATATTCCGATTTGGGTCCATATTTTTAAGGTTTTTACCTTTTGAACCGGCGTGCTTACTTGAATAGGCCTTCCGGGCATGACCGGGCCTCATATTCGAGTTCTTGTGCGCAGACAAAATACGACCCCCTTCGCATATGAATCATTCTACCATATATGGTTTTATTTTTGAAGAATTATTTATGTAGGTTTTATTTTGAAGAACTATTTGGCTATTGTAATGAGTACTTCTACGTGTTATAATATCACTTGCATAAACAACAAGGCCCATTGGTCAAGCGGCCTAAGACACCGCCCTCTCACGGCGGTAACAGCGGTTCGAATCCGCTATGGGTCACCAAAAAAGTCACTTCCTTTCAGGGAGTGATTTTTTGTATGTTCTGTCATTTTGTATATTCTGTCACGAAAAGCCGGTCGCTACTGCGGCCGGCTTCTTTTACAGTTCGGATACTGACCGTGCCGTTTCAGTTCATCTGTTTTCCGGCAGCCTCGCAATCGGCCTCCTTATTCCCGCTCATTCATCGGTACATAATTCCTTTTAGGCTCGACGTTTTTGTACGCGGGACGTATTATCCTGCCGCCGTTTACAAGCTCCTCTATCCTGTGGGCGCACCAGCCTGCCATCCTGCCTA
>JAEXNT010000013.1 GCA_023439545.1 Bacillota bacterium
CCTGTCGACGATATTTGGGCGCAAATACTATGTGATACTTGCAATTCCATGTGGTATGGGCTAAACTACTTGTGTCTTTCATAAGACGCCTCCTATGTTGTTTATTTGCGGTTGGCTAGACCTGCAACTATCCTAACATAGGAGTTTTTTTATATTCAACGGCATAAGCCTTTTTTCTTCCACTTGCTTAGCAAGTGGTTTACGTTGTTATACAATAAAATGAACATACAGATAACGTATGTTCATTTTATGATACGACAAATTTATAGTTAAGTCTCAGATTTGCAAATATATTCTACAGATCTCAGGCGTATATCTTTTTGTCCAAACACAGCTGCGCGCGCTCCCTTGTCTTTTCGTCGGCTTTCAGCGCATTTTCGAGGAAGCCCGGGTGTTCATTCAGGAAGGTTTTCATGGATTCACGCGGATTTACGGTATACTTGAGCAGCATATCGTGCTGACCGCTTGTTATAAGCCCCATTCCAAGAGCTCTGTCAAAAAATTTCCTGTCTATAGACACCATAGCGAAGGAGCACACATTGTTTTTTTCAAGCAGTTCCGCTCCCCCCTGGAGCCTGTCTACTACAACCACGCTGCAGGTCAGCTGCCCGCAGATATTCTTGATTGCGGGTATCCAGGCCCTCTCATAGCTTGAGGCTTCCGTGATCAGATCGGCTATATGCAGTACATTTGCCCCGTTGATCGTTTTGGCCTCGCAAGTTTCACCCTTGTCGGTGATAACCGAGCTCAGATCCTTATAAATGGTGATATGAGGCTTCCCAAGCTTTAGAGCGATTATAAGCGAAAAGAACCAGTCGCGGCGTTCTCCGCCCGATATATAATCTATGCGGTCGAGATCGACATTGTTTTTGATAAAATCCGTCATAGTGTCGATAAGGCTTCTGTATATCTCGTCGGAGGCGTAATTCTTTTCCACCATCGGAAGCAGTTTCTCCGGGCAGCCCATCTTATCCGATTTCAAGGCGTCAATTTTTTCAAGCAATTCAAGCGCTTTTTTCTCGCTGCCGTACAAGAAATGGGTGTTTATGTAATACGGGCCTATCGTCCCCGATGTATACCAGAAGGGCTTGTCTTCGGGGCAGACCCTCACCGCATCCGTTTTGAACAACCAGTTTACCAGTTTCTCCTCTGACATGTTTGCTTCCTCCATTGCTATTTTATTCGGGTTGACCAGTTTCTGTCCGGATGGCTTTCAGTCAGTCCGGTTTCGGCTCGATCCGGTTTCAGTACGTCCGGTATTTTTATCGCTGCCGTTCAGCCTTTCGTCTTCTCTGGCTTTGACTTTCCTCATATAATCCTCCCACCAGTCCTGATTGACGATCGTTCCAAGATCGTTTCCCAGGTGGGTGGAATCGCCTTCGGTAACTGTACGAAAAACACCGTCCTCATAGTCGATGACAGTGATTGCCGTATTGTCGCACCAGGCAATATCGCACATCCCCTCCAGCGTGCAATCCCTGAAACGGCACAGCATTGCTCTTATGGCTGTGCCATGCGTCACGATACAGATATTCTTCCCTTCATTCGATTGAATAATCTGCATCACTTCGTCCAGCAATCTTTTCTGGAATTCCTCCATGGATTCCCCATTGGGCATTTTATGCGCATATGGCCGGTTCTCCCACGTATCGTATTCCTCAGGCCAGCGCTCTTCAAGCTCGGCCCATGCCATATCCTCCCAATCTCCACCATTTATTTCCCTGAGGTTGTCCGAGGTGGTGACAGGAAGCCCCTTTATACCGGCAATATGGGCAGCAGTCTGCTTTGTACGTTTCAAGCTGCTTGAATAAATGACGTCTATTTCCGTATCCCTAAGTCTTTCAGCGACGCGTTTCGCCTGAAGATGGCCCTTTTCGGTCAAGTCCGAATTCGTCCATCCGTGGAACCGCCTTATCTTATTCCCTTCGGCCTCCGCATGTCTCACAAAAATCAACCTTGTCCTCATTGCAGCTCCTTCGCCTGTCAATATATCCTCAATCATTAAGAACAAGCTTGCCGGTAATATCGCCTACACAGTGCAAACCGTGTCTTTGCATATATTTTTCTATATCCTTGCACACTTTTATGCAGGCGTCCGGATAAATGAGTCCGGCCGTTCCCACCATCACGGCGGACGCTCCGGCCAGCAGGAATTCCACGGCGTCGTTTCCGTTCGAAATTCCTCCCATGCCTATGACAGGTATTTTAACCGCACTCGAAACCTCCCAGGTCATTCTGACCGCAACAGGCTTCACCGCGGGTCCCGAAAGCCCGCCCGTATTGTTTGCAAGGATTGGACGCCTGGTTTCAATATCTATTGCCATTCCTAGCAGCGTATTTATCAGTGAAAGCGCGTCTGCGCCGGCGTCCTCTGCCGCAGCGGCTATTTCCGCTATATTTCCCACATTCGGGGTGAGCTTTACGATAAGAGGCTTTTTGCAGTGTTTCCTGACCTGGGATGTTATCTCGCCTATTCCGGAAGTGGAATTGCCGAACGCTACGCAGCCGGCTTTCACGTTCGGGCACGAAACGTTCAGCTCTATTGCGTCTATATCGGCCTCCGAAAGTATTCCAGCCATTTCGCAGTATTCCTCTATTGTATTGCCCGCTATATTTGCTATAATGGCTGCGGAAAACTGCCGTAAAAAAGGTATTTCCTTTTCTATGAAGGCCCTGACTCCGGGGTTCTGCAGACCTACGCTGTTAAGCATGCCCGCCGGCGTCTCCGCCACTCTCGGCGGTTTGTTGCCCTGGCGCGGCTCGAGCGTAAGGCCTTTGACGCTGATACCGCCAAGCCTGTTCAGATCCATGAAGGCTGAGTGCTCCCTGCCAAAGCCGAACGTTCCCGAAGCGGCGATGACAGGATTTTTCAGTTTCAATCCTCCGATATTTACGGCCATGTCCAATACTTTCACTTCATACCTCCGGATAATTTATTCGAATATAATGTCCCTACTGTTGAATACCGGGCCGTCCTTGCACACATGGCTATACTGCCAGCCGCTTTCCTTATCCTTCTCTCCGCTGCTTTCTGCTTGGCGTGTCTTGCACGCGCATACCAGACAGGTCCCGAAGCCGCAGCCCATCCTTTGTTCCATCGATATCTGGCAGGCCGCGCCGTTTTCCTCGGCGATCTGCGCCGTTTTTTTGAGCATCGGCGTCGGGCCGCATGCGTAGATCATATCGTAACGCTCGGATAACAGGTCGTTTTTCAGCAGATCGGTCACAAAACCGTGTGTGCCATAGCTTCCGTCATCCGTTGCTATCTCCAGCGATACGGAGTTTTTCCTGAATTCCTTCTCCAGAACGACGAGCTGAGCCGATCTGAAGCCCAGGTAAGCCCTCTTTACGACCGCCCTGCTTTCCTTCAGTATGAACAGCAGCGGGAAGACGCCTATGCCTCCTCCGACAACCGCTATCCTGCCATGGCAAATATCAAGGTCGAAGCTGTTTCCCAGAGGCCCTAAAACATCCAGCTTGTCTCCGGGTTTTTTCTTTGTAAGCAATTCGGTGCCGCGGCCCTTTTTCTGAAAGACCAGATCGTAAGTGCCATTTTTTCTGTCTGCAGTGCATATGCTTATCGGACGCCTCAGCAGCGCTTCGTTGCCTTCGCAGCATTTTATATCCACAAACTGTCCCGGCTGTGCCAGGGAGGATATATACTCGGATTCGACCTTCATCCTGTAAATGTCCTCTGCGAGCAGATCTACCTGCAGTACTCTGTTGGTCAATTGTTTCGGCATTTTAACCTCCATATGGACGTTTTAAAGGAAATTCGCGCCGCTGGCGCTAAACGTCCTTATTGGACGTTTTAAAGGAAATTCGCGCCGCTGGCGCTAAACGTCCTGCATCAGACGAAAACGCTCAGATCGACGACCTCGAACCCTTTGCTTCTTCTCTCCATCTCTATGCAGCTTATGAC
>JAEXNT010000019.1 GCA_023439545.1 Bacillota bacterium
GAAGGGATCGTCCCGGCGGATTATCCCGTTACCTGCCATGCCGTGTCAGGCTACAGCGGCGGCGGGAAAAAGCGTATTGCCGAGTACGACGCTGCCGACCCGGCCGACGATTCGATGAAAAGCCCGCATTTCTATGCTCTTGCACTGAAGCACAAGCATATGCCGGAAATGCAGAAGATAAGCGGCCTTTCCAATCTCCCGCTGTTTACGCCGATTATCGGGCCTTACTACAAGGGAATGACCGTGGCGGTTCCGCTTTATTCAAACCTTCTGCCCGGCAAAAACAGCGCAGCTTCGATAAGCGAATTTTTCTCTTCTTATTATAAAGGAGAGCGATTCATAAAAGTTTACCCCTTCGGTTCGGAGGGAGGTTTAAAAGACGGTTTCCTGGACGCGACGGGCTGCAACGGCACAAATATCATGGAATTATACATTACCGGCAACGAAGAGCATATACTGCTGACAGCGAGGCTCGACAACCTTGGAAAAGGCGCATCCGGCGCCGCGGTACAGTGTATGAACATCATGCTCGGCATTGATGAGGCGGCAGGACTCGAATAAGTGAAGTGAAACAGGGGGACGGTTCCTGCGTTTCACCAGTGTTTCCCCCATGTTCCAATAAATAATTATACGGAGGTAATTATGGAAAACCTGATAAAAAAGGCTGAGATCCTTATAGAAGCGCTTCCCTACATTCAAAAGCTCCATGGAAAGACCGTCGTCATAAAATACGGCGGAAATGCCATGATCAATGAAGAGCTTAAAAATTCAGTCATGGAAGATATCACACTGCTTAAATACATAGGCATGAACCCCGTCGTAGTCCACGGAGGCGGGCCGGACATTAACAAGATGCTTGGCAGGCTCGATATCAAGAGCGAATTCCTGAACGGTCTGCGCATAACTGATAAAAACACTATGGAAGTCGCACAGATGGTACTTGTGGGAAACACTAACAAGGAGATCGTATCCCTGATCAACCAGAAGGGCGGCAAAGCAATAGGCCTATGCGGCATCGACGGAAACCTGATCGAATGCGAGCAGTACAAGACAGTCATAGACGGCGAGGAGAAAGATATCGGTTATGTGGGAAAAATCACGAGTGTAAACTCAAAAGTCCTCGAACTGATGGCAAAGGACGAATATATACCAGTTATAGCTCCGGTAGGCGTGGGAAAAGACGGCCAGAGCTACAATATCAATGCAGATACGGTCGCAGGCGAGGTGGCAATAGCCCTCAAGGCAGAAAAACTGATGCTGTTGACGGATGTTGAAGGAGTAAAAATGTCGAAGGATAGCCCCGATGTGCTGCATGCCCTTACGGAGGCAGAGGTAAGCGACCTCATCATCAAAAACATAATAAACGGCGGTATGATACCGAAGGTGCAGGGCTGCCTTGATGCGTTGAACGGCGGAGTCGGCAGAACCCATATCATAGACGGCAGGATACCGCACTGCATACTTCTCGAGATATTCACAAACAAAGGCATAGGTACTATGATCATGAAGGAAAAGGTGCTCTACCACAGCAATGAACAGTTGTAAACTTTTCATATAAAGGATTGGAAATAATTATCCGATATAACTGATTGGAACAATACAAAAGACAGTTATGGAGGTGGTCCCGGTGAACCCCTCGGTAGTTTCTTCCCTATTAAAAGAGGGCATGATGGTAGGCGTCAGGGTCGGTTCGAACTCGCCCTGGCACGGTAATATCATTTATGCAGTGAACGGCAGCACAGTAAAACTGGCATATATCGAGAAGTTCATGAAAGAATCCGCCGTACCCGGGAAAAACATTTGGGTCAAATACTCCAACGATTATTACATCTATTACTTCTCAGGGAGGGTCGAAAGATTTGTTTCCGAACCTTCCGAAAGCATCCTCGTCGAACTTGAACATGCGGAGGAAATGATCAACAACCGACTTTTCCCTCGTTATGACGTCAGGCTGTCGGCAAACATCAAGCCTGTATGGGACACTGAAAGCTACGAGTGTACCGTAACGGACTTGTCCTACGGCGGGGCGGCATTTGTATGCGAGCATAAATTCGACAGCAATGAATACATCGATATGACATTGAACCTTACGAACGGAAAGAAAGTAAACGTTTCGGGCAAGGTCATAAGGCGCCGCAGCACGATGGGAGAGTTGACCGATCACGCAGCACAGTTTATCGAGTGCGACAACAAGGAGAACAAGCTGCTTGCCGAATATTTCGCACAGCTTGAGGAAGAAGCTTCTGAAATTTATCATCAATATGAAAAAAAAATAAGTACATATAGCGTATGATAGTGCTAATATAACTTATAAAGAGGATAAGCCACTTGCATAGTGGTTTTCTTTTTGCGTGCCTCCTGTTTTTTATTGATCCAAAGTTGTTGCATTTTTATGCATATGATTGTATAATTATTAATAGTATATTTTATACGCCACAAAGGAGTTGTTTGACATGAAGCTGCAGGAAGTCAAGGATACGGATTCGAAATACTACATGAATACTTTCGGGGCAAGGACCCCCGTGTGTTTTGAATACGGAAAGGGCATGAAGCTCTATGACAGTGAAGGGCGAGAATATACCGACATGCTGGCAGGAATCGCGGTAAACGCGCTCGGGCACAGTCACCCTGCCCTCGTCGAAGCGGTAAAGTCACAGGCTGAAAAGCTAATTCACTGCTCGAGCCTGTATTACATAGAAAGCCAAGCAAAGCTGGCAAAAGTACTGGCGGAAAACTCCTGCTGCGACAGGGTCTTCTTTTCAAACAGCGGCGCCGAGGCGAACGAAGGCGCAATCAAATTGGCCAGGATATACTTTAAAAAGAAAGGCTTTGCCGAAAAATACGGCGTCATTACATTGAAGAAATCCTTCCACGGCAGAACTCTGACTACTGTAGCTGCAACCGGACAGGAAAAATATCAGAAGCCTTATGCACCGCTCATCCCAGGGTTCAAGCACGTTGAGCTCAACGATGCCGACGCGCTCAAGGCTGCCATAGATGAAAATACCTGCGCCATAATGATGGAACCGGTACAGGGCGAGAGCGGAGTCTACCCGGCCGATATCCAATATATAAAGGCGGTCAGAAAGCTTTGCGATGAAAAAGGCCTACTGCTGATATTCGACGAGATTCAGACAGGCATCGGCAGGACAGGGAAACTTTTCGCGTATCAGCATTTCGGAGTCGAACCGGATATCTTCACACTGGCAAAGGCTCTGGCCGGCGGTATCCCGATCGGGGCGCTGTGCGCCAAAGAGCATGTCGCTTCGGCGTTCGAGCCGGGCGATCACGGTTCTACCTTCGGTGGAAATCCTCTTGCATGCTCAGCAGGGCTCGCGGTTATGAAAACCGTCCTTGAGGAGGATATTCCCGGGCACTCCAGGGAGATGGGAGAATACTTCAAAAAAGAACTTGAAAAGCTTTCAAAGAAGCAAAGCATAATTGCGGAAGTGCGCGGCCTCGGGTTGATGATAGGGGTACAGCTTAAAGAGGACAAGGCGGTCGAAGTCAAGAACAGACTGTTCGACAGGGGTATCCTGGTCGGAAGCATCGGACCGAATATTGTCCGCCTGCTGCCTCCGCTCATCATAGAAAAGAACGACGTCGATGCGTTCGTTGAAGTATTTGCTTCGGTGCTTTCAGGCCTCTGAAAGCTGACATCCTCACAGGATCAGCGACGGATGACGGCTCTGAGGCAGGAAGCAGGCGCCATGACAGAATGATCCGCAGCAAGGTGGTAAATATAACATTGGTAAGGGGCAATCAAAATGAAATCAGTTCTGGTTCTTGAAGACGGAACATACTTTCCGGGTGAAGGGTTCGGACAAAAAGGCGAAACTGCCGGAGAAGTTGTTTTCAATACATGCATGACGGGCTATCAGGAGATAACCACCGACCCG
Organism: Bacillota bacterium; assembly: GCA_023439545.1. Taxonomy (GTDB): domain Bacteria; phylum Bacillota; class Clostridia; order Acetivibrionales; family DTU013; genus JAEYOM01. The sequence continues at coordinate 3,900 of JAEXNT010000019.1, forward strand.
TCCTATAACGGGCAGATCGTTACGATGACCTACCCGTTGGTCGGCAATTACGGTTTCAACGGCGAAGATAACGAGTCCTACAAGACACACTTACAGGGCTTCATAGTCAAGGAATTGTGCGTCGAGCCCAATAACTGGCGCAATTCGACCGCCCCCGACGATTATTTCAAAAAGAACAACATAATCGGCCTGAAGGGAATCGATACCAGGGCTCTCACCCAGCATATCAGAAGCCATGGCAGCATGTTCGGTATAATTTCGACTGAATGCGGCAATGTGGACATACTTCTGGAGAAGCTGAAGGCAAAGATGGAGGAGAAGCGCAGCCTCGTAATGGAAGTGACGACGCGGGAACCGTATCATATACCCGGCGCCGGCAGCAGAGTCGCCCTGCTGGATTTCGGAGTCAAACGCAACATCATCCGGTCGCTTCAGAAGCGCGGATGCGACATTTACATCCTCCCCGCTTCCTCCACAGCGAAAGAGATACTGTCCGTGAACCCTGACGGAGTACTGGTATCCAACGGACCCGGAGACCCCAAGGATCTGCCCGAAGCCAAGGCTGTCCTGCAGCAGCTGCTGGGCAAAAAGCCGCTATTCGGTATCTGCCTGGGACACCAACTGCTCGGCCTGTCGCTCGGCGGCAACACCTACAAGCTGAAATTCGGACATCACGGCGGGAATCATCCCGTAAAGGATTTTATAACCGGCAGGTGCTATATTACGTCGCAAAACCATAATTTCGCTTTGGAAAAGGACTTCAGCAACGAAATAGAGATCACGCACATGAATGTAAACGATAATACGGTCGAGGGCTTCCGCCACAGGACCCTGCCGGTGCTCAGCGTCCAGTACCATCCGGAAGCGGCGCCGGGACCGCAGGATTCTGCGTATCTGTTCGATGAATTCCTGAAAATGATGCAGCAGGCAAAGCAATAATCGGAGGAAAGTATGCCAAAAAGATCAGATATTAAAAAAGTGCTCGTTATCGGCTCAGGTCCGATCATAATAGGCCAGGCGGCGGAATTCGACTATTCCGGAACTCAGGCATGCAAGTCCCTGAAGGAGGAAGGCATCGAAGTCGTGCTTGTCAACAGCAATCCCGCCACGATCATGACCGACGGTGAAACAGCCGACAAAATATATATCGAACCCATAACGCTGGAATTTGTAAAGAAGATCATAAACAAAGAGAGACCCGACGGCATCCTCGCATCCCTCGGCGGGCAGACCGGCCTCAATATGGCCGTGCAGCTGGCCAACGACGGCATCCTCGAACGCCTCGGCATCGAATTGCTGGGCACTTCCCTGCAATCCATAAAAAAGGCCGAAGACAGAGAGCTATTCAAAAACACGATGCAGGAAATAAGCGAAAAGGTGCCGCACAGCGCTATTGTAAACGATCTGGACGACGCCGTAGCCTTCGTCGAAAAGGTCGGCTTCCCCATCATCATCCGCCCCGCGTACACTTTGGGCGGCACAGGCGGCGGTATTGCCGGAGACATGGAAGAATTCCGCTATATCTGCGGAAAAGGCCTGAAGCTCAGCATGATAAATCAGGTTCTTCTGGAACAGAGCGTTGCGGGCTGGAAGGAAATAGAATACGAAGTCATGCGCGACGGCTTGGACAATTGCATAATCATATGCAATATGGAAAACTTCGACCCTGTCGGAGTCCACACAGGCGACAGTATAGTTGTCGCGCCGAGCCAGACGCTTTCAGATATCGAGTACCAGATGCTCCGTTCCGCTTCTATCAAGATCATACGCGCGCTCGAAATAAAAGGCGGCTGCAATATACAGTTCGCCTTGAACCCTGACAGCTATGAATACGTAGTTATCGAAGTCAATCCCAGGGTCAGCCGGTCAAGCGCGCTTGCATCAAAAGCGACCGGCTACCCGATAGCCCGTGTGGCCGCAAAGATAGCTATCGGACTGAACCTCGACGAGATAAAGAACTCCGTCACGCAGAATACATATGCCTGTTTCGAGCCCTCGCTCGACTATATAGTTACCAAGGTGCCGCGCTGGCCCTTCGATAAGTTCACGACAGCCGACCGTTCGCTCGGAACGCAGATGAAGGCTACCGGCGAAGTCATGGCCATAGGCAGGACCTTCGAGGAATCGCTGCTCAAGGCTGTAGATTCGCTTGATATAAAGCTGAATTATCAGCTCGGACTGGCATTGTTCGACAGCAAGACGCCCGACGAACTGCGGGAGGTGCTCAAAACTCCCCGGGACGAGCGGATCTTCGCTATTTTCAAGGCGCTGCAGAAGGGCATAACGGTAGAGGAGATAGTGAATATCACCAAGGTCGACAGCTTCTTCATACACAAGCTCAGGAATATAGTGCTGCTGGCCGACGAGGTAAAAAACGCCGGCATTGCCTGGCTCGATTACGATCTGTATATCAGGGCCAAGAAGATCGGCTTCGGCGATTCATACATTGCAAACCTGGTGAATGTACCGCTCGATACGGTGCTTGAACTGAAGCGCAAATACCCGATCAAGCCCGTATACAAGATAGTCGATACCTGCGCCGGAGAATTCGAGGCCGTGACTCCCTATTACTATTCCACTTACGAGGAACGCGACGACGTCGTAGTCTCCAACAGGAAGAAAGTCCTCGTCATAGGCTCGGGTCCGATCCGTATCGGCCAGGGCATAGAATTCGACTACTGCAGCGTACACTCCGTAAGAACGCTGAAGGAACTCGGTGTCGAATCCATTATAATAAACAATAACCCGGAGACCGTCAGCACAGACTTCGACACCTCCGACAAGCTATATTTTGAGCCCCTCACAAAGGAATGCGTGCTCGACATAATCCTAAAGGAGAAGCCGATGGGCGTTATTGTCCAATTCGGCGGTCAGACTGCGATAAACCTGGCAGAGCCGCTGTACAAGGAGGGCGTGAAGATACTGGGGACTTCCGTTAAAAGCATCGATATCGCCGAGGACAGGGACAAATTCCTGAAGCTCCTCGACGAGCTGAACATACCGATCCCCGAGGGCAGCACGGCATTATCGGTGAAACAGGCCAAGACCATAGCCAACCGCATCGGTTACCCGGTACTCGTACGTCCGTCCTATGTATTGGGCGGAAGGGCAATGGAGATCGTATACAACGACAAATCGCTTGAGGAATATATGAAAATGGCTGTCGATCTGTCAGCCAAGCATCCTGTGCTGATCGACAAGTATATCTGCGGAAAGGAAGCTGAGGTCGACGGTATCTGCGACGGCGAGGAAGTATTGATACCGGGCATTTTCGAACACGTTGAAAGAGCCGGCATACATTCGGGCGACAGTATCGCCGTTTACCCGCCGCATACGCTGTCGCAGAAGATAAAGGACACAATAGCCGATTATACAATGAAGCTCGCAAAGGCTCTCAAGACAGTCGGTTTGTTCAATATACAGTTCGTAATAGACAAGGACGACAAGGTCTACGTTATCGAGGTAAATCCCAGGGCAAGCCGTACGATCCCGATAATGAGCAAGATAACCGGCATCCCCATGGTCAACGTCGCAACGAGGCTCATAATGGGCGAAACGCTGCGCGGACTCGGTTATAAACCGGGACTTGCAAAGGAATCCGAATTCACGGCGGTCAAGGCGCCTGTATTCTCGTTTGCGAAGCTGGCCACAGTGGATACGTTCCTCGGTCCTGAAATGAAGTCTACCGGAGAAGTCATGGGAGTCGACAGAGACTATCATCATGCGCTTTACAAGGCCCTCATGGCCAGCGGCCTTTCGATACCTACCGGAGGAAGCGTTCTTTTCGTTACAGGCGAAAGGGATCGCGAAGACTGCATAAGGATGGCGTCGAGGTTCAGCCGCCTTGGTTTCAGGCTGATGGCCGATGAGGATACTTTCATCTGGCTGAAGGAAGAAGGTATGAAGGTCGAACTCGTTCCTACCGATAATATACTGGAGTATGTAAAAAGCGACAATGTATCCCTTGTTATAAGCACACCTGCAAAGGAAGGTATCCCGGGCAGACTGGGCTTTTCCATAAGGAGGACGGCAATGGAGTACAGCACCCCCTGCATAACGGCTTCGGATACTACCAACGCAGTTCTCGATATACTTGAACATATGGCAGGCAAAAAGGAAATTAAAATATATGCACTGGACGAATATTCGGTGCAGGCGCAGTAAAAAGGTCGCGGCGCCCGGACATAGTCTGAGAAGACGCATCGTGCGGCTGGCGCAATTTATTCCTGACAACGAAATAAAAAGGAGCAATCTGCAATGAAACATCTCATAGATCTGAATGATCTTACCATCAATGAAATAGAAGGCCTGTTCACACTGTCCGAGAGGCTGAAAAAACAGCTCAAAGCAGGTGTCGAACACCATCTGCTCAAGGGGAGGACGCTTGGGATGATATTTTCGAAGTCCTCCACCAGGACGAGGGTATCCTTCGAGGTCGGGATGTACCAGCTCGGCGGCTATCCAATGTTCCTGAGCTCGAGCGATATCCAGCTTGGCCGCGGCGAAACGATCCATGACACTGCAAAGGTGCTGTCACATTATATAAGCGGCATCATGATCAGGACCTTCAAGCACAGCGACGTGCTGGACCTCGCAAGATACGGCTCCATACCGGTGATCAACGGCCTGACCGACCTTATGCACCCATGTCAGATACTTGCAGACCTGTTTACTGTCTATGAAGAGAAAGGCAAGCTCGAAGGCCTTAAGCTGGCCTATGTGGGCGACGGCAACAACGTTGCCAATTCCCTGCTGCACGGCTGCGCCAAAACGGGAATGAATATTACGGTAGCAACTCCTGAAAACTATAAATGCGACGAAGCGATAACCGAACAGGCCAAGGCCGCCGCAAAAATATCCGGCAGCAAGGTGGTTATCACCGATGACCCGGAGGAAGCCGCAAAGGATGCCGACGTCATCTACACCGATACCTGGGTCAGCATGGGCCAGGAAGCTGAAAAAGAGATGCGTATAAAGATATTCATGCCGTACCAGGTCAACGAGCGCCTGTTTTCTATGGCAAAGAAGGACGCGATGTTCCTCCACTGCCTGCCCGCCTACAGGGGTCTGGAAGTCACGGAGAACGTCATAGACGGACCGCATTCCAAGGTATTCGACGAGGCCGAGAACCGCCTGCACGTTCAAAAGGCCATTATGGCTACGCTCATGGGGTAAAACGAAACGCAGGGACGGTTCTTTTGTTCCGCATGAACAAGCTGAGCATGCCCAAAATCACTAGCCAGTAGAAGTAAAGGTGAAAGTATTTGAAATATTCATTTATAATACGCAAAGCCGAGCCGAAGGACGCGCCCGCGATTCGCGACATCATGCAGGAAGCCTTCAGTAAATATGCCGAGGACGCCGGCCTGACCGTTTCGATGGACGCGCTGCAGGAATCCCTCGAAGACATCATAAGCGATATAGAAACGAAAGAAGTATTTATTGCGCTTATAGACGACGTCGCCGTGGGTAGTGTAAGGGTGCATATTCGTCCCGATAATATCGCCTACCTCAGCAGGTTCGGCGTTAGGCTCAGCTATCACAACATCGGCATCGGAAAGTCCCTCATGAACCTGGTCGACAAGCTGCTCATGTCAAGGAACGTCAAAAGCGTATACCTCCACACCGCATCAAAATATTTCGGACTTGTCCGTTTTTATTACGGCAGGGGCTTTTATATCGATTCCGTGACCAAGGACAGGGGCTATGCCCGCGCCCTGATGGTAAAGGAGTATAAGTGAAACTGGAACCGATAAATATATACAATAAATCATAATCTATTACAAAACAAATTATAGGATAAGTGTAAAATAGAATATATAACGATGGTCACGAAGGCCTTTTAGGTGAAAGGGATTTTCGTGGCCACTTTTTAATTTTGAAACTCAAAAGGAGTCGATACTATGTCAAAGAAAATGTTTAACAGCTTATCCTACGATAGCATTGATGATTTTCTATTCGGGAAATCCGTGAACCCGATAACATGCAAAAACGGTCTTGTAATAGGAGGAGGGCAAGTATTGCCGGAACTCAATTTTACATTGCCGCCGATGTTAATCACAGACCAGACTATGCCTGAAGTTATACAACAATATAAAAGTATCATGGAGGATGCCTGCAAAAGAGCCAGAGAGCTATATTCACAAGGCTTTGTTGTTGAATTGGAGCTTCTTCCAGCGGCTACCTATAACCCTGAATGGGGCATTGAAATAACAAAAACAGTCCGTAATATAATGTACGAAAACGAAAGCAAATATGGGTTAAAAAGCGTGATGAGGCTTACTCCGGTTGATATAAGGGAGGATAGGGAAGCGGTCCATATGTGGAGAGGCAAACATTGGGAGTCCGTACTCAGGACCTTTGAAGGCTGCGCAAAAGAAGGTGCTGATTTCCTCGCCATTGAATCTATAGGAGGCAAAGATATCCATGATGATGCCGTTATGTTCTGCGAAATTACAAAATCATTATTCGCGCTTGGTATATTAGGCACACGAGACATGTCCATGTTATGGAGATCAATCATAGATATTGCTGACAATACCGGGAGTATCGCATCCGGTGATTCGGCATGCGGATTTGCAAATACGGCGATGGTTTTAGCCGACAGGGGCTATGTGCCTAAAGTATTCTCTGCTGTGGTAAGGGTCATGTCTGTAGTAAGAAGCCTTGTAGCTTTGGAGGAAGGAGCTGTGGGTCCACATAAGGACTGCGGATATGAGGGCGTCTATATAAAAGCCATTACGGGAACGCCTATCTCCATGGAAGGCAAATCCAGCGCATGTGCGCATTTAAGCCCTTTAGGCAATATCGCCGCGGCTGTCACCGATCTGTGGAGCAATGAATCAGTTCAAAATATTAAGCTTCTGGGTGGAATGGCGCCGACTGTATCCATGGAACAGCTTATTTATGATTGCAGGCTAATGAATACAGCTTCGGAAAAAGGCCGGAGTTATGCCCTTATAATGCGTGATTTGTTCGCTGATTCCGACAGTAGATTAGATCCTCAGGCTTACGTGCTAAGACCTGATGTAGTATTAAAAATTTCAGGAGAGATAGTAAAGGAAATTGGTCACTTCAACAGGACAAAAAAGGCTGCGCTTTTGACAATAGCCGAATTAAAGAAAGCTATCGCAGACGGAAAGGTTGTTATATCGGAAAGGGAAATGCCCTGGCTGGATACAATGGAAAGCCAAATCGAATCATTGCCGCTGGATGAAGAGGAATTCATCCGACAAATGGTTAATGATAATGCATCGGATAAATTTGTTCCGCAAAAATATGATTTATAGACTATAATAACCGCTCCTGGAACATAAATCCTGAATTGATTGCCTAATTTATAGAAATGAATTGAGGATTTTTATGAAGTTTTTTATAATAATGATATTTAGTCTTATTTGCTGCATAACACTAACAACCTGTTCAAAACCGGATAAAAGCAATGAGTATTACAGCAGTTCCGCGAGAACTGCGAGTAATATTCAAGGTTCGGCAGAATCGGCAGATAACGGGCAGGATTATAATAAGTTATTTGAGCTTGAGCTATATTCCGATAAGCAATCATATAAAACTACCGACAGGATTAAAATCTGGGCAACTTTAAAGTATATAGGAAGCGATAGCAAAATCAAAATATGGCATGGCGATCCGTATATCAGTTTTTTCATATCCGACGGCAAGGATTTTAATATCGGGGGGATTATTAATACTATACTGACCTCTACCATACTGGAGAAGAATAAACTATACAGTTTTGATTACTCCAAGAATGGCGGCTATTCCAGCGATGACCCGAAAGCAGACTTCTGGAAAAAGTTTTATGAAGAGAAAGATTTATATTTGCCGGAGGGAAAATACAGCATAAAGGTTGGGGGTGCTTTTTCAATAACTGAATCCCCCTCGGAAAGCAAGAATAATTTGGCTAAAGAAATAAAAATCTCAGTAAAAAACCAGACTGGAGTTTAAGAAAAACATGGAATTTAAAAGCGAACGCCTTTATTTCAGAGAGTTTGAGCCGCACGACTATGACAAATATGCTTCCGTGTTTTCAAATGATCTTGTTATGAAATATGCCTATATGGATAAAATAGACGATGAAAACGAGATGACTTCAAGCTTCAGTAAAGTAATTGAAAATACCCGTATTACAGGTAAAAGAGATGCTTACGAATTTGCAGTTTTTCTGTCTGCGAACGGTGATTTTATCGGATGGTCATGCATACTCGTCAATTATCATTTTTCAAGAATCAAATTCGGAGAAATAGGATATTTCCTGTTGCCCGATCATTGGGGCAAGGGGTATGCCACGGAAATCGCCAAAACGCTCACGGAGGTTTGCTTTACTGAGCTCCACATGCATAAGGTGGCCGCAAGCTGCAATGTCAACAATCCCCGATCGGAAAATGTCATGAAAAAAATCGGTATGATAAAAGAGGCCGAGTTGAGAAAAGAAAGGTATAAAAACGGACATTGGGACAATGAATTGCGTTACGGCATTTTACTGGAGGAATGGGAGGGCAAACTAAAATAACGGGTCTTTTGATAGCCCTGGTTAATTGGACAGCTTGTAACAGGGTTATTGCCTGGTGAGGCAGCTTCCCTGCATATTAATGTATTTTGAAGGGGAAATGCCGTAAAATTTCTTGAACGATTTGCTGAAATAAAAGGGATCATTGTACCCTACTGCTTTTGAAAGCAATATGATCTGGTATTCCCTGTTTTCGTCAATAAACTGCTTTGCTTTTTTCATTCGGAAGCTAATGATATATTCATTCAGGGTAGTTTTCATCTCCTGCTTAAATATCTTACATAAGTAATTACTGGTTATAAAGAGGTTATTAGCAATTGAGGTAACGGACAAATCATGAGAATTGTAGTTTTTCTCTATATATTTACAGCACTTTGAAATAATCGTATCGGAACGTTTGCGGAAATTATTCACGGAAAACGAGATTATGTTCTTATAAAGGCTGATAAGCCAATTCTCCAACTCCATGGCTGTTTCAAACTTTTCGATGTGCGACATATAAACACTTTGATTTTCAAATATGTAGCTTGTGTTCAAACCAAGCTCTATTGAAAAATGGATTATACAATTCACAAGGTCGGCTGCAATAAAGCAAAAATATTCCTTGCAAAAGTTTTTTTCAATTGTGTCCGAAATGATTTCATGCAGTTGATCTTTAACCTTGTTAAATTCCCCCTGCCTCAATAATGAGGTAATGTATGATGTGTCTGCACGGCAGTTGCTTTTATCCGGATACGATATCTGTGCAGTGCCGTAAGTATAGATTTTGCCCGCGCCTTTGCAGAACTTCTGCTCCAAGGCCTTTTGAGCCTGAATGATAGCATTGTCCAGCTCGGTAATCTCCGAAAATGGATTACTGATGCCGCAGGAGATACTGATGTTCATATTTTCAAGTACGTGACCCGCCGCTCTTTCAAAGCATGCCTTTAAATTCATTGGAGCGGCATTTGTAACACTTGCTCCTATCAGAACATTAAATTTGTATGGATACAAGGTAACCGTCAATCCGATTTCCTCCAGATACTTCTTCACCATGACTGATACGGCCGTTAAGGATAAAATTCTTTCCTTTTGCGTTCTGAATTTTTGTATCAGGAAATCCGCCTCCAATAAAACCACGGAATTATTGGCGCATCCATACTTTTTGATGCCCGAACTGAATAATTCTATAAAATCAGCCTGGTTCTTCTGTGGCTCATTGAAGAAATTGCCGGCTTTAAGGCAATCGTCAGGGTGTTCAAAGTATTTCAATACCTTTCCCATGTTTCTTTCTTTCAGTATTTCTCTTTTAGCAGCTACTACAGCTTTCTGAAACTCATCCTTTTCAAGCGGTTTTACAACATAATCCATAACTCCGGCACGCATGCAGCGCTGGATATAATCAAAGGTATCGTAACCTGTCAGCACAATTATCTTTACATGCGGATATTTTCTCCTGACCTTGTCTGCAACCTTTATTCCGTCCAACAGCGGAATATTTATATCAAGAATTATGAGTTCAGGCTGGCATCTGTCCACCAATTCCAGCGCTTCCAATCCATCGGACGCTTCTGCAATAATTTCAAAGCCCAGACCGTTCCAGTCGATCAGGTTTCGTATTGCGTGCCTAATTAAGTACTCGTCATCAACAATAATTGTTCTGACCAAGAGAATCCCCTTTCTCTATTCACGTGAGTTTTCCTGATATTCTTGTATGGCAGGTATTTGTATATCAACCTTTGCGCCGCTGTCCAAATCATAAATGAATAAGCCGTACTCCTTCCCGAAATAAAGCTGGATGCGCTCGTTTACGCTGTATAGGCCGTATTTCGTGCCCTGATTGTTCTTGAGCACATTTTCGATAATTTCCTTACTGATTCCGGGTCCATTATTGGTTACAGAGATGACAATAATATTTTCCCTGCGTTTGCATGAAATGTTCAGGAACCCTTTACCGGGCTGCTGGCGGATACCGTGATATATTGCGTTTTCAACAAGAGGCTGTACGCTCAATTTCACTATAAGAAAGCCCCTCAAGTCTTCATCAAAGTTGATATTATAAGTAAATTTGTCCCTATATCTGAAATTAAGGATCTGCAAATAGCTGGAGACATTCTGTATCTCTTTTTCAATAGGAATCAGATCTTTACCGCCGCTTAATGAAGTTTTATAAAAAAGCTCCAGCGATTTTGTCATTTGTGACGCGTCATCATACATTTTAAGCGTTATGAGCGAATCTATGCTTTCAAGCGTGTTGTACAGGAAATGAGGGTTTATCTGAGCCTGCAGCGCAAGAAGCTGAGACTTTTTCCGTGTGGTCTGCTCGTTGTAAACCTGCTCAACAAGGGTCGATATTTGCGACATCATTGTATTAAACGTCCGTGCGAGCTGTGAAATTTCATCATTTCCCACTACTCTGACACTGACTGAAAAGTCGCCCTGCCCTGCTCCGGCCATGGATTCGGACAAACTCAAAATTGGCTTTGTTATCGATCTTGTAAAGAAATAAGATGTTACAGACGCCAATACCACACCGAGTATTCCGCATATAACGATGAGGAGCAGCTGCTGCCACATCTGGCCGGTTATAACCTCCAAAGGCAGTTTTGAAACCGCATAGTAATTAATCTTATCAAAGTGAACTGAGGTTACGAAATATTTTTCATTATCCTCTTTGATAATTTTACATTTACCGTTTGCTTTGGCGGCAAACTTAAAGCTTTCGGCGCCGGAGATATCGGAAAACAGGTCGCTTTCATTCAAGTTGGCGATTATAATGCCTTTTTGATCGACAATTGATATCGATGAGCCTTTCTGATCATAAAGAGGCTTCAGGAACTGTGATATCGTGGATTCGTAATAGTTAATCTCAACAACGGCTACAATGTTTCCGGAGTAGTATGAAATCACAGGCTTTAAAACAGAAAAATAATTTACAGTTTTGCCTGATGTACTATATGTGATTTTGCGTGTGTTTAAATATATAGGCATACCCCAATACTTATTCATAGTCTTCAGCTGATCTGCAAAGGTTTCGCCGTCTACATTATACATTCTGCCATTATCACTGCTGGTTGCTATACTTTGACGATCAATGCCGTATACTACTATTGACGCTATATCGCTTTTGGGCTCGATTATACTGTCCAGAAAACTTCTGATCAGCATTTTGCCTTCGAAGTCCTGATAACCGCTGCTTTCTGTGCTGTAAAAGTCCTGGATCCAGGCGTTTGAAACAACTATATTTAAAATATTTGCAGCATTGTTAAGAAGACTTTCCGTGCTTGTGACAGATTGCTTCAAATTTTGAATTGAGTTGAAACTGGCTTTATCCAAATTCGATTTTTCTATTATGAGAATCGAAGCCGTAGCCAAAATAGTAAATGGAATGATAAATACTATTATATAAGTTAAAGCGAGCTTGTTTTTTATGGATGAATAATGGTACAACTCCTGCAGTTTTCTAAGCATATAATTTTACCCCAAAATTATTATATTAAATCTGGTTTTGCTTTTCAATTTTTGCGGAACTAAAAGTACAAAATTACAGGGAAGTTTAATATTCTCCATTCAAAAACCATATTAAACAAGCTAGCATAACAGTATACCGATCAAAATTAAGAAAGAGAGGAATCAATAATGAAAAAAGCAAGATTTATGAGCACTTTGTTGGCAGCGCTTCTATTGTTCACATTAGTGCTAAGCGGTTGTGGTTCTCAACAGCCCGCAGAAAACACTCCTTCGCAATCAACAGAAGCCACAGGCAGCACAGCCCCTGCGGAAAAGGTGAAACTGACTGTTTTGACCAGATGGACAGGCTCGGATGCAATGACACCTTTATTCGATGAAATCATCAAAGGATTTACCGAACTACATCCTGAAGTTGAGATCCAAAATGATTCGGTAAATGAGGAAGCCGCGTTCAACAATAAACTGAAAACAGCCATTGCTACAGGCGATGTACCAAATGTCTTCTATAATCCCGGCATTATGAATGCCGTTGATTATGCGAAAAACGGGATTGTAATGGAAATTTCACCATTGTTCGAAGATAAAGAATGGTATGACGGATTTATCAATGGCGCTTTTGAAACCTACAATTTTACGACATTCGGCGCTGAAGGTTATTACGCGATACCTCATTCGATCGGTGTTGAGGGGATCTTTTACAATAAGGACCTTTTTGCAAAAGCAGGTATTACAAAAGTGCCGGAGACCATCGAAGACATGTATGATGCCATCGGCAAGCTCAAGGCTATAGGTGTTTCACCCTTCGCAGTAGGCGCCAAGGAGACCTGGAGAGCGGGGCACATTCTTAACTGGCTTACATATAAGAATGTCGGTATTGAAAAGGTTAAACAAATTGGTGCTCGTAACGCTAAATGGACAGATCCCGATATGGTTGACACACTCAAGCTTTATATGGACCTCAAAAACAGAGGCGCGTTTCCTGTTAACTACGAGGGCGTCACCTATGACGAGGAAAAGTCAATGTTCTTTACAGAAAAAGCCGCAATGGTACTCAACGGTTCCTGGTTTATCGGAGATTGCGACAGTTCCGATATTTCCGCAAAGATTGGTATTTTTGCGCCGCCCAGCTTCAAGGATAAACAACAATTTGTCGGAAACGGTATAATATACCCTCAACAGCTGTACTTAAGCGGAAAAGCTACCGGTGCGCAAAAAGATATGCAGATTGCCTTTGTCAAATACCTTACAAACAAGGATAATCAGCAGAAAATGGCACTGGAGATTCAGCGTATCCCGATAAGGAAGGATCTCGACCTCTCTTCAGCCAAGCCTGACAGCTTGTTTTCACAGGCAGTTGCAATATCAAGCTCCATCACCTTATCCTGCGGAGATACATTCGACTTCGATCCTCTGCCTTCGATGATGGATCGTACGAGGAACTCACTCATAGGCATGTCGTTGGGAATGTCGCCCGAGGATACAGCAAAGGAAATACAGTCTGAAATTGATAAAAATCAGTAATATTCCCTTGGGTTAATTGATGGTTGCATCTTTAGCGATAAAGATGCAACTGTCATTTAATATGTACATAAATCAACGCGCAATCGTCAAAAGAAAAAGAAAGGCTGAAAAGATGGAGAAATTTAAAAAGAATTTAAAAGTGATTGCACTTTTTATGCTCCCCGCTTTTATTATCTACCTTATATTTGCTGTAATTCCTATTGTTCAATCGATCTATTTCGCTTTTTTTAACTGGAACGGTATTCATGGAGTACCTTTAAAACTTGTCGGGCTGAACAACTTCAAGATATTGTTCGGTATGAAAGAGTTTTACCATACATTCAAAAATGCTTTTATATTTGCAGGGCTCAATCTGCTTTTTCAAATACCGCTGGGCTATTTTCTCGCGTATTTATTAGCGGATTTCTGCAAAGGCTACCAGTTTTTTAAGACTATATTCTTCGCATCGGTTATTTTACCTATGACAGCCACGGCGCTATTGTTCAAATTCATTTTTGGACCAAACAATGACGGAATAATAAATTCGATCCTGGTTGGCCTGGGAATCAGCGACGGTAATATAGGTTGGTTGCTTCAGCCTTCAACGGCATTACTGTCAATTATTATTGCAAATGCCTGGTGTGGATTCGGCTACCATATGACTATCGGCTTTGCCGCAATAACAGGCATACCGAAAGAGATTATGGAAGCAAGCGAGATTGATGGGGTAACAGGGTTCAAAAGAATAATTACAATAGTGGCGCCATTGATCTGGGAACCCTTAAAAACCTCGGTTGTACTTATTATAACAGGAAGCATAAAGGTATTCGATATTGTATTCGTCATGACGGAGGGCGGTCCAAACGGACTCACCCAGGTGCCGTCCACACTTTTATACAATGAGGCGTTCAAATACAGCAATTACGGAATAGGCAGTGCTATTTCAGTTCTAATTTTTGTAATTTCATTACTACTTGCATTTTTCAGCATGCAGGCAATGAAGTCGAAAACTCAGGAAATGTGAGGAGTACAGGATGACAGTTAAAAAATCAGTTGATGCGTATAAAAGTAAGTTTTTTATTATAACTAAATATTTATTTTTGAGTATTATGACCATAGTGTGTTTATACCCTATATATTTTGCTGTCATATCATCATTTAAATCCACAATGGAAATAATGAACTCTAAATTTGCACTTCCAAAGCATTTTGGGATAGAAAATTATATCAAAGCCTGGAAAATAGGAAATATGGGCAACTATTTCATTAATTCCCTTGCCCTGACCGTAATATCAATGGTTTTGCTTGTCATTACGGGCGCCCTTGCCGCATATGTAATCTCAAGATTCAAATTCAGGTTTCAGGGACTTATATATACATTTTTCATTTCCGGACTCATGATACCCATGCAATCCACTATAATCCCTCTTGCGTTTGATCTGGGCACATTCGGGCTAAAAAACAACTACCCTGTTCTTACTCTGTTATTTGTAGCCTTCAACCTTCCAATCACCATTTTTATATTGACGGCATTTATGAAATCCATTCCCAAGGAACTTGAGGAAGCGGCAATCATAGATGGCTGTACTGCAATTCAGGTTTTTATGAATGTTATAATGCCGATGTCTGTTCCGGCAATAGTAACCGCCAGTGTGTTTAACTTTATCAATGTCTGGAACAATCTACTTTTCCCATTGGTTTTCATAAGCGACAAAAATAAGCAGGTAATTTCCTTCGGGCTTTTGTCATTCTTCTCGGAATGGCAGTCCGACTACGGCGGAGTAATGGCAGCCATAACGCTTGCCATAATACCCCCGTTCATAGCCTATATATTCTTGCAGAAAAAAGTTGAACAAGGCCTTACAGCAGGTGCTGTAAAAGGTTGATCAAAGCGACGAAAGGATAACATAATTATGAAATCATTACCATTCAGACAGATACATATGGATTTCCATACATCACCTTTTATACCCGGTGTTGGTGAACAATTTGATCCCGAGGTTTTTGTGAAAACTCTCAGGGATGCTCATGTAAACTCTATCAATCTTTTTGCAAAATGTCATCATGGAATGTATTACTATCCTACTAAAATAGGTACCATGCACCCTCAATTGAAATTCGATCTTTTTGGTGAGCAGGTTAAAGCATGCAAGGAAAATGGAATCCGTCCGGTAGCTTACACCTGTGTCGCATGGAACGAGGACTGGGCTGATCGTCATCCGGAGTGGCTATGCTTTACATATGACGGCCTACGGGGCAATAAGCTGCCTTTTGAGAAAGGACATGTCAAGTGGAATTCCCTGTGTATCAATAATAAAGACTATAGAAAGGTGGTCAAGGCCGAGCTTGAAGAGATATATGACAACTACAAGCCGGACGGTTTCTGGATCGATATTATTGTCGCATATGAGTGCGTATGTGCAACCTGTCAGAAAGAGATGAAAGAGCTGGGCATGGATCCAACCGACCGAAGTCAGGTTATCAAACACGATAGAATGGTGGAAATTGAATTCTGCCGTGATATATACGAATACCTCAAATCTATGGATAACAATCTGGAGATCTATTTTAATTCACATCCTTATGACTTTGATACTGCTGAGGATAAATCCACATCCTCGGCAAGCAAACGCAACTATTTTTCATTTATAGATATCGAGTCCCTTCCCAGTGAAGACTGGGGTTACAACCATTTCCCCATGGCTGCGAATTATGTTAATAAATATGATATGCAGATATGTATGATGAATGGAAAGTTTCATAATTGCTGGGGGGATTTCGGGACTCTTAGAAACGAAGCAGCCCTCGGATTTGAAACCTCCAGGGCGCTGGCTTACGGAGCAAGAATATGCGTGGGTGATCAATTGCACCCCTCGGGTAAAATTGAAAAGGCTGTTTATAACCGCATCGGGAAAATTTTCGAAGGAATTGAAGGCAAGGAAGCCTGGTGCAGGGATACCCGCAAGGTCTGCGATGTAGGTGTATTTATTGCAAGCAAAGAGAATGAAAAACCCAATACGAGTCATTTGCCCGAGGAAGGAGCTTACAGAATTCTTACGGAGCTTCACATACCTTTTGACTTTCTAAATTTTAGTGATGATATTTCCAAATACAAGCTCCTGATTTTGCCTGACGAGGTACAGCTCTCACAGGAGCTTGCAGAGCGCCTGGACGGTTTTGTAAGAAGCGGCGGGAAGGTGCTTCTGACAGGAAAATCAGGTGTGGATGAGAAATCCGGGAGATTTATGCCCGGGTTTGTGAAAGCTCAGTTCTTAGGCGCTTCAGAATATGAAGAAAGGTATGTCAGATTAACGGACGATTGTTTTAAAGAGCTGCCGCAGATGGATCATATGCAATATGTCAGAGGTTACTCCATAAAATCCGATGAGAAAGCATTGGCCAGAATTGTACCGCCTTATTTCAATCGTACCTATGACAGGTTTTGTTCTCACAGGCAGACACCTCCCCAGCCGGATGCCAGTGATGAGCCTGCGATTATCATGGGAGACGGTTATATCTACACCTCGCTGAATCTGTTCACGGACTATATAACCAATGGTTACAAGGTGCACAAGGATATTATCGGAGCCTGCATACGGCAGCTTTACAAACAACCGCTGGTGAAGAGCAATCTCCCGTATATAACCGAACTGACGTTAAGAGAAAACGACAAAGCATATATTATTCATCTTCTTAACTATGTCAAAGAGAAGAAGAGCAAGAGGCTGGAGATTGTAGAGGCGGAGTTTACGGTCTGCGACTGCAGTATCTCGGTCAAAACTCCGTTTACTCCCCAAAAAGTAAGGCTTGTACCGGAGGGTAAGGATATGGAATTCAAGTATGCCGATGGTTATACAACTTTTAATCTCGATAAGGCAAGCGGACATACAATGGTTGAGATAGTAAGATAGCAGCTAATGCCGAATAACTTATAAAATCTTTGCTCCATTGAGGGCTTGCATTAATTGCGCACCTTGCCACGGCAACTAAAGGTGTGACCTTTAAGGGAGGCTCTCAATGGGGTTTTCATTTCCTGGCCTTACCATGTATTCGCCGATTGTTACTTCCTGTTTATCAGTATCAGCCCGGCGATGCAAAGCACGGAACCGAGTATTTTGCTGAGTCCGAAGCCTTCCTTGTAAAACAGTATTCCCACCGGTATCAGCATCACGGCGAGGATGATATTCGCAACCAGCGAACCGACGCTTATATTCCACCCTGCCCTGTAGGCCATGAGATACCCGAACTCCAGGCCGATGATCGAGACTCCGAGAGCTATGCTGGCCCAGTTAAGATCCTTGAACGATTGAAAAAATCCTTTATCTGTCTTGTAAAACTGCATTGCTATCAGCGTCAGAAATGCCGCGGTCAGATATGTCACGAGCAGCGCCGAAAAAGGGTTGGCTCTCTGCGGCGTTTGTTTCTGGCATACGTTGTAGAGTATATTCGACGCAACTATCAGAACTATTGAAAACACATACATGAACATGGGCTCGACATCACATCCGTTACTAAAATAATACGAACTGTAAATTGTATAGTCATTAATTTACCATACTGAAGAAAGACCGTCAAACAAATCAATAAACCTCGGCCATGCGGCTCTGCAACTTATAAAACTGCCGCGCAATAAAATAGCAACCAAAAACATAGCTGTCATATCCAGCCGTATTTTCAGTTGCGATTAATATTGCCTCTTTGACATTCCCTCGAGCAAGTCATTTGCCGATTGTCATTACATGCTTATATATTCGTCGAAATCGAGCCCGTTCACCTTGCAGTATTTCATTACGGACATTAGGATCTTCTTACCTCCGCCGACGCCTGTATTGAGATATCTATACAGATGTGACGGATCGACTCCGAGTTCTCTCGCGAACCTGTTGTAATTCCCTGCGCAGTTGGTATTCATCAAATCATGTACCTTCTGCCTGTTCACTTCCATTGTGTTTTCCTCCAAACAACCTAACACCAGAAGACATCCACATGAGCTTCGTAGGTAATAAATTACATTTTTATTCAATTCTAGTACAGTTCTAGAATATTGTCAATATAATGTAGTATATTTCCTATAAATCAGTGCTTATAACTCATCGGTCCATTAGGAAATTCTCTGGACGACCTTGCTGATGGATTTGTACACAATGAAAGTAACTACGGAATTCAAGCCGGCCTTTATGAGATTAAACGGTATTATCGCAGGTATCAGCAGGCTTTTCACCGTTTCGAGCGGAACTCCGTAGAAATTGGGCTGTATTATAAGGTTCAGCGGGACCATGATCAAAGTCATTGCAAGCGTGCCACAGAAAAGTCCGATTATCGCTCCCTTGCGATCATGCATTTTTTTGTAAATGAGCCCTGCGGTGACGACAAAGGTACCCGTCGCAATAATATGCATAACCAGTCCGACCCATCCGCCTTCAGCGAAAAGCAGCGTCTGTATCGTCGCTTCGACTACAGTGACTGCAAGCCCCGCTAAAGGTCCGAACAGGAACGCACCGATAAGCATGGGTATATCGGCCGGTTCATACTTAAGGTAAGGCGCCGCCGGTATGATCGGAAAGCGTATCACATACATCAGCACGATCGACAGAGCAGTTAAAACTCCCATGGTTGCAATTTTTTTAACATTGGTTTTCATTCTACATTACCCCCTGATATTTGTTGCCATGCCCTATTGGGACTTACTGGCAAAATAAAATTCCCTGAGAATGATCCCAGGGAATGTAAAATACAAGTTCATCATCTTCTTCCATCCAGACTTTACTGTCGGCCCCGGAATCTCACCAGGTCAGCTTTCGCTCGCGGGCTAACGGCTTTCGCCGCATTACCGCCGGTAGGGACTTGCACCCTGCCCTGAAGATCATATTCAGTTTATGCAAATATATTAGCACTATAGAGTCGTCTTAGTCAACAGAAACTTTCGCATTCTCCCAGTTATTGCCTGTCGCCTCAATTGCCTGTCGAGACAGACATAATATGTTTCCGGTCGATTCCGGCATGGCTGGGGCGGGTGCGATTCCGGCATCGTGCAAAGGAACGGCTGCAAGCTGTTTATCCCGGCGATGCTCAAATGCGGCATCGAGTCTGGCAAACCTGCGGCACGGACGCCGCAGGCGCGCGATCGTGAGACATGGACGTCGAATGATCCGCGCCCGTATTTGAACGAGCCGTGATAATACAACTTGCCCGTGACGGAGCTGATGCGGTGATTGCACCCGTCAACTGCCATGCCGGGCGGTGCTGCAAGCTGTTAGTCTGTAGAGCTTGCGCGCCCTAACGCCTGTTCCCCAGCTTACTCATACGTCTTGAAGCCTTCGCCAAGTACCTCTGTGACATCGTTCAGTATGATAAACGCCGACGGATCGATCCTCTTGACTATATCCTTGAGCTGTGGCAGCTGCCCAAGCTGAATCACGCAATACAGCACCTTTTTTTCACTGCCTGTATACATACCGACCCCCTTCAGGGCAGTAACCCCCCTGTCGAGCTCGGTCATGATCGCCTGTGCTATCTGGTCGGCAAAGTCTGAAACAATGAATATCGACTTTGCGAAGTTTACGCCCTCCAATATTAAATCGATTATCTTAGAAGATATGTATAGCGACAACACCGAGTACAAGGCAAGCAAAAAACTATTGAACGCTACCGCTGCAAAGATGATGACGGCTGTGTCTATAAACAGGAGCGTTTTACCCATCGATAGCCCCGGGTTGAAGTGGTGTACGATCCTTGCTGCAAGATCGGTCCCTCCCGTCGTGGCCCCCGATTTGAAAACGAAGCCGAGCCCGAGACCCATGAAGAACCCGCCGAAAATCGAATACAGCAGATAATCCGGACTCGAAGTGAGCCTCTCCAGTTCGAGCTCTTTGATGATGACATTCGTAAGCGGTTCCGCTACGTCGACTATAACGGAAAGAAGTATGGTACTGAAAAGGGTACGTAAAGTAAATTTCCGGCCGATGAACTTCATGCCGAAAATAAACAGGGGTATGTTGAGTATCAGCATTACGGTACCGACCTGGAACCTTTCTCCGCTTAAATAGTAAATAACCGTGGCTATTCCGGTAACACCTCCCGGAGCAAGCTTGTACGGCACCAGAAAAATATTGATGGCAGCCGCAGTTATCAACGAACCTACAATTATCCACAAGTAATCCTTCAGACCCTGTACGAATTTTACATTCCGTTTCATAGCTAACACCGCCTTAGTCTTGTCTTTTAATGACACGGTACTTTTATTTTACCCTGCCAGCCGGGTTAATGCATCCTTTGACAAAAAATCGCGTTTATACTATCATCAATATATTGTAATATTATTTGCACCAATTGTTAAGGGGGTACATCCCCTGCGAAAAGACGGACGGTCATAAATGAGCGGTATATTATTCATTTCATCGTTTTACACAGGCCACGGCCATAAGAGTATCACTGCAGCACTGCGAGAACAGCTTTCGGAGCTCGATCCCGATACGGCCGTCGATGAAATCGACGGTTTCATGCTCGGTGGGCCGATATCGGCCTGGATGAGCAGGATGTACGACAAGGTGGCGACCAAAGCTCCAACGTTCTGGAAAATGTATTACGGACTTGGCAATATATTTCCGTCCGTTTCGAGGATTTTCATGGCGCGGAGCATAAAAAAGGGCTTTTACCATGTCATGGAAACAAAGCGCCCGGATCTCATAGTATCCGTACACCCTAGTTTTGTAGGCTCCGTTGAGGACCTTCTGGATGCCGGTGGTTGGAAGATTCCGGTGGTATCGTATATCGCCGATCTGGATAACGTATCGCGCATATGGGCAGACGAGCGTTCGCTTTATACAATCTGCCCCACTGAAAATGCAAGGCATACGATGTTAAGATACGGCGTTCCCGACAGCAAAATTAAAGTTTTTGGCTTTCCGGTAAGAAAAAGGTTCAATCAAACCGGGCCTTGCGGGGAAACCTCATATTATGAACGTTTGAAGCAAAAAAGCAGATTGCAGTTTTTGATAATGAACGGCAGCCAGGGCAAACGGCAGGCTGTAGAAATGGCAAGGATCCTGTTCGGGCATTATGACTGCAGGGTCGTAATACTGGCCGGAAACAATGAGAAATTCAGGGCTGAAGCTGAAAAAAGCCTCGAAGCATACAAGGACAGACTCGAGGTCTGCGGCTTCGTTGAAGACGTTGAAAAATACATGCTTGAATCGGATGTTTTACTATTGCGCGCGAGCCCGAACGTAATGATGGAAGCTGTGAACCTGTGCAGGCCTTTCATAGTGACGGGATCACTGACCGGCCAGGAGGAGAAAAATCCGCAATTTGCGGAGGCGAATAAGTTGGGCGTCGTCTGCAGCGGTACCGGGAAACTGACTGATACCGTAAACGGGCTGCTTGCGGACTACGGCAGAAAACTCGACGAAATTGCGGCAAGCCAGGCGGCGTTGAGACAGCCGGAAGCATCCAAACGTGCGGCGGAACTGTTTTTATCCGCCTTGAAGGGGTAAACGGAGGGTATATGAAAATAATCAAGCTTTTGATACAAAAGGAATTCCTGTTGAATCTTTTGACATTTTTCATTTTTTCTGTGATCATAACATACCTGTCCAACAAGATGCCCGCCAGCCTCTATTCCAGTAACAGCTGGCTGCTCAGGCAGCGCGAATGGGAGAAGAGGGGCGAGTTCTATCAGCGCGTCTTTCGGGTGAAGGTTTGGAAAAAGCTGCTGCCTGAGCTTGGCGACATAGTAAAGAGCGTTTTCCCGAAAAAGAGGATAAAGGAATATACGAGGGAATACCTTCACAAATATATATTCGAATCCTGCAAGTCCGAGGTAACTCACTGGAGCATTATTTTCTCCACTTTTCTCTTCTTCCTCTGGAGCGAATTCGAACCGGCGATGATGATTGTGATTGTTGCTATTATTCTGAATTTGCCGTATATTATCATACAAAGATACAACAGGCCGCGGATAATGGTGATGGTCGAAAACATCGAAGGCCACCAGAGCAGGGTTCCTGCCGTTTGATTTCAATAGAATGTACTATGAACAGGATATATACATATGAACAGATTTATATCATATATAGGCCCAAAGCCGCTTGCAGAGACGGACAGCAACGGACGTAAATTCACTGCGGTAATTTGTATTCTCATTTTTCTGAATGCACTAAAGATAACATTATTTGATTTTATAATACTTCCGGTCTGGACTCCGTCAGCTTTCATCTACAAGCTTTCATTTACAGTACTGATCGGTATAATACTTTTCCCGCAGGCGGTCAGGATCAGGTTCAGGCTTCTGCTTATCGTGCTGTATGCCGCACAGATCGCATATATGTTTTCATACATGAGCTATTACGCGTACTTCGGCAACTATCTGCACCTGTTTCAGGCATTCGCGCTGTTTACCGAAGGTGTGGGGCCTATCAGGCATTTTACCATTCCGGTCAACTATAAGATGGGCATACTTCTGATAGACCTGCCTTTCTTTATCCGGCTGCTCCTGTTCAAAAACAGGGCGGGATTATACCGCGATAATCTCAGGAGGCCTGTTAAGACTGCGACTATAGCCTCACTGATCGTGCTTGCATTGCTCGAAGGCTGGAACTATGCAAACAGCCTGTCGGTGGTCCAAATGGGGAAAAACTTCTATTCCACCGAAGAGAAAATAATTGAACGTTATGGCACATTTGTCAACAATATCGTGGATATAACCGTGAATTACGGCGGCGCAAACATGATTAACCAGTTCAATTACGGCAAATCCGTGACAGCGGCCGCAATTGCGGAAGAACACCCGAATATCGTCGCGATCCAGGTCGAATCTATGGATGCGGGTATTGTAAACCGGCAGTACAAAGGCGAATATGTGATGCCTTATCTGCACAGTCTCACTCAAAAGGGTGTTTACTACCCCTTCATGCTTTCGTACCACAAATCCGGAGGAACTTCCGACGCCGAATTTTCGATACTGAACAGTATAGAGCCGTTGGGCAATTATCCATCCATCAAGATACCGAAATACAATTACCCCAATTCGTTCATAAAACAGCTCAATACGGGCGGTTACGAGACTACGGCCTATCACGGCAATATAGGCAATTATTATAACAGGGACGTTGCGTTCCGGAAGATGGGCTTTGACAACTTCTACGATATTGGTAAAATGAAGTTGAAGGAAAGCGGTTGGGGCGCGCCCGACCATGAAGTTTTCGATTTTGTGCTGAAAAATACGGAAGGGCTGAAGCAGCCGTTCTTCGACTATATAATAACCATGAGCAGCCACATGCCGTTCGAAAATACTGCGGGTTACTATAAGAATGACAGGTACGGCGATATTGGCGACAAGGTCGTCCGCAATTATTTCACGGCTTTTTCCTATGTGGATCAGTCGATAAGGGATTTTACAAATGAAATAATCAGTGAGTACCCGGACACGTACATCCTAATCTGGGGCGACCATACGCCGGGTATTGAAGCACCTGATTACAAGCAGGCTTCATATACCTCAGAAGGCGATTATTACGAATTCGTGCCGTTTATAATGCTGACGCCGGACGGCAAAACATATACCGGACGCAGAAATTCGGCGTCGTTCCTGGACATAGCGCCTACAATACTCGACGCAGCAGGCATTGCATATTCCTACAGGACCGATGGGATCGATCTGGCTGCTCCGCCTGAAAAGCTTCCGGTGATCCCGTTCAAGGGCAAGTCCAATACCAGGGAGCAATTGTACAACAATGTAATGGTAAAGTAATTTTGGCAGGTGGGGCCGGTTGGTTTTATAAAATGAACATTTTCGTAGAGCCTCTAGAGACTGTCAATCCGACAAAACCAGCCGGAACGAATAGAAAGGAAAGGCTATGAGAAATACAATCGAAATACTCGGCATACCGGTAGACAATATAACGATGACAGAGGCCGTGGAAAAAGTCGGCTCATTTATTAAAGAGGGCGGCATCCATACCATCTTTACTCCGAATGCGGAAATAATGATGGCCGCGCAAAGGGATGCCGAACTTGCTCAGATATTGACCAGGGCAGACATGCTTACGGCCGACGGCGCCGGTGTCGTACTGGCGTCAAAGATACTGAACAGGCCCCTTCCGGAGAAAGTATCAGGCTTCGACCTCGTAAAGAAGATATTCGAGACATATGCCAAAGACGGCATACGCTGTTTCATATTCGGTTCGAAGCCCGGAGTGGCCGAAGCCGCGGCGGAGAGGATAAGGAGCGGCTATCCGGAGATCATTATTGCAGGCTGCAGAAACGGGTATTTTACGGATAAGGACGACAATGACATAGTCGGTACCATAAATGAAGCTAAAGCCGATATACTGATTGTAGCGCTTGGCGCGCCCAAGCAGGAGAAGTGGATAAGCAGCCACCTCGACCGGCTTAACTGCAAGGTGTGCATAGGCGTCGGCGGCGCGATAGACGTGTTCTCGGGCAATACGAAGCTCGCGCCGGATTTCTTCAGGCGTAACGGGCTCGAATGGTTTTACAGGCTATGCAAGGAACCAAAAAGAGCGAAGCGCATGCTCGATCTGCCCAGGTTCATGCTGCGGGTCGTTTTTTCCAGGCTGACGGGGAAATAAGAAATAGAAATCGAATCATTTCTCATTTTTAGTAATATCATCTATTACAAATATTTTGCTCTTTACCATACCCATTTTACACGAATATGGTATAGTTCCAGCTTTTTGTGGAAAAAACTCAATGATGTTATCTCCCGGTTGAAGCTCTTTTTCGATGTTAAATTCGGGTATTACAACAGTACTGTTACATGAACTCAGATTTGAAGAATCCGCCCTTAATGTAAATTGTACAGGAATTCCTTTCTGAACAACAATTTTTTTGTAACTTTTAGGTTCAACATTGATAAATACGGTTTGTATATTTCCTTCTATATGTGCATACTCTTTTACATTCTGGCCGTTGTGGCCAAATAGCGGCAATGAAATACCGGAAAAGCTAAGTCCTATCCCAAGTATTGCTATACCTGCTATGATACCAATTGCTGATTTCAAAAATGTCTTGCATTTCATTTTACCTTTTTGACTAGTCTTAAGTTCAGAATTTACATTATTTTTAAACATATTATACCCTTTTTCCTTATAATTATTTTACAAATTTCTCAATCGTTAAAAGAAGTTCGTCAACTATTTCTACATCTCCCTCGTTTATACGATTCACAATGCAGTTTTTCATATGGCTTTCCATTAGCAGCATGGCAACTGATTTCATTGCTGATTGCACTGCAAAGACCTGATTGAGTATATCGTTACAATAACATTCCTTTTCTATCATCCCTTTTATGCCTCGAACCTGTCCCTCAGCACGATTAAGCCTTGATAAAAGAGATGCTTTCATTTTTTGGGATCGGTAGGTTACTCTTTCATGACGCCTGTCGGTATTTATTTTGTCCGTCCCACTACTATCGCAAATTCCACAGTTCTCTAATTCTTCCTTGCACATACAACTCATCCTTCACTTATTACATGATTCCTGTTACTATGTAGCCCGCCTCTTCAATGGCCTGTTCCAAGCTTTTATCAATAACATTTTCATTTACCTCGGCAACCGCCTCCTTATCCCTCAAGTTTACCAGAACGTCCTCGACTCCAGGTATTCCTCTTAATGCCTCTTCTACATGCCTCGCACAGTTTCTGCAACTCATTCCTTCAATTTTGATACGTTTTTTCATGGCTGATCTTCTCCTTATATTAGATTTTTAGGCTTAAAAGATTTTAACCTCAATGCATTTGCAAGAACCGATACAGAACTCATTGACATCGCTGCAGCTGCAATGACCGGACTTAGCAAGGGTCCTCCGAAAGCATATATTAAGCCTGCCGCCATAGGAATACCTGCAACATTATATCCAAATGCCCAAACCAGGTTTTGTTTTATGTTTCTGATAGTGCGCCTGCTAAGTTGAATTGCGGTAATTACATCCATGAGGTCGCTTCTCATTAAAACAACGTCTGCCGATTCCATGGCAACATCAGTTCCGGTTCCTATCGCAATGCCAATATCTGCCTGAGCTAGAGCTGGTGCGTCATTAATACCGTCTCCAACCATGGCTACCTTTTTACCTTCCAACTGCATTAATTTCACTTCCCGAGCTTTGTCCTGCGGAAGCACTTCCGCAAGTACCCTGTCAATTCCCACCTGCTTTGCAATAGCTTCTGCAGTTCTCTTGTTATCCCCGGATATCATGACAATATCAATCCCTATATCGTGAAGTTTCCGGATCGCCATGGCACTGCTTTCCTTAATTACATCCATCACGGCTATGATCCCTGCAAGCTGCTGGTCAACTGCAATATACACGGGTGTTTTGCCTTCGGATGCAATCATATCGGATTTATTACGGGAAGCCAGCAGATCGACATTCCTAGCCTGCATTAGTTTACTGTTGCCCAAAAGAATGGCCTTGCCTTCAATATCTGCTTCTATTCCCAATCCGGGCAAAGCAAGAAATTTGTCAGGCTTGACCAGTATTAAGCCTTTTTGTTCAGCACACCGTACTATTGCTTCACCAAGCGGGTGTTCCGATACTTTTTCTGCGGATGCTGCAAGACGTAATATTTCAGCTCTGTCAATCACGCCTGTTGTAATAATACTGGTTAATTGAGGTTTTCCTTCGGTTATGGTGCCTGTTTTATCAAATACTATAGTATTGAGTCTATGCGTAATTTCCAGTGCTTCACCGTTTTTGAACAAAACACCGTACTCAGCTCCTTTCCCCGTACCTACCATGATAGCCGTGGGAGTAGCCAGTCCCAGCGCACAGGGGCAAGCTATCACCAAGACCGAGATAAGTATAGTTAATGAGAATACCGTGCTCCGGCCGGAAAAATACCATGTTAATGCTGACAGTACAGCGATTATAAAAACTATTGGCACAAAATAGCCCGAAACAATGTCTGCCATTCTGGCAATAGGAGCTTTTGACCCCTGAGCTTCCTCTACCAGTCTGATAATCTGAGATAATGCAGTATCGCGTCCTACCTTCGTCGCCCTGAACCTTATGGAGCCGCTTCTATTAATACTGGCTCCAAAAACTTTGTCACCTGCTTTTTTCTCAACAGGCATGCTTTCACCTGTTAGCATGGATTCGTCGACCGAGGTAAAACCTTCAGTAACTTCCCCGTCTACAGGAATCTTATCTCCTGGTTTCACAAGGATAATGTCTCCCACTACTGCTTCGTTAATAGGTATTACCTTCTCTTCATCTTCCCTGATTACAACAGCTGTCTTTGGTATCAGACCCATGAGTTTTTTTATTGCCTCCGACGTTTTTCCTTTAGATACTGCTTCCAATGATTTACCAAGTAAAATTAACGTTATAATCACTCCTGCAGATTCAAAGTACAAATTATGTACATATTCGAAATCAGCGCCAATAATACGGTAAGTAGAATATAAGCTGTAGCAGATTGCAGCAGAGGTCCCCACTGCTATAAGTGAGTCCATATTCGGACCTCCTCTGATAATTGCTTTAAATCCGACAACGTAGAACCGGTATCCTATGGCAACTATGGGTGTCAGAAGTCCTATTTCAACCAGTGAATATGTCAAAGGGCGCTGCATTGGATCGAGCCAATAAGGTATCGGCAACTTAAGCCACCAGATCATTGGTCCCATTGCGATATAAAGCAGCGGGACTGCAAAAAAAGCCGAAATTATAAACTTGGTCCATATTAATCGAATTTCAGCATTCTTTTTAAGCTTACCCTCATCAGTATTTATAAGCTCCTCCGGCTCCATAGCTTTATAACCCGCATTAGAAATCGCCTGCTTGATTTCGGGCAAATGCACTAAGTCAGGATTATATATGATGCTTGCTTTTTCAGCAGCATAATTAACCGATATACTTTCTATGCCTTGCAGCTTGCCTAATCGTCTTTCTATTGTTTTAGCGCATGCGGCGCATGTCATTCCATTAATACTGTAGGTTTTTGATTCCATGGTTGTACTCCTTATGTATGTACTTTACCCCCGTAGAGTATATCCAGGGTTGATTCCATGATATCAGTAAGCCCCATAGTATGTAAGTGACCGAAGGTCTGATTGTTACTCCAAGAAGATAAAACAGGCAGGTATACTTTTGTATACCTGCCTGTTTATGTACGTAAGCGATGTTTAATCAATAAGTCTTTTGTCATTTGCAATGTTGACTGCTTCCATTCTATTTTTTGCTTGAAGCTTGTAATAAATATTGCCTGTATGCTTTTTCACCGTACTCAGGGAAATGTAAAGTTCATTCCCGATTTCATTATAGCTCAAGCCTCTTGCCAATAGTCTCAGTATTTCCATTTCCCTTTTACTCAATTGCCCGGATTCTCCGGTTTGTTTTACCTTCAGTCCCGTATTGCACTTCCCTGATCCTTTGATCAATGTATTTGCAAGCACTAGCCAATTTGAATTATCTTCCTCCTTAGCTCTACTGATTAGTATTCTTAGCAAACAGTTTATTGATTTACCCCTATCTATAAAAGTCCTGGTGTATCTCTCTGCGCACTTTGTTTCAAGAGCGCTTTTCAAAAGCTCCAACGCTTTAGTTTCATTGCCGTCAGCTGCATATGCTGCAGCAGCAAGCACCAGTAATTCGATTTTTCTCTTGGGATATACCTCCAAATTCATATTTCTAAAGATAAACTCCAGCTTATCAACTGCTTTCTTATAATTTCTCTTTGCAAAAAGAAGTTCTGCCTGAGATTCACAGAGTATAAACTCTATTTCCTTGCACTTTACATTATCGAATTTCTCAATATATGCCTCTGCTCTTTCAATTAATCCTAATGAAACTAAAAGACCAGTGATCTCGGGTAAATCCAGCAAAACGAACATATTGCCGCAATCCGGTTTTACAAGTTTGTCTATCTCATTCAATTTGGAAACAGCCTCATCATTTCGACCGGTATATAGAAAGATCCTGGCAAGCAACACCAAGCCCTTAATCCTTTCATAGAATATGTCATTATATGTATCACATAACTCTAATCCCCTAATGATATTCAAATAGGCTTTTTCAAAATCGCCGGAGTCGTAATAAGCGGTTGCAAGGCAGAAATACATGCAATTCTTATGTGTTATGTTTTCAGAAAGTAATTGATATAAAGGAACAATAAAATCATTCGAATACCCTTTAAAATACCGGATTGATGTTAAATAGAAATTACTTAATATAAGTGATTCAGACACTATATCGGAACAAGCATTGTTCACTCTACTGCTGATAGATAAAGCGCTGCTGAAATAGAACTCCGCCTTATTCATATCACCGACGGATCTGTAAACATACCCTAGCACAAGACATAGAGTGACGCATGAGATATCATACCCGGGTAGTGTTTGTAAAGAAAGCTCCGAGTATTTTATTACATCTGCTAAATTTTCGTACTTCAATGCTTTATATGCACGGACCTGAAAAACTTTGCCCCTTAACGTTTCAAAAACATCGTCGCTGAGATTAATCCCTTTTTCGAGCAACTCCACCTCATCCAAGCTTATGCGTCCTGCAACAGCAAGTGCCAGAGCATAATGAATGCATAGCCTTGGTTTATTATTAAACAAGTCATATGGTATAGTTTCAAAATAATCACAAATCCTATGAGCGCTGAAAATGTATAAATGATTTGAAGCAAAATACTTTTCCAGAAGCCTTAATGTATTATCATGGTCCTGGGATTGTATTGAAAAATCAAAGGCATCCTGATAAAAACCTTTCTCTTCATACCACCGACTGGCTGCCAAATATAAATCACTTACTTGATTGCTGTATTCTATATGCAGCAGTCTTAAGAGTGCTTCTGCAAGTAAACTATGATACCTGTAATTCTCTTTATTGTCACCCAGGCTGGTAATAAAGAGATTGCTGGATTCAAGTGTTTCCATTATCTCACGTGTATGTTCAAAGCCAGTCAAAGCATTACATATTGGTTCATTGAGATCTTTCAGGATGGAGGTCTTCAACAAAAATTCTCTTATATCAGTCCTCTGGTCGTTTATAATTTCTTCAATTATATATTGAAACGTGTTTCTAGTATTACTGCCGCTAAAGTTCTTAATAAAGGTATTCTTATCAGGATAGCCTCTCAAGGACAAAGCGGCTGCTTTTATTACAGAAACCCATCCCTCGGTTTTTATTTCCAATGATTCAATTTCATCTTCCGAAAGGTTCATGTCCATAATTTTATTGAGATAAACGGATATTTCTTCTCTCGAGAATCTCAAGTCTTCGGTATCAAGCTTATCTATCTCTTCATCTATTATCATCTTCGAAACCGACAATGGTGGATTAGACCTGCTAATGATTATACAGTGAAGTTTCTTGGGCAAATAAGCTAAGAAATACTCCAATGATTTATAGATTTTTACATTATCAACATTATGAAAGTCATCAAAGATAATATAATAGTCAGTATCACAGGAAGAGAAATGATTGATTAACAAGTTAATGATTGCTTCTACAGATAGATATGGAATTTTTTCATTGTGAATTAAATTTTCATTCCGATTTATTGCACATATTACGTAATACCAAAAGCTACTGACTTCCTGATCGTTTTTGTCAAGAGTAATCCATGATATATTATTTTCATTTTCAAATTGCGAAACCCAGCTGCTGATTGCAGTACTCTTTCCAAACCCGGCAGGCGCCGTTACGATAACTAACTTTTTTCTCGCTGCTTCATTCAACTTGTTGTTTATTTTCGTTCTGTTTAGCCTTGGTGAACTCGATTCGGGGATTATAAATTTTGTTAATGGAAAATTAATATCAATATTATCAGAAATGGCTATCTCTAAGGTATCCACAATCTCTCCAGCCATATTATCTATTTTTGAAAAACTATTCAACTCTCTCCCCCTTGAACTATAGGTATTATCCAGAGTTATACAGAGTAATTATAGCATAATACGCAATCTGGCTCCAGGTTAGTGTACCGGCAACAGTTATCAATCGGGGATCTCCTTACCCGTAAAGCTCTTGATGGCGTACGCTCCGAGATAATAGACATCGCTCAGCGTAAGGCCCCTCGATTCGTCGAGCCTCAGCTGCATCACTTCATTTATACGGTTCTGCTCACAAAGCTTTTTATATATGGTCTCTGTATCGCCCTTGATATTGTACAGTTCGCCAAGCATACCGACCGCGTCGTCATAAGTGAGCCTGGAATCTTTAAGATAAGGCCTCATACGGGAATCCAGTTCCAATGTATATGCATTCCTTTCAAGGCGGTATATCCCGTTAATCAGGATATAGGCCAGATCCTTCTGCCTGGCAGGATCGCCATATTTCAAATCGTTTTTTGCCCCTCCGCCGATCAGACCCAGGGTAATAAGCTGCCTTGCCGCAGGATATGCCCAGTTATCTTCGGCCCTGCTCTCTATGGTTTCATTCGGCAGAAACATGCCTGCGCCTGTGAGCATCGACTTGAATTCAGCGAATTTTTTATTATCCTTGTTAAGATCAGCCGGATTTTGGTTCCGTGCAACACAGAAAACGGCTGCTATCCCTGCCGCTTCCCCGGCCGCTATGCTTGTCCCAACGGTACCTGCGCTGCTTGCCGCAAGCGACGAATAAGACGCCCTCGGGCCTGCCATCAGTAGGTTGCAGGTTTTCTCCGGGACCAGGCTCCCAAGGGGTATACCGTACTGTAACCCCTTTCCGGCAATAAACTGCCCTCTTGGTGCGAACTTGCCGATCATTACGGGATAAGAACCCATCGCGACTGTCTCCGCAGGGTATTTGTCATCCAATATGTTGTTTACCGTCAAAGTGCTTATGCCGAGGAAGTGCCTTGACTCGGGGATGCGGAAGTTTTTTGCAGCCCTGGAGAATTTGAGGCCTTTGAACTCGTTAAAACTCTCTGAAAGGAACGCCGCAAAGTTTTTTGCCTCTTCGGCCTCTTTTTCGTATGCCTGCTTAATGATATTTACGTCAGTTACGTCGATATCAGATACGGAAAGCCCGCTAATAACGACCTTCCCCTCTTCCGGGAAATAAATGTTCAGCCTGTCCAGCCTTGAATGCATGTACAGAAGATCATATTTACCCAGCTTGCTATAAAAACCGCCGCTTTTGACCAACTTGCCCAGTTCGTCCTTTTTTATCTTGACGCCGCTGTCGGCAGTCATTTCAAAGTTAAGCAAGACCGGCATGAAGCTCTTCTCCATATTGAGGTCTTCGGAGCCCGTAATGTAAGGAACCTTGCTCGCATCGAGAAGAGCGCCGTCATCGGAGGCGTCGATGAACATCCTTGCCGATATATTTTTATCCTCTTTGTCCGTATGTACCCCTATGGATTCAAGGTAAACGCCTGACTTCTCCACACCCTCTACGGAGGCGTTATACAGGACTTTCAGGTTCTTTTCCGCAGAGACCATATCGCTTACGGCATCGAGATAGTTTTCACCGGTAAAACTTTTGCCAAGGCCTTTATTGAGTTCACTCAATATGCCTCCGTTAAGAAGGACGCCGTTTTGCCCTGCAGGTAATTCAAGCTCCGGTACCATGCAGTCTGAAATAATGCCGCCGAGATCGGCGTCTTCACTGATCAGCAGAGTACGCGCACCCAGGCGGGCCGATGATATGGCGGCTGAAATGCCCTGCGGCTCGGCGCCGTATACAACAACGTCATAATCCGTGCCGCCGTTTTTTGGAAGCTGCCCGGACCAGTACTTCTCATTAGCTTCGGTTGTTTTTTTATCACTGAATAGTATAGGTTTTATACCGAATTGGTAAACAAGAAAGAATATACCCAAGGCCAGGACAAGCCTGAAAACATTTTCTTTTTTCATTTTATCCCCTCAAAACTAGATCTCGGCGGCATAGTCCAGGCTTGTCCAAATATGTATTGTTTCGATCTATGTATGTACCTTGATTTTTCACGTTATTGGCCTGCCAGCCGCTCATACTATATATCGGCCAGTCCGAAGCTTACACTTAGCGCTTCGTTTACCTTTTCCATCAGCTCCTCGTCCAGATGTCCTATCTTTTCCCTGAGCCTTTTTTTGTCAATCGTTCTTATCTGTTCCAGCAGGATCACCGAATCCTTTTGAAGTCCGTAATCCTGGGCATTTATTTCTATATGCGTAGGCAGTTTTGCCTTGTTTATCTGCGATGTTATGGCTGCAGCGATAATGGTCGGGCTGTATTTGTTCCCTATATCATTCTGCACTACAAGTACCGGCCTGACTCCTCCCTGCTCGGAGCCGATCACCGGACTAAGATCGGCGTAAAAAATATCACCGCGTTTTATTATCACGTTTACTCCAACTCCCCAAGTCGTTCCTCATATTTTTGCTGCTGGTCGCAATCCGCGTCCAAACACAGCTCCGCAAGTCTGATATTGATTTCGGCCATTTCCTGATACCCTTTTTTCATCCTGTCTCTCATCTCAATTTTTCTCTTTTCCCTTATATACAATTTCATGGCTTCCCTGACGAACTCGCTTCTGTTGGTTTTTTCGACAGAAACTATCGTATCTATCTCTTTCAATAGATTATCAGGAAGACTTATAAGTATTTTTTTCAATTCTGCCAAAATAAATCCCCCATTTTTTTTGGATTTATAACGAGTCGGCGAATACGTATCTCCCGCCTCGTTGAAACGCATCTGAGGTAAGAAATTTTCTACAATGGATTTCTACTTTGCAGAAATGCTACTCCGATGAAACATTTCGCTTTAGCGAAATCTATTGCCGTAAAATTTTCTCTGAACGGATGCGTTTTAAAATGGTTGAGACAGCGTACTATTATTTTAGCTGGCCTCGTCAAAATTATGTGGGTGGTATATGCATTAGTATATAACTAATTATATATATTATTGTATACACGGTCAAATTAAAATTACATTACGCATTAATATAATATAATGCACCAAATCCACAAAACATGCGTATTTTCCGCAGCCATCACTTCGACCGGTCTTCGGGACGGCCTGTCGGAACCCGAAGGGCCTGAGAAGCCTGAAGGCTCTGACGGGCTTGAGCGGCTTGCCGGACCTATAGAGCCTGCCTGGCCTATAGAACCTGCGGAGCTTGAGGAGCCTGACGCTTCCGAACCGGTTCTGCCAGTCAGATTAGGTAGTTCAGGATGCTGCAGATCTTACCGTCCTTCAGATATACTCTGGGGATCCTTTTACCTATGATGCATACAAGTTCGTAATTGATCGTACCGATATCGGCCGCTACCTCGTCAACGCTGATGCTGGATCCGTTCTGATTTCCGAAGACCACAACCTCGTCCCCCACATGCACATCCTTTTTAAGCTCCGTCACATCGATCATGCACTGATCCATACATATCCTTCCGACTACAGGGGCAAACTCACCGTTCACGAGCATGCGGCCCTTGTTCGAAAGCAGTCTTGTATATCCGTCGGCATATCCGATCGGTATGGTAGCAATTTTGCTTTTGCGGGAAGTGCGGAATATCCGGCCATAGCTTATGCAGGTATCCGGTTCCACATCCTTGACCATTATGACGTTGGCTTTCAGGGTCATAGCCGGTTTGAGCCTGATCTTTTCCCTGTCTACATCCTTCGACGGGTACAGTCCGTATAGTATGACTCCCGGGCGGACCATATCAAGGTGCATTTCAGGGTATTGCATAGTCCCGGCGCTGTTGCACACATGCTTTACGGGAATCTCTATACCCTCCTTCGAAAGCTCGGTGCATAAGCCCAGGAAGCGGTCGTACTGCATCTGCGTATAATCCTTTTCACGCTCGTCAGCAGAGGCAAAGTGCGTAAACATGCCTTCCAGCACAAGGCCGGGCAGCCTGCTTATTTCAGTGATATTCTTTACCGCATCGCGACCGGGCATGAAGCCGATCCTTGTCATTCCGGTGTCTACCTTGACATGTACCTTCACTCTTTTACCCAGCCTGACAGCCGCCGAAGAGAGCGCCTCTGCAAGGTCCAGGCTGAAAACCGTCTGTGTTACGTCATTGAGCACCAATTCCTCGGCTCTGACGGGATCGGTATAGCCGAGTATAAGGATAGGCACGTCAATACCCATGTTCCTGATCTGGATCGCTTCGTCCAGCATTGAAACAGCAAGCTGCGTCACTCCATTGTCCAGCAGTGTCCTGACGACCTCACGGACTCCGTGTCCATATGCGTCCGCCTTGACGACGCCCATCATTTCAACCTTTTTCCCTGTGAATTTCTTTATTTCGCGCACGTTATGTGCGATCGCATCCAGATCTATTTCCGCCCATGCCCTGTTAAGTTTGTAATCCATGATATCCTCCGTTAAATACATTTCACCGGTCATAAAGCACCGGTTTCTTTTGTGGTCTCCCTATCAGTATATTCCTGAGGTTTCCTGCGGCAGCATTAATCCTCCGAAGCCGCTATAAAAACACTCTGCAAACGCAGCGGCTTGGGGGACTTCATCTCAGCCGTTGAAGCAATTCCGTTCCCGCCGCTAAACCGGCCGGCGCAGTTTGATTATTTCTTTAATTGCATACGGCAAGTGGCTCACGA
Organism: Bacillota bacterium; assembly: GCA_023439545.1. Lineage (GTDB taxonomy): Bacteria > Bacillota > Clostridia > Acetivibrionales > DTU013 > JAEYOM01. Next base: position 39,872 of record JAEXNT010000019.1, read on the forward strand.
CATCACCTGCAAGAATGCCGTGCATTCCCATGCTGTCCGCCGCCAGGTCGCCTGCCAGACCGTGGAGATATACCCCGGCTATAGCCGCTTCCGCCGCGGAAGCACCCTGCGCTATCAGCCCCGTAATAACGCCTGTGAGCACATCGCCGGTACCGGCGGTGGCCATGCCGGCATTGCCGGTGGGATTGACAAATATCCTTCCGTCAGGAAGCGCGATGATCGTCCTGCTTCCCTTGAGCACGGTCACAACCCCATACTCCGACGCAAACCTTCCGGCCGTGCCTATTCTGTCCTTTTGCACATCGGCTGCGGTCAGCCCCGTCAACCTTGCCATCTCGCCGGGATGCGGGGTAATCACGGCTTCCGCATCGAGTCGCTTAAGTATTTCCGTATTATCGGAAATAACGTTAAGCGCGTCCGCGTCCAGTACCAGCGGCGCCTTGCATTCACTTACGACCATCCCGACCAGCCGTTTTACGCCCTCGGCCGCAGACAGTCCCGGACCGGCGGCAACGACGTCCATAACTGTCATACGCTCTCTTATTTTTCCCCCGCTTTCGTCGGAGAGGTACCCTTTACCACCGTCAGGAAGCGCGATAATAACAGGCTCAGTCAGAGAGGAGCTATAAATGCCCGTCAGGCTTTCCGGCACTCCGGCGTATACGAGGCCTGCTCCGACGCGTAGCGCGGCTGTACAGGCCAGTCGGCCGGAGCCGGTCATTCCGGTCGAACCGGTAATTATGAAAGCTTTCCCGTAGGTTCCCTTGTTGGAATCGGGTCTTCTTTGCGGTATTAAATCCGCTGCCGTTACAGCGTCGATAATTTCACACTTTATATCCTGTGCATCGATAACGCAGCGCGGTATCCCGATATCAGCCACCTTCAGCCTTCCGGCGTATTCGCAGCCGGGGTTTACAACCAGCCCGATTTTAGGCATGCAGAAGGTGACCGTCGTATCGGCCCTGATACATTCGCCGCGTATGCTTCCGTCAGCCCCGTCTATACCCGAGGGTATGTCGATCGACAGTATCGGCTTTCCGGACAAATTCATCCTTTCGATGACTGTCGAAGCGATACCGCTTATATCCCGGCTCAATCCCGTTCCGAAAACTCCGTCTATCACGAGCTGCGATTCTTTTAGTCTGGAATTGAGAAGCGCAATTTCTTCCTCTCCGTTTATCTCAACGATATTTATGCCGATTTTCTCCAATGTGGCCATATTCGTAAAGGCATCGCCCGAAATACCGGCCTTGGCCCCTACCAGAAAAACGTGGACGTCAAAGCCCTGACCGTGGAGCAGCCTGGCTGCGGCAAATGCGTCTCCGCCGTTATTTCCCCGGCCTGCAACGGCCGTAATAGCTCCGCCGATGCTTCCGCCAAGCATTGATACGGCTTCCGATGCAATGGCCGCCGCTGCGTCTTCCATCAGCAGGAGCCCGGGTATGCCATAATTATTTATGGTATTATTATCTATGGAATTCATTTGGGCAGGTGTTACAATCTTCATAACGCTGCTTCCTTTGAGCGATCGATCGACGATCAATTGAGGTTCGATCAAATATAATCCGGTATGTCCGGGATCTGCCGGAATTCAGCAGAATCTGCCGGGATCTATCCGAAAAACTCCCTGTCGAGCTTTTCCAGTTCTTCACCCCCGAGAAGGTCATGGAAATATGAGTATATATCCGTATCGTCCTGTGAAAGCGATTCCTTCTCGTCTATGTATCCCTTGAGCTTTTCCCTGGTCTCCTCTATCAGCTTTTCCAGCTCTTCAACGCGCTTTTTGCTGGATCTTATCTTGAAGTAGACTATGTTCACTGTAAGTTCGAGAAGCTCCAGATTTGCCTGCTTCAACCTGCCGGGCATCTCGTCGAGCTGCTCCTCTATCTGTTTCGCCCTGTCGTTTATCCTTTTTATTTCACGCTCCGAGACCTGCATTTCCTTCTGGGCCTCCGCGTCGTTTTTTTCGAATACGTCAGGCGTAAGCTTTATTATCCTATCCATATGCTGCTTTTTCAAAGCTGCAATATTCTTCTGCTCTGCAGTTAGACGTGCTTCCTCCTTCAGCAGTTCCTTGAGCTTCTCCTCGCTGCGCTCGATGGCAGGAGTCCTGGGTGTGCTGTAGAACAGCTTGTTCCAGCGCTCATCCAGTATCAGGAGCGATATGTCATTCTTCCTTAAAGTCTTCGTATCAAACTTCCTGGTCTGGTTCGATTTCCAGGGCAATAAATTCATACTGTCATCCCCGTCCCGAAGTATTTAGCATGCCAATAGGCGGAACCTGCCAATTCAATTATAGTTTTTTCAAATTCCACATACAATGAGTATTTTTACTCAGGTCTGCCGTATCAAAGGCCCAGTGCCTCCTTCAGATACTTTGCCGACGCTTCTCTTTCTTTTTCGAGCAGCGCATCCACCTGTACATAGTCTATAGGCTTATATAATGTATCGACCCTATTCCTGAAATCCTTCAGTTCCATTGTATGAGAATAAATACGGGAAAGCAGCGAAAGGCTGTCCAATATACTGTATAACCTCGAATTCACCGTTTTTTCCGATTTCTGTGAAGATTCGAAGCTGTAAAATTCTTTTTTGAAATTTATTGAAAATACAGTGCCGTGGAACGAATCGGTGCAGACAGCGGCCGCATTCCTGAAAAGACCGAGAAATTCCTTCGGACCCGCATCAAGTACAGTATGACGGGTTTGTGGCGCCACCCTGCGCGATCCGCACAGCGACACGACGGGTAACTTGTAACTGTCGGAAAGTATCTGTACAAAGTCTCCGTATTTTCTGCCGTCGGTAATGAAATAGCACAATATGTATGGTTCCTTATATCCGGACTCCGCCGATACGGAGCTCCAGTCGTCCCCATCCAGCAGGAGCGTTGGGTCGAGCACAGTCTGTGCTTCCCTCGCCGCTATATCGCGTATGATGCTTTCACCCTGCTTTTCCCTGACGGACAGGCATTCAAACCTGTCCAGGTATTTTTTCAGCAGCTCCCTTTTATCCTCGGGTATCGAGCTTATCCCGAAGCTAGGAGCGTAAGCGATACGTCTGCCACTTTTTGCAAAATCCGCAAAAAAGGCGGGATCAAAGGTATTTTCCTTATAAATGAGAGGATTCCATATCTGATCGCTTCCGCAAATATATACGTCATACGCGGGAGCGTCATTTTTCAGTTGTTCATAAGACCCATAGAATTTATTCGAAAGGTTCATATCGCCGTGTACAAAGCTTTCAAAGCGGGCATATCTTTTTCTCAGCTTTCTCAGGTTGAGCAGAGTATTGGCATTCGACAGAAGCGATCTTGCCGACAGGCCTTTTTTAAACAGCCTGTTACCTTCGACCGTGTCTATCCTCACATAATTGATCAATTCGCATTCCGTACCGGCTTTCTGCGCTGCCCTCATGAGTGCGTACGCCTGAAGCTGCGCACCGTAATGATGGGCGTGATGGAATGTCAATATGCCTGCTTTCATGATCTTCACCTTCCTGTTATTATTGCCTTACAAGCCAAAGATATCCTGCTGTACCCCGCTGCGCTTTGTTTACATCAAGACCTGATATCCTGCTGTACCCCGCTGCGCTCTGCTTTCTATTGCGGAGTTTTGTTCAAGGAGCATTTAAACTCAGCCCAAGTGGCAAATTCAAACTCGCTGTGTGGCAAGCCACTCCGCTCAAACATGAATTTGCCCCCGCCAATGCCTCGTTAATATGCTCTACCTGCTCTACCTCTCAAAACTCATGCAATATCAAGCAAAGCGCAACGGGGTACAGCCCTAGCGTATCGCGAGCTTAATACCTCGAGTGCAGCGAGCTAAAAAACCTCGAACGCAGCGGGTCCAACTTCTGGGCTTAAGCAGCTTAAAATTCCCAAGTCATTCGGCTATTTTCTGCCGGGAAGCAGCCCCTTCACCCTGACAAGGATATCGGAAGCCATTTTCCTCTCAATAAGAATATTGCCTCCTGCGACAACGATAAACACCCAAACCGCAGCCGGTATCGAATATAATGCCCAGCCGGCAAGGCTGCCCGGCTTGATGTCCACAAGGTAAAGCGCCGGCAGTACCGACGCGAAAAACAGCACGAATATCCTGAGCACTCTCCTGATGGAAAGCGTGGGTTTCAATTTGGTCACGGTTTTCGGTATATAGAATATCAGGTCGATATCCCTGTACAGGTTTGAAAGTATGGACGCGACAAGTATGCCCGCAATGCCGAAGAACGGCGCAAGCACTATTGAAAGCACAACAATTATGGCGGCCTGGATGAGCGACTGCACCTTCGTTTCTTTATAAAGGCCGGCCGATATGACAAGCATCCCCTGGGGCGTCTTTATATTTGAGAAGATTCCAACGCCGACAAAGAGTGCCGCGATAACAGGCCGGACATATTCGGCGTCTGTGAATTTTGCGGTGTAGATATCCATAAAGGGCATGATCAGTATGGCCGCGCACGCGTATCCCCACGTCACCAGGGCGTAATAGAGATATTCGTACTGCTGGTAAGCCTTCTGCATAGTACCCATCTCATTCCGTACCAGCAGGTCGCCGAACATGGCGCTCAATCCGTTGCTGAAGGTCGTGAGCAATGCCAGCACACTGGCGAATACCATATTGTATACCACAAATACGCTGGCTTCCTTAAAGCCGAGCATAAGCGAAGTAACAACGACAGGCGTCGCGGTCGACGCAACTCCGAGGATCTGCAGTATGAGCGAATCCCAGCGTTTGTCGAGCGCGTTATTCATAGGCGGCGCTTTCAAGTCGATATCGGGATACTTTCTCCTGCCATACAGTACATACAGGCCGGACCGTGCCAAAAAGCTTATCAGCGCTATCAGCTGGACAAGCACAATATCATAGCGAAGGCTGGCAAGAATGAGGATTATTATGGCATTAACGGCGACAGCAGTCGCATTTATCAACGAAATGACATAGCTCTTCTGATCCGCCGTGTAAAGCACCTTGTATTTACCTACGGCGAAGAATTCCAACGCTCCCGAGGCGCCGATAATCAATACCAGGGCGGCTATCGTAACGACGCTGATGCCCTGCCCCGAGGTAAACATGGGATATAGGAACGCGGTCAAAAGAACCAGTCCCGAAAAGACAAAGCCTGAAATATTGTAGAATCTGTTGGACGCCGACAATATCCCGTTGATGTCGTGCTTGTTTTTGTCAGCGAGCGGTTTATACAGAGCGTATATGGCAGCTCCCGAGATTCCCGCTTCAACAAGGTTGAAGTATGATATGAACTGCCTGATGGAAGTAACGAGCCCGTTAACGGATGAACCGTATACGGTGATCATTACCTGCGGTAGTATCAGATTTACTACAAGATTTACGATTTGAAGCACAATTGCGCTGATTGTATTATATATTGAAAGCTTGGTTCTCATAGATTCCTTTCATTTAACCGGAGTCAGCCTACCTGCACCGGACTCAGCCTACCCGCGCCCAAGAAGGCGCTTAGCCAGACATTTTACCCTGTACCTGAAGCTTTTGTTGTCCATGTATTTTGCTCTGAGCCGGTCAAAATCGAGGCCCGCCTTCATATCTCCGAAGAATTCGCGCCGCCCTGCAGGTTCCGCGACTGAGGAAACCAATCTCGGGTTGAACCTGACTGCTTCGTCGAATGAACGCTCCTTGATGCAGGTGTTTTCGCCGATCCGCTTCAGGGCTTCCTCTCCGGCGGCCGTATGAGTTATTATCAAAGAAACTCCCTTATTATCCGAGTACTCCGATTCACCGCGTTTGTCTATTCCCCAGAAATCCGCAAGCGTAATATCCGCTTTCGTGTTATTGATCCTGAATTTGCAGTCGTAGCACGATCTGCGGTTGAATATGCTCTTTCCGAAACCCATGGAGTAGATCTCTCTCTTGACTCTGTCGGTATATCGGCTTCCGTTTTTGAATTCGATCTGCATGCTGCTGTCGTTCCAGCCGGTCGCCTTGTCACGGAAGGATACCGACTTGATATCGCTTTTATATGCATACTGAAGATATCCGAGGAACATCTCCCAAACCTTTGGCGAAGGTACGCCGTGGCAGGCAAGGTCGCATGTAAGCAGTCCCGGATAATCGTGATTCAGAAAGGACTTAAGTCCGGCGATCTGGCAGGGCATGCCACAGAACAGAACTTTTCTGCCTGCTTTCAGAAAATCCCCGGCTTTGATAAATGAATCGGCGATATCGCTTTGAACATATTTTGAACGTCTGAGGTTATCGAGCTCTTTTTCGTTCTCGGCACATATATGGGTCACTTTAAAGCCTTTATCGAATCCGGCCCCGAATACCACTCCGCCATCCGCGAGCGTAATAAGCGCAAGCTGCGTAAATACTCCGCCCGAGGTGCTCTTTGATCTGATGGCCTCATCCCTGGAATAGCAGGCATAGACTTTATGCCCGGCGCCGGATTGTTTTGTTTCCGAACCTGTCTGCCTGGGTTCCGAGCCAGGTTTGAGAACGTTATTGATCGGACAGGTTTTCTCGCAGAGCCCGCAATTGCTGCAAAGCTCTTCGTTTATGTGCGGATAAAGGAAGCCTTCCTCATTTGCCAACATAGTAACTGCGCCTTTGGGGCACACCTGCCCGCAGGCCGCACAACCGGTGCACAGTCTGGCTTCCCTGGTTATCTCCTTCATCAGGCCACTTCCTCCTCCGCCGCTTCGGAATCATCCTGCGCGATCTGTCCCCCGCAGGCCTTATCAGCGCTTAGTTGGACGTACAGCGTGGACAGGATAATACCTACCGCCGCCCAGAAGAACAGCATGACCCTGCGGTCAAACCAAACATATTCTATCATGCCATTGGCCAGAAGGCCTGTCAGTGAGGCCAGACCGGCAATGAGGATGTTTTTCACAACCTTGTCCCCCGTGTGGGTCAATGTCCTGATGCTCTTTTTAACTGTCGTCAATATGAACGCAAGGAATGTCATTATCCCGGGGAAACCGGTCTCCAGCCACAGCTGCAGGTACAAATTATGGCTGTGGGAAGGTATGGAGCCTTTTACCACAAATATATGATAATTCTTTGAAATTCTTATCAAAGTATCGTTCCCGAGCCCAAGGCCGGTGAACCAGTAATCCTTCAGTATAGGAATGACAGTTTGCCATACGTCTATCCTCGTTTTGAACGAACTATCGGCCATATTGAACGATTTTAACCGCATTAGAATGGAATGCGGTAAAAATGGAACTGCGGCGACAGCAAGCAATATCCCGACAGGTATGAGCCTTTTCTCCTGGAAAAACACATACACTACCGCCGCCAGCGCTATTGCGACCCAAGCACCGCGCGCCAGCGTCAGCAGCATCGACAGCAGCGGCGGCACAGCCATGGCGAGAAAAAGCAGCTTTGTGATTGTTCGTTTTGCATTGAAAGCCATTGCAAAATAGAAAGGCACGAAAATCAGTATGACCTCGGCAAAATCGTTCGGATTGTTGAAAAATGAAAAAACCCTCGTCATGCTGCCCTGGTTCAGATCGGTGTCCACCCATGCAGGATTTACGGGCACTTTGATGATGTACTGGTAAATGCCGTACACTCCCGCGAGGGTCAGACCCGCCAATGCCACGGCCAGCAACTCGGATATTTCCTTTTTTGTCCTTAAGGTAACCACAAGTAGCAGAACCATCATGAATCCGGTGAGGTAATACCCGAAAAATCTGAGGCTGTCGCCCGGTGTAATTGAAAATACCTGGCCCATGAGCACACAGATTATAAACAGCACCAGAAATACATTGAAGGCTGCAGTCTGAAAACCTGTGCGCCCCTCGGCAATGGTCTTCATAAAGTATAAAAGCAGCAGCGCCGTTATAGCCAGCGTGCTGTACATGTTGTTCCAGTAGTCATACGGCGCTACTAATGCGACAAACAGGAAAACCGCCGTCAGCAGATGCAGCTTGCCGAATATATACTTCAGCAACCGGAATGCAACGCTTTGTGCTAAAGCGTCCTCCGCCTTCAGGTACAGTGGATGGAACACCCTCTGCGGCAGGTTTAGAAGTCCGTCGACCGCCTTATACAGGATGCTTCCCTCATAGGTCTTGTTCACGACGCCTTCACGGGCTGAAAAATCAATTATGGCACTGTTCGAAAACAGCCTGCCCAAAAAGGCCCCGCATTTCCTCAAAGCCATTGCAATCAAGCTTTCCTGCCAGGCTTTTGAAAAAAACGCACATATAATATATAGAAATTTATAAACCAAGCTTTCCTTTAGCAACGGTCTACCCCTTTATCTCTTTAATTCCGGAGATCTTGGCATAACTGAACGTATTACCTATTCTCCACTCGGTAGCGTTTTTGTTGATGTAATACTCGATATTGCTGAAAGTAACGCCCTTCGACGAGTAGACGCCTTGCCCTTCAAATGTTACAACAAGCGAATTATAACCGTCTTTTGATCCCTGTATGACCAAACCGTTGCTGTTGAGGAAGTAGCTCTTGTCCTTGCCGACTTTTACATCCGTTACCTTGCCCAGTACTATATTCTGTACCCTGTCCTGTACGACGTCTCCCACCTTGATACTATTTGCCACATAATCATTTACCGATTCGAGGCTTAGCGTCATCTGTACGGTCTGTGTCGGCGTAAAAGGCGTGACTGTGCCCGACTTCCCGAATTTGTAATACAAACCGCCTGCCACCGCTATTATGATCAGGATAACCAGTACATCCACGATGCTGATTTTTCCGAATAATTTCCCTTTTTTGTCCAATAACATTACATTACTCTCCTTTACGATAATGGTTGCTTATAAGGCATTTTCCGAAGCTTGTCCGATGAACTCCTCATAAAAATTATAAGTTTGATCGGCCATTTTTACAAGATTGAATTTCTCCTCGACGGCTTTCAGGGCATTACTTCTCAGCTCTTCCAGCAATCCGGGAGTATCCATGATATGTTTGATTTCCCACGCGGTGCCTTCGGCGTCGTCATATTCGACGAGGACTCCGCAGCCTGTTTCAGCATTTATAATGTCGTCATTGCCGCCCATGTCGGTCGCCACTACGGGAAGGCCGCTTGCGAGCGCTTCAAGGATCAGGAAGCTCGAGGCTTCATGCTCAGATGAGTTGAAATAAAGGTCGCTGCCGACGAAGAGATTTTTTATGTCCTGACGGAAACCAGCAAACAGAATATCTTTTGAAAGCCCCAGTTCCTCGGTCATCTGCTTTATTTCATCAAGCAGCGGGCCGTCGCCGGCCAGGATGCACTTCATTTTCCTGTCGGTCATGCTTCTGAGCTTGTTGATGGTCCTGACAAGATACCTGTGACCCTTGTCGTGCGCAAACCTGGAAGCGCACAGTATAACGAAGGTATCGTCACTGATGCCGAATTCTTCACGAATCGTGGATTTTTCCGGCTTTCTCCAGTAGACCGGGTCCACCGCATTAAAAAGGACTCTGATCTTCGACGCGCTGACGCCGTTCGAGATCATCATTTCCCTGCCCCTGTTGCAAACAGCTATTATACCCGATTCCAGAGGATTCATCAGCCGGTTGGACATCCTCGTTATGAAGTTGTTCCTCAGTATGAAATGATTGGTATATGCAACCTTTGCCGGTGAGCCACGCAGCCGCGCCAGCATGGCTACATAGTTTTCCCTGAGGTAATGAGTATGCACCAGATCGATATCGAGCCCTTTGCAAAGTTCGGCCAGCTTAGCCGCCGCCTTGAAATCGAACGGACTGTTCATTTCAATCCTATACGTCGGGATACCCAGTTCCTTGAGCCTTTCTACAAGTAAGCCTTCTTCGTTGTATGCAAAATATGCGTTGATCTTTTTCCCTTTAAGCTGCTCAATAAGCGTCTGTACGTATCGTTCCGTTCCCGCCTTACCCGCGTGGTTCAGCAGGTACAATACGTTCATCAAGGAAATCGCCTCCTAACCCATGTTGTCTTTATGTCCCGAGGTTTTAGCGCCGGAAATGGACATACCTCATTTGGGGACATGCTTTATTTCGGGACATACCTTGTTACGGTATTTGAAGGTGTGTCCCTTTGCTTTAGCGTCGGAAAGGGACATTCCTTGCAATGGTATTTGAAGGTGTGTCCCCTTGCTTTAGCGTCGGAAAGGGACATTCCTTGCAATGGTATTTGAAGGTGTGTCCCTTTACATTATATCAGAAAAAACAAAAACCAGCGCATCGGGATTTAAAATCCGGTGCGCCGGCTATTAATATCACAGCCGCACAGTGCGGCTGCGATTTGTTAAGGGGTATATGAAACATCGAATGTATATTGGCGTTAGTTGATATCTATCCTGTGTGTCTTCGGTTTTCCCTCTGCGGATTTTGGCAGGTTCACTGTAAGCACTCCGTCGTTGTACTTCGCGGTAACATCCTCCTGTTTGACGCCATCCACCTGGAAACTCCTGCTGTAGGAACCGTATCTTCTTTCCTTCCTGATATAGTTTTCCCTGCTCTCATCAGTCTGTTCATTGTGTTCGACTCCGATAGTAAGTATCCCATCATTGAGCTCGAGCCTGATATCTTCCTTTCTTAAGCCAGGCATATCGGCCTCGACGATGTATTCCCTGTCTGTTTCGCGGACGTCGGCCTTAATCGGGTGCGCTGAGGTAAAGAAACCGAACGGCTCATTGAAGAAGTCCTCAAAAAGGTCAAACACGTCATTTTTAACTGTCAAATCATTCGTCCTTCTGTTGAATGGTACTAATCCGAACATAAACAACACCTCTTTATATTATATTTAATTGGTATTTCGGTTGGTCACAGGCAACATAAGTTTTGTAACATTTTCTTTATGGCTTCGAACTGATGGCCCCCATCCGTTGCCTTTGACTTTCCTTGACCTTGGTTTAATTATAAAACCGACTACGGCAATAAGCAAAATTAGATTTTGACTATCTTTGACCTACAAAATCGAAAAAATGCCCACTGCGCGAATTATCTAACTCTATCTCACTTTCTCAAGCTTTTCCTTGCTTTTTCATGCCCGACAATTCCAGCAGTTCCTTTGGCCTAAGTATACCTGTTATAAGCATCAACAGCAGAGCCAAAAGCCCGAATACAAGCAATGTCAGAAAGGTAGTCACGGTGCCCTCCGCATGCAAAACGCCGGAAAACCTTTTAATCAAGTTTCCGAGCAGGACCATTACCGCGCCTACAAGCCCGGGCTTTATCAGCCACTCCCTCAGGTCGAATACGAGGCCGGTTATCCTGTTTATTGCAATCAGGTTCAGCGTTTCGGTAAGAATAAGGCTGGCTGTCAATCCGAATATGTAGCTCCTGATGCCGAAGACTGGTATAAAGAAATAGGCCGCCGCAATTCTTATCAAAGAGCCGATAATAGTATTCAAAAGCAGCGTCCCCTGCTTTCCGAGCCCATTCATAACACCCGTCAGCATCTGCTGCAGATATATGAAAATGCATGCGAAAGCCAACATGAATAAAAGGTCCCCGATTTTCTCCCGCCTGTATACCAACGCTCCGATCTCGTCGGGGAAACTCAGAAACAGCGCTGTAAACATTATTCCGAGCAGGAACGTGGCCTGTATCGACTTGGATATCTGGTAGTTGACGGTCCGGAATCTTTTCAGAGATACCGACTCGGATATCGCAGGCACAAGCGTTGTCGCAAGGGAATTTGTAACGAGCGAAGGGAACATTATAAGCGGCAGCGCCATACCCGTAAGCCGCCCGAACAGTTCCATACTACTTTTGTCGTCCATTCCCCCCAGTGCGAGCATTGACGGGATCATTATGAATTCGACCGCAGACAGCGAGGAGATGACCAGCCGGTTTGCAGAGACCGGTACCGAGGCCTTCAGCAGCTCTGTTACAATTCTCCTTTTACACATGGGCTTTCCGGGACTCCGTACTTTTATAAAAGGTCTTTGTCTGAATGAGAAAACGGCCAGCAGGATCAAAAGATTGGCAACCTCGCCCAGCGCAGCTGCAAGTGCAGCCACCGTACAGGCGAATTCCGTCCCTTTCCCGCCGATCGCCGCTGCAAAAAGCAAAAGGACGCCTATTTTCACCGCCTGCTCGGCGATTTGCGACACCGCGGTAGGAACTACCTGCTGTATGCCGTAAAAGTAGCCTTTAAGAGCAGATGCCGCCACAACGGCCGGAAGGCATGGCACAAGAACCAGGAGCGCATTATGCGTCCTTTCGTCGCCTAACACCTTCAGGCTCATCATATCGGCATTGACATAAATGAAAAGCGATACCGCAAGACCTGCAGCGACCACCAGGGCCAACGCACAAACAGTAATTCTGCCGGGATTGGCCTGATTGTTCCGGGCATTTTGCTCGGCAACCATTTTGGAAACGGCAATGGTCATGCCTGCCGTAATCGTCAATACAACGGCGGTATAGACGGGCACAATGAGTTCATATAAGCCCATACCTTCGGCGCCGATAAGGTTTGAAAGAAATATCCTGTATGCAAATCCGATCAGTCTGGCAATAAGGCCAGCCGCCATCAGGATGAATGCGCCTTTGACGAAAGATTTCCGCACATGGCTGCTCCGATTATTGTTCCTGTTAATTTTTATTATTGGATTTCAGATATATGCTTCTTTTTTTGAGACAGTCATTTATATGACCCTTTGCTTTGTGAAGCCTGCAGCTTTCTCATTATCCTGTCGCGCCTTTTTTTAAGCTCCGCAAGCTGCGGACTGCCGGAAAGCCCCGCGTTCAGACATTTTTGCAATGCCTTCTCGACTATCGGCAGCGCGGCGCCGAAGTTCTTTTCCTTATGCTCGTAATATTTGGCCATTTCGATCAGATGGAACAACTCAAAGCTTGGATCCTCGGCTTCGACAGCTTTCCAGTGTTCCAGCGCGCGTTCGATACTGCCGTTTCTCTTATAAACACCCGTAAGCCGTTTGACGGCCTGCAGCTTGATATCGAATTGTCCGGAACCGCTGCATGCCTCAAGGCATTCAAGCATATCCCCGGTCCTGCCGTTGGCTTCGAAAAGCCTGCCCATTCCAAGCAGTTCAAAACCTCCGTCCGTTTCGGACAGCGGGCTTCTTAGCATTGCCGAAAGCCTTGCCACCAGTGAAACCATCGAAAGTATGTCGAACTGGTTGTGCTGTATAACTTTTTTGATCTCGGAGGCATTTTTATCCTCGAGGTATTTAAAATATACAGCAGGTATCATCGCTCCCGGTATATCGTCCTCCCTGTGTTCACCCAGGATGTTTTCCTCAAGCGCCGTAAGTCTGCAGCTTTCCAGCTTGAGACCCCAGACCCTTCTGGCCGGATAAAGCAGGTCAAGATGGGGGAAATCGCCGAAGCGGGGCCTGAATCTGTTTGAGATGAACCTGCTCTGCAGGAGATTGATATCAAAAGCCTTCCCATTAAAGGTCACAAAATTGCCATGTTTGCTGAAAAGCTCCTGAAGCTCGGAAAGCATGGCAGCTTCTTCGTCATAATCCCTGATGAAATATTGCCGCACGATATAGCGCTCGTCCTCAAAAAAGCCCACACCCACCAGGAACGCAAGCGTCCCGGCCCCGCCCGACAGCCCCGTTGTCTCGGTGTCCAGGAACAGAAGCTTTTCCGGCGCCAGCCCCGCACAGTCCTCGCCCCCCAGCGCGGCAAGTATGCCGCTGTCAGCAGACAACACGTCGCCAAGCCTGTATCCGCCGTAAAAATGGGACAGAGGATATTTGTTTTCAATAACATAGCAATACCCGAAACCGTTTGCCTGAACCTGCCCGGGTATCAATCTGTCTATATCGTATTCACTCTGTGGTCTGGCAGGCAAAGAAGGCTTTGCAGCACCTTCCTTATAAAGCCCCAGCTTGCTTCGCAGGTCCACTTTTATCAGACTCCGTTCATACGTTATCCCTGATCATTTCTATCAGCTTTAAAGTCAGTTCCTTTGGGTTGTCCGTCCCCGTGAACTCGTTCAGAGGGCCTACACAGGAAGGGCATCCCGTTTCACAGCCGCACTGCCTCACCATTTCCGCCGCAGTCTCGAATAGCTCGCTGTGCAGCTCGTAAAGCTTGTCGCTGAACCCGACGCCTCCGGGGTAGCTGTCGTAAATATAGATTGTCGGGCGCTGCGTAAATGTTGCACGCACCTGATAAACCACATGTATGTCGCCCGGATCGCACATCAGGTAGATAGGCGCAGCATTCGCCAGCACATTGGATATCCCTAGCAGGCCGTTCTGGACGTCCGTCTGGGACATGTCCGGTATCGATTCCGGCAGGCTTACCCAATAGGACGTCGTATGCATTTCAAGTTCCGGCAGTGTCACGGGGCCCGAGCCGATATTCTCATGCGTGTGCAGTTTGATCTTCTTGAACATGGTTACGAGCGAGCTTACCGAGACCTCCCCGCTGCTCCTGTGCACTGGCTTTCCGGTATCGCTGCGGAATTCGTCTATAACTTTCAGGTCCACAGCAAGGTTGGCATCGGTGTAATAATCCACATTAACCCTGCGAACATAGGCTTTCTTGTCGTCGAAGTCCAGTTTCTCCACCTGGTACTGTACGCCCTCGTGCATGTATATGGCTTCCTCATGCAGCAGCATTGGCGCGCTGAACCTGTCTGTCTCGCCAATTACAACGGGTTTCGGTTCTGTAATGTCGATAATAATGAAATTCTCGTTCGATGCGCTGCGCAGACTTATGTCATCGGCCGGGAACACATCGGACATCCAGTGCCAGCGGTCGCCCACATGCCTGACGAGCCTGGCCTCCTCCATAAACGAAAGGATCTCGGCAGTTGTTTCTACCCCGAATTTTTCTCCTGCTTCAAACGGCAGTTCAAATGCCGCGCATTTCATGTGATTATAGAGTATCACGAGGTTATCCGGATTTATGAGGCCATTCTCCGGGCTTTTCCCAAAAAAGTAATCGGGATTGTTTATAATATACTGATCGAGCGGACTGCTGCTCGCAACCAGGATTGCCGCCGATACGCCGCTCCTGCGGCCCGAACGGCCTGCCTGCTGCCAGGTGCTTGCTATGGCGCCGGGATAACCGCAAATGATGCAGGCTTCGAGCGCTCCGATGTCGATGCCGAGTTCAAGGGCATTCGTTGATACGACGCCGGTTATGCTTCCCTCGCGCAGCCCTTTTTCTATCTCGCGCCGTAAATTGGGCAGATAGCCTCCTCTATAGCCGCGAACCCTTCTGTCCCCTTCTCTGCTGCCATGATAGATATCCTTGAGATATGTCACCAACACTTCGACGTTCAGCCTGCTCCTTGTGAAAACTATAGTCTGCACATTGTTGCGGATCAGCGTCTCGGCGAGTCCCTCCGCCTCGAGCATGCTGCTTCTGCGGATACCGAGCTCTTTATTTACCAGCGGCGGGTTGTAGAAAATGATATGTTTTTTGGCAGTAGGCGCCCCGTTATTGTCGATCAGCTTGACCTCCGCGCCGGTTATCCTCGAAGCAAGCTCAGCCGGGTTTGCGATAGTGGCCGAGCAGCAGATGAAGATAGGGTCGGAGCCGTAGAAATTGCAGATCCTGCGCAGACGCCTCAGCACGTTTGCAAGGTGGCTGCCGAAAACGCCCCTGTAGTGGTGTATTTCATCTATTACAACAAACTTGAGATTTTCGAAAAGCTTGGTCCATTTCGTGTGGTGCGGCAGTACACCGCTGTGGAGCATGTCCGGATTTGTCACTACGATGTGGCCCGCCTGCCTTATAGCCTTTCTTGCCGTCTGCGGCGTATCGCCGTCATAAGTGAAGGTCTTGACGTCGACCCCGGCCTCGGTTATCAGTTCATGAAGTTCGGCGGTCTGGTCCTGCGAAAGCGCCTTGGTCGGAAACAGAAAAAGCGCGCGTGATTCCTCGTCCTTCAATATGGCGTCGAGCACCGGGATGTTATAGCACATCGTTTTCCCCGAAGCCGTCGGAGTAACGACAACTACGCTGTTTCCATCGTGTACCGCCTGTATGGCGCCGGCCTGGTGCGAATACAGCCTTCTTACGCCCCTTCTTTCAAGCGCTGCCCGTATCCTGTCGTCTATAAAATCCGGGAACTCGTTATAAACTGCTTCTCTAGCGGGCAGCTCCACCCATGAGGTGATATTCTTCATTATTCTATCCGACGCCTTGAAATAGTCCAGCATTTGCTCAAGATTCATAGCGGCCTCCCGAACATACATTCTGCTATTATTTTATTATAAAGCAAATACATTGTAAAGAAAGACCGCCTTTAACAGAGCCCGTCAACCAGCTCCGCCATCTCGCCGTATGAAACCGCTCTGAAGACGCGGTCCTTTAACTGCGAGGAATTCCTGCAGCCCTTGATATACCAGGCAATATGCTTGCGCATTTCCCGGACTCCCGTATATTCGCCTTTATGCTCGGTCAGCATCTCCAGGTGGCGCAGCATCATTGCCTTTTTTTCGTCCAGACCGGGTTCGGGCAGCAGTATCCCTGTTTTTATGTAATGTACTGTCCTTCCGAAAATCCAAGGGTTGCCCTGCGCTCCCCTGCCTATCGCGACCCCGTCGCAGCCTGTCGTTTCGAGCATCCTTACCGCATCCTGAGGCTTTACGATATCTCCGTTGCCGATGACCGGTATGGATACCGCTTCCTTTACCTTCTTTATGATATCCCAGTCGGCTTTACCGCTATAGAACTGCTCCCTTGTCCTCCCATGTACTGTAATGGCGGAGACCCCGCTTTTTTCGGCAATCTGCGCAAATTCTACGGCATTGGCATGCTCATCGTCCCAGCCTTTACGGAATTTGACGGTAACAGGTTTGTCCGAAGCCGCTGCGACAGCTCTGATGACTTCTCCGGCCAGCTCGGGCTTCAGCATGAGAGCGCTGCCCTCGCCGTTTTTTGTAATCTTGGGTGTGGGACAGCCCATATTTATGTCAATTATTCCTGCATCGGAATTGTTAAGCTTTTTCGCCGCATCGGCCATGATCTCAGGTTCCGACCCGAATATCTGCACCGCCGCCGGCAGTTCCGAACTGCTCAGATCGGCAAGCTTCCAGCTCTTCTCGTCCTTGTAGTACATGCCCTTCGCACTGATCATTTCGGTGCATACGAGACCACAGCCCTGCTCCCTGCACAGTATCCTGAAAGGCATGTCCGTAACGCCCGCCATCGGGGCCAGAAATATGTTGTTCTCAATAACGACTGAACCTATTTTCATAAGTCTCTCCATTTTTACTATGACACTGCAATTCTAGCATACGACAATGCCCGTGGGAAGGGGGGCGTGACACCCGCCTCCACAAGTAAAAAAAAGCTGCCGAGTATAATCGCCGGCAGCATTTCCTATCGATGTATATGTTTTTCACTTCGTGATTTCCTTTATCCGCGCCTGGCGCAGCCTTGGCTTTATCTTGGGGGTAAGCATCTTGGAATACTCTTCATTTCCCAGTGTGCGATGCGGAATATCCTTGACTGAAATCTTCGACTTTACGAGTTCGTCGAGCTGTATGATCTCGTACTTATTCATATTCTCGAACTGTACCGCATAGGTGTTGACTCCTGCGATCTCATCCGCCCTAAGTACCTTGCCTTCGAGTTTTATATTGAACTCTGACAGCATATTGTGCACAAAGAGGTTGAAGTAAAGCTTCATATTAACATTATACCGGTGTACCGTGCTGAACAGCATACCTCCTGCTGACAGATCTACGATGTCAAAAGATACCCATCTTATTTTGTCCCTGCTGACAAGCGCTTTACAAATAACATTGTCGCACCGTTTATATTTTCTTCGTTCCGACAAGTGGACCATTTTTAACAACTCCTTTTTTATTTACGGAGGATCACCTATCGTTCGATTTTAAGCAAGTCATTCCAATCGGTACCGAAAGTTGCCTGTACAACTTAGTATTTGGTTAATACCAATAAAAGATGCGTATTTTTAAATTTGCTGTGAAATGTACTTTATATGAATATTATAACACGTAAAGATAACAAAAGTCGAGAGAACGGAGAAAAAAGATACATTACTACTGGTAGACAATGGTCGTAAACATCCCGCCCATCGATTGTGCCATGTTGTTGGACATATGATGCGGTATATGGCAATGGAACGGCCAGACGCCCGGGTTATTTGCCTTGAAAACCACGTCGTAGGTCTCTCCGGACGCTACGTTCAAATCGTTTTTAAGGTATCTCTGAGAAGACACCAATGCATTACCGTCAGTTGCGACCACTGCGAACTGGTGGCCGTGGATATGCATGGGATGAGCGTCGTGGACAATATTTCCCAGCCTTATGCGCACGATATCTCCGTAACTGACTGGCATAGGTGATGTATAAGGAAAACAACGTCCGTTTATGGTGAAAAAATTGAAATCATGGGACATCGGGTCGATTTCGAATTGGCCCTGTCCGATTTCGCCCATTTTCAGATCCTTGACAGCGAATTCCTGCAGCATAAGAAAGTAGTCCCTGTCTATACCGTATTCGTTCTGATCCATTATGATGAATGCCCCGCCAAGGCCCATCATTTCCTGTTTGGCCGAGTTAACATGCGTATGATACAAGTGTGTTCCGGGAGGATTACTTACTCTGAAGCGATAATCGAAAAATTTACCGGGTTCTATGAACGGCGAAGGCTCGACATCGGGCGCCCCGTCCATCATATTGGTTATGTCCAGGCCATGCCAGTGAATGCTCGTCGCTTCCTCAAGCCTGTTATGCACGCGGATACTGACATAATCGCCCGAATACACCTGTATCGTCGGGCCTGGCGTAGTTCCGTTGTAACCCCAGGCCTTAATGAAAAGTCCCGGCAGGATCTCCCTTTTTACAGGCTCGGCAAAAAGCTCGAAATATTTTATGCCGCTTTCATAATGGAAAGGAAGGACTTGAATATCAGGTGTTATTAACAATGAAACCACCTCGCTTTTACTCCTGGTATCAGTATATTTAAAATTTGTCCCGAAAATGCCCCTATAATGCCGTAACATAGTATACATAAAGTGAATATTCTGTAATGTATAAATAATTTCGGATCAGGAGTGATATTAATGCCGATGGACATGGATCATATGCAGGCAATGATGGCGCAGATGCATGCACAGAATTATATGAACGACATGAAGCTGGCTCAGTACTTCCAGTCGATCAGTTCCGTTTATACGAACATGGCGCAGGGAGAGTACGGGATGTACCAGTTCCATTCGGGTCAGGCACCCGGTATGGGGCAAATGCCAGGTATGGGGCAAACTCCGGGTATGGGGCAAACTCCGGGTATGGGGCAAGCGCCGGGTATGGGGCAAGCGCCGGGTATGGGACAGATGCCCGGTATGGGTCAGCCGACAGGACCGCAGGCTCCAGGGTTGGGACAGCCGATAGGCGCAGGACATGGGCCGGGGCTGTAAGGTATGTTGTAATTGAAGCATCATTGTTACGGCTGAGTCTGAAGGATCCTGTTCATCAAGCAGGGTTCTTTTTTTACCTTTTTATGTGCACTTTACTATTCATTTTCTTGACTTGGAGTTAGCTCAAGGTGATATGATAGCGGTAACGAGGTGAAATCACATGACTATTGCCGAAGTGAGCGAAAAATACGATATTACCCAGGATACGCTCCGCTATTATGAACGTATTGGGCTGATCCCCCGCGTGAACCGGAACAAAAGCGGGATGAGAGATTTTAATGAAGACGATTTAAGATGGGTAGAATTTATCAAATGCATGCGGAGCGCAGGCCTTCCGATCGAAACGCTGATGGAGTATGTCAAGCTGTATCAGCAGGGCGATGAAACCATCGACGCAAGAATAAATATTCTGATGGAACAGCGCAGGCAGTTGGTAAAAAGAATGGAAGACATGAAGGAAACTCTGGAGAGGCTGGATATAAAAATAGCAGGATATGAGCGGAGGATCATTTGAAATAAAGGTTAGCGAAGCACGGAAGGATATTTTAAGAGTATGAGTTATCCAAGGTATCCTTCAATGTAAAAGGCTTATGAAATAAGCAAAAATGCATAAACTCTAAACAATTGAGGAGGAGATACAATGGCAAAAAAATTGGGATTCGGGCTGATGCGCCTGCCGTTAATCGACCAGGGAGATCCTAAAAGCATCGATCAGGAGCTTGTCAACAAAATGGTGGATTACTTCCTGGAGAAGGGATTCACCTATTTCGATACGGCATATCCTTATCATCAGGGAATGAGCGAGATTACAGCCAGAAAGGCGCTTGTGGAAAGGCATCCGAGGAATTCGTTCACATTGGCCGACAAGATGCCTACCTGGATGGTAAGCAAAAATGAGGATTATCGAAGAATTTTCAACGAGCAACTCGACAAATGCGGCGTCGAATATTTCGATTACTACCTGCTGCACACACTTGGTGTATCGCTTTACTCGAATTCCGTAAAATACGGAGGATTCGAATTCATGAAAGAATTGAAGAAGGAAGGCAGGGCAAAGCATATAGGCTTCTCCTTCCACGACAAGGCGGTAGTTCTTGACCGGATACTGACCGAGCATCCCGAAATGGAATTCGTACAGCTCCAGATCAACTATATCGACTGGGACAACGAAAGCATCGAGTCACGCAAGTGCTATGAAGTCGCAACAAAGCACAACAAGCCCATCATAGTAATGGAGCCGGTAAAGGGCGGTTCTCTGGCCAGCATACCCGAGAAAGCGGAGGAGCTTTTCAAGAATTACCACCCGGATATGAGCGTGGCGTCATGGGCTGTACGTTTCACGGCTTCGCTGGTAAATGTGTTCAAAGTGCTCAGCGGTATGAGCGATTATGAGCAGGTCGTCGATAATATAAGCTATATGCAGGACATGAAGTCTCTGAACGACGAAGAAAAGGAGCTTGTCAACCTGGCTGCCGGGATAATAAAGGGCATTCCCGTCGTACCATGCACCTCATGCCAGTATTGCGTAGAAGGCTGTCCGAAAAAGATACCAATACCGAAATACTTTTCGCTGTATAACAACCAGAAGCAATTCAAGCTGGCGCCTTCCCACAGAAATAACTACAACAATCTCGCACAGGAATTCGGAAAGGCTTCTGACTGCATCAGCTGCAAACAATGTGAAAAGCACTGCCCACAGCACATAGGCATCGTGGAACAGCTGAAAGAGGTATCCAGGGTCTTCGACGCATAAAATTACCGCATTGTAAGAAATTCGCCATTTTGTTATAATTCCCCTGAAGCCGTTTCCCGCAATCGGGTGTATTATGGATAAGGCTTCCTAGAGGTGCAGGAATGAAACCAAGGCCGAAAATTACAGGCACGATACTGCTTGCGGCGGCGATTGCAGCCTGTATATGGCTTTATGCTTCAGGGAAGTTCGGAAATTTTACCGGAAATATTACAGAGACAGCAATGTCAACTGATATGGTTTATTCTTCCAACGACGATATTGATACTTCTGAGGAGACAAAATTTATGAGCTTCAATGCTATTCCGATAATGACAGGCTTATGGGAAATTACAGACGGGACTGCAGGATCGCCCGCCTTCGTGGATATCTACCTCATCGAGGGAAACGACAAAGCGCTGGTAATAGACGCAGGCGTCAGCGGAGCGGATCTGTCGAGCTACATAAGGACTCTGACAAGAAAGCCCGCCGAACTGGTGCTTACTCACGGACACGGCGATCATGTCGCCGCTGCCGGCCAATTCGAAAAGGTATATATGTCTTCGAAGGACTTTGACCTGATAAAACCCTATACAGCCTTCAAGGATTTTAAAGACTCAGGCATAAATGACCTCAAAGGCGGAGAGATATTCGACCTGGGAGGCTGTAAGCTCGAAATCGTCCCATTGCCCGGGCATACGCCGGGATCAGTGGTCCTGCTCGACAGGGAGAGACAGCTGCTTTTTGCCGGGGATGCCATGGGCTCGAGCTCATTATGGATGCAGCTGCCCGAAAGCGGAACTGTCGAGGAATATAGGGACGAAATGAGGAATTTTGAAAAATCCATCGAAAGCCTGACAGACCTTAAACCTTATCTGGGCCACAACTGCCTGATGGGGTGCAAGCCGGACAAGGCTTACATAACCGATACCCGCATTGCCGCTGAAAAAATAGTATCGGGTGAACTGAAAGGAGTCCCTACCGACAGAGAGGATTTTCCCGGAGCCGTGACCGCTTCCTATGGCCAGATGACGGATTTCCTTTACCGGCCGGAAAAGGTACGGAAGGCCGGAAAATAGCCGCAGAGTACAGATATAGCAAAAGGCTTTCAAAGCAAATCGCTCTGAAAGCCTTTATTTTTAATATTACTTACTTTTTATATTTACCAATTAAATCTTTAAATCTTTGTGTATCTTTATACTTTTGATAAATTAAATCTTCATCGATATAATCCCAGACAGTACAACCATGCTTTAAAGCTAATTCAGTAAAGTAAAAAAATTCTTCATCTTTTTTTAGTTCCGCATAAATTTCTGCTTTAGTAGAGTACGCGTAACCATATTCATTATTAAATTCCAAAGATTTGTTAACAGTCTCAAGTGCATTATCTATTTCACCTGATAGCCTATAAGTCATAGCTTTTATATTATAAGATTCGGCATAATTATCCGATAATTTAAATAGCTCATCTATATCGTTAAAACTAGATTTAAAATAAGATTTATCAAGCAATAATCCAAGATGATCATAAGCAACTATTCTGTTTTTTATATACTTCATAATCCCATTTTTATCATTTTCATTTCTGCTAATTTCAATAGCCTTTGAATAATCATTAACTGCTGATTGTAAATATTTTATTCTTTCCGAATTAGGTTTTAAAATACTTTTTCTTCCTAATCTAGAAAACGCGACACCTCTATTGTTATAACAAATTGTCGATGTAGGATTGAGTTCTAATGCTTTTGTATATAATTCTATCCGCTGATTATATGCTTGATCATTATCTTCTACTATTGCTAGAGCTTGGTTAATATATTCAGATGCTTTTGATTTATTCTCGGACGTTTTAGCCTTGCCTTCCGATTCTTTTGCCTTTTCAGCTAATTTTCTCACTTCTTCCCTAATATTCTCTAATCCGTTTTTTATGTTATTATAATTACTCTGAATAGTATCGTATTGCTGATTAACTAAATTTTGTGTATCTGTGGCACATAAAGCAGCAGCTTGTGATTCTGTTTTTACAGATATAAATTCGTCCTTAGCAATTTCAAGTTCACTTTTCGCTAATTTTAAATCTTCTCTTGAAATATGTAGTTCAAATTGAGATTTTTCTATATCATTTTTATATTTTTCCAATTCTTTTTCAATCTTATCAAACCTATATTTTTGTAAAACATATGTACTAATAGAGCCAATGGCAATAAAAAGAGTTATTCCTATGGAAAAAACAGCTATCCATATGTTAATGCGATTAATAGCATTATCTGCTGATGATATTAACGAATTTTCATTACTTTCAAAAGTCTTTATTATCTCTTCTTTATCAAAAGATTCGAAAGATTTTTTTAGTTCAGCATTTTCCTTCTCTAAATCACCTATTTTTTGTCTTAAATCGTTGATTTGGACATTATAGGTGTCTGCATATACAAAATTTATATTAGTTAATATAGATAATATAAAAACTACGAAAAATAATTTTTTACGCAATTTTAATCACCCCCCCT
Organism: Bacillota bacterium; assembly: GCA_023439545.1. Classification (GTDB taxonomy): domain Bacteria; phylum Bacillota; class Clostridia; order Acetivibrionales; family DTU013; genus JAEYOM01. The sequence continues at coordinate 63,411 of JAEXNT010000019.1, forward strand.
TAAGGAAGAATATTTTTCAATATCTTCATTCTACAAGTTATGACATAATCTTTCAATATAAATAAAAATAATAAGATAAATCAGGTAATATGTATTGGAAGTACAAGAAAAAACGCTTATATTGCTGTAAAATAAGGTAAATATACGTTTAAGACAAAATTAGCATAAGGCGAAAATGTATAATAAATAAGACCTTCAAAGTATAATTTTGGAGGTCTTATTTATTACTTGGCGCCCCGGACAGGAATCGAACCCGCATCAGCGGAACCGGAATCCGCTACCTTATCCATTAGGCCACCGGGGCATAGTAACAGGAATCTGCGACAGTCCGCAGAAGGTATATCCGGATCGTTACACAACTATATTATAGCAAAAAGCGAAGTTTTACAACCCGGTCGCAGAAGATAATTTTGGAATATGGGCTTCCCACTTTACTTGAAAAGCTTGAGCACCCAATTCAATATCTGCGTCGCAAAGACCATGCTGAGTATGAAGTTCCACGTAAACACGATGATGAAGGTCAGCCTTTTGAATACGGGATTGAACCGGAATAGTACATTTATGCCTCTTGTCACGATCGCCGCCGACCAGACGAAAATAAGCATCAGCATAACCAGCGAAAGGTTCTGCATCCAGACGGGGCTGTTGTCCGTTATATTTCGCATAAGGAGATAATAGATGGCGGTCTCAACAGGAACGATTATAAAATGCGATATTATATAAACCTTGATGACCTTTGTCAAAGACGCGCTGTGCTGAACCGGAGCCTTGCTTTCAATGCGCGATGAAAATGAAGTATAATCCTCTCCGCTGTCCTCTTCACTCATTATAACTTCCTTCTTTTTGAGATAGGAAAAAATATCGTAAAGCGGCACGCCCATGAAAAATACGTCAATAAAGCCAAGAACGAGTACTGCGACAACAGTCATGAAAACATTGAACAATACTGCATTTAATGGCTTCCCGCTGAAAAGCAGCTTTATATTATTGTTTATATCCGGCAGCAAAAAATCTATCGCTCCGACCAATACGGCGCCGGCGATCAAGGTAGCTCTCCTGTCCGTAAGGCTTTCGAAAAATCTGGCTGGGTACATCAGAATATCCGTAAATCTGGCCATGAATCTGTTCATACATTCTCCCCGTGCAACGGATGCTGCCCGCATCCCGATTGGATACTAATAATAATATAACTTGCAGGAAGCAAAATCAATGCTGATAATTACCTAATAGCGGTTACCGCAACTATGGCTATTCCGCCGCAAGGCATATCACTGGACCCATCGGGCGCAGCAAAACAAAAAAGTCACGCAGCATTGCCGGTACTGCATGGCTCCAATCTTGAGAGATAAAGGTCTCCTATTTGGACAGGGCCCGCATCAAAAATTGCATATGCTCCCTGATCATTTTTTGAATGGAAGGGTCGTCGACGGGATTGCCTGCCGCGCTGCCGGCGGCGCCCCCGCTTTCGACTTCAAAATACCTGAGGTAGATCATCAGCATGAAGGAGTAGAATTCCCTGGCAACGACCATAGGATCGGCCTCTGCCATAAGACCCTTCTTTATCATCGAATCGAAAACCTTGGCCTGGTATTCCAAAGGGAAATCGATAAGGCGCCTGATGAAAAAATCGTTTGCCCGTTTGTTCCTGAATCTTTCGATCGAAAGAATGCGCCATATCTTGATAAGCTTGGGGTCCCCGAAATACATCCTGAAGTTCATGAAGCAAATTTCCATGAATCCCTCCGGATCGGCTTCCTCAATGAGCCTGGCCGCTTCCTCCTCCGGGATGTTCATGCTTTCGAACCGCTCCAGCAGGTACTCGAATATTTCATCAAGTATCTGCTGCTTGCTGATAAAATGGTTATAAAGCGAGCTCTCCTTAATTCCAACCGCTCTGGTGATATCCCTTACCGAAACGTCATTATAGCCTTTCTCGGCAAACATATCCATGGCTGTTTGCAATATTTTTTCCCTGGTATTCAAACAATTACACCTCGTCATATCCAATATATATTTTTTTCATCATGTTTTTTGCAATACCTGCAATACAGGCAACAGCGACCTTTTTGAAGATATTGATCCTGACCGGGTAATAGAAAGCCTTGTTCCACAGCTGCTTTTCGCTCCAGTATTCATAATCCTGCGGGTTCGAATCCTTGCAGGCTTTTGCGTTCATCTTCCATATATTGAACATCATGAGCCTGCCTACACTTGGTATCTGTGGCCTGTTGCCTCTTGTCTCCCTCAGGAAGAGCTCAGCCTTCTTGTGTATATCCCGATCGCATTTAGACCTGTATGCGGGTTTGAGCGCCTCGTAATGCGGTATGCCGAGCTCGCCCATCCATGTGCCGCCCCAGCTCTCCACATTTGTCCTCAGCAGCTTGAAGACTTCCTTGAACATGCCTCCGCCGCTCGATATGCCGAAAAATTTGACCCCGAACATTTCAGGCCTGTGCCAGAGAAAAGTAAAGTAGTCGAGGAACTTTTTCATCAACGATGTTACGCTCTGGTTATAGACAGGCGACGCAAGTATGATCGCATCCGCCGAGAGCATTTTCCCCTGAAGCTCTTTTACTCTGGCGCTTTCCTTGCAATAATCGCGGCCTTTCAAAATACAGTTATGGCAGCCGACACAATCCGAAAACCCTTCCCTGGCAAGCATCATATACTCGACGTCCACTTCCTCGGTCTTTGCCAATTCACCGGCAAATCTATTTACCGCCTGGTATGTTTCACCCTTCCTCGGACTTCCGATAATAGCCAGAATTTTTTTCATTTTAAACACCCCTCGAATAACTCTGCTTACTCTTAATCATACTAACAACTGTTAGTCTAATCGTATACTAACAGTCGTTAGTATGTCAAGGAGGTTTTTACATAAAATACACTGGTATCGCAAAATGCGGTAAAGACTTACACAAGGGTTAAAGTTGAACTGGCAGAAATAATATTATATACTATTCCAATACGCTGAGTTATCAAAAAGACTAGTGATACCGGCTTATGCCGGCATTGTATCGTCTGCTCTGAGAAGCTGCACAGACAGACGTATTGAGGAGACTATATGCTTTATCCATTGAAGTTTAAACCATTGTATAAAGACTACGTATGGGGCGGAAGAAATCTGGCGCTGCTCGGCAAGAGCCTTCCTGATGAAGGGATCGTCGCCGAGAGCTGGGAGGTAGCCTGTCATAAGAACGGCACAAGTATTATCGCAAACGGGGAATACGAAGGCGTTTCGCTTACGGAGCTGATTAAGCAGCTCGGACGGCCGCTGGTCGGCGCTTCGCTTTCTCAGAAGGACGTCGACAAGTTCCCGCTTCTGGTCAAATTCATAGACGCCGAAAATAATCTTTCGGTACAGGTGCACCCCGATGATACCTTTGCCAGGAAATATGAAAACGGTGAAAACGGTAAAAACGAAATGTGGTATATAGTAAGCGCCATGCCGGGTGCAAAACTGGTGTATGACGTAGTCCCAGGCACCACACGTGATAAATTCGCGGCAGCACTTGAAGAAAACTATGTGGAGAGCTGTCTTAAGACTGTAGAAGTATTTTCGGGCGACGTAATCGACATACCTGCGGGGGTAGTGCACGCTATCGGCAAGGGTATCATACTGGCCGAGGTACAGCAAAATTCCGATACGACATACAGAGTGTATGATTATGGCCGTGTCGGGAGAGAGCTGCACATTGAAAAAGCGCTTCAGGTAATTGATTTCGACTCGAAAGGCCGTCTTGAAAAATATACGGGCATCAGGTTGCCGCTGGGCAGCGGATGTTCAAAAAGAATCGTCATAGCCAATCAGTTTTTCTGCACCGAAGTATATGATATAAGGGGCAGCGTTACGGAAAAAGCTGATGGGAGCAAGTTTGCCATTTATGTATTTACATTGGGCAGTGGAATAATAAGCTGGAAGAATAACGGGCAACAATGCGAATTGACGGTGCGTGCCGGCGACTCCGTACTCATTCCGGCCACATTGGGTGATTACGTGATTAGCGGCTCTTTTTCGGCAATAAAAACGTATTTACCCAACATCGAGTCGGATGTCCTGGAGCCACTGCTAAGTGCGGGGATGACTATAGAAGATATCATAACCCGTATAGGAGGAATAAAATCGTTTATCACATCCAATAAATAATACAATACGAGTAAGCCCGGATATGGCCTTTCGAAAAAAAGCGAAATTTGTCGAAATGTTTTCCTTACATTTTTTGTATAATAGTTTCCATTTATTTCATTCCTGTGATATACTACCATATGGTTCTATACATATTTTGTAAATATATGGTATTATTAGCGGAGTAATGCAAAATGAACAAAAATAGCAATGTTACCTATTGGAGCAGAACGTTACTCATTATTGCGGGCGTCTGCTTCGGTTTCGCAGTTTTCCTCATTTCAAACAATGTGGCAAATGGAAGCCATATTGTCTGGAGCATAATAACAGCTATACTCTCCGGGTTTTTAGCAAGTTATGTTTCCATAGTCACAATGTATTATCTTTCTTACAAAAGAACCGTAAAATCCGTAGATATAAAAGACAAAAGCAACACAGACACTCCTGACGACGATTTCAACAGAGGGTTCCTCGACCAGTTTCTCGATAGCGAGGTCGAAGCGGCAAAAGCCGAAGATAAGCCGGTTAGCGTCATAATGGCCGATCTGGACCATTTCAAGGAAATAAACGGCATGTATGGGCGTATTGTCGGCGACCATATCCTTGCGATCTTCGCACAGGCTGTATTGAGATGCTTGAGACCGACCGATTTCATAGCCCGTTACGGAGGAGACCAGATAATAATCGTCCTCCCGGACACTGATGTAGAAGCCGCTAAAAAAGTTGCGGAGCAGCTCCGGGAGGAAGTTTCGAAGACATACGTACCACCAGTGGACGGAGTCGTTATATCTTCAATTTACTGCAGTACCGGCGTATCTGCCTACCCGACACTGAGTGACGATAGACGCACGCTGGTCAGGACATCCGAGCTCGCTCTCCGTCTTGCCAAGCAATCGGGCAGAAATTGTACAAAGGTCTATAATCGGGAAATTTCAATCAGTTGAACTTGAATTATAAAAGGCTGGTTTACGATTTATGCAAGCCAGCCTTTTTTTATGGAATATAGCAAAGTCTTGTTCAAAAAAACGCAAGTACTCGAAGCACTTGCGTTTTTTATTTACTGTTTGTGCTCTTATTTCATAGCCTCTTCGATTGCAACCGCAACTGCGACCGTTGCGCCGACCATCGGGTTGTTACCCATTCCGAGGAAGCCCATCATTTCAACATGCGCCGGTACTGATGAGGAACCTGCGAACTGTGCGTCGGAGTGCATCCTGCCCATGGTGTCTGTCATACCGTAGGAAGCCGGGCCTGCAGCCATGTTGTCCGGATGCAGCGTTCTGCCCGTACCGCCGCCTGAGGCGACCGAGAAGTACTTTTTGCCCATTTCGTAGCATTCCTTCTTGTAAGTACCTGCCACAGGGTGCTGGAACCTTGTCGGGTTTGTGGAGTTACCCGTGATGGAAACGTCCACGCCCTCAAGATGCATTATGGCAACGCCTTCTCTTACATCGTCCGCGCCGTAGCATCTTACCTTCGCTCTCTCACCTTCAGAGTATTTGAACTCCTTAACGATATCGAGCTTGCCGGTATAGTAATCAAACTTGGTCTGGACGTAAGTAAAACCGTTGATCCTCGAAATGATCTGAGCTGCGTCCTTACCAAGTCCGTTGAGTATTACCTTGAGCGGTTCGGTCCTGACCTTGTTGGCGGATCTTGCAATACCGATGGCGCCTTCAGCTGCTGCGAAGGATTCATGCCCCGCAAGGAATGCGAAACACTTGGTTTGTTCACGGAGCAGCATTGCGCCGAGATTGCCGTGGCCCAGACCGACTTTTCTGTCATCCGCAACGGAACCGGGGATACAGAATGCCTGCAGTCCTTCTCCTATAATCTCTGCAGCGTCGGCAGCCTTTCTGCAGCCTCTCTTTATAGCGATCGCAGCGCCAACGACATATGCCCACGCGGCGTTTTCAAAGCAGATAGGCTGGATACCCTTTGTGATCGTATAGGGATCGATTCCCTTGTCGTCACATATTTTCTTCGCTTCATCTATGGATGCAATGCCATTTTTGTTCAATACAGCATTGATCTGGTTTATTCTTCTTTCATAGCTTTCAAACAATGCCATGTCTTTGACCCTCCCCCATTATTCTTCTCTAGGATCGATGACCCTGACAGCTTCATCGAACCGGCCATACTTGCTCGTTGCCTTCTTTACGGCCTCATTGGCGTCCATACCCTTTTTGACCATATCCATCATTTTGCCGAGGTGCACGAACTCATAGCCAATGATCTCATTGTTGGCGTCCAGCGCCGTGTGAGTGACATAGCCTTCAGCCATTTCGAGGTATCTGGGTCCTTTTGCGAGTGTGCCGAACATGGTGCCCACCTGGCTCCTGAGTCCTTTCCCGAGATCCTCGAGGCCTGCCCCTATGGGAAGTCCGCCTTCGGAGAATGCGGTCTGTGTCCTGCCGTAAGCGATCTGGAGGAACAGCTCCCTCATTGCCGTATTGATAGCGTCGCAAACCAGGTCAGTGTTCAATGCTTCCAGAATAGTCTTACCGGGCAGTATTTCAGCAGACATGGCAGCGGAATGCGTCATTCCCGAGCAGCCTAACGTTTCCACCAAAGCTTCCTGGATCACACCATCCTTGACATTCAATGTAAGCTTGCAGGCTCCCTGCTGAGGTGCGCACCAGCCGACACCGTGCGTAAGGCCCGATATGTCCTTGATTTCCTTCGCCTGTATCCATTTCCCTTCTTCGGGGATTGGCGCCGGTCCGTGATTGGGTCCCTTTGCCACACACGTCATTCTTTCAACTTCATGTGAATAAATCATTCTATGACCCCTTTCCATGTGCAAATTAGATATAGATTATCTATGTTCTGGCTTTTGCCGGATTTGCATTTTGTGCAAAGCATGGCATTAATGCCAACAACTATTTTACTATAATATTACCCAAAAGTATATGTGAATTTTTTATCACACAACCGGTCCTTACATGGTTGAATTTGTCACTTATCCTTGAAATAGGGCTTCCTATTTGTTACGATGTATTTACATTATTTGCGAAAAGCTAAGGTCGTATAAAGCCTAAGTTAAACGTCAGTTATGTTTAGACGATTCCCAAAGGAGCAGAGCATGGACAGCGAAAGCATCAACAGTGCGCAGGGTGCGATAGGTTTGAACCAGGCAGGTTACCGGCCGGGCGATGAAAAGCTGGCGTTTGTGGTTTCACAGGCGCGCACCTTTACCGTTTACAATACAATGGACGAACCTGTTTTCTCAGGGCGTATTCAGCCTTCTTCGTCCGATGCCGTCGAAACTCTTCCCATTGACGAAAAAAACGGAGAAGCCCCGGGCAGTGCGGACTTTTCCAGCATCACGGCAGAGGGCAGCTACTACCTGGTCGCAGGTACTGAAAAATCACCTGCTTTTACGATTGGCGGTGAGGTTTACGGGACGTTGACAGCCGCGGCGCTGAAGGTCTTTTATTATCAACGCTGCGGTGGGGACGGTCTGGACGGGAAGTATGCCGGTCCGGTCTTTGCACACGAACCCTGCCATATGGGGCCCGCCAGATATTTCGACGAGTCTGATCCAACCTTTGGGAGCATTGTTGCCGACGTATCAGGCGGCTGGCATGATGCGGGGGATTACGGGCGTTATGCATCGCCTGCAGCTAAGGCAGTCGTCGATCTTTTACTGGCCTGCGAGTACTTTCCGTCCATTGCGGACATGGATTTCAGCGGTCCCCTAAAATTATACGGAGAAGTGCGCCATGAACTGGAATGGCTGCTCAGGATGCAGAACCCGGGAACGGGAGGAGTATTCCACAAGGTCACGACGCAGGTCCATGCAAACAGCGCATGCCCTCCCGAGGACGACCATGCGCAGCTTTACCTCTCCCCCATATCCGCACAGGCGACAGGCGGGTTTGCTGCCGCGACGGCTCACGCGGCACGCGTTTACCGCAAGCTTGACTCCGGCTTCGCCGACGCCTGCCTGTCCGCTGCGATCAAGGCCTGGAAATGGCTCGAAAACAACCCGGGCGTCAACGAATACAAGGATCCCTCCTTCTTCCGCACCGGAGCCTATAACGATACTAGCGCCGGGGACGAACGCTGGTGGGCGGCTGCAGAGCTGTATGGTACAACAGGAGACGCGTCATATCTCGGCTATATGTCGGCGGCGCCGCTTCCTGCCCACGGTTTTGGGTGGGCCGATATGGGCTCGTATGCCATGATTGCGTTCCTTACGGCTAAAAATACGGATCACGGAAGCGAACTGTATAAAAAGGTCAGGGAGTATTACCTGAAGGAGGCGGACAGGCTGGTAAGCGTCTCCGGTAAGGAAGACTACAGAATCTGTATCGAACATTATGTCTGGGGGAGCAACATGCATGTTGCAAACAACGCAATGGCGCTGATAATCGCCGACAGGCTGAATGCGGATAAAAAATACCGTCAGGCCGCTCTAGACCATTTTCACTATCTGCTGGGCCGAAATGCTATCGGTATGAGCTATGTAACGGGTTTCGGCGAAAACGCGCCGCGGCGCCCCCATCACAGGCCGTCGATGATATCCGGGCAGGCTGTGCCGGGAATGCTTGTTGGAGGTCCCTTTGAACGCATCTGGGCGCTTGAAAGGGATCCCGCGTCGAAACTGTTCAGCGAAAGCACACCCCCCGCAAAATGCTACACGGACGTATGGGAGAGCTTTTCAACCAACGAGATCTGCATCTATTGGAATTCTCCGCTTGTTTTCATACTTGGCTGGCTGAATTGACGTATAATGTCATGAAGAACTGAAGAAATACATAAGAGGGTAAATCCGTCGAATACTATGGGCCGTGCCCGGAAGGAGGCTTAGGAAGCGTGGAGGATACGATGATATACCGCAGGGCAACGCTTAAGGACATTGACGAATTGGTCGAATGCAGGCTGGAAATGCGGCTTGAACGGGAAGCCGGCAATATGGCCATGGGTATTGAGGAATTCCGGAGCAGGAATTATGACTATTTTAAAAACCATTTGCCGGACAACAGTTTTATTTCCTGGATAGCCCTGGACGAGGGCAATATAGTGGCGACGAGCGGTCTGTGCTTCTTTAGTGCGCCGCCCACCTTCAGCAACCCTTCAGGCAACACGGCATATGTAATGAATATTTACACAAAACCCGGATACAGGAATAGAGGCCTCGCCTCAAAGCTTATGGGACACATAATACGGGAGGCTAAATCGAGGAAATGCGGTAAGCTCACGCTGCACGCCTCCGATATGGGCCGGCCTATATACGAAAAGCTCGGTTTCAGGAACGTCGGCGGCAACATGGAACTATATGTTGATGAAGCAAGTATTGTTTGATACAATTCTAGCGAATGTAAGTTTATACCAAATATGATTAATCGAAGGAGTGGCATTTATGATGATGGCAGGCAGTATTTTCATAGTACTTTTATACGGTATCCTCCTGGTTCTCGGAATAGGCATGTTCATTCTTCTGTTTGTTCTCGGAATAAAGGCTTTGAGGGCTTTGGATATCTATATCAGGAAGAATCAATAGAAACATGGGGTGAGGTCATGGCAAAGATATCGAAGGAACGCAAGGCCACATATTATATCGGACTGTGTATGATAATTATCGGGTTGATGCTCTTTTTCTCAGTATTCATATCGGTAGCCTTTTCCATTGCAAATCCGTCAGACTTTAGTATTCCGCCCTTTCAGAACGGCGTATTCGGGTTTATACTAATAGTTGCCGGCGGTTTCGTCATGAATATAGGCGCCAAAGGCGCCGCGGGCTCCGGGCTCCTTCTGGACCCTGAGAAGGCTAGAGAGGACCTGAAACCATTCAACGAAGCAAAGGGCGAAATGATCAACGATGTAATCAGCAATATCGGCGTTGTCGAAGAGCTCGTCAAGCCTCGTGAACACGAAGAAAAAGAGATCATAAAGATCAAATGCCGGAGCTGTGGGGCTCTAAATGATGAAGATGCAAAGTTCTGCAAGGGCTGCGGAGGCGAGCTGTAATTCAAACAGTTGAAGTAAGGCGAACTGTAATTTATGCAGGTGCAGTTGAAGTAAGACAAGCTTTAATTCAAGCGGCCGAAGTCCGGGCAGACCGGAAATGCAGGGATGCAACGCAGGAGTTCTGAATGACTACGGATGAGATAATAAAGTACTGTCTTTCAAAAAATGGAGCATACGTGGATTTCCCGTTCGGCGACACACCTATGTGCATAAAGGTCTTAAACAGGCTTTTTGCGCAGATCTATCCCAAGCCGGAGGCTCGCAGGATAACCCTGAACTGCGACAGGGCTGCGGGTGAATTCTACAGAAATGTCTATCCGGGCACGGTCATAAGGGGTTATCACTGTCCCCCCATACAACAGCCGTATTTCAATACGGTCCTTTTGGACAGGGATATTTCCGATGATGAGCTTCAAGCGATGATCGACCACTCCTATTCAACAGTAGTCGGTAAACTGCCGAAGAAACAAAGAGAAGACCTTCTATCCGGCAAATCCGAGAATATGTAAGGCACAAGGCGGTGTAAAATGAACGACTTTTCCGGTATTGCCCAGGAATTGTTGAACAGAGACCTCGAACCGGTACAAGCATATATCATTTTAAAGGACATTCTGGAAGTCGCGAAAAGCGATAATTTGCTTATGAATGTTGAAGAGGAAGCCCTGCGAAGCAAATGGGTCAAAGAACTCGAGGATGCACAGGAGCCGGATGGTAGCTGGGGACGCTTCCATTCCATGGATTCCGGCGTCAAACGGAAATTCCCGACAACAGAGCACGCCGTAAGAAGAGCTCTTGCCCTCGGTCTCGACGAAAACAGCAGCGTACTGGCCGAGACAGCAGCGTATATGTCCGCAGTTATCAAGGGAGATGCCGCATGGCCCGACAGAGTCGAGCATTTCAACGAATGGCCTGTAACGACCAAAATGATAACTGCCGCCACACTATCGGGGATATCCCGTAATCACCCCGACCTGCGGGCAGTATGGAGCTTGTGGTCGGAATTGGTCAAACGCGCTTTCAGCGGGGGCGGGCATGATCCAGACGGCGAAATGGCTGCATTCGGTGAGCTTACCGGAATAAATCCTACGAGAAAATCTACAAAGCTTGCAAATATGTATCCTTTGACCCTCTTATCTTCAACGGACGGCAAGCTGCCGGACAATATCGAAAAAGCATATCTTGACTGGCTCTGGAACAATAGAGAGGGCATATACTATCTTACCTCGTCCAGCATGGACATTTTACCCGAGATATCTTCAAAGGAATTTCCCTTCTGGCTCAGAGCGCTCGATCTCTTTACGGACTACAGCTATGGCGAGCGCCTGGCTGAAAACGCCATAAATTATATTTGGGGACTGCGGGGCGAGGACGGGTTGTGGGATTTCGGCAACGGCACGAAATCGGCCGGTTATGCGAAAAATTACTGCGGATGGCTGTTATCCGACTCATGGAGAGAGTCTTCAGACAGAAAGACCGACTGCACGATCCGCATACTTCTTCTGCTGAAAAAATTCGCCTGAAAAACCAAAGGCAAGGAGGGACCCATGAAAAAGATCGAAGTACTGTTATTTGCTGTTTTAACCGGATTGATCGGACTGACTGCCTGCGGCGGCGGTAAAGAGGCTCCACAGAACGTTAATACGGCGGAGAACACAATTAAAGCGGAAAGCTCAACCGGCAAGGAGACAGCAAAGTTGGTTGAAGTCTCCGGGGATTACTACGAAAGCGTCCCGGCGGAAAAGGATCGTGTAGAGCTATACAAGTTAAACGAACGGCTCTGGGTACACAAGACTTATATGGATATCAGCGGCGCCAGTACGCCATCCAATGGTTTGATCGCGGTCACATCGGACGGCCTGTTCCTGGTCGATACGCCCTGGACCAATGAGCAGACCGACGTGCTGCTTAAACTGGCAAAGAATGTATTCAAACAGGACATTACCGACGCAGTAATAACGCATGCCCATTCCGACAGGATAGGCGGCATCGATACGCTGCTGAAAAAGGATATAGAAGTCAGATGTACGGGACTTACTGCAAAGGAAGCGGAGAAAAACGGATTTACAAAGCCTGGGACGATCATCGGTGAGGAGGCAGATTTTTCTGTCGGAGATATCGACATCGAAACCTATTATCCCGGAAGAGGCCATTCGCCCGACAATATCACCGTCTGGTTCCCCCGGTACAAGGTGCTGTTCGGCGGGTGTCTGCTGAAGTCCCTGGATTCAAAAGACATGGGAAGCGTTACTGATGCGGATTTAGGACAGTGGCCTTTATCTGTCGGCAAGCTTATAGACAAGTATCCCGACGCCGAAGTCGTCATTCCCGGGCATGGCCGTTGGGGCGGCTCTGATATATTGGAACATACAGTAGAACTCGTAAGCTAGAGATTTGTGGCATATAATGTTAATTCAGGTATGATAAAAGCTCGGAGATCAGCCGATATTCAATTTGAAGGATGGATGAGCAATGAGTATTGTGAGCGTAAATGAGCATAACCGTAATATGGTCTCCGAGCTGGTGGCCAAAAACTGGGGTTCTCCATTGGTGGTGTCAAGGGGCAGAGTCCACAGCCCCGCGGACCTGCCGGGTTTCCTGTACATGGAAGGCAGCGATATCAAGGGCATAATCTCATACAGCATTTGTGACAACGAATGTGAAATCGTCCTGCTGGAAAGTTTTGAAGAAAACCGCGGCGTCGGCAGCTCTTTGCTGATGCTTACGATCGAGACCGCAACAAAACTTGGCTGCAGCAGGATATGGCTCATAACGACAAACGACAATACAAAGGCAATGAGGTTTTACCAGAAAAAATGGTTCGATCTGAAAGCGGTTCACCATAACTCGATAGCGAAAGCCAGACAGCTCAAGCCTGAGATACCGCTGTATGGCAATGACGGGATTCCGATATTGCATGAGATCGAATTTGAAATGCTGCTGAATGCGGAAAACGAATAGCGCCCCGGTACAATTAGTAATATAATTGAGAAATGAATACCAAGGAGCCGCAGATGAACCAGAAAAATAGCGAAACAGAATCCCGGTCACAGTTTATAACCGGTTACGACCTGCATCTTTTCAACGAGGGCAGTCACCATAAAATATTCGAAAAGCTCGGTGCACACCCGGCGATACAGGGCGGTCAAAGCGGGACCCACTTCGCTGTCTGGGCTCCATCGGCTCAAAGCGTCAGCCTCGTATGCAATTTCAACCACTGGGACGGCGGGGCGAATCCGATGAAAAGGCTCGACGATTCAGGGGTCTGGGAAGTCTTTATCCCGGATATTGCTCCGGGCGAAGTTTACAAGTATGAAATCAGGACACCCTCGGGCGAGTTGATACAAAAAGCCGATCCATACGCTTTTTACAGCGAACTCCGGCCCGGTACGGCTTCGATAGTATGCGACCTTGATAATTATGAATGGCGCGACAACGAATGGATAAGCGCGAGAGATTCCGGCAGCACATTTGACAAGCCCATTTCCATATATGAAGTACATCTCGGCTCATGGGTGCGGTCGGAAGACGGCAGCTTTTTGTCGTACAGGGATTATGCGGCAAGGCTTGTCGATTATGCCGCGGATATGGGCTATACCCATATCGAGCTGCTTCCTGTAGCGGAGCATCCTCTCGACGATTCATGGGGCTACCAGGTGACAGGATATTATTCGGTCACAAGCCGGTACGGACGTCCGGAGGATTTCATGTATTTCGTGGATGAATGCCACGCGCGCGGGATCGGCGTCATAATGGACTGGGTTCCCGCTCATTTTCCGAAGGACGCATATGGTCTTGCGCGTTTTGACGGCACAGCGCTGTATGAACACAAGGATCCCCGCCTGGGAGAGCATCCCGACTGGGGAACGCTGATCTTCAATTATACGCGCCATGAAGTCCGGAATTTTCTCATTGCCAACGCTGTATTCTGGTTCGAAAAATACCATGTGGACGGTATCCGCGTAGATGCTGTAGCGTCCATGCTTTACCTGGATTACGGCAGGAAAAAGGGCCAGTGGATCCCGAACAAGTACGGGGGCAATCAGAACCTCGGCGCAGTAGAATTCCTCAAACAGCTCAATGCGACAGTATACGAATATTTCCCGGGAATAATGATGATCGCCGAGGAGTCCACCTCCTGGCCGATGATAACGAAGCCTCCTTATACCGGCGGCCTGGGATTCACATATAAATGGAACATGGGCTGGATGAACGATTACCTGCGATACGTCGGTATGGATCCGGTTTACCGCAAATATCACCAGAACCTGATCACTTTTTCCATTATGTATGCTATGTCGGAAAACTTTGTCCTAGTGTTGTCCCACGACGAAGTAGTGCACGGCAAGCGCTCGATGATCGGGAAAATGCCGGGAGACTATTGGCAGAAGTTTGCAGGCCTGAGAGTGACCTACGGTTATATGTACGGCCACCCGGGCAAGAAGCTGCTCTTCATGGGAAACGAATTCGGCCAGTTTATTGAATGGGACTTCCACAAAGGCCTGGACTGGAATCTGCTCGATTACGACAAGCACTCCGGTCTGAAGGACTATATGCGGGATCTGAACAGGCTTTATACCTCGGAAAAGGCAATGCACGAGGTGGATTTCAGTTATGACGGTTTCGAATGGATTGACTGCAACGACAGCGACCACAGTGTGATATCCTTTATCCGAAAAGGCCGTGATCCCGGCGATATCCTGGTCTTCATATGCAACTTCACTCCGGTGGTATATGACGACTACAGGTTAGGAGTGCCCTTTGAGGCATATTACAAAGAATTGCTCAACAGCGACGCCGAATTGTACGGCGGCAGCAACGTGGGCAATCTCGGAGGCGTTCGGGCGGACAGTATACAGCATATGCAGAAGCCGTATTCCATTAAAGTAAGGATCCCGCCGCTCGCAATGGTCGTGTTCAAGCCGGAGCCCGCTCAATAACCTTTAATCCGCCGCCACTCGGCTATTTTCCGGGCCTGTTTGACGTTCCAATCGTATATTTCGTTGTAACCGAGGCTTTTAGCCCTGACAGCCATATCGTTATAAAGAGAGTCGAATTCTGCTTGATCCTTTGCAAATACCATCCTCCAGGAGTAGTTCCTGATAACGGTGGAGACCTGGCCTTTCTTTTGTTCCAGTGATTTGCCCATATTCTCCGGCGCATTACCTGTAAACACAGGGTCAGCTATGGCAAGCAGCCCGTTTTTTTCGAAATATTCCCGCGCTGTAAGTACGCCCATCTTTTCCCTCCACTGCGTAACGAGCACAGTGGGTCTGGTGTTGAGGCAGGAAGTCCAGAGATGGAAATCGTACGCTTCACCCGTCTCAGGATTGATAGCGGTTGGCTGAATGGGGTCAATGTTCATCTGATTCTGCCCGTCCTTGAACGTTCCGCCGCCGAATTCGGCAGGCACCGGTTCCGGGCTGTTCGGGAGCGTCTTCATACCGTACTCTGTCAGATAAGGTTTCCCGTCGCTTCCGATATCCCAGGTAAGGCCTCTGGGTCCTGTCCTGATCGTCTGGAACCCCTCGGGGGAATACATCCAGTTGATCAGCTGCATTATCCTCTCGGGATAGGCCGCACCGGCTCCGATCGAGATCAGCCTGTCGCCTCCGTACGGATTGTAACCCTGTGAATATACCTTCTCTTCTGTAAACGGCACAAGTCTGAAGCCTTTGCCCTGCGCCTGACGATCCTGGGTATTGTATATGCTGTCCATCCATGGGAACCATGAGAAAAGGATCTGTCCGTCTTTTAACTTATTAGTTACGTCCTCATATTTCTGTGATATGGAATCGGGGTCAAGAAGCCCCATCTGATTTGCATTGAAATACAACCTGAGACATTTGACATAGTAACCTCCCGGGTCCAACAGGCTTTGATATTCGTCGTCCCTCGCCGATACCAGGGCATATCCGATCGGGTTGAACCCGTCTGTCTCATCAAAGCCGTAAACATTGCAATATTGCTTGGCCAGGCACATCTTGTCGCTGTCCCAGTCGCTCCAAAGTGAAAACCCGTAGGTCGGCCAGCCGGTCTCGCTCTTCGGCTCCAACTGCTGCATCTGCCTTAGGATAGGCAGATAATCCTCTATCGTATCTATCCTGGGGAATCCAAGCTTTGCATACAGATCCCATCTAAGATCAGGCCCCCAGGTCATGTCCTCTCCTTCGGAAGGTCCGCCCGGCATGTTCGCCGCGTTGTAACCCAGTCCGTATACGGCGGTTCCTCCGCCTGAATTGATCCTGGCTTTTTCCAGAACCTTGGGATAGTTGGTCACTATCTCCCGGCCATATTTTCCAAGCAGCCCATTCTGGCCCATATCCAGAAGATATCCGCCCGATATGGAATCCAGGTATTTTGAATCATTATTACCGAATATAACGATGTCGCCAAGGTTCCCGGAAGCCAGCAGCGTTGAAAATTTAGCTTCGCCGCCTTCGACGTTTGAAGCGACCATATTCATCCTGATATTGAACTTGTCCCTCACGATCTTTCCGAACCAGCCCGACTGGATACCCGAATAGTTACCCAGCATGGTAAAAACATTGATATTGTATAATTCCATACCCGAAGGACTTTCCTGCACGGGTTGTCCGACAGTGCCTGCCGCGGCCGTTTCTATGGCGTCGGTTATTTTTCCGCCGTTCGGGCCGGATACGCACGAGGTGAGACTCATTATCATCAAGAAAGCAATAAAACAGGCCGAAAACCTCTTCATCAAACGCCCCCCATATAACTGGTATTATCTTCGGTCAATTAATGGAGTCACTAAAAATCCCAATTACATAATATCAAATAAACGGATACTTTAACATACATTTACGCTCAATGCGTCAGCACATAAGCGTTATTATAATGCTGCGCAGCAACCCCGAGTATAAAAAGGGCCGCCCTCCCAGGCAGCCCCCATGTGGCAGCTAAGTTATTTTGCAGCTAAAGCCGCGTCGCGAGCCGCCCCTGTCGAAGAAACCGTATACCTGCTCCTTCACGGAATCGTAGTCCGTCAGGTTCAATAAAGCCACACCCGCGGCTGCCTCTTCCTGCTCCTGCAGATTTGCGGCACGGAAAAGCAGCGAGGTTTCATTGAGCAGCCCGTATAAAAAATTGGTGATCATGTTTTTATCGAGCCACTTGTTTTCATCGATCAGTCTGAACAATTCATCCAGCAGGCTGACGATTTTTTCGCTGTCCGCCGTCCTGAGGGCGTTCATGAGCTGCTTCGTGAAACTGTTTCCTTTAGCAAGGAATTCACCGGTTTTGGCCGCGTTATCCTGCTGCAGCACAGCCAGTTCGGAATAGTCGACAGCCGGCGCTACCCCCCAGAAATGTGCAAAATCGAGCGCTTCCCTGGCCTGCCGGCTTGCGCGGTACAATTCTGCCGTGCCTTCCACAGGCGCCCCTATCCCTGTAATGGTGGATACGCCTCTTTTACTGTAATAATCGTAAATGGTTCTTGCCGCATGCTGCAGGACGTCGGAGGACATATCCCTCTGAAGGGCCAAAACGAAAAGCGTCCTCGCGTCTTCAGTTACCGCGGTGGCAAAATTGACGCCTGCTTTTACGAGGTCGGACCTAAGTCCGGCGTCTGCCCCCTCCAGATCGACGACCAGATCTGCTTTCTCCATACGGTCGACAATCCCCGGACGATCAACCTCTCCCGCGTGGCCGGCTTTACCTGAATGGCCGGCTTTACCTGAATGGTCGGCTGCACCCGCGTGGTCGGCTGCCATACGAGCCGGATCGCCTTGCAAGACTTCCACGGCAATTACTGAATAAATTCCGTTCGAAGGAAGTATGCCGAGAGATGACGCCTGCTTTGCAATATCTTTGAAGGCGGTATCCCCGGAGGCTTTATCGTCCAGAAGCCCAAGCAGCAGTTCCCTCCTGACGGCAACGAAGCTCTCGTCCAACAGTTCCTTCTGCATCTTGTGTTCTTCCTTTTTTTTAGCGTCGCTCACGCATTCGTCCGCAACTTTTTTCAGTACCTCCAGTAACTCTTCTTCCTCAACCGGCTTGAGTATGTACGCATTTGCATTCATATTTATAGCTTCCCTGGCCAGTTTGAAATCGTCATATCCCGTCAGGATGATTATCTTGACGTCCGGGATGAATTGCCTGATGCTCTGGCTCATTTTCAATCCATCCATACCGGGCATTTTAATATCCGTAATTATTATATCCGGGCGAAGCACGCGGGCCTTATCGATCCCTTCAAAGCCGTCGCAGGCCGCTCCTGACAGATCGATCCCGAGGCTCTCCCAGTCCAGGAAATCCATCAGGCCTTCTCTTTCCCACTTCTCATCCTCAACAATCAGTAAATTCAGCACTTTAAAAACCCCCTGCATCGATGGTTATGGTAAACTGGGCCCCTATCCCCGGCCTGCTGAAAACTTCGAATGTATGGCCCTTTTCATAATATGCACGCAGTCTTTCGATCACATTTTTAATGGCATAACCGCCGCCGGTCCTTTCGACTTTACCCGCTGAAACGTCGGACAGCGTCCGGCTGTCCATACCGACGCCGTCGTCTATAACCTGCAAAACCAGATCGCCGTCCTTCAGTTCAACCCTGATGATCAACGTTCCGTGCGCGCGTTTCGGTTCGATGCCATGGTTCAGGGCGTTCTCAACAAGCGGCTGCAGAAGGTTCTTCATTATCATGCAGCCCATAGCTTCCTCATCCAGTCTATACTCCACATCGAACATATCGCCGAACCGTATTTTCTGTATCTGAAGATAGGCTTTCACCATCTCTATCTCATCCTTGACGGCTATGGCAGTACCGCCCTTGCTCAGCACCAGCCTGTAATATTTTGCAAGCGAGTTCGAAATGCGTATGACCTCGTCCTGTATTCCTCTCCTGCCTACCCAGGATATGGTTGCCAGAGTATTGTAAAGGAAATGCGGATTGATCTGGGCTTCCAGCGCTTTCAATTCCGCATCGCGCTCAAGCAGCTGGATCTTGTAGACAGTTTCCACGAGCTCGTGTATCCTACCCGTCATGTGGTTGAAATTCAATGCCAGCTCGCCGAATTCATCCGTTGCGTTGACAGGTACGGAAACGTCGAGGTTGTTCTCCTTGACCTGTTTCATGGCCTTGACGAGTATTTTCAGCCTTCTGAGCAAGGCGTTGGTTATGAAGTAGATAATAAAACCCAGAAGTACCGATAATACTGATAATACGATGAGCAGGTTCGCTATCGACGCCCTGGCGTCACTGTTGAAATTCTCCACGGGGAATATGCCCACAATGCTGCAGCCTATATCCTCCACCGGTGTGTTGATGACTATGGACTGCCTGCCATTGAGATCCTCAAGCCTGTTGGCGGCGTTATTATTGTCGAAGCCGGTAATGCCTACTGCGGACACGTTCTTTAGATACAGGTCCGGTATGTTGTTCGATACGATGGTACCTTCCGAATTAACGACAAATATCTGGCCCCACTTACTCATGATGGTGTCTCTCAGCATATCGAACAGCAGGTTCTCCCTGACTTCTATCTCAACCGTGCCTATACTTGCTTCCGAAGCTGAAACAGGCGAAAGTATCGAGCCTGAATACGAAAATACCTGATCAGGTTCATCCAACCCGGTCCTCAGTACGTTCCCCAGGGAGCAATGGGCTGTAACCCATCCGCCCCCTTTATGAATGGAGCTCTCAACCTCCCCGAACTTTTCGGGTGAGTCGTCCTTCCTTATACTGTAATAGCTGCCGGTCATTTCGGTAAAGATCGTCCTTGGCGTAAATATCCTGATTGAATAGATAAGGTTGTTCTGGCTGTGTACGTTTTCGAGCATCGGGGAGATGTCGAACTGGAAATCCTTGAGTCTGTCGTTTTCCTTCTCATATTCGTAATAAAAAACGGACTGCACGGAATCGTTCGTTGTAATGATCTGGGTGATGTTCTCTATCAGCTTAACCTTTTGCAGGATGCTGGCGCGGGTCTGCAGGAGGTTTCTCTCCATAACCATTTTCGCCTGCGATATCGAGTCGTCGGAGGATTTCATATAGAAATACATGCCAAAAAAGGCCATAGGAATAATAAGGACCAGATAATAGGCGAGTATGAACTTCCAGCTGACACTCAGGTTCCTTAAGAAAAGAGGAATCCTTTTCACATCTTTCTCCTACAATTCAGCCGTGAATCATTATGTATCTATAAGTATATCAGAGAAGACGGATATGGACAAGAAAATCCAGTTAACTATGGGAAAAGGTAGAAGGCTAATTGAATAGTTTCGACAGCTCCTCGTACTTGTCGTGCGTCAGAAGAGCATCCTTATCGATACCCTCAAGCTTCACTATGTAGGTCCACCGGCCGTACGGATAGATTTTACTGACCGCGCCGAGGTTTATTATGTAAGATTTGTGGCATCTGAAGAACAGGTCGCCATCCAGTTTCTCCTCGATCTCGCTCAAGCCCTCGGAGGTCGAAAAACGGTCGTTCCGGGTATAAATGACCGTACTCCTGTCTTCTCGCTGTATGAGTACGATATCCTTGACGTCGACGAGACTTATGCTATCCCTGTTGCGGATCATTAGCTTCTGCGGCGCCCCGGTATTGCCGTGCGGCCTGTTGACAACTGAAACGTCGGGCTTGGCTGCATTTATGTTCTTGATACGGTCTAACGTCTGGTTGAGCCTTTCCACCCTGAAGGGTTTGACAAGGTAATCGAAAGCATACACCTCAAAGGCCTCGGGCATGTACTCGTCATGTGCCGTGGCAAAAATAATGATTGTTTTAGGTTCTATGTCGGAAATCCTTTTTGCACATTCTACGCCGCTGAGCCCGGGCATTTCCACATCGAGGAATACCACAGCGGGACGCAGGGCTTCAAAAAGGCGGAGAGCGGTTTCACCATCCCCCGCCTCGCCTGCTGCTTCAAAATCACCGGCTTTTTCAATGGCTTTTTTTATCACAAGCCGCATACCCGGCTCATCATCGGCAATCAGCACTCTGATGCTCAAGTATCACCACCGGCCCCTTCTGAAGCATTTTGGCCTGCCGAGCACCTCAGCCATTATGATGCCGGATAAAAGATTATCTTCGCTGAAATTCAACTTCAGCTGCTTTTCATAGTTATCAGGCGCCTTACCCCGGATCGGCGCAGAAGCAGCTTCTGTTATGCCGGTATTGGCATTGGTATTGGCGCCGGTAATTATACCGGAATCGGAATCTGCGCCGGCTGTCCGCGCCGCACCTGCTGCGTTCACGGCCCCCGAAGCCGCAGAGCCCCGTCCCGGGACGGGATCGTCAGGCGCCTCCCGGTAAACTTCAGAATCCGGTCGTAAGCCGGTTTTGTCTGGAGAGACGACCGCCCCGGACTGCCGCGGGCCTCTCCCTGCCGCAGGAGCGGCATTGTTGGGAGTGACCCGGAATATCTGCATATTTTTCTGCTGCGACTGCAGAGGGCTCATGCGGTCTGACCGCATCAACTGTTCCGCCTGTATCAGCGCACCCCTGGCAGCTTGTTCGAGAATGCCGAAATTGCTATAATTGGATTGCATTATATCGCCCTTCCTGATATACTTACAGACTATTTCCTGGTTACACTTTCATTTGTATCCGGTTTGTTCACCTTTGAAATGGAATCCCTCATCTGCGTATCCGCGATCATATTCTGCATGTTGTAGTAATCCATTACGCCAAGCTTCCCGCTGTTGAGAGCGCTTGCCATGGCCTTCGGCACCTCGGCCTCGGATTCCACGACCTTGGCGCGCATTTCCTGAACAAGAGCCTTCATTTCCTGCTCCTTTGCAACTGCCATTGCGCGCCTTTCCTCGGCTTTTGCCTGGGCTATGTTCTTGTCCGCTTCCGCCTGCAGTGTCAGCAGCTGCGCGCCGATATTCCTGCCTACGTCGACGTCCGCGATATCGATTGAAAGTATCTCATAAGCCGTACCTGCATCAAGACCCTTGCTGAGCACGGTCCGCGAAATGGAATCCGGGTTCTCGAGCACATCCTTGTGCGACTGCGAACTGCCGACCGTCGTTACGATACCTTCTCCGACCCTGGCAATGATCGTCGCTTCGCCGGCGCCGCCTATGAGCCTGTCAAGATTGGTTCTTACAGTTACCCTTGCCTTGACGAGAAGCTCTATACCATCCTTTGCAACCGCCGAGATGTTCGGCGTCTCTATGACCTTCGGATTGACGCTCATCTTAACGGCTTCCAGTACGTCCCTGCCTGCCAGATCGATAGCTGCCGCCCTGACGAATTGCAGGTTCATATCGGCTCTGTGTGCCGCGATCAAAGCATTTACCACCTTGTCGACATTACCCCCGGCCAGGTAGTGCGCTTCAAGCTGGTTGACATTGAGATCGAGTCCGGCTTTGGACGCCTTTATGAGAGGCAGTATGATCTTGGCCGGGCTGACCCTTCTCAGGCGCATGCCTATGAGCGTGAAAATGCCTACCCTTACACCGGCTGCAAAGGCCGAGATCCAAAGTCCCACCGGGATGAAAGTAAAGAAGATCGCCAGAAAAATAAATACGACGATAACAATTAAAGCAATTAAAAAGTATTGCATATATTTACCCCTTTCCAATATTATTATTTACCTGTAAATTCATTTCAACACCGAATTACGAAACGCTTGATTTTTGAACCACTACGATTCTATGACCTTCGACTTTGGTTATTATGACCGTAGAGTCCTTGGGAATGAATTCACCTTCCGATACCACGTCCAGCTTGACTCCGCTGAAATCAGCCGTACCGGACGGCCTTAACACGGTCAGGGTCTTTCCTTCGCTGCCTATGAAATATTTGAGATCGTCCGACCCCGTGAAACCCATATCGTCATCCAGCGATGCATTAAGTACAAGGCGCCTCGCAAGATGGCCCTTTGTTGCCGACTGCAGCACTATCATAAAAGCTATGCCGAGTATGGCAAGAAGAATCACTATCATAATAAGCGCCTGCAGCGGAGTTTTGGCAGTCAGTATGACGCCGGCTACGAGCAGTATGGCGCCTATGATACCGGGCGCCCCGATTCCCGGATGGAACATTTCTACTATTATGAAAATAAGCCCTGCGATTATGCATACCCACGGAAGCCAGACCAATCCGGCAAGCATCATCGAAAAATCCATATGAACACCTCCTCTTGATCCTATTATATAGCCGGTGTTTCACACATTTAACATATGTTTCACAAATGATACGGTTGGAATGCTGAAATGTCTCTTTTTATGATTTTCCGATATCACCGGTCTATTTGCTGCCTCGGAAGACATCCTGAAAATACTGTGCTTTTATCGTCGCTTGCAACGCTGATCGTCCCTCCGCAATTCTCCAGGATCTCCTTGCAGATTGCCAGGCCCATGCCTTCGCCGTTATCTCCCTTTGTCGTAAACCCGGGCTCAAAAATTTTTACCAGATGCTGCGGAGGAATGGGAGTCCCGTTGTCGGCCACCTTGAAACAGTGGTTCCTGAGGTCTTCCGACAATTCTATCCTGATGTTTTTATCACTCTGTTTGTCAGAAAGCGCATAAACCGCATTGTCGATAAGATTGCCAAGTATTCTGCAAAACTCCCAGGACTCGATCCTAAGATCCTTGAGCTGGGTCGTCACGTTAAGCTCGACTGCGATCCCATGCTTTTCGCATGTCAGGAGCTTTGCCTGAAGGAGCGCGTTTACCGCCGCATTTGAAGTCTTCATCACCCTGCTGACCTTCTGGATATCCGTATATACCTTCTCTATGTACTCGGATGCAGACTTGTATTCGTCCATCTGTATAAGCGAGTGAACGACCTGGAGATGGTTCATGAAATCATGCCTCTGGGCGCGCAGTGAATTGTTGAGCTTTTCGAGCCTCGCAAGCGTGTCCTCGAGAAGCTGGAATTGATATACCGAACGAAGGAGACTGCTTCTGTTCTTGAAGGCGGCAAGGCTGTTTATTGTTACCGCCGCGAGAGTGACAGTCAGGAGAACAATGATCCATGGGTTCCTGAGAAGACCGGGGCCGCCTCCGTTATCCACCAGGTAAAGCAGAACGGCAGCAATCATTGCAATTTGGGTAAGGTTTATGATTATGATCATGATTATCGTTGTTCCCGGATCCATCTTTTTATTCATACCATTACCCCCGAATACTTGCATCAAGCCCCTCGCCGGAGCTTTGTAACTCCCGGAGAAACGAGGCTCCCTTCCATATTCAGTATATCTTGTATAAACGATACATTCAATAGCGCCGGTGCGAATGCCATGTCACAAGCTATACATGTGCTTTTCACCCGTCTGCTTTCGTTTTGACGGGAATAGATAACCTTTGATGAGCAGAATCCTGACGACGCCGCATATCAAAAGGCTGACGCCGATAAACAGCAAGGAACAGCCGACGTCGGGCACATTGAATATGAATTGCTCCCAGTTGAAGCCAATCCCTCCCGGTATGCGAAAAATAACAATGGGAAGTATGATATAGACCGTAAATGTTAACAGGACAGTTGCCGCAAAGCTCCATTTACTTTTGGCCAGACGCTTTCTGATGCCTGCCAGGCGTATGAAGGAGTATATCAATGCAAGCAATATCACTATGCACAGCGCCAGATATATATCGTAGGTTACCGTTACCGGGTACCGGTTCAGATCAAGTATTCCCCCGTTTGGAACATCGTCGGGATCCATGCCGTAAAGTATGTTGATAATGCCGCTTTCGATCCTGTCTCTGTAACCGACCTTGAACAATGAAGTCGCCGTACTGCTGGAGGTATTGTAAACAAATGCTACGCCGAGCGATTCATCCGGTATGATCTTCAATTTAGACTGGTAATCGGTAAGCTCACCCCCGTGATAATAGCTTCCGGAGGTTACATACCATCCGAGTCCGTAGGACTCCCATTCCGATATCCTTGCATAGGGCTGACGCATAAGGGCCAGGCTATCGGCCGGCAATATCCTGCCGTTTCCATACATACCGCCGTTTATCAATGCGAGCATATATTTCGCAAGATCCTCCGAACAGGTTATGACGCCGGCGGCGGGAGTGAAATCAGTCCTGTACGGCAGACCTGAGACCGCAGGAAACCCGAAAATAGTGCGGTAGCCTGCTGCCATTCTGTTCTTTTTTATCTCCTCCGGTGCTGTCCCCTCATTTAAGAAGTAACTGCGAGCCATTCCGAGAGGCTCGAATATGTTCTGCCTGATGTAGTCTTCGTAAGTCATTCCCGACACGATCTGGATGAGTTTGCCCAGTATTATGTAATTTGCATTGTTATATTGGAATTTGGTCCCGGGAGGAGCCGTAAGTTTCAACTTTTTCATTCTTTCCACAAGCCAGCCTATCGAATCCCCTTCTCCGGTAACAGATGCGACACCGAACTCGGCGTAAGGTCCCAAGCCGCTTGTATGACTTAAGAGCTCCCTGACGGTGATAGCCTGCGACGCCTTACTGTCTGCAAGCTCGAACCAGGGAAGATAGGTACAGACCGGCTCGTCGAGCGACACCCTCCCCTCGTCGACCAATTGCATCACAGCCAGCGCAGTAAAAGTCTTGCTAACCGAAGCTACCTGGAATGGAGTTTCAGAGGTTACCTTCCATCCCGTAGGGTCGGCAATTCCATAACCCTGGGTATAAACAACCTCCCCGCCTCTGACAATAGCCAGGGAAAATCCGGGAATACGGCATTCTTTCATCATTCTTTCCACGTATCCGTCGATCTTCTTCAGATCAGGTTTGGCCTGCAGCTCCGAAGCGTTTGAAGGACCACTCAGGAGCAATGCAGCAGCCATTATAAAGATCGGCAGGAATGAAAAAATCTTTCTGATCATCCCAAAGCCCTCCGCTTATATCAGTATTTCTTACCAATTATTTGGATTTTAACATCAGTATGTAATACTTTCAATTAGCATGATATCCATAAAAGGTGTGCATAAATTGGTAATTTTTCAACATAGTTCGAGATTTGGCGGATAAAAAAAGCCTCACTGCGTGAAGCTTCATACGGTCGATTATACCGCCCAAGGGCGGATAATCCTGATATGATGAAACAGGAGGCCGAAGTACAACTTGCGTCCTCCTGCTTCAGTGGTGACCCATAGCGGATTCGAACCGCTGTTATCGCCGTGAAAGGGCGGTGTCTTAACCACTTGACCAATGGGCCTTGAACAATAATTTTGCATGCGCTTTCAATGGTGTCGCATGCAAAAGTAAGTGGTAGCGGCGGTCGGATTTGAACCAACGACACTGCGGGTATGAACCGCATGCTCTAGCCAACTGAGCTACGCCGCCATATATTCGCGAGGGCGCCCCTACGCGCTTTACTATTGTAGCAGATGGAGGAACATAAAGTCAATAGAAAAGTTTCCGCCATTATATTCCTTTATTGCCCATTATATTCCATGGACAAGCGCAGTTACGCGAGCTTGATCCAGTGTATCCTCCTGTCCTTTCTGAAGCCGGCTTTTACTGCAAGTTCCATAGACGCGGTGTTGGACTCCTTTATATGCACGAACGGCACTTCCCCCGCCGCGGCAAGCCTGCTTACCATAGCCTCGGTTATCTGCCGGGCGTACCCTTTTCTCCTGTATTCCTCAAGCACATGCATGAACCCTATGGCCCCGTCATCATGAGTCAGCGCCCATGCCACGAGCCTGCCGTCCTTCCGGATTCCGGCGCCGACGCCATTCAGTATCCTCTCCTCGATATAATCAATCGAAATATATTCCTTGTAATCGGAATTATTATACAATACAGGCGCGTCCGGTATGGTCAGGTCCGTAACTTCAGCCTGAACATTTCTCTCTTCCCCGCTGGCCCGTCCAAATCCCGGCCAGTCATAAACCAGCTTCATGCTGGTCATGCGCGACCTAACCTCCCTACCGCGGATCACAGCCGGCAGCATCCAGTCCTCGAGCACAGCGAAGCATTTATCCTCCTCGTCCAGGCCTTCGGTCAGGCGGCCGAATTCCCCCTCCGATCCGCTGCTGATATAGACCCAGTCCTCGTCGCTCGTTCCCCTTATCAACACCGATTCGCCCGCTCTGTCAAAGGAATAGGCGGGGTAGGATTTCAGGAATTTAATGATGTTGACGTTGCGTACCGGGTCACTGCAGAGGAGTTTTATATACTTGCCCGTCAGGTGCTCCGTGACCCTTCGTAGAAGCTGCGGAAAAATACCCGGGTAGGTCAGTTCGGCGGGCATTTGCCTAAACAGCTTCATCCCGCCAATCTCACTTTCCGGCAGCGGCCCTAATCTCCGCACGTCGGCGTAAAACAAAGCGCCGTAATCCATCGTACCGTTGTCGGTCACTGAATACGTACAGACCGGCTCAAGCTCATACGCCGTCGCGCCGCTCTCTTCATACAGCTCCCTCTTTGCGGCTTCCGTGATATCATCGCCCGGTTCCCTGTGGCCGCCCAGGGTCTCCCAGGCGGACCTTTCCCTGTGCTTTGCAAGTATCCATTTGCCCTTGTGGGAAGCGCATATTACTGCAAATTTCAATTTATAGTTTTCTATTTCCCCGAACCCGTAAAACCTTATTTCCATAAACCGCGCCTCGATAACCTCTTCATCTGCCGGGTTTGGAACCGGCCCACCCATTATATCATAATGGATGAATAAAATGGCTGGTATTACTCATAATATTAAACCGAAATAAATCTGATATTTGGAGGGTTCATATGGCAGATAAGCAGGAGATATTCGACAGGATAAATGAATTATTGGAGAGCACCGGTCTTACATACGAGATAAACGATATCTCGAGTCTCGAAGAATTTCTGGAAAATGACGACAACCAGCAGTATGAAGAGTATGAAGAAATCGAAAGCCTGTACAATGAGCTTATGGATTGTTCCTGTTATGATGACAGTGATGAAACTTAAGTCTGCAGGCTGAATAATATTATTGTAATTAGTCCGGCGTGATTGTATAATAAAGTGAACATATTCCAATACACCCCTTCTGTATCGAAGGGGTGTTTGATTCATTGGAACATTAATAATTGCCGCGCAGCATGATAGGGACTCCTATGTGCTTGCGCAATAAGCTTTGCGCAGTCTTGTTCGAAAATCAGAGGCGCTCGATGAGCCAATGATAGTATGTTATCACTCTTTTGGAGGCCCTGCCCGTGTTGAATATTTATAAAACCAAAAACGATGAGCTGGTCAGTCTCGATACTTTCGAAGAGGGCGTATGGGTCAGCCTTGTAAACCCGGACGAGGAAGAATTGCAAAAAGTAGGCAGCCAGCTGAACATAGACAACGAATACCTCCGCGCTGCGCTTGACGAAGAAGAACGCGCCAGGATCGAACATGACAATGACCAGTTCCTTATCCTCGTGGACGTTCCCGTCATAGACAGCGACGGCAACACGAATCTTTATTCCACCATTCCGCTTGGCATCATACTGCTCAAGGAAGCGATCGTAACGATATGCTTGAAAGAAAATACAATTATTAAGGATTTCGAAAAAAAGAGGGTCAAATCATTCCTGACATACTTCAAGACCCGTTTCGTGTTCCAGATACTCTACAGGAACTCGGCGCAGTACCTGCAGTACCTCAAGTTCATAGACAAAGCGAGCAGCCGGATTGAAAACGAGCTTCACAAGTCGATGAAAAACAAAGAGCTAATCCAGCTTCTCAAGCTCGAAAAGTCACTGGTTTATTTCTCTACGTCCCTTAAATCCAACGAAATAGTGCTCGAAAAGCTTTTGAAGCACGACGGCATAAAGAAATACACGGATGACACCGATCTGCTCGAGGACGTTATTATAGAAAACAAGCAGGCCATCGAAATGGCCAACATATACAGCAGCATCCTCACAGGCATCATGGGAGCCTATGCGTCAGTCATTTCAAACAATGTGAACATAGTGATGAAATTCCTCGCCTCAGTTACGATAGTGATGGCTATCCCCACAATGGTCGCAAGCTTCTTCGGAATGAACGTGCCTATGCCCGCCGGCCTCGGAGAGTTCAGGTACGCGTTTTTGCTCGTACTCGGAATCGCCATGCTGCTGTCGGTAGTATCAGCAATAGTCCTTGCGAGAAAAAGGATGTTCTAAGCGGTACCGGGTTAAAGCCGCCGTACGGTAGAAGCCGGACAGACACAAATGTCGTCAGACGGCAAAAGCTTGCGGACGACAATACGGTCAGTTAGCGACACCATCAGCGCCTCACCACTTTTCAACGAGGTGCTCCCAGTAGCGCCTGGGCATCAGCTGCCGCTGGAGCTTCGGATTCGAGCGGCTCTTTATCTCGAGAGTTTTGAAAAATTCCTTCCAGAGCGCCGAAAACTGTCTCTCCTCTTCGGTTGCACGGGGTATCCCATCAGCTGAAAACTCCGTTATGATCCATTCCTTCGTGTTGTACAGAGCAGCGATCTCCCTTTTTACATCGTGTATTATCCAGTTCTGGTCCGCCAGCCTTTCGGCGAAGTGGGGCGCCAGCAGCTCCACGATGTTGTGGTCAGGGCTTATGGAAGAGTAAAAGAGCCCGCCCTCGACCTGCCGGAACCTGACGAAGCCCATCATTTTATGCATTTCATGCTCCACCCTGCGGTTTATGTCCATTATTTTGAACACAGTATCGTCCGCAAGGTGCATGTCCACGCTGCTTCCCATTTTCCAGCCGAGCTTCAGGTACCGGTAAATGAGAGTGCCTGCCCCGGGATCTTCGGAAAGGAAGGTATGATAGATGTTTTTGAGAGCTTCTTCGGAAATGTTTTTCCAGACCGATGCGTACACGCGGTCCGACTTTGCCTGATCCGCAGCTATGAAAACATACCGTGCCGTCAGATCCTGCTGCAGCCCCTGCTCCGAAAGAACGGCATCCGGAGCCTCCTTCCGGCTGAACGCCTCGAAAACAGCCGTCAGTATGCCTTCGAAACTGCCATCGTAAACATATGCAAGCATCACAATTCCCCCGTTATACTTGCGGCCACGTCCTCATGCGAGGGAAGCAGCGCAAGCCCTACGCCGGGCTGTGTGTCGCCACCGTTAATACCGGGCTGTGTGTCGCCACCCGTAATACCGATCGGCACGTTCATTCCGGATAAACGTTTCGAAGCGAGCGGATTTGCTGCATCCAACTGCCCCCTCACATTGGCCCAGTCTGAAAACACGGCTGTATTCCACTGCGCTTCCAGCCTCTTTACCGGCGAAGGTTCAGGAGACAGGAAGCTTAGCTGGGTATAGCCCGTATCGATCACAGGCAGGCGCTCCCTCCCCAGCAGCATGTTCGTCCTAATAAACCCGGCGCCGGCGTCGAGCTTGTCGATATATCTGCCCTTGCAGGTTATGAAGAACCGCGCCCTTTTCAATACGGCGCCGAGCTTTTTTATATCATCGAAATCCAACTTTTGTGTCCTGCGAGCCTTTATGATCCTCTCTGCAGAGCGCACGCCTATCCCTGGAACCCTCAGCAGCTGATAATAGTCGGCCCTGTTGACCTCGACCGGAAATTGGTCAAGATGCCTCAAGGCCCAGTCACACTTGGGATCGAGCAGCGTATCGAAATCCTTGTGAGCATCGTCGAGCAGCTCGTCGGCCTTGAAGCCGTAAAAACGAAGGAGCCAGTCCGCCTGATAGATCCTGTGTTCCCTCAGCAGCGGAGGCTTTATATCCTTCGGCAGGGCAGGATGATTGGAGACCGGAACATACGCGGAATAAAACACCCTCCTCATATGATACCGCCTGTACAACCCATCGGTCAGCTTCAGTATTCCCAGATCATGGTCAGGAGTGGCTCCGACAATAAGCTGCGTGCTCTGCCCGGCAGGGACGAAATTCGGGGCGCTCCTGAAACGCTGCCTGTCCTCCGTCGATTCGCTTATCCTTCCGCTGATGAAGCCCATCGGACCCAGTATCTCATCCTTCTTCTTCTGCGGAGCCAGCAGCTTCAGACCGTCGTTCGTCGGCAGTTCGATATTGACGCTCATGCGGTCTACATAACTGCCCGCTCTTTCGATCAGCGCGTTGTCCGCTCCCGGTATGGCCTTGATATGGATGTACCCGTTGAAGCGGTATTGCTCGCGCAGCAGCCTGACGGCGCGCGTGATAAGCTCCATGGTATGATCGGGGGATTTGACGACGGCCGAGCTTAAGAATAGCCCTTCTATATAATTCCTTCTATAAAAATTTATCGTAAGAGCGGCAATCTCCTCGGGAGTGAAAGCCGCGCGCGGAACGTCGTTGGACGATCTGTTGACGCAGTAGGCGCAGTCATAAATGCACTGGTTCGACATCAATATCTTGAGAAGTGAGACACAGCGTCCGTCGCCTGTAAAGGAATGGCAAATACCGGCGGCAAAGCTGCTGCCTATACCGCCCGGCGTATTTTTGCGCGAACTTCCGCTGGAAACGCAGGAAACATCATATTTCGCACTGTCGGCAAGGACCTTGAGCTTATCCATTAATTCCATAACATCACCCGAAAGTAGTTTGATATCTTAATTACAGCTGTTGCTGTGATATTAGTTTATCATAAATCGGAGAAAATATCAAACATATGTTCGGTATACATGTGACATTATCTTGTGGGATTGTACGGCACAGCGGCAGGCCAGGCGGCAATTTAACCGCTCAAGGAAGTGATTTGAGCTCTCAAGGAAGCGATTTGAACGCTCAGGGCAGATCCTTTCTTTTTAGACGCTCGCAGCGCCTGTTGGCGGCAGCCTCATTCTCGGCCTTATCCTCTTCCGTCTCAAGCCTAAGTCCGCATACCTCCACAGGTTTCGCCGCCGCGTCCACGGCCACGAAGGTCAGATACGCCTTATTGGTGAATTTCCGCTCGCCCATCAGATTCTCGGAGAATACTTCCACTGCAACCTCCATAGACGTCCTGCCGACCCAGGTGACCCGCGCCTTCAGTATCACTATTTCGCCCTGTTTTACGGGGTGCTTGAACTCCACGCTGTCTATCGAAGCGGTGACGACGATCCTGTTGCAATGCCTCTGGGCCGCCATCGCGCCCGCTATGTCTATCAGATGCATGAGCCTTCCGCCGAGCAGGTTGCCGAGAAGATTCGTATCGTTCGGCAAAACCAGTTCGGTCATCTCGACCATCGATTCATGGGGTGTCTTCAGTTCCATATGCAATACCTCTTTCCACAGGCTTTCTGTCTATTATATACCCAGTTCTTTCAGATGTATTGTAGCTTCGCGTTATTTTTGTCAAAACTTCTCATTATTATTGTCAATATTATTTCCATTTACAGCATAGCTGCATGCCGGAATAAATTAAAAATATAGAGTTTGAGGATAGGTCCAAAAAACAAAGGCGCTTAAAAACCAATCCATTAGCTTTTAAACGCCTTTTTTGATTACTTGGACAATTTTACATAATACTCTATTTTGTTTTCCAGCCAGGAGTCCAAGTCTCCGTATATATTTTTGACAATTTCCTGCGCTTTCGTTCCCATTATGGCTAACGCCTTGTGCTTGGCTAAATTTAATGCGGATGCCATGGCGTCCTTGTCAAATGCCTCAGCCTTTTTCATTTCATCGACATAGGTTTGTGCTACGGCTGCTACGGCAGTGCATACTGCATCTTTTGCAATATCTATATATTTGTTTTGCTTTATATCGGCCATTTTTGCTTTGACGAGCGCTATAATAAATGCCGAAAGTGTTGGTATAAGCGGGATTAAAAGCGTATTTACGATTATTCCCGCAACATCGTTCCGCATCGTATTCGGATCGATTTCCGCGGAAGATGCAAATACCTTCATCGGGGTGATCAGCATAGCCGTTTCGATGAATAGAGAAATAAGTAATAGTTTTTTTGTTTTGTTCATTTCATACCCTTTCTTCCCCCTGAACATGGGAACACAGGCCAATTCGTACTATGAATTGACCTTGACGCATATCGCCATTTTACTGCCTTTGCAAACCTTTGGCGTTTAAAAACGCCTGTGTTAAATATCCAAGGTCTGCAGGTCTCTTTCCGTTTAGAACGTCGAGCCAATATATCCTGTCACTTATCAGACCGGCCCTCAACGCTTCGTTTACGGCTGTCTCCCGGATAGTCTCATGTACCTCCGGCTCGTAAACCAAGCCATAATACTCGCAAATGCCCATAAGAGCCTGAGTCGCCGTCTCCCTCTGAAAAGCGGCGTCTACCATTAGCGCGGCTTCCCTGGGATCGTCCATAAAGCCGGCTTCATTAAGCACCGCCGGCATGGACGTTTCACGCACCATATGGAGGTTGTCCTCAATTATGCCCCGATCTTTCTGCTTTGTACCCATGCTGATATATTTATGTATCGCAGCGGCCAGCTTTCGCCCCTCGACACTGCCGGGAAAATAATAAGTGCCCGCGCCCTCGGCATTACTGCCGTCCCAGGTAGATGCCATGGCGTTATAGTGCTGGCTGTATAGTACTGCTGTCTTTTTCGGGTCTGCCGGTTTTACGCCCTGGACCTGCAATTGCTTTGCATAAGCCGACCAGGCGGCATTTGCACGGTCTGTCCTGGTCTTCAACGGCGTGTCGGTATCCTCGGGCGCTGTACGCATGGTTTTAAAGCCCAGTCGCTGCGCGTCCTTCTCCATAAGGTCAATAACTGCTTTGTTCCATGTGTTTTCCCGAATAACCTTTCCATCCGGGAAAGCCGGTGTTCGCTTGCCCGGCGTTTCTGCTCCGTGGCCGTCATCCAGGCATAGGAGCGGCGCATAGCCTAACTTTGAAAAATCCAGCATTGCGAAACCCCTCCAGATTAATAAGAATCGAGTAAAGCCCCATAAGGAACATCTTATGGGACTTTACTTGTTGTTTATTGTATATAAGCCTATTACACTTTGTTTAGCAATGCTGTTGCACACACTTTAAGAATCTGTAACATGTTAACTTTCATACGATCAACTCCACAATCGGATTAGCATTACTTTATTAAGTCTTGCTTACCATAGCCGGTCAGATATTTGTCAATATCTTCTTTAACCTGTGGGTATTTAGCAATGATATCTGCATACGTCAATGCTCCCACGATAATTCTTTTAGCTAACCATTCACCCATAATCTTTATCCTCCTTATGCTTTCGGCATATTCATAGCTATATAGTCAAGTGCTTGATTGGTTAATTCTAAATCAGCCTTTAGCTGTTCATTCTCAGCCTGTAATTTTGCAATAACATCTTCAGGTCTCGGGGAAACCTCACTCTCCACTAAAGCAGTGAAATCAGCATATTCAGCATCATCGATAAGAGTAATGTCCTCATGAGCAGGTATATCATCCTGCCTTGTAACAATTGCACATTCATTTGCACCATTATAGAGCCGATATATCTGTTTTCCTGCTACAAAGTGATTTATGTCTAGCCCCTTATAGTCGCACTGACCACCCATGTCAACCAAATTATTAATCTTTACAATCTTCATACTGTTACCTCCTCTATACTTCTACAAAATATTCATTTATTTCATTAGTTATAGGTAAAGTTCTAAATGACGTCTCTCCCCAAACCCACAAGCTAGTACCGCTACCAATATACGGATAGCCTTGTGCATTGCATTTCTGTGCATAATCACTACCATTACGATACCATATTGAACTAGTTACATAATCAGTAAGATAGGCAATCAGGGTTCCTGACCAATTTCTCAATCCTATCTTATAAGCGGACTCATTAAATCTAGTAGTAAGAAATCCCCCAGGGTATCCAAAACCGATTACGTCTAGCATTTCATGTAAATAAGCTGTTTGTTGTTCAAAATGATTTAGTACTGTTATTGCTTCATTGTAACGGTATATATGTTGAGTACCACTTGCCGTATTATCATAAGTAAAGGCTGTAATACCATTTACACTGTCAGTAAAACCACAAGAAACATGACCAGTGTAAGAACCACCTCCCCATTGGTATGACCATAATAAAGTTCCCTCATAGTTATATCTATGACGAACATTATCATTAAACGAACAATACACCATACGAGTATCTGGATTAATACTGTCGATATTATCTCCATCAAAAGAACCAGTTGGAACCTGTGAATATGAATATGTTCCTGTCACTCCGCCTACAATTTCTCCAGCCTTAATAACAGGAGCCAAACCCGCCGCCAACTGCGCGGTTATTGTACCGCCCGGTGTATACCCCGCTGGTATTACTTTTGTTGGCTTTGCTGACCCACTTATTTCAACAGTAGCCGTCTGGCTTCCGTTTACAGGCATACTGCCAGCCTTTGCTCTACCTACCGCGTCACTGCTGAATGTATAATCTGATCGTACCGCAGACTGAGGAGCATTGCCGCCCAAGGTATCTATTATCTGGTTGCCTGCCAGATATTGGCCCGCCGCTATTGATTGCTGCGTCGTGCTTGGTGTTATCGTAGTTGCGGCTTTTGATGGTATCCCGCCTTCCACAAGCACACCCTTTACCCAAGCTGAAACACCTTGCAACATTGTTGCTGCCGTAGCCGTCGCGTCATTCGTAAATGTTCCGGCTATTCCCCCTACCGTTACGCCTGCCTTTATAACGTTGGCTACCAAGCCGGTTATTACAGCTTTTATTTTACGCAGTCCGCTGTGGAAGCCGGCAGCTATGGCATACTCCTGGTTCTGTGACGTAAGATTCACAGTTCCGGCAACAGCAGGCCCATTGTTAGCCATCGTTCCCTGTTTACCGGCAATATTGGTATCTTCGAGAACTTTTGCGGCATCAAATGTAACAGGGTTAATAGTCTGGTCCCCTTCCAGATATTGACCAGCTTCTATGACCTGAGTTGCCTGTGAAGGATTATAAGCCGCTGCCGCCTTACTCGGTATGCTGCCTGTTACAAGCACACCCTTTACCCAAGCTGTAACGCCTTGCAGCATCGTTGCCGCAGTAGCAGTCGCGTCATTCGTAAAGGTTCCGGCTATTCCACCCACTGTAACGCCTGCTTTTATGACGTCGGCCGCCAAGCCGGTTATTACAGCCCTAATTTTGCGTAGCCCGCTATGGAAGCCTGCGACTATCATATACTCCTGGTCCTGTGCGGTAAGGTCCACAGTCTCGGCAACAGCAGGCCCGTTGTCAGTCATTGTTCCCTGTTTACCGGCAATATTGGTATCTTCGAGGACCTTTGCGGCATCGAATGTAACAGTGTTAATCGTCTGGTCCCCTTCCAGATATTGACCGGCTCCAATGACCTGAGTTGCCTGTGATGGATAATAATCCGCTGCAGCCTTGCTCGGTATGCTGCCCGTTACAAGCACACCCTTTACCCATGCTGTAACGCCCTGTAACATAGTTGCCGCAGTAGCAGTCGCGTCATTCGTAAAGGTTCCGGCTATTCCACCCACTGTAACGCCTGCTTTTATAACGTCGGCCGCCAAGCCCGTTATTACAGCTTTGATTTTCCGCAGTCCGCTGTGGAAACCTGCGGCTATGGTATACTCCTGGTCCTGTTCCGTAAGATTCATAGTCTCAGGGACAGCTGGCCCATTGCTGGGCATCGCTCCCTGCAAGCCAGTGTCATTATCGTTGCTGAATGTCATGCCAGCTAGTACATTTTCAGCAACGGCTGTACCTTCAGCACTAGCTTTTATAAAAAAACATGATTCAGCTGCATCGTACCAAACAGTGTACGCTTTCCCGGCGATCAGATTTGGCGCAGCAGTAGTATTCGGCTTATATAGAGGCTTTTCGCCCAAACCGTTAATATTTATGGAAGTAGCTGCTCCGTCATTTGCCTCTCCGGCGATGAATGTAAGCATATATTGGTCAATATATGCGGTAACTGATGGCAGGGCAAGGCTGATTGCGTTGCCCAATCCTTCTGCCGTTTTTATTATAGCTAAATCGCCAACTACTTTATCAATGAGATCCATATTGTCATTGATAACGGCAATATCGGGTTTAATTAATCCAAAAATTTCAGTGCTATTTGACATTATGATCAACTCCTTTTTTAATAATCTGTATGGCGGCGGTCGTACTTTTTACTGAATTATCCCGTAGACCCCCGTAAGCAGCTTGACATTACTTTGTTAAGTCCTCTTTACCTTTCTTGGTAAGGAAGGCGTTGATGCCATCTTTGAGTTCAGGTCTTTTAGCAGTTGCTGTTGTATAATTGACCTGTCCAAGAATTATCTGGTTTGCGATATATTCAGCCATATTAGCTCACCCCCAACATTTCATTCATTGCCTGTTCAAGTAGAGCAATTCTCTCAGCAAGAGGGTCTACTGGAACTTCTATGTTTAAATATTCAAACTCGACCTCATGCGTCTGCAAATCTATATACCATACAGGATATTTGCCCTCTATCGGGGCGGGGTGTGCCGGTTCCTCGTCCAGCAGGATCGCCTGTGCCTTCTCTTCCTCAGTAAGCTCATCGAAGATAGGTTCATATATCATCCTATCAATTTTGCCCCTTGTCTCATTAACTGGGGTATGGAATACATACACTTTCATACAATCGTCCTCCTTATGCTATTATTTGATATTGCAATGCTCGTTGGTATTTACAGAAACCAGTATTAGGGTCTGTGAGGTATATATAGTTACTTCCATCAGAAATAACATCACCACCCAAAGGTTGTTTTATTGATGCAACAACCGACAAAGTAAGCCTATCCCTAACCTCAAGCATATTGTTCATGCCATATGTGTACAGATACTTATCATCGTGACCGTTAATAGTGAGTACACGATTGGCTACTGAAGCAAGTAATGAACCGTCTGTTTTGCTTCGCCTTTCCAATAATGCTGAAGTAGCATTGTATACATATAAATCTGGGGCTTCTGCGTAAAAGGCTTGAATAGTTGCACTAGCATCTATACCAGACCATGCTTTAGTAGCCAAAGTGTTG
This sequence comes from Bacillota bacterium, assembly GCA_023439545.1. Taxonomy (GTDB): domain Bacteria; phylum Bacillota; class Clostridia; order Acetivibrionales; family DTU013; genus JAEYOM01. The sequence continues at coordinate 101,260 of JAEXNT010000019.1, forward strand.
TTGTACCTACATATTCCAAATGTGCTGGTAGAGAACGCAACGTATACATCCCCAGAAGAATCAACTCCCAGAAAAGCAGTATCAGTTCCAGGGTTAGGATATACAGTAGTTATTACTGCTCCAGTAGTTCCATCGCGCCTTTCAATGCCACGGGGATGAGTTGTGCATGTGCTTTTAACATAGTCGAACACATAGCCAGAAGCATCACAGTCCATCGACACAACGCTGTCATTGCCAGAATACGTATTTGTTAAAGATACTTCAAATATTTTTGACAATGAGGTGTTGTATCTAAATATGCAAGTAGTGTATGAGTCATTTCCTATTACACGGCGAAAATATACATCATTACCTTTTGAACATGCCGTGTAAAGACCATATTGGCTTACAAGCGAAGCTAACTTAGCCCCATTTGCAGGATTAATTCTAAACAAATCGTACAGATAATTAGACGAAGTAGAACTATCAACGACATACATATTAGTCATATTGCCAGTTAAATAGCTATAGTGAGCAACAGCAGTCCCTACAGATATTAACGGCATCTGAAGTTGTGCCGCAGATATAAGACTCCCCACAGGGTACGCATTATATGTCCCACTAACACCAAATATACTCTTGCCAGGTACAATATTCTGAGGAAGAAGATCGGGTTGGTCGCTGTAAAACCATGCGCCGCTGCCATCCATTAAACCATAAGACGTATGATGCAATACTCTGGCATATTGGTTTCCGGATTGACCAGGACTCCAATACGCCGTTTGTGTCGCGGGGTTTTGCGATTCGCTGCCATAAACGGGAATGTTACCTGTAATTTTTTGGCCATTCACATAAGCAGTTTTATCTTTTCTTATATCTCCTGCGATAGCATTTGCATCTGCCGTGAACGTCCCTGTAATTGTACCGCCTGCCCCGGAGCCAATTTTTACCCCTGCTTTAGTATTTGCGGCAGTAAGATTAGCTATAGGTCTTAGCACCCAAACATTACCGTCATAATATCCCGCCGGGGGCATTGAGTAAAATTGGCCGTCATAAACAGAATCCGCACTTGCTTGCGGATAACTGCCGTCTGTATCTGTATTAGTACGAACAGGTATACTCCCCGTTCCTTTAACGCCGTTCCTATAGTACGTTTTCCCCGACAATACATTAGTGTCTGCTGCAGTTGCATCCGCTGTAAACGTACCAGCTATCCCGCCGACCGTCGTACCTGCTTTTATTACGCTTGCTGCCAGGCCTGCTATTACAGCCTTTATTTTGCGCAGTCCGTTGTGGAAGCCCGCAGCTATGGTGTACTCCTGGTTCTGCGCCGTAAGATTTACGGTCTCGGCGGCGGCGGGTCCGTTGTTGACCATTGCTCCCTGCAAACCGGTATCGTTATCGTTGCTGAATGTCTTTCCCGCTAGTACATTTTCAGCAACGGCTGTACCTTCAGCACTAGCTTTGATAAAAAAACACGATTCAGACGCATCATACCAAACAGTGTACGCTTTTCCGGCGATCAGATTCGGCGCGGCAGCGGTATTCGGCTTATACAGCGGCTTTGCGCCCAGACCGTTTATATTTACGGAGGTAGCTGCTCCGCCATTAGCCGCTTTTGCGATGAATGTAAGCATGTACTGATCGACATATGCGGTTACTGACGGCAGCACGAGGGTAATGACAGTACCCGAACCTTCCGCCGTTTTTAATATTGTCGTGTCGCCAACGGCTTTATCAATGAGATCCATATTGCCGTTGATAACGGCGATATCGGCAGTTTCATTTTCCAGTGGCTTTGTCAGCCCTAAATTTGCAGTAAGATTTGACATTATGACCAACTCCTTGTCTTGACCTGCTCCCAGGTATAATTTCTCAGGCTGCCCCATGACACAGCCTTCAGCTCCGACCACAGCGTATATGTGAATGTATAGGTGACGGTAAGATGGGCGGGCTTCAGGTTATCTATAGCATTCCGGAGGTCGCTCAGGTTTGGGGGGACGCCCCTGGTTCCGACGAATTTAACCTCGAAACTATGTATATCAGGATGCTCGATTATATCGATGCTCCCGTTATCATAGCTTTCAGCGACGGTATCTATCAATGAAACCGTCACTGTTCCGGTACCTTTTATTTTTGAAAGGATTACGTCCCTGCGGTACGCGGCTTCTTTCGCCTCATCCGGCGGAATATCGAGCATCCGTTCCCAAAATTTAAGTCCCCATGTGGCGGTACCGATAAAGCATTGATTCACCGTATCATCCACTGCCGTATATATATTGTCGAGCTCCGCGCCCTGTACATCATAAATAGCTTTGAACTGAGATATTTGCGAGATCTTATCCGGCACGCAGGATTTCAATTTCTCCGCTTTACTCACGTAACCGTCACCGTCCCTATTACAGGCGTCTGACAGCGTCCGGCGGTTAAAGAGACCGGTATATTGGACGTTCCCCCATTGACTGACAGGGCTGAATAGTCCAGAACTCCCGCCGCATCCAATATAGCGTTCCCGATCCTTGCAAAGCTCACCGAACCCTGCTTGAATGCCGTTGAAGAAAGGTATTCTTCAATTGCCGCAGTAATATTTTCAGTTACCTGTGCCAATGTATATCCTGAAGACTTAACTACGGATACTGAAATATTTATTGTAAGTTCGGCTGCCGATTCCACTGTCACCGATGCTCCGATCGGACGGACAGACTCTATAAAAGCCGCCACAGCCGATACTATACCGCTTCCGGCAGCTTTTTTGTCGGTCCCGATAATAACTGCCTTAACTGTGCCATTGCCATTCCAAAGGGGGAATACCTTTGCGTCTCCGACTCCCTGGACGCTTAGCGCCCACAATAAGTAATCGTTGGCGCTGCCGGAGGTAGATGGATTCTGTATCTTTGTCAGCGTCCGCTCCCGCAGAGCCTCGTCCGTTTCCTCATCCTCCGCGTATGTTATTATCGCCGTAACCCTCGCCGCAGCGAGCCCGGAAGCATAGTCCACCGGCAATAGTTCACCCGATGACAGATTGCCGGCTATTCCGGATGTCTCACATGTAAGCTTATATATTCCTGTCGAGACTTTTGCCGTAACAGTATATATAAGCCCATTCGCTCCGAACCGGGAACCTATGGAAACGTCAAACCCGGCGCCGGCACTGTCTGAAAAGGATGCCTGAATAACGGCAGAAGTGGCCGGTTTACGCCGCACCCCGAACTGGGAGCATATACGTGTGAGATAGTCACCCGCAGAAGTGTCTATGAATACCAGTTCAAGGAAATTTCCCAGTTTGTAGTATGCCTGTGCCAGTTCATAAGCGCATGGAGCCAGAGCATTATATACAATGCTGCCTTCGCGCTTGTCCAGATCCTCGGGGACCCGGTCCAGCATCCCGCTTAATATTTTGTCAAAGGTTTTATCTTCGTACACTACATTGTAACCTCCGTTTCCATATTGAAGTTTCCATATTGGGTTACCACCTTGAATGCCACCGTCAGGGCGTCGTCCTGTTTGATAAATTCGAATTCGGTAACTTTCGTGATACGGTCGTCCCACAGCAAAGCGTCCGTGATCCGCCGCTTGCTCTCCGCGACGACATATTCGTAGTCATTCCCGACGAGGCCTTCCAGCTCCGTTCCGTAGTTCCAGCTATAGACGGGATAGACGTACCGTTCGGTGGCAAGGATCAATTCCGCGGCCTGCTTTATCGAGTCCAAACCATCGATATACCCGCTGATTTCATTTTCAGCGGATATTCTGTAAGTTTTTGACGGCTGCGCTGCATAGCTTATTTCAAGATTTGTAACATTCTTTTCAGGCAGCATTTACTTCACCTCCAGGACATAGTATTGCTGTCCGCCTTCCTGCCTGATCATCAATACCTTTTTCCCGATAGCTTCCGGGTTAAGGGAAGGAGGCCAGATAATCAGATCCTCAGGAATGATCAGTTTTTCATTGACTCTGACTGTCAACGGGGACACCGTTTCAATTGTCCCGGGAACTAACCTTGCAGGCTTTATGGCATTTAAATAATTTTTTACGATTTCCTTTATCTGATCAATCATAATACAAGCTCCATGCTCATTGTGTGGTTGTTTTGCTTAAAGGTATGCTTGCAGGAATCGATTATAAGGTACTGTTTAATTCCAAGCCCGGAAACATCGACGAGAATACTGTTCCCGGACCGGACCCTTGTGTCGCCTATGGCGTCCAACGAGAGAGATTTCGTCTCACGGTTCATCAGCTTGAGAAGCCCTGCAGCCTTTGCCTTTAATTGTTCGGCGTTTTCATTTTTATCCGCCGCTTCATAATACTGGAGTAAGCCGTATTTATCGATGGAGCTGCTGTCACGTTCGATGTAGACGTCTCTTTTGCCGGTGGACTCATTATCGCTGACCAGCTTGATCTGATTGTAGAAATTATCATCTATACTCTGTTCAAACTTGAAACCATACGCCAGGCTCTGATCTCCGATCACGAGCGGCAGCCTCAGCGATTGCAGGTCCGTGAGGAATAAGCTTCCGAACCTGTCATAAAACGAATACTTTTTGCCTGACCCCAGCAGTGTCCTTGATATGCTGTTGTAGATCATGTCGAGATATGTTTGATTATCCTGGACTGAGGTAGGCAGAATATACCCCGTATTATCCAGTGTTCCAAGCTCGAGTTTGAACATTCCGGCAATCTTCGACACCAGTTGATCAAGCCTGATTCCTTTTATGGCAAGGGTGTCTTTTGACTTCAGGTATCGAAGCTGATCGTAAGCGGTAATAGTTACTTCGGTTCCGTTATCTCTTTCATACTTGAATACATAGCCGAAAAAAATGTCGGCGCCGTTATAGCGAAAGCGGACAATGGAACCGTTGGAGAAGACAACCCCATCATACAGGTATTTCAGTTCGAGCTTGCCGCAGCCGTTGTTAAGACTGTCGCTGTAGCTGACGGAGCTTGCCGCCTCAGACATTTCAAAAATCTTTCCGTCGTCTTTGTTTTGTATCAACAATTCAATCACGCAGCTTGATCACCTGCCCGACATGTATGATTTCCGGATTTTTTATTTCCGGGTTCATAGACAGAATTTCCGTATACTTTTCTCCGCTCCCCAGATACTTCCAGGCAAGTTCCCAAAGCGTATCTCCTGCGGCTACCTTGTATGTATTGGGTATTGCCGGCGACCCTATGCGTGCCGCCGGCTTGATCTTCACCGTACTCTTTTGGGAGGTTTCATTAACGATGACAACCTCCTTTTTTGTAAAAGGACGATATTCGGTTAGCTCAAAAGATACCATGAAGTCGCCCTCTTCACCGGCGGTTTCTTCTATGTCGAGGCTGTCGAACAGAACCAGGATGGATAGATCGTCGCCAAGTCCATTATTTTTTATAAACCTAACCGGTTCGTTTGACTTGCGCCAAGTCTCGAACTTACTTAAATAGAAGTCCGGGAGCTTGAAACCGCGTGACGTATTCACATACCTGTAAGCCCTGCCGGGCAGCTCGGCTTCGAAGCTGATCTTGTCCAGCTCGATACCGGTGGGCATTGCTATGCCCCCAAGCTTCAGCACATCATAGTTCTCGATCTTTTGGGATTTGGACACTTTTATCGATTCGGGATTCACCGGAAGCCTGACCGTCTCGCCATCTTTATCAAAAAACACAGCATAACTCATGATTAATACGCTCCTTCAGCAGCAACGGCGATTTGTTCCTGTAATATTCTACCGACTCGTTCCGCCAGTTTTTCATCCGCATCGCTATCCCCGGATCCGGCTATTGAGATTTGTATATTCGGAGCCAGTGTGGCTGTCGAGAACTTATTGATGTAATCTCTTTCAGCAATATCCTGCAGATATTTCAGATCTTCATCGGAAACATCGACTTTCATACTGCCGTCCTTGCTGGTCACCGGCAGCGCTCCGTTCTTCATGTACAAATCCAGATCGGGGCCGGAATTTGCCCCCTTCTGCATGAATGAATCCAATCCGGATCCGGTCAGTGACGACAGCTTATCTCCAACTCCTCCCAGAGAGCCGCCGATAGCCTTGCCTATATTTTGGCCCTTCGACCACGCGTCTTTGGTATCCATATATTCAATGGATTTAACTTCTTTTATAAGGCCGATGTTGACTCCGGGTATAAGGTTTAAAGCTTCTATTACCAGATTGATAAGGTCAAGAACAAGATTTATTTGACCTATAAAAAAGTTAATAAATCCAACAACAGAATTATAAATACTTGAGACCAGAACACCTATGAGGCCGCCGATAAAGCCGAACACCTTAGCGGTAACATCGCTGAATTTGGTCATCATGTAAATCAAAAGGGTAATAGCCGCCGCAATCAGAAGTATCGGCCAGTTTATCAAAAGCCACTGCACCAGCATGACAGGCAGGTATAAAAAGGCGATTAAGGCTAAAGCGCCTATTATGGAAAGCAGTATCGGCGCGATAACTCCCCAGTTTGCCTGTACGAAGCTCAAGATATTATTGAGTCCGTTTGCTATAAAATCAATAGCTGTCATAACCATACCAATTATATTGGTAAAGGTTGAAGAATTGATAATGCTGTTTACCCTCTCGATAACCGGCTCGAATGCTTTTAGCGCCCTGTTCTGAACCTCGGAAAATATATCGCCGAACGTCTTTGGCATGTCGGCAAAGCTTGAATTGATATCGCCGCTGCCGGCAAGTATCGAGCTTTTGAGAACGTCCGCAGTTATTCCGCCCTCAGCGGATAAAGTCTTTAAATCGTCTACCGATTTACTTGTGAATTTTGATATGGCTTCTGCAATCAATGGAGCAGTCTCCAGGAGGGAACTGAACCCGTCCCCCTGAAGCCCGCCTGAACCCATTGCCTGCGTCAGCTGGTCCATACCTGCCTGCTGTCCCTCGCTGTCTGCTCCGCCTGCCCTGAAGGACTTCTGCGCAAGCTCGGTAAACGCGATCAGCTCGTCGTTGTTCTTGAAGGAATCCCCTGCAAGCTGCCCCATTTTTGCAACACTGGACGCCATGCCCATGTAGGAGCCTCTCGATCTTTCGGCCGCTTTATAGACCTTGTCCTGCAGCTGTGCATTAGTCTGCAGACCATCATTGATCGTACTCAATTTTACCGACATATTGGAGAAATTATCCGCTATATCGATGCCCTTCTGAATAGACTCCAGCTCAAAAAATCCGCCAATGACTCCTTTGACCGAACCTGCCAGCTTTGATGCTCCGCTTGCGGCAGATTCGACAAAGCTCTTGGTTTTGCCGAGTGCTTTATCAGTCTCACCGGCCGCAGCTGAGATATTCTTTTGAGCTGAGGCGGTGGCACCGCTTATTCTGTCTATCGTCTCCGAATACCTGTCCTGCAATTCAAATATCGTGATTATCGTCGGCATTACCGCCGCCTCCTTCCCCTGGGTGCAGTTGTGTTTTTAATCTTTTTCTGTTCTGAGCTTTCATCCTCGACCCGTTGTAGAGTACTTCCGTACACGAATATTTTTTCGCGGAACGGAAGATCTTCAAATATATGAGGGAGTATATGAAGTTTCTGCAGGGCGTAGTGAGCCATATTGAATTCAAGATCACCCTGCCTTATGCGTTTTTTACTTCAGCTACCAGGTCGTTGGGATCGGTATCGAGGCCGGACAGCTCCTGCACCTTTTGTATCAATACTGCATATTCGCCTACCATAAGCATTTTCTTCAGAAGCTCGCCTTCGCCCAGAACACCGTATGCCTTTTGCAGTTCGGCATCCTTAAGATCGGGGTAAACTACGGCTGCAGCAGTGAGCTCCGCGATATATGCCGTACGGTTCAAATTCTCGGCGCCGGTTTTCCTGTCCGTTTTAGTATGCTTTTTCATTATGGCTTCATTTTCATCCTGGAGGATCGGTCTGAGCTCCCAGGAAACCGCCACATTATTCTCGGTAAACCTTTTGGAAATCACAACCCTTTCATTCCGTGGCGCAATAGGATTTAGAAACGCTTTCAGGCTCATAGCCATCCCCCTTATCTATAATTCTGCGGCAGAGTGAAATCACTCAGAAGCTCGATTCCGTCAGCTGTCAAATCGGTATCGAAAGTGATGATATCTTCACTTTCACCCTCCAGCATGGATATCAGGTCGGTATTGAAAATAACGCCTGAGAGGACGGCCTCTCTTGCTCCGACGGAGCTGGCATTGTCCAGGTTCTTGATCTGCAGCTTGATGTCAGGAAAAACTCCGGTTTTGAGGTACTTAAGCGTGGAATCGAGCAAAGCTCCATTCATGAGCGCCAGTGTCGCCGATCCTTTGATGGACAGACCTGTAACCTTATGCTGGGTAATTCTGCTTCCGAGCAGTTTTTTCTCAGCAACGGTTTTTTCAATGTTAACGGATATTTTGAGCAGCTCAAAAAGCTCCCTGTTCTTGCCGTCAATGGTTATAAACGCTTTTCCTTCGGAGCCGGAAAGCATATCCGGCAGCCTTACATATTTGTCAGACATTCAAATCACCCCACATTTACCTTGATATAGATTTTATTGACCGAATCGACCGGCTGCAGCGCCGCGGTAATCAGAACCGCATCCTCGTCCGTTCCGGCGGTAACCGTTATATCCGCAGCTCCCTCAAAATTCTGCAATGCGCCAAGACGCTGCAGTTCCTTACAGTATTCAATGATGGCCGACCGGAAAAGCTGCCTTCCTTCGTCATCGTTGCTGACCTTTCCGATATACTGCGATTCGAAAATAGTCTGTACATCCGTCTGGAATGAGTCCAACACACGCATTACGCGGTTGCTTCGCCATGCCTTCGATTTGGGGGAGGCAAAGCTTGTAAGGGTATTGATGTCATATTCCACGACTACGATTCCGGCCTTCGAAGTAAACACAACGTGTCCGACATTGATAGCCGCCACTGTCTCTTCATGCGTCCTTCTGGGGTATGCATCGACAGCGTCCTCATACTTTGAAAAAGTAAGGTTCTGATTTACCAGCGATGCCGCCGTAGCCCCCGCCATCCATGCGCAGGCGTCCGACGCTGAAAGCAGGGTTCCGTCCGAAAGTTTGATACCATTCGATACGCTGATGACATATTCCTTATCAGCCGCATTTTCAGGCATAACCACCGATACCATTTTTCCGGCGTTCTCGCGCTCGGCTTTTACATGGCCGATATAAAGCGACTGATCGTCTGCGGCGGTCGCAAAGCATGCAATACAGTCATAGTCCTGCACCAGCAGCGCGGACAGGAATCCGTTATGATCGAGGTTTGAATTGTCATCGCTCCCGCCTGCCAACGTAAGAGTTGCGGGTTCAAAGCTGCCCGAACCGGATATCGATATCCAGTTGTTTTCAATAAAGCTGTCGATATCGCTTACGGTCTGCGTATCAACCACATTTCCGGATACCAGCGTCGTAACGTCCCATGCGGATGAATTTGCCGCAATCTTTACCGATATGTCGTTCCCTCTGGCGCCTTTATACTTTGCGGTGGCAATTACATTTGCAGCCAGCGTCGCAGTGGCGGCCTCTCCATTATTAATCCTGTATACCAGGGCTGTCTTTGCTCTTTTAAGGGCCTCCTTCAAAAGCAGCAGCTTCGGCTCCGTCAGCTCATAGCCGAAATTTTCCCAGGTGCTATCCCCCTGATGTACTACTGTGATTTCTCCGATTTTCCCCCATGAGAGAGAAAGCGGCAGAGCAACGACACCTCTGTCCGACAGTTCCACAGCCAATGGTTTTTCTGATGAAAAGTTGATATACACGCCCGGCCTGACTTTGTTCTGAGTATTATAAGTTCCAGCCATCCTAAGACCTCCTTATTTCTTTGATTATCTGCATGGGGACGGTTGTTGTCCGTTCCGCCCGCTCCAGAAATTTTACTGTAAAGCTTACATGCAGAACCTTTTCGACAATTATTGCTTTTTTACTGAGTATCCTGAAGCCTTCGACCAGATTGAGACTACGAAGCAGGTTATCCTGTACGGCAAGGCATTCGCTGCGCGGGCTGTCGCCATTGGCAGGAAAGTATGACAGATCGAAGGTAACCGATCCTTTGAAGCTTCCGTTGATACTGTGCTGATAAGCGCTTTCACTGACATCAATAAAAAAATATCCGTTGGTGAGCTGCTGATCAGCGTTTTCGTCAAGAACCGGACGATCGGGGTATAGGCTATTGAGCAAAGATACGATTGCCTGCTTGATCTCATCTATCATGTTTCTTCTACGCCTCCGTTAAGACTTCACTAATTACTTTTCCGGTAAATTTCCGTTCCTCGGCCATGTATTTCCCCCGTTCGGAAGTTGCTCCGGCTGCAACCCTCCAACCGGCTGTCTCCGGGATATCCGCCTATTCTACAATATTCGCCATTCATCAATCCTCCTTTACTTGTCCTCTGAAGCCGGCTGCCGCACTAGCGGGCAGCAGCTTCGGCATCAGGCTTATTCCCGGCTCCCGGTTCCGGTATCTGCCCGTTATGCGTTGGCCCTCTTATCTGTTTGGTCAATTTCGGGCAGGCTTCGCCACCCGGATGTAAATCCGGTTATGAGCGGTTATGACATCCTCGATACCGACATGCGACGAGTCAAGCATGTGATAAATCGGACTTTGAAATGGAGTATATCGGATCAATCGATTTTGGATATATCGACTATTCCCAGTTCTACAATCCGCGGTTCTCCCATGAGGGAGACATTGACCTTTGCCCTGTACCTTCTTTTATCAACCTTTACTATTTGCCCCGCCATTCCAGCAAGCGGCCCGGAAACAACCTGTACCTTATTACCGGTATGGTATATTTCGGATAAACCGAGCGTATCGCCATAATTCCCGAGTTTGAGGATCACCTGCATCTCATCGGGCGGAACCGGATCCGGCTTGCCCGAGCCGAGTATCCGTATTACATAAGGTACGGCAGTGAGCTTGTAATACAGGTTTGTATCCAGCAGGGCATTTATAAACACATACCCCGTTATCAGAACCCTGGAGATCTCCCTCCACTTACCATTGATCCGTTCCCTGAGTATCCTTTCGGGCACCAGATTTATTACCTCCGGGAAATGCCGGGCCAATACGGCTTTTACGGCAAGTTCCTCACCAGTCTTTACATGAAGTACATACCAATCATTCATCTTTGCCGCCCTCTGTCTTTTTCACTAAATATCCACTCCCGGATCGATGCTTGCACCTTCAAGCAAATCGATTCCTTTTGCTGTTAATTTGACCAGTTCATCATCAGTCGACCCCTTCAGGTATCCTTCTTTTGTCCGTATATAGCCCTTATCTTCGAGATAGGTGCAGACCTTCCGCGTATCGGCCGGGACGGGCTGTCCATGTTCTGTGAGAGCTCCCTTGAGGCCCCGGATCGTAATGGGGTGTGGATAAAACATTGCCAGGTTTCTCAGTATGATTCCTCTAAGTTGTCTGTTTTTCAAAGCCTGCGTTTTATCGGTAGTCTCTATCATGCTTCGAAGTTACTTCCTTTCTTTGCTATGCAGTCGTATATCTTGTCAAGCTTTCTGTCGAGATTTGTCATAGCCCTGATGAACTCATCCCTGGTGACGAAGTTGAACGGCATCTCAGCTTTGTACTTGTTATAATCATCCTTTAGGTCCGTTAGCTTTGTATCCAAGTCTTTCTTTGCTTCCTTTATTTCCTGTTCGTTATTTTTATCTGCATCATCCAGTCTTTTTAATTCCCGTTTAATAAAGAATCCGAAAACTGCTACGGCTAAAGTACATATGATCTGGAAAATGACTGTAATTGAAATTCCACCTGCACCTGGCATTTTGTACCTCGTCTTTAGCAAAAATAAAAATCCTAGTTGTTATACTAGGATTTTACATGTGATACAGGCTGATGTGAAATGCACGTGCCAATGACTTTGTCAGAGGGGCATAGATAGCTGACCTTCGGCAGGTGCAGCCTTTATGTCTTCCACCCATCTGTAGATCGTACGTTCAGAAACGCCGTACTTTTTTACAAGAGTTTTGATGTTATATCCGTTGTATTCTTCCTTGACCTTTTTACATACCCAGTCGGACAACAGCTCCTGGGTTTGCGGGATATAATATCCGGAACCTCCCATGGTTTCACACAGCTTGACCAAATTCTCCAACCCGATTATCTCGGCGTACTGTCTGTGTTGCATCGGGAGATCCTCAATATTCACTTGCGAAATCAGTTCACTTATTTTCACGTATATTACCCCCTATAACTTACACTTACATTCCTTTAAAAATTCTCATACAGCTTAATATAATAAGAGATATCGCACATTTCACGTAGGTATTGATTTTACTGGCATTCTCGATTTTCACGCGAGGCGTTCTGCTTTTATATCTGGATTATTGCTTTATATTTTATCCTGTCCTTATTCAACCTTTACCACTGACTCTTTATATATCGAAAATATTATGGAATTAATGACCATTTATCACAAGTCAAACCTATTTATAGCTAATTTTCCATATACATCGGTTTTTACAGGCTCTTCTTCACTCGAGCCATTCTTTTACGCGTTTTTCAACATACTGAGGACCGAAACCGCTCTGAAGATATTGTCGAAGCATCCTGATCGAAATCTCAAGCTGTTTTGCCATATCGGCTTCCGTCAGGCAACATCTCTTCATTTCAGCCTTTATCAATGTACAATTATCGGTTTGGTTTTTTATCGGCTGATAAAATAAAACATTCATTTTTCCCTCCTTCCTGCCGGAATTCACGATGCTTACAACATCATCATCCTGCCCGCCTTCGTGATAATATCCGTGGTGATTTCATGACAATTTGTCTGTCCCTGCAGGAGACGAACGATATTCTTCATTGTTCTGTTCAGAAGACGGAAACAACCGGTCTGTGTGTTTGTCGACCTCCGGATCATTTCCTCCAGGGCGTCCGGATGAAAATTCAACCCGTCAAGGTACCCATCAAGGTACCTCTCGACCTCTTTTCTTGAAATGCCTTTCAGGCTGGTATAAAAGTCAACCCGGTTGGCAAACCGGGGAAGGTAGGACTTGATCATTGCTTCCAGTTTTGGTTCCCCAGCGATGATCAGCCCGACGTCGCTTTGATCAAAGATGGAGCGCAGAATCTCCATTCTCTTCTGTGTATATTTGTTAAGCAGCTTGTCCGCCTCATCTATTACCAGGAGATAGCCTTTATTGGTATTGAAGAATTTTTTGATCTGCCTGGAGCGCTTGGATATGGAACAGCAGGTGGCAGGAATCCCGATTGCATCGCCTACAGCTTCGAGCAGTTCGCGGCTGCACATGCTATCATCGCACTCGATATAGCACACATACTCGCTGTTGGCTGCATAATGCTTAAGTGTGTAGGTTTTGCCGAAACCTGATTTGCCCACGATAACGCCCAACGACATGAATTCCTGGCATGATTGGCAGACTCCGATGATGTTGTTTGCGTCCTGGGTATGCAGCAGTGTAGTGATGGACAATCCTGTATTAGAAATATAGGATTGTGTATTGTCTTTCGTCATAATACTTACCCCCTTATTTTAGTTGGCTTGTTTGGTTTTGTTGTAGAACTTCTTCGCCTGTTCGGAGAAAAATTCGTTTACATCATCCTCCTGACGTATGCGTTTTTTGTTTTTGACCTCATCCCTGTACTGCTTGTCATTAGGGATTGAAACGACTTTCTGCCGTTCGTCCTTCAAGCCGGGAAGAAGTATTTTTCTGTCCTTTGCGTCATGTTTTGATGAAATGCGCTTTTCATACGGAGTGCGCAGGCGCTCAAGTGACTCCCGGGTCTGCTTGATCTGCCTGTTCTGCTGCATGATATGTTCTTTCAATTGAGTATTGCCATAACCTGCAATAGGATCGAGGCCCTCGTAACTGGTAACCTCGCAGATTTTTCCTCCGGTTTTGTCATAAACAAATATGTAATCCGGATTTCCCGGGTTATACCGGATATTGACCCACTGCCCGAAATATGGAGCAAGAAGCTCATGCTGAAAATGCCGCTTGTTCGCAATAATACCCATGGGAGTAACCTTCCTGACTTCACATTCCATCAGCATGGCTAATGTGTGTTCCAGCGGAGGCGCCGGCTTGTAATATCTCTCTGCATTCAGGAAGACATCCATTGGGACAGGCTTTTCTTCATTCTGCTTTTTTAAGCCATCGTGCTCCCGGACGTGATATACATTATTAATGAAGTATTCAAATCTATCAGCCACTTCCTCAAGCGTCGGAAGCTCTCCGCGCAGGAACATTCCCTTAATATCTTTTTTTACTTTTGCCGAGGTTTTGGAGCCTGTCAACGTACCCGTGTATGAATTAAACCATGCGGAAAATTCGGTGCATATTGTCCTGAAGAAACGCTCGATCTGTGCTTTTGTCCATCCCTGATACGGGAGGCTGCGCATGTCCGACTCGATTCCTATGCTTTTAAAGAATCCTTCCGTATAACTGTCTATTGAAAACCTTTCCGTCCTCGGACGACCTGTCATCGTCTTTGATGTAAATTCCTTGCCATTATCCAGAAGCAGGTATCTCGGCACCCCTTCTATCCGGCTGCCGGTTTTGGGATGGATCATGTGCATTAGTGCGTGTTTTATTGTTTCTGAACAGGGAACCTCACAGATTGCCCATCCGGGAAGGCACCGGCTTCTTGTATCGATAAACCCGACCAAATATGGTCTAATGACGGCTTGATTCCCATTTTCACGTTCGACCGTACACCAAAAATCGAAGATGTGGCCATCGCCCTGAACCAGCTCCATAACCTTCAAGGACGCCGTATTCCTGTATCGCTTCAGCATATTACCCCTGCGGAATTCGCGCAGCCCTTTGGCCGCCATATCCTTTTCGTTCTTGTATCTGGTATTCAGTTCATTGATATACCGGTTGACTGTCTGATAGGAAGGTACCGGATGCCATCCCATATCGAGGGCATATTCCGAGAAAATAGCATAAGCCCGCCTTTGATTCCTCATGTTCTCGGAAAATTGCTTGTCGAACCAGATATTTTCAATAAAGGCCTTCATTTCATCACTTAAAACTATTGAGTATTTCGCTTTGGGTTTGCGGCAAAGGGCAAGTATTTTGTAATAATCATAATTTCTACCGTCAGCGTTTTCCATTTCCTTTGCCCACGCCGCTCCTTCAAGGTATTGATCAACCTTACGCCTAAAACTGCGTCCGCTCATTCCAAGTTTCTCCGCAAACCCTTCAGTGTACTCGGTTTTGTGATCGCCATCATATGTTAGATATTCCCTGATTCGGCCGGCAGTCTCAATAGCCTTGTAATACTGATTTTCATTCTTCTGCAGAAAGACATTCAGGCTGTATCCCACATACCAGGCTTCTTCTCCGCTGACATCCGGCAATTTGGCCGGGTGCGCGTGTTTTGAGATGTCAAAGCTGCATTTATCCGCAAAGTAATTGCGCCTGCCATCTGCCGACATGGAAGATATGCTGATAAGCAATCGATTTTTACCGCCCTTTTCGTTAGCGATTGATTTTGTGACATATTTATCAGGGTTCCTTTTAATATCCCTGTAGACGGCAAAGTATTCGCGGCTTTCATACCGGGCGAACTCTTCAGTTGTAAGCCATATCTCCTGTGTCATTTAACTCTCCTTGCCTCAGGCGGGACCCGACCGTATCGTTTGGCGATTTCGAAAGACGGGCTGCACCTTTCAAGCGTTCAATTACATCGAGGAAGCTTTTGAATAACTGGTTTCCGTACTCCCGTGAAATATTTCATCGACGTCGCATCCGAGGACATACGCCACAGCCTTGGCCCTCAATGGGTGAACCATATGTAATTCCTCTTCCATACGTGTCAACGCCATTGGCCCCAATCCGGCTTTCATCGACAATGCATATCTTGTTAATCCCAGTCGTTCACGCCTTCTTTTTATCTCGTTGCCATTAGCATGCAAAAGCATGTGGGATCCTCCTTGGTTGCACAAATGGTTAATTTTATTAAATTATAATATACCATTTGTGCAATTTCAAGTGTTTTTTATACCGCTGCCGAAAATCGTTTACCATTTGTGCAATAAAATGATATAATCTAAAAAAGAACCGGTAATTATAAACCGACGGGGAAACGCTGATGCTATTGGTTAGGAGATTATAATGTCAATTGGTAAAAGGCTTAAAGAATTAAGAAAAGAAAAGGGATTGACGCAGAATCAGTTGGCGCTGGAGCTTAACATGTCCAAAATGGCTGTTTTCAGATATGAAAACGACCAACGCGAGCCTAACTTTGAAGCTATGACAAAGCTTGAAAAGTATTTTAAAGTAAGCTCACAATATCTGAAGGGAGAGTCGGCGTACAGAAATATTTCTGAAGAAATGTTCAGTAATGACATGTCCGAAATCGAGGATAAGATCAAGGATAAACCAAAAAATATCCAACGCATGCTTCTGACCATTTGGAATAGTTTTAATGAATTAATTGAACAATCCATAAATTCCGATAAACAGGGTCGGACAGTAAATTCGACACATGTAAGGTTATCGGCTCTTGCTTCATTAATTGATAAAATCAATACCATATACTTCAGTGATTATTTACCTATGAAGGATTTATGGGTCAATGGGTTACTGACCGAATTAGAGTTCTACAAGAAAAAGGAATTAATATTCAATAAACATCTGGAAGCTGTCGAATATTTCCTTAACAATGTTTTTACATTGCAATGCAGCGAGCTATACAAGCTCTATACAAAGGACTTTGATAAAACGGATATCGATAGTATAAACAGCAAAGATGAAATAAGCCGTGAGCTTTATTCCCAGGAGTCTTATTTTTATCCCAGGTATTTTATAAATATGGAAAATGGCCAGGCGTCGAAAAATGGTGATCTGAATTTTTCTAAAAATGAAAAGCCTTTAGTTAAAGATAAAGAAGTTTATTACCTGCCCGTTTTAGGACGGTCTGCGGCAGGATCGCCTATTGAGATAATCGAATATAATCATGGCAGGATAAATACCAATGGTAAGCATTCCAACGCTTTTGTGATTCAGGTCGTTGGCGATTCAATGGTAGAGGCAGGTATCAACGACGGGGATTATGTGGTCGTAAAGCCCCAGCCTGAAGTGGAGAACGGAGAAATAGCTCTTGTAGAAGTCGAAGGTTCAAGCACGATAAAATATTTTTATGCTAATGACAATATGATTGAATTACGACCGGCGAACAATAAAATGACTCCTTTTTTATATGATCAGAACACAGCTGTCAAGGTCAAAGGAAAAATTGTAGACGTAATAAAGAAGTCTGCAGCTGAAGAAGCAATGGCACCGGCGGATTAAGAATGTTCAATTGCTTCAAGACCGCTCTTGTAAAGCGCCTGCGACGTATTTTCACTCTTTTTTCACGTCTGACAAATGTTCAATCGTCATTTTAAATTCGCATAAGGTATAAAGCTTGAAATAAGTCAATTTGCGCATCCTTTTTAAAATATAATAAAATGTTCAATTTGTTTTTGGAAAAATCGTTGTTATATCTTAATTTCTATAAAATAAAATCGATAGAATTAAGGCGATTAACGGCTTGATACTGCACTTTATTTGACGATGGCCCTGAAATTATCGATTAATATTTTATTATATTGCCTATACGCTTTTGAAATAGGTTTCTTTAGTCTCCGTTTGTTTTTACGAAAATACGCGTATTATATGATAATAGTATATTATCAGGCATTATCACCAATAAATTTATTGCACGTGAATTGACAAATACAATGAGAAACTACATTCCGCTACTCAGCCGCTTCCTTCAACGCAGCCATGTTAGTTATCCTTACGGACGACCTGTGAAAATCGAGGATGCCATCCTCCCTCATCCTGCTCATTTCCCGGGACAGTGAAGGCCTCGTGATATTCAGGAAATCCGCCATTTCGTTTCTGTTCATGGGAAGCATGAAGGTCGTCTGACCGCTGTTTTTATAATGCTCGAGAAGAAAACTGGCGATCCTCCCGCGGACGCTCCTTATCGATAGAAATTCGAGTTTTTTGCTCAGGGTCAGCGCCTTCCTGGACAAAATACCCAGCATGTTTATTATAAGCCTTCTGTGACCTGAGCAGGTCTTTTCGCATTGGCCGGTAAGCTTGTCGGTGGGCACGTACATAACGCTGCAGTCCGTATGGGCAACTACTGTGGCAGGCCATTTCCCCGCACCGGAAAAGGCGGCCATTTCTCCGAAAAGATCGCCGGGTTTCAACATAGTCATGATCATGCGTTCTCCGGCGTTGTTTTCCTTTATTACATCCGCCTGTCCGGATAAAATCACTCCGACGCCTTCGAAAGGATCTCCCGCCATATTCACTATATCGTTCCGTCCGACTCTGCGCACCTTGAAATCCAGGCAGCCAAGCAGCGCCGAGAGTTCCTGCGAAGTCATTCCCCTGAAAAGCATGCACTCCGATATCACCTTATGCAATCTTTGGCCCATTTCGATATCCCTCCGCCGTTTGTAACCATGGTTACCGATTTGATAAGCAAATTATACTACAATTGCTATGTCAACGCAAACAGACAGTCAGTAAAACGACCGGCCCAAAAACCGGAACGATAATAAATCCAGAACATAGCAAACGACAGGGAGGATCAGTAAATGAGTGAAATGTTTTGTTTTCAGTGTGAGCAGACGGCAGGCTGCAAAGGCTGCACGAAGGTGGGAGTCTGCGGCAAAAGCGCCGATGTGTCAAATGGGCAGGATAAGCTTACAGGCGCTCTTATAGGTCTGGCAAGAGCCGCGGAGAAAAACGGGAGACCCGGAAGAAACGCCGCGGTGTTAATGATGGAGGGTCTTTTTACCACGATAACAAACGTCAATTTCGATATCGAAAGCGTTAACGAAATTACTGCAAAAGTCGAGAGAGAGACAAAAAACCTGGGCGGAGCGGAGAACTTCGCCGCGGAGAGCCTTTGGACCGGCGACGCCGACATCGTATCGCTCCGTTCCACACTGCTTCTCGGACTTCGCGGAATGGCTGCATATGCATGGCACGCGTACGTGCTCGGAAAAGAGGATCCTGAGGTAACGGCCTGGTTCTTCAAGGGTATGAAGGCTGTCGGAGAGGAGCACAGCGTGGATGGCTGGCTGAGCTTGCTGATGGAATTCGGTATGGCCAACCTGAAGTGCATGGCGCTGCTGGATGAGGCCAACACCGGTACCTTCGGCCACCCGACTCCTGTTAAAGTCACGACTGATGTGGAAAAAGGTCCGTTCATAGTGGTCAGCGGCCACGATCTGCACGATCTGAAACAGCTTCTCGAGCAAACACAGGGTAAGGGCATAAACATCTACACCCACGGTGAAATGCTGCCCGCTCACGGCTACCCGGAACTTAAGAAATACACGCACCTCAAGGGCAATTTCGGCACAGCATGGCAGAACCAGCAGAAGGAATTTGAAAATGTACCGGGAGCCTTCCTGTTCACGACAAACTGCCTGATGCCTCCGAAGCAGAATTATTCAGACAGGGTATTCACTACCGCGGTTGTAGAATATCCGGGCCTCGTGCATATTCCCGACGACAATGGCAGGAAGGATTTCACTCCCGTCATCAAAAAGTCGCTGGAACTCGGCGGCTGGGCAGAGGACAAACACTTCACAGGCATAAACGGCGGCAGCGTCCTGACAACGGGTTTCGCGCGCAATACGGTTCTCGGCGCTGCGGATAAAGTCGTACAGGCTGTAAAGGACGGAGCTATAAAGCATTTCTTCCTGGTGGGAGGCTGCGACGGAGCAAAGCCCGGCAGGAATTACTATACCGAATTCGTTAAGCAGGCTCCGAAGGATACCGTGATTTTGACGCTCGCCTGCGGCAAATACCGCTTCAACGACCTTGATATAGGCGAAATAGGCGGGCTGCCGAGGATAATGGACATGGGGCAGTGCAATGACGCATACTCTGCAATACAGGTGGCCGTGGCTCTGGCGGGCGCATTCAGCTGCGAAGTCAACGACCTTCCGCTGACGCTCGTTCTGTCCTGGTACGAGCAGAAAGCAGTATGCATACTTCTCACGCTGCTCGCGCTGGGTATAAAGAACATCTATGTCGGTCCGTCGATACCGGCCTTCTTCTCATCGAACGTTCTTAATGTACTCGTGGAGAAGTTCGGGCTGAAGCCCATTTCCACCCCGGAAGCGGACCTCAAGGCAATACTCGGCTGATTAGTGAAACGCAGGGACGGTTCCTTTTGTTTCATTTCGGCGCAAGTGAGTCGGGGGGCAGTACTCCGACTCATCCGTCTCGACATCGGTCTCAACATCCGTCTCAGCAACTATCTCAACGTTTCAAAGCAAGCCTGGAATATCAGTTTTCGGGCTTGCTTTTTTATATTGCTTTTTTATATTGAAAGATAAGCTAAACAACAGGATGGAAAATGGACTATAATATATTTGGTAATATTAACAGGATGGTTTCGGGCGGGCGCACATTTATACTGCTTATGGGAAACTGCCTTACGGGAGTGGGGGAAGCCGATATGGATATACAAAATATAGTTACAGTACTTGCAGAGGTCCCCGGTGTTTCAGCTATAGCGCTGGGTGGTTCGCAGAGCCGAAAAGAGGCGGATGAGAATTCCGACTACGATATCGGACTTTATTACAAAAATCAGGCTCTGGACCTGATAACACTTGAAGATAGTTTAAAAAAGCTGGATGACAGGCACAGGGATAACCTCCTGAACCCTCCCGGAGCATGGGGGCCCTGGATCAATGGCGGGGGTTGGCTTACCTTTGACGGTACCCCGGTGGATATTCTTCTACGGGAAACCGGACAGGTCGAAACTGTGCTTAAGGATTGCCTGTCGGGAAGGATCACGATCGATTATCAGTGCGGGCATCCCTTCGGCTTCCTAAATACGATATATGCCTCCGAGACCCATTACTGCATCCCTTTGTGGCAGGACGGCGCATCGTCGCTCGACAGGCTTAAAGCCCTGCTGTATTCGGAAGGCGAATACCCGCCCGCAATGAGGGAAGCCGTTATAACAAAGTTTCTGTGGGAGGCATGGTTTTCACTCGAGTGCGGCCGTAAGGCAGCGCGAAAAGGCGATATCAACTACGCCTGCGGTTCGGTCTTCCGCACGGTGTGCTCGTGGGCAGAGGTGTTATTCGCGCTGAATAATGTGTATCTGATGAACGAAAAGGGAGCGCTGCAGGGAGTTCGCGCTTTAAGCCGAAAGCCGGCAGATATGGAAGCCAGGGTTAAATCTTCCTATAAGCTTATTATGGACGAATGCGCGGATAAAGCCTGGCAGATACTGGAGGAACTGCATAATGAAATCGGCGGTTTGTCCGGCGATGTGAAAGCTGTTATTACGGAAATAAGGTGAACGATGTCTATGACGATCCGGCGCCCGCAGTATTTTAAAAGGTCGTAGTTTGGCCCATGACACAATAATGATCCACCGGCCTAGCCGGTGGTTTTTCTTTAACGGGCATAGCCCTTTACTACTAGCCACGCCTAAAGGGCGTTGGTACGGTCTGCCGCATGCGATGAGCTTATTACCAGCGCCCGTAAAC